>NZ_CP084472.1:1369716-2054575 GCF_020405225.1 Natrinema sp. DC36
AGCGGAGCCGAGGAACGCGACCGCCGGCTCGCCCCACGTCCTCTCGGGGAACTCCTCGAGTTCGGGGACGTGGGCGGTAAAGGCGAGGACGCCCGCGTTCCGGGGCGCGGTCTCGGTCCACTCGCGGAAGGCCGCCAGCGCCGCGTCGGCGTCGTCGCCGTGGAACCAGACGAAGAACGCGTACACTTCCGGGCCGACCTCGTGGAGATCGTACTCGAACGCGCTGACGACGCCGAGGTTGCCGCCTCCGCCGCGGACCGCCCAGAACAGGTCTTCGTTCCGCTTTTCGCTGGCGGTTCGCACCTGTCCGTCGGCCGTCACGATATCGACGCTGACCAAATTATCCAGCGCCAGCCCGTGCTCGCGGCTCAGGTGGCCGTAGCCGCCGTTGAGCGTGAGCCCGGCGATCCCCGTCTGCGATACCGCGCCGAGGGCGGTCGCGAGGCCGAAGCGCTGCGTCTCCCGATCGACGTCGCCAAGCGTCGCCCCGCCTTCGGCGCGGACGGTCCCCTCCTCGCGGTCGACCCGGACGCCGTTCATCTCCGCGAGATCGACGACGACACCGCCGTCGCAGACGGCCGTCCCGGCGACGTTGTGCCCGCCGCCCCGCACCGCGAGGGGCAGGTCGTGGTCGCGGGCGAAGTTCACGGCCGCGACGACGTCGGCGACGCCGGCACAGCGCGCGACGAGCGCGGGATACCGATCGATCATGCCGTTCCAGACCGCTCGAGCGTCTTCGTAGCCCTCGTCGGACGGGCGCAGTACGTCACCGTGGAATCGCGTGACGAGGGATCGAACAGCGTCGTCCGGAAGCGCCTCGAGCGCCACCTCGCCGCGGTGTTTGTGTAGTGAACCCATATAGCAACGTACGCGTTCGCCGGAGATAAACCAGTAGTCAATCCAACACGACGATCCATCCGGCAGATATGTCGGAAGTTCACCGATTGAATCAGTCTCCGGAGTGGTCATCGAGGGAGAGATAGTTGTGAACTGGTCACTCTCGTTTCGGCAGTCGACGTACCGTCTCTCGAGTATATCCCGATCTTCATCATACCGTACTAGTCAGTTACACGTAATTATGTAACCGTTTCACGCATCACGTTGCTACTGACGCGTTAGTCGCCGATCCAGTCCGCGAAGCTCCCCTCGAGCAGCGTCTCCGACTGCCGAGCGACGTACCGCTGTTGCATTCCCTCGATGGCTCCGGCGAGGTCGTCACCGTCCTCGAGCGCCGCCTGCACCTGCTCGCGCTTCCAGCTGGCCGGCGTCACCCGCTGGCGGACGCGCCGCCGGAGCGGGTAGAGGTACTTCGCGGCCTCCTCCTCGCTCAGCCCGCGGTTGGTCAGCCCGTCCTCGGCGTGGGCCAGCAGGTCCTCGTAGAGCGCGAGGCAGTCGGTAGTCTCCTTGCCGTCGTTGGTGATCCAGTTCAGGTCGGCCGAGAGGCCGTCGACCATCGCATCGTAGAAGTTCTCGCGGGCGATCTGCCAGTCGAGTTCGACGACGGGGTGCTCGAGGCGGGTCAGGCTCTCCATCAGGCCGGCGAACGCGGCGAGGAAGGAGACCGAATCGCGGACCGTGGGCTGAGCCGGGATCGGCCGGAACTCGATGCGGGCGTTGGCGGCCGAGCGCGTCGGCCCGCCGAAAACCGGACGGACCCAGCGCCAGTAGGTGCCGTGTTTGCGGCTGAAGTGGGGGAACTGGTCGTCGAAGCGGTCGCCCGACCCGACAGGCATCGGGACGATCGTATCGTCGGCGGCGATCCGGTCGACCGCTTCGTCGACGTCCGCGAGATCGCGCGGGAAGCGGACCTTTCCCTCCCCCGTGGTGGGATCGTTGAGCACGGTTTCGAAGACGCTGATGCGGTGTTCCATCCAGCCGTCTCGGAGGACGTCTTCGGCGGTCGCATCCTCGTCGTACAGATCGGCAGGGAAGAACGGGGAGTTGACGCCGAGTGCGAGCAGCGGTCCCGCGACTCGGAGGGCGTAGTTGAAGTACTCGGGGAGGTCGGGAGCGTGTGAAACCTGGTAATGGGGCTGGATCGACGTGATGAGGCTCTCGGGCATGACGGTATTGTCCTGCAGCGAGACGTGTGGCGCGTCGATGCACATCCCCGCGGAGTCGGCCTGGGCCGTGTTGGCCATCGCGTGATAGCGGGCCGAATCGCTCATGTTCGTCGCGATGCGGACGGTCCGTTTCGTCCCGTCCGGCGCGGTCGCCGTCCGTTCGACGCTGTCGGTGAGATAGGTACTCGCCGACTCGCCCTCCGGCGGGATCGTCCAGAGCGCGTCGCTCACCAGCCGCATCCGCTCGGACTGGGTCACGTCCAGCGCCGTCCGTAACCTGGACTTCACCTCCGATTCCTGGGCCGTCAGTCCGTGGGCGTTCAACGGCTGCGGGCTCGTCGTCATCTCGGCGTTGTGCAGCCCGAGCTCCTTCTCGAAGCCGATCAGCTCGAGCAGTCGGCGCGGGACTCGCCGTAGCGTACAGTCGTCGGCCTTGACGGCGTAGAACTCGTATTCGAGGCCGACGATTGCCTGCGGGTTGTCGAACACACCCTCCTCGACGGCGTCTTTGATCACCTCGGCGTCCGCTTCGGCCCGCTCCCGGAAATCGTCGGGATCGACCCGCAGGACGTCAGCGACCCGTGCGGCGAGTTCCTCCTCTGGCATACCTCGGGCTCTGCGCGCAAACGTCTTGAAAGCACGTTTCTCGAGTCGCGGTTCCGGCTCGGTCTCAGAACCGTTTTACTCCCCGCACCGGTACACACGGCCGATGGAGTTCGCCACGTTCGCCGACCGCGCCGGGACGATCGACGCCGAACCCGCCGACCTCGAGATCGTGGCCCACGTTCGGGAACTGCTTGTCGATGCCGGCGACAATTTGGAAATCGTCGCGCGCTTCGCACAGGGACGAGTGTTTCCGGCCTGGGACTCGACGACGCTCGATATCGGACCGCGTGCGTGTTACGAGGCGATCGCCCGCGCGGCGGGGACGAACGTGAGCAGCGACGACGTCGAGGATCGACTCGCGGAGATCGGCGAGATCGGCGACGTGGCGGCGAGCTACGAGTTCGGCGGCCAGCAGGGGTTGGGTGCGTTCACCGGCGGAGAAGCTGCCGATTCCAGCGGCGATAGTAGCGGTGGCCTCACCGTTCGCGAGGTCTCCGACACTCTCGAGGAACTGGCCGCCGCCGAAGGCTCGGGCAGTCAGGATCGCAAGGTCGATCTGCTCTTCGGGCTGTTCAATCGCTGCTCGAGCGAGGAGGCGCGCTACCTCGCCCGCATCGTCCTCTCGGAAATGCGCATCGGCGTCGGCGAGGGGACGGTGCGAGACGCGATCTCGGAGGCCTTCGGCGTTCCCGAGGACCGAGTCGAGCGCGCGCTGCAGGTCTCGAATGACTACGGGCAGGTCGCCCGGATCGCCCGCGACGAGGGAGTCGAGGGGCTCGACGCGCTGGACCTCGCGGTCGGCCGGCCCGTTCAGGCGATGCTCGCCCAGGCGGGGACGGTGACCGACGCGCTCGAGGAGTGGGAGGAGGCCGGCGTGGAATGGAAGTACGACGGAGCGCGGGTTCAGTTGCACTATGATCCCGCCGGTGCCGATCGGAACGGTGAGACGGAGACTCGCGTTTTCTCGCGGAACATGGAGGACGTGACGAACGCGCTTCCGGAAGTGGTCGAATTCGCGGAGTCACACCTCGAGGTGCCCGCAATCCTCGATGGCGAAGTCGTCGCGATCGACGACGACGGCTCTCCGCTGCCCTTCCAGGAGGTGCTCAAGCGGTTCCGGCGGAAACACGACGTGGCGAAGGCCCGCGAGGACGTGACGGTCCGGCCAGTGTTCTTCGACTGTCTGCACGCGGCGGGGGAGGACCTACTCGCAGAGCCGCTGACGACGCGCCACGACAGGCTTCGATCGGTGCTGGTGGACGCCGGTTCCGATTCCGACGCCGACCGCGTAGACGACGCTGACGTCGAGGGGCTCTCCCTGCTCTGGCGCACCGACGATCCCGACGAGATCGAGAGCATCGACGCCGACGCGCTCGAGGCGGGCCACGAGGGGATCATGCTCAAAAACCCCGACTCCACGTACTCGCCGGGCCGGCGCGGGAAGCACTGGCGCAAGCGCAAGCCCGACGTGGAGACGCTCGACTGCGTGGTGACTGGCGCGGAGTGGGGAGAGGGGCGCCGTGCCACGTTCCTCGGGACCTTCGAGCTGTCCGTTCGGTCCGGGGACGACAGCGAGGAACGGCGTTCCGCCGGCTCTACGGTGGAACCGCAGAACCTCGAGACCGTCGGCAAGGTCGCGACCGGAATCACTGACGAGAAATTGGCGGAGCTAACGAAACTGCTCGAGCCCCACATCGCGGCCGAAGCGGGCCAGGAGGTGGACCTCGAGCCAGCGGTCGTCTTCGAGGTCGGCTACGAGGAGATCCAGTCCTCGCCGACCTACTCGTCGGGCTACGCGCTGCGATTCCCGCGATTCGTGGGTGTTCGCTCCGACAAGAGCCCGGGGGATGCGGATTCGCTCGAGCGCCTCGAGCGGTTGCAGGAACAGTGATCGCGGCTCACGGAGCCTACCTGTTGGCGAGTGTTGAATATAAAATAATATAGCAGATGGGGATGATTATTACCGTGTATGTCCTCCGCGTTCGACAGTCCAGCGATCCGCTACGGTATGGGCCTCAGCAGTGCCGCGATACTGACGGTCGTCGCCCTCGCCTTCCTCGACGGAACGATGCGATGGCTCGTGCTCGGTCTCGCAGTTCTCGAGATTACGGTCATCCCGCAAATACTGAAACGGGCGGGCTAACGCGGCCGCGAATCGACGCGACCGGGTGAGGGAATTGTCGTCGGACGAAAGCAAGCACGGTAGTTTGTGGACAGTCAGTCGCTCGCGACTGACCACATGTAAGCACCCTTAAGAGCCACGGGAAACAGGATTCCCGTATGCAACCGCGCGACCTGTCCGATCACGTCGCATACGAGGCGGGTCGAGGCATCGAGGAGGTCGCCCGCGAGCTCGGGCGCGACCCCTCGGAGTTCGTCAAACTCGCCTCGAACGAGAACCCGCACGGCCCCTCGCCGGCCGCCGCCGTGGCCATCCGCGAGACGGCCTCGAGCGTGAGTTCCTACCCGAAGGCCGCTCACGCCGACCTCACGAGCGCCGTCGCCGACCGCTGGGACGTCACCGACGAGCAAGTCTGGCTGGCCAACGGCGGCGACGGGGCGATCGATTACCTCCATCGGGCCGTCATCGAACCCGGCGACACCGTCCTCGTCCCCTCGCCCGGCTTCGCTTACTACGGGATGAGTTCTCGGTTCCACCACGGCGATGTCTCCGAGTACGAACTCTCGAGGGCCGACGACTTCGCCCAGAACGCTGAGACCGTTCTCG
Source organism: Natrinema sp. DC36 (assembly GCF_020405225.1). NCBI lineage: Archaea > Methanobacteriati > Methanobacteriota > Halobacteria > Halobacteriales > Natrialbaceae > Natrinema > Natrinema sp. DC36. Next base: position 1,375,114 of record NZ_CP084472.1, read on the forward strand.
AGTCCTACGACGGTGATCGATTGCTCTTCGTCACCAGTCCACACAACCCGACCGGGTCGACGATGCCGCTCGAGGAAATCGACCGCCTCGCCGACGAAACCGACGACGAAACCCTGGTCGTCGTCGACGAGGCCTACGGCGAGTTCGCCGACCGGGACAGCGCCGTCGCCCTGGTCGAGGGCCGCGACGGGTTCGACGCTCGCGACGACGTCGCCGTCCTGCGGACGTTCTCGAAGGCCTACGGGCTGGCCGGGGTCCGACTCGGCTACGCCGTCGTCCCCGACGAGTGGGGCGATGCCTACGCCCGCGTGAACACTCCCTTTGCGGCGAGCGAACTCGCCTGCCGAGCCGGTCTCGCCGCCGTCGACGACGAGGAACACGTCGAGCGAACCGTCGAGACGGCCCGCGAGTCGCGTGCATACATGCGAGACGCGATCGAAACCCACGTCTGGGAGAGCGAGGGTAACTTCGCGCTCGTCGACGTCGGCGACGCCTCGGCGGTCGCCGCGGAAATGCAGGAGCGCGGCGTCATCGTTCGCGACTGCTCGAGTTTCGGCCTTCCGGGCTGTATCCGGATCACCTGCGGCACCGAGGAGGAGACCGAGCGGGCGGTCGCGACGCTCAACGACGTCCTCGCTGATCTCGGACTCGAGACGGACCCATCAGACGAGGCCCACGATCCGGACGCGGAGGTGGCCGATTCATGAGAGTCGCCGTCACCGGCACTCCCGGGACCGGGAAGACGACCGCGACCGAGTTGCTCGAGTCCCGGCTGGCCGATTCCGATGCCGCAGCGGACGACGCGTCGATGCCCGATCTCGAGGTGATCCACCTCAACCGAGTGCTCGAGGACGAAGAGCTCTACACCGAGGTCGACGCCGACCGCGAGAGCAAGGTCGCCGACCTCGAGGCGCTGAGCGAGTGGCTCGACGGTCGCGACGACGTCGTGATCGAATCGCATCTCTCCCACCACGTCGACGCCGATCGGGTCGCCGTGTTGCGGTGTGAACCAGCGACGCTCGAGGAGCGCCTGCTCGAGCGGGGAGAGACCGAGGCGAAGGCGGCGGAAAACGCCGAGAGCGAGGCTCTGGATGTCATCCTGTCCGAAGCCGTCGAGAAACACGGCCTCGAGTCGGTCTACGAGATCGACACGACCGAGCGCGATCCCGCCGGTGTCGCGGACGAACTCGCAGCGGTCACAGAAGGGGAACGCGAACCAACTGCTGGCGAGGTCGACTACATGGGGTACCTGACATGACGCTCGACAAGTTCCGTCCGTACGTCTCTCGGTTCCTCGACCCGTTCGTCAAGGGGTTCGACCGCGTCGGAATGACACCCAACGGCGTGAGCGTGGTCGCGTTCGGGATGGCGATTCTTGCCGCGGTGGCGTTCGCACTCGGCGGGCTCGAGGATCCGATCTGGTACGCCGTCGCGGCGACGCTGGTCTTTCTGAACGGCTGGTTGGATATCATCGACGGCGCGCTCGCACGCGAACAGGAGGTCGCCTCCGCCGGCGGCGACCTGCTGGATCACGTCCTCGATCGGTACGCGGATATCGTCGTCATCGCCGGATTGGCCGCAGGGCTCGAGGACTACCTGCTGGGCTTCGCCGCCGTCACGGGAGTCGTGATGACCTCCTACCTCGGAACGCAGGCACAGGCCGTCGGTCTCGATCGGGTCTACGGCGGACTCGTCGGTCGGGCCGACCGGCTGGCGATCATCGGCATCGCCGGCTTCCTCGCCTACCCGCTCTCCGGGCCGATCGTCGGCGATTTCACCCTCGTCGGCTTGCTGCTCGTCTTCCTCGCGGTCGTCGGCCACCTGACGGCGTTGCAGCGGTTTTACTACTCGTGGATCGCCCTCGAGCGATAGCCGTTTCAACCCGCTGACCGGGGCGTCTGACTGAATGAAGCCGCGTCGCATCCTTTATCCCTTACCGCGATATAGGGACTGACATGGTTCAGTGCGAGATGTGTGGGGCCGAGACGTCGTCCCCGAAAACCATCAAAGTCGAGGGCGCGAAGCTAGACGTGTGTTCGGACTGCACGGACTTCGGCACTGAAGTCAAACAGACCTCGAGTTCGGGTTCGTCGACGAAGTACTCGACCGACTCGAGTTCGTCCTCGTCGAGCGGTAGCCAGTCCACCGGTTCCAGCGCGAGTTCCTCGAGTTCGGGTGGCTCGAGTCAGCGCCGGTCGGACATGTTCGACGACATGGACGAACTGGCGACCGATTACGACGAGCGAGTCCGCAACGCTCGCGAAAGCAACGGACTGAGCCAGTCCGATCTCGCGAACGAACTCAACGAGAAGGCCAGCCTGATTCGCAAGATCGAGCGCGGCGACACCCTCCCGAGCGATCGCGTCCAGTCGAAACTCGAGAACTTCCTCGAGATCGATCTGAACGCCGAGGGGAGTTCCGGAGAGGACTCGGAGTGGTCCGGCGGCTCCTCGACGGGGAGTTACACGCTGGGCGACGTGGTCAAGCGCAAGGACTGAAACGGGTTTTCGCTTCCGCTCTCGATACCGTCGCGGACTCGCAAGCTATTTCCTTCGGGCGGGTGGGGTTGCCGATATGTTCGTCCTCGTTAACCTGAAGACATATCCGTGCGATCCGATCGCCGTCGCAGAAGCCGTCCGTGACGTCGACGAGACCACTGACGCCCGACTCGCCGTCGCGCCACAGGCGACCCACCTCGAGCGGGTCGCGGAAACGGGCGCGGAGACGTGGGCCCAGCACGTCGGCTCGATCGAACACGGGAGCAACACCGGGCAGACGCTCGCCGAGAGCGTCGCCGACGCGGGCGCGGTCGGGACGCTGCTCAACCACTCCGAACGGCGACTGAAACTGGCCGATATCGACGGTGCCGTCCGGGCGGCCGAGCGGGCGGACCTCGAGACGATCGTCTGTGCGAACAACCCGGCCCAGATCGGCGCTGCCGCCGCGCTAGGGCCGGACGCGGTCGCCGTGGAGCCGCCAGCACTCATTGGAACCGGAACACCGGTCAGTCAGGCCGATCCCGACGTCGTCGAGGACGCCGTCGCCGCCGCCGCGAACGTCGATCCCGACGTCTCGGTCCTCTGTGGCGCGGGCATCAGTACGGGCGACGACGTCGTCGCGGCGGGCGATCTCGGTGCCGGGGGCGTCCTCCTGGCCAGCGGCGTCGCGAAGGCCGACGATCCGAAGGCGGCCCTCGAGGACCTCGTCGCGCCGCTCTGAATCGGATCGGGAACTGGAGACCGATCGACGAACGCACGTCGCCGACCGACTTTTCTCCCCGTCCGTCGTAGCGGGGGTATGACCGACGACGGGTCCGAGTCCGTGGCTGATCCGGCGACCGGGGAGCGACCCGTAGCCGTCGCACTCGAGAATCGGTTGATGAGCCACGGAATCTATGTGACTTCGTTCGCGTGGATGGACGCGAGCGAACCGCCAGCCGACGACGGGGCCGGGATCGAACTCGAGTACGAGACCGTGTCCGAATCGCCCGCGATCACGAGAGACGAAGTCGGCGCGGTGGTGCGGGCGCTGCTGACCATCGGCGACGAACGAGAGTGGACGCCGGGACGCCTCGAGGTCACGTCACTGACGACCGATGGGGAGACCCGCGGCTGGTGGTACGTCGAACGCGAGTGGTTCGAGCGCCTCGGCTCGGATCTTTCGCAACTCGAATTTTCCCAGCGCGTGCTGAAAACCATAAAAAATTACCGAAGCGAACACGACGGACGTTGACCACATCGCGGAGATAGATTAATAATGATTCACGCGCCTTCTTGTCGTAGACGATTCAATGACCGGAGAACAGGTGTACGTTTCACACGCGCCAGGCAACCTCGAGCTCGTCCAGGACCTGTTCTCGACGGTCAAGAACTTCCCGTTCGGCGTCCACCTCGCGCTCGAGGAGATCGAGTCCGGTCGATCACGAAAGCGACTCGAGGGGCGTCTCGCCAACAGCGACGTCGTCGTCGCGGTGCTGACCGAGAACGCGGCCGATACTACGTGGATCGATCAGGAAATCGGCTACGCGGTGGCCAAAGGGATCCCCGTCGTACCGCTTCGCGACGAGGGAGTCAGCCGTCGCGGATACGTCGGCGACGTCGACGGACTGACGATCGATCGGGGAGACCTCTCGGTGACGATCTTCAACCTGCTTTCCCGGCTCCGGAGCGAACTCGCACCGCTGGGGGCGCTCTCGGTACCGAACTGGTACATCCGATTCCCGTGTACGATCCCCGACTGCGGCCACCCGGTCACGCTCGAACTCGAGCAGGGACAGACGAAACTCTGGAAACTCCACAGCCACGGGAAACACCTGACGACGTCGTGTGCGGTCTGTGAGTCGACGTACTACTTCAACCCGGCGACGATCGGGTTTCTGGGCCGCGAGGACGGAATCGAACGTCAATCGCCGTCCCGAAGCCGCTCGTAAGCGTCCGTGACGAGCTCGAAGGCGGATCGACTACCGCTCGAGCGGTCGGGATGGGCGCGTTTGACCTGTTCGTGATACGCATCGCGGAGCGTCTCGTCGCTCGCGCCGGCGTCCACGCCGAGAACCTCGCGAGCCCTCGTCTTTCGCATCTCGACGGCCGCGACGATGCCGCGCTCCTCGGCGTCGGACTTGCAGTCGGCACACAACCGTTCCGTGCGCTCGTCGATCGTGGTAACGCGAAAGCGTTCTGCGGAGACCTGTTCGCGACACTGACTACAGCGGCGTCGGTCCTCGTCCGGACCCGCTTCGGTGGAACGCTCGGAGTCGGTCACGGCTGTGGGTTCCTCCGTGGTCCCGTCAGCAGTGCCGTCAGTACCGGACGTTCCACCACCGTCGCGACTCGGGGCCTCGGCGACACACGACGGACAGCAGGTCACCACGGTTCCGTCGTCGAGCACCACGTCCTCGAGTTCGGCCAGAAGGAACGTGCCGGTACAGCCGTCGCACGCGTCCCGACGCTGGTCGAGCGACCCGCCGTTTTCGGCGGCCGCTCTGGCGTGTGGCTCACAGCGCTGACAGCAGACGACCTGTTCGCCGTCCGGCATCGTCACTGTCGTTAGTTCCTCGAGCGGAACCGTTCGACCGCAGCCATCACAGCCGGCCGGTTCGTCGCCGACGACAGCCATTACGCCATCGATTCGCGTTCGTCCTTTATTAGTTCTTTTGCTGACAGTCACGATCGGCGTCGGTTCGCGGCGTCGTCTCAGGCGGACCCCCGTCGGAATCGGTCCGCGTAGCGACTAATTACTCGTGGCACCTCCCTCGGGCCGTCCGGCGACCGACCCTGAACGGGATCGATAACAAAGTGGCCATCCGCCGATCGCTAGATCGTGCGAGGCACCCCTCGCACGGAGACGCTCCGTCCGTTGGACGGTACTCGGCGGCTCGCAGTCGCCGGGTTCCTCCTCTCCTGTCAGGTCCGTTCGCGCCGATCAGAATCGGGAAACCGATATGACTCCGATGCCGAGTACCGGTATGGACACGGCAGTTCAGACCGGCTCCCGGGACGGATCGATCGACCGCGAACGGGTCGGTATCGGCGTCGTCGACCTGGGTATCGTCGTCGGCCTCGTTCTCTTCGGGAACGTCGAACACGGCGGCAACCCGATCGCCGAACCGCTCGCATCGCTCGAGACGGTCGCCCCGTTCGTGATCGGGTGGGTTGCCGTCGCAGCGCTCGCAGGCGTGTACACGCGCGACACTCTCACCGGGACCGACGGCGTTCGTCTGACGGCGATCGCGTGGATCGCGGCGGCGAACGTCGGGCTCATGCTTCGTGGGTCGCCGCTGTTCGAGGGCGGCACGACCTGGCCGTTTCCGGTCGTCATTACCGGTATCGTGCTCGTCGCCCTGCTCGGTTGGCGGCTCGGATACGCCTTCTTCCTCTCACGATAGCGGTAAGTCACGCTCCTTCTAACTGAGTCACCGAAGCGGGCCGACGTAGAGTATTTGAACGTTCATGATTAACTGTCGATGCTGGCTGGTATTCCCGTTTTGGCGGCGAATATAGCGGCTTCAGATATGAAATGTCTTGCGTAGTAATTGGGTAGAGGCGTACTCGACGGAAAATGCAGGATTTATAACCAATCTATAAGTTATTAGAATCCAATTCCATGGATATCGATTGGGAACGGATCCACCACGAGCTAATTATGGGAAACACTTATGTGGTAATTCCCCATACTACAGGATACATTATGACTGGATATTACGACATTGTTCTCGGCCTCATCCCAGTCGCACTGCTCGGTATTACCGCAGCCCTGACCGTCGTGGGAATCTCGTTGACTGCGGCGGTGCCGATCGGGTCGCTCGTCGCGATGACGATCATCGGGCACGCGATGTTCGTCAACACGCCGGCCGAGGTCGCCGACGAGCCCCGGTCTGCGCGTCCCCCGCACGCGGACTAACGAATTCCGGTCGTCTTCCTTCTCTCGTTTTCCCTCTATACCCGCTTCCGGTTCCTTTTCGTCGCTTCGTTCCCTCGTATCGGTCATGACAGAGACCCTGTTTCTGACCAGCGATGCCGTCGCAGACCTCGCGACTCCGACCGAATACGTCGACGCCGTTCGCGACGGCTATCGACAGCGCGGAAACGGCGCAGCGGCACAGCCGCGATCGAAGTTCTTCCGCGGCGACCCGGACGGGATGTTCACGAGTTACGCCGCCATCCTTCCGGAGACGGGAGCGATGGGCGGGTACATGTACAGTGCCGGGTTCGGTGCCACCGACGCCTGGTTCATGACACCGCTGTTTGACGCCGACAGCGGTGCGCCCCTCGCCCTGCTCGACGGTGCCAGCATGAACCCGTTCAAAACCGGTGCGGCCGGTGCCGTCGGTGTCGACGAACTCGCCCGCGCAGACGCCGAGACGCTCGCGGTCATCGGCAGCGGTGCCCAGGCACGCGGACAGCTCCGCGCGACCGCCACGGTTCGCGACTTCGACGAGGTCCGCGTCTATTCGCCGACGCCCGACAACCGCGAGGCCTTCGCGGCCGACTTCGATGACGACCTCGAGGCCTCGGTCGATGCGGTCGACTCGAGCGAGGCCGCCGTCACCGGCGCGGACGTAGTCATCACCGCGACGCGGGCCAGCGAGCCAGTCTTCGACGGCGACGACCTCGAGTCCGGCACGCACGTCACCGCGATGGGGCAGTACTCGCCGGACAAGCGCGAACTGGACACGACGACGATCGAGCGCGCGACCTACGTCCCGGACCTCCGCGAGCGGGCGACGTTCGACGCCGGATCGTTCATACAGGCGCTCGAGGAGGGAGCCGTCACGGAGGATCACATTCACGCGGAACTGGGCGAGATCGTCGCCGGGAACGCGCCCGGTCGAACGAGCGACGACGAGATCACGGTCTTCGATAGCGGTGGAACGGGTATCGAGACGGTCGCGGCGGCGTACCTGCTCTACGAGCGAGCACGGGAGGAAGGACTCGGCACCGAAATCGAGTTTTCGCCGGCGAGCGAGGCCTTGACTGGGAACTGAGCGCTCGAGAGTCGATCGGGACGGTCGGTGTGCCTGGCGCAGAGGGAAGACGGTTCGACCGGTTACTCAAATCCGTATTTCAGCTTGTGTGACATTTACTGCGCCTCGCCGAATTAGGAGTAGATGATGCGACGACGATCATACATGACAGGTTTCGGCGGTGCCATCGCAGTCGGTCTCGCCCACGTCGTACCGTTCGGTCGCGGCGACCCGAACGATGGAACGGACCAGCGAAACGAATCCGACGACTCGGAACCGGCTTCGGGAATCACGCAGCCGACGCCGTCCCCGGCGTGTCTGCAAAACCCGTCGTTCGAGGAATACCTCGACGGGTGGAGCGTCGGCACGGATCTCCCGACGGTTCCCGGGGAATCGACCGATCCGGTCGACCATTCCGTCGCGATCACCTCCGAACGCGCGGCGGACGGCGACCGCTCGATGGCGCTGTTCATCGACGGCGTCGCCGATGACGGAACGATCTGGGTCGAACAGCCGGTGAACATCACGCCCGTCGACGCGGTGACCGTCGACGTCTACAGTCGACAGAAGTCGTTCAACCGCATGTCGCAGGTGGCATTTTTCGCCGGGAAGAAGCCACGCGACGGGCTCTCGGAGGGAGACTTCAACCGCGAGAAGGACATCGAAGACCACGCGGGATGGAAGACGTACTCGTATTCGGTGAGCGATCTCGAGGGGGTCGTGACGCTCGCCGTCGGCATGAACGTCGTCTGGGAGACCGGTATTCGACGGTTCTTCGACGACGTTCGACTCGTCGCGGAGTAGGCTCCGCACTGAAACGGACGGCGAATTTTTCACGGGGCGTCGACTGCCAGCTGCAAGGTGAGCTGCAACTCCCACCACGGAACGTCGACGACCCGCATATCGCGGGTGTATCCCCCTCAAACCGACTGTAGATCGAGGTCGCTACTCGCCCGCGGGCCGGATCTTGAACCCGTACCGGGTGACGCCTTCCTGCGTGTAGATCCGGCGGATCGTCGTCTCGATTCGGTCGCCGACCGAGAAGTCGGCTGGATCGGCGTCGGTCCCCATCGCCGGGGCGCTGACGGTCTCGTCGCCGCTGTCGACGGCTTCACCGTCTTTTCGTTGCGTCTCCGACGCAACGCTCGTTTCGAGCGCGACGATCGCGGCCGCGTAGTCGCCCGAGCGGGCCTGCTGTTCGGCGAACTCCGGCGGCGCGCCGCCCTGCGAGATGGTCGTCACGGCTTCGATCGTTCCCTCGCCGGCGAGTTCGACCGGCTCGTACTCGGCGAGCGCGCCGCAGTCGTTACAGGCCCCTTCCGGCGGGAAGGAAAGGGCACCGCACTCCGAACAGCGACCGGCCTCGAGCCGATAGCGCTGGGGAATCGAGCGCCGCCAGGAGGGGACGCTGACGTACGCGCCGCCGCCCGACGGCGGCCCCGTGGTCACGATGCCGCGCTGGCGGAGGTACTCGGCGTACGTGAGCGGATCGTCGCCCTCGAGCGCGGTCACGGCCGGCACGTCACCCGCGGCCTCGACGGTGAACGCGTCCGCGCCCGCGCCGCTACCGTGGGAGACCGACAGGACCGATTCGTAGCCGTCCTCGAGTGCCCGCGCGAGCGACATCGGGACGCTCGCGGCACCGAGGTCGCCCAGTTCGTGGACCGTCGCGGCGGCCTGAATCTCGTCCGTGCTGACGCCGGCCGCGCCCGCTGCGCGGTAGGGAAGCTTTCCGTCGGGGGCCTGAATCGCGGCCGCTTCGGGGTCCGGCTCGACCTCGAGGGCGCCGACGGCACCGCCGATCGTCTCGGTGAACGCCTGCCGGTCGTACTGGGTGATACCCAGTCCCTGCGTCTCGTCTTCGCCGCTGTTGCGGAATCGGGTGCCCGGATACGGCGCGGAGTACTCGGCGCGGTCGGTGATCTCGGCCGGCCCGTCGCGCTCGAGGACGAACGCAGCACTGCCGGCTCCGGCGGCGTGATCCATCCCGTCGTCGGGGTCGCCCTTCGGCGCGTCGGCTGCGACGACGAGTGCGGTCGTCGAGTCGGCCTCGAGCGCGTCCATGCCGGCCCAGAGCGCGCGGGTGCCGGAACGGGTGCTGCCGGTGAAGAGCTGCCCGGTCGCCGACTCGGGGAGGGCCACCATCGCCCCGAGCCGGACGGTCAGGTCCTCCTCTGCCGCCGGCGGTCGCGAGGACGCGACGCCCAGCCAGTCGATGTCGGCGGGGTCGGTCGCCGCCGCCTCGAGCGCTCGCGTCGCGGCCTCGTAGGCCATCGTCAAGGCGTCCTCGTCGGCCGAGGGGACGGCCTTCTCGGTGACGCCGGCGGCGTGGAACTGGCCCCACGCCTCCTCGAAGGCCTCGCTGCTGATGCGGAACCGCGGCGCGTACGCGCCGACACCGGTGATTGCGGCCGCCATCACGCGCTCACCTCCCGTTCCTTCTCGAAGATGTGAATCACGGACGCACCGCCGCTGCCGCCGACGTTGTGAGTCAGCCCGCGTGCGGGGTTTTCGACCTGTCGCTCGCCGGCCGTGCCGGAGAGCTGTTTGTAGGCCTCGACGACCTGGCCGGCACCGGTCGCGCCGATGGGATGGCCCTTCGACTTGAGGCCGCCCGAGGTGTTGACCGGCAACTCGCCGCCGAGTTCGGTCGCGCCGGACTCGATGAGCTGTCCGGCCTCGCCTTTCTCACAGAATCCGAGATCCTCGTAGGCCAGCAGTTCGGCGATCGCAAAGCAGTCGTGGACCTCCGCGAAGTCGAGCTCGTCGGGCTCGACGTCGGCCATCTCGTAGGCCGATTCGGCCGCCCGCTGGCTCGCCGGCACGCCGGTGTACGTATCTCGCTGAAAGAGGCCGACGGTGTCGCTGCCGGCGCCGACGCCGGCGACCCGGATCGGGTCGTCCGTGTAGTCGTCGACGACGTCCTCGCTGACAATCAGCGCACAGGCCGCGCCGTCCGAAGTCGGACAGCAGTGATAGAGGTTGAGCGGGTCCGCAACGACCGGCGCGGACTGGGCGTCCTCGAGCGAGCACTCGAATCCCAACTGGGCGTGGGGATTCTTCGCGCCGTTCGAGTGGTTCTTGACGGCGACCCGGGAGAGGTGTTCGCGCGTGGTCCCGTACCGTTCCATGTGGACGCTGGCCATCTGGGCGTAGACGCCGGAGAACGTGGTGCCGGAGAGGCGTTCCCACTCGGTCTCACCCGAGACGCCGAGCCAGTACTTCGTCGCGTCCGAGCTCATATCCGACATGATCTCGAAGCCGCCCGCGAGGACGACGTCCGCCATTCCCGATTTGACGGCCTGGACGGCCTGTCGGACCGCAAAGCCGCTGGCCGCGCAGGCGTTCTCGACCCGGGTACAGGGGACGCCGTCGAGGCCGACGTGTTCGGTTACCGCGGGTCCGGAGAGGCCGAGCTGGCGGCCGCCGACGCCGAGGTTACCGACGAACGCCTCGTCGACGTCGTCGGCCTCGAGTCCCTTCGGTACGCTGTCCGTCGCCGCATCGAACGCCGTCCGGAACAGTGATCGGTAGCTTTCCGATGGGAAAGCCCCGTAATCCGACTGCCCCGCACCGACGAGGTACGCGTCTCGCATACTCGTTCTTCGGGCGCCCGGTGTGAAATAACTGTACGCTTTGTGACGATCGATGATCACGAATACGCATTCGCACCTCGAGCCGGCGGCCAGTCGTACTCCGTGAGACTCGACGCGGGATTCAAGCGTCTCGTCACCGTATCTCCGGTATGTCACGCGCGGCCGAGCTCGTGTCCGTCCTCGAGGCGACGGACTCGCTGGCGATCGTCTGTCACGACAATCCGGATCCGGACTGTCTCGCCAGCGCGCTCGCGCTCGAAGCGATCGCGCGAGATCACGACGTCGAGGAGGTGACGATCACCTACGGCGGCGAGATCTCCCACCAGCAAAACCGCGCGTTCGTCAACCTCCTCGAGATCAGTCTCCAGACGCTTTCGAGGACCGCGATCGAGGAGTACGACAGCGTGAGCTTCGTCGACCACACCAGACCGGGGGCGAACACCGAAGTGCCGGCGGATGTCACTCCCGACGTCGTCGTCGATCACCATCCGGGCGAGTCGGCCGGCGCAGCGTTCGAGGACGTTCGTGACGAATACGGTGCGACCGCGACCATCTTCATCGAGTATCTGCAGGAACTCGAGGTCGACCTGACGACGCGGCTCGCCTCCGCGCTCCTCTTCGCGCTCCACCGCGAGCGGCTGGATTTCGTCCGCGAACCCACTCGACGCGAGTACGAGGCCGCGCTCGCCGTCTATCCCGACGCCGACCTCGAGATCCTCGACCAGCTGTACGGCAGCGCGTTCTCTCCGGGGACGCTCGACGCGATCGGTCGGGCGATCGCCAGCCGAGAGCGTCGGGGCTCGTCCCTCGTCGCGAGCGTCGGCAAGACCGGCGAGACCGACGCGCTTCCGCAGGCGGCGGACTACCTGCTCAACCTCGAAGGAGTGGACACCGTGTTGGTCTACGGCGTCGTCGGCGACGCGATTCGGTTGAGCGGCCGCTCGATCGATCCGCGAGTTAACATGGGCGAGACGCTGGAGGAGGGGTTCGACGAACTCGGTGCGGTCGGCGGCCACCACGACATGGCCGGCGGCCGGATCGAACTCGGGCTCTTCGCTGACGAGGACGATGACGACAGAGCACTCCTCGAGTTCGTCGGCGGGCGGCTCACCCGTCGGTTCTTCGACGCGTTGAACCTCGACGATTGATGCCGAAACCGACGAACGGCCCGGCTCGTCGACTTGGCGTCCGATCGACGCACGAATGGTCAGTGGGCTGCTGTACAGCAGTCCGTTTCAGTCGATGTCGATCGAGTGCGCCTCCTCGTCCGCCTCGCGCTTTGGCAGCCGCACCGTCAGGATGCCGTTGTTGACGCTGGCCTGAACGGCGTCGGCGTCGACCGGTTCGGGAATCCGAATCTGCCGACTGAACGATTCGGTCTTCCGTTCTCGACGGATGTAATTCTCTTCGTCGCCGCCCATCTCCTGACTGTGTTCTCGCTGCCCGGAGACGGCCAGCGACTCGCCGGAGAGGCGCAACTCGAGGTCGTCGCTCTCGTAGCCGGGGACGTCGACGGTGACGACGAACTCGTCGCCCTCGTCGGCGAGGTCCAGACTCGTCGTCGAGCCGCCCGTCGAGAGGTCGAGCTTGCTCCGGTTGTCGACCTGCGTTTCCCACGAGCGCGCCGCCGTCTCGATCTGGCGGTTCAGTCGGCGGAGCAGGTCGTCGATACCGTCGAACGGACGCGGTCGATCTGCCATGGTGTCACCTATCGAACGTAGACGATCGACGGCGAAAAAGGCCACCCTCGGTCGGAGTGATTGTCTCCTCGACGAACGTGTTTGCAGGGATTGCGGCAGAACCGAGGGGTGGGCTGGCCGTTTTTACGCTGCCCGTCCTAGGGACGGATATGACGGACGCACTATTCGTCGTCAGCGAAGAAGGGTACTGGGGAGAGGAATGCGTCGAGCCCCTCGAGACGCTCACCGAGGCGGGCGTCGAGATCACGGTGGCAACGCCGTCGGGCGATCCGCCGGTCGTCGACGAGCGATCGCTCGATCCGGAACAGGTCGGCGAGGAGACCGCCGAGCACGTCCGCGAGGTCGCCGAGACCGACGAGCGGCTGAACGATCCGATCCCGGTCGCACAGGCCGACGCCGAGGGGTACGACGCCGTCGTCTTCCCCGGCGGCCACGGCACCGAGTGGGACATCAATCAGGACAAACACGCCCGCGAGCTCCTCCGTGACATCGTCGAGGGCGACGGCAAGGCGCTGGTCGTCTGCCACGCCGTCGGCATGCTCGGCTTCGCTCGCGACAGCCACGGTGCGTTCATCGTCAACGGTCGCGACGTGACCGGCTTTCCCAACGAGTGGGAGGAGGGCATCGTCGACGAGGCCGATCGCATGCCCGACGGCCGTAAGCTACCCTACTGGGTCGAGGACGAAGTAAAAGAAGCGGGCGGCAACTGGGACGCCGAACTCGATTCCGAGACGAGCGTCACCGTCGACGGCGACCTCGTCACCGCCCGCGGCCCCGGCTCCTCGAGCGCCGCGGCCGAGACCCTGCTCGAGGAACTGAGCGTCTGATCGGATTCGGCGGCCCGCTCGATCCGAGTCCGTTATACGCGCGCCGTCCCAGGGGCACCTGTGGTTCCCGCTGAATCGAATACCGCTGTACAGACCGGGCCGGTACGAAGTCGCAGCTACCGCATCACCGTCGATAACGGCCGGGAGTCGTTTTTCGCGCTCAGTATCGAACGCGTCGACAGCGAGGACGCGTGGCTCATGTCGGACACCGCCGTCGCGCTCGAAAACGTTCGGTAAGTGACGACCGCCCTGTACTGACCTGAGACCGCAGTGACACTGTTCGCGTCACGAATGAGAAGGGGCTTTAGCTCGTCCGTGCTTCTCCCATCCAATGAGACGTCGGACGTATCTGGCCGGCGGTGCGAGCGTGCTCGCGTCGATTGCCGTGTCAGGAATCGTGAGTCAGCCAGCTGGTAACGAGCGCCTGCTCGAGGCGGCTCGCGAGTCTCCCGATACCGGTGAAGTCAATTCGAACACGGAACCGATCCTTTCGGGAACCGACCACGAGACGCCGCTGTACGAAATCGACGCGCCGAACGACGGCCCGACCGCGATGATTTTCGGCGGTGTCCACGGCGACGAACGGAGCGGGATCGAGGCCGCTCGCGAAATCTCCGACTGGCGTCCCGACGCGGGGACGCTCGTCGTCGTTCCCGAGACCAATCGCGTGGCCGTCGAAAACAACGAGCGTCGCGGCGTCGACGGCGATCTGAATCGACAGTTTCCGGCCGATCGCGAGCCCCAGAGCGAACTCGCAGCGGGCATCTGGGACGCCGTCGAGGCCCACCAGCCGGACGTCGTGCTCGACCTCCATCGGTCGCTCGGAATCTACGGCCTTCATCAGGAGTTCGTCGGACAGGCGATCTTCCACTCGCCCGACGCCCACGGCGAGCGGCTCGCCGACCGCCTCGACGAGGACGCCGTCCCGTGGTATCTGCCGTTCCACAAATTCACGGCCGGGGAGACCTCCCTCACCGGACCGTTGCTCTTCCAGCACGCCGCGCGCGAACTCGATGCGACCGCCTACCTCTTCGAGACCACCGAGTTCCTGCTCGATCACTCCACGATGGTCGAAATGTCGCGACTGGCGGCCGCACACGTCCTCGAGCTACACGGCTTGCTCGAGGTCGGAGGTGGCGCATGACTGGCGAAACTCCACGTGCGGGCAGCGACGGTGAGCACAGCGGTCTATTGCCCGTGTCGCTCCGTCGGATCGCGACGAGTCCGGTGACGCTCGTCACGTTCACGCTCCTGGTCGTTCCGTTCGGACTGGGCGCGCTCGAGACGCGGCTCTTCTCGCCGCTCGCACTGCCGGGCTACCTGATTTTCACCATCGGAACTGCGATCGGCAACGTCATCGCGCCGCGCCTCGATTTCTGGGTCTACTGGGTGCCGTTCCTCGGCGGTACCGCCGGCATCGCCGCCGTCGTCGGCTCCGGCTACGAGTGGTGGCGCGATCGGAGGGATGGTGACTCGAGCGAGCGATTGTAACGGACGGGTTTCGACCGCAATCGATCTGAAACGGAGGGCGTTTCGACCGCGAGAGATGGACGGTCGCGCGTGACGGTTCCTGTTGCAACGAATCAGTCCCTTTTTACACGCAGACGGGGAATCACCACCTATGAGCTTCGAGGAAGACGACCGCGTGGTCCTCCACGACGAGCACAGCGAGTTCGACGGCGAAACCGGCACCGTCTCCCAGACGATGGAATCGATGTTCGGCGACGTTACCTACACTATCAGCTTCGACGACGGCCAGGAGGCCGGCGTCCCCGAAGACGACCTCGAGAAAGCCGACGACGTCGACGAAGACGAAGAATAACTACCACTCGCGGGCCGGTTCTCCCCTCGAGTCTACTCGCCGACTGTCACGCCACTGACGACACCGCGCCCGCAGACCACACCACACTTCGAATCGCAGATGCCACAGATCCCGCTTCACTACGTCGATTTACGGACGTTTTGCTACGCCACCGAGGACGAAAAACGCGTCGAGGAGGCGCTCCGAACGTTCCTCCCCGACGGCGACGACGAGCCGTTCGAGATCGAACGCGCCGAGAGCGAGGGTCACTACGGCGACCGCATCCTCGTCCTCTCGGCACGCGTCGAGAGAGCAGACGAGGTCCGCCACGTTCTCTCGCGGCTGGCCGACCTCGAGTCCTTCGACGCGCTGATCGACGAACTCGACGAGCGGGTTACCGAGAACACCGAACTGTTTCTCCGACTCGACAAGCAAGCGGCCTTCGCGGGCGACGTCCGCCTCGGAGAGGGAATCACCTTCCGCGGAAAGGTCGAGGCCTACCCGGCGAAGAAGGAACGGGCCGTCGAAAACGCCGAGGAAGTCCTCGAGCGGCTGCGCGAACGGGAGTAACCGTTCTCGCTGTCGGTCGCTGACCTCTTAGTATCAGACGCTGTTTTCGGCCGGTTGCTACCGTTCAGCGGCGGCAGCCGGCCTGCCGTGTCCCGTCGCACTCATCCGCCAGCGGAACGCGCCGATCCGACCGAACGCGATCCGTCGGGCACGACTCATCGATCCGGCCGAACGCGGTTCACCGGGTACGAAGGACTTTTGACTGGCCAGTCAGTAAGTTTCGATACGCACTGAATGACTGACGAGACGATCGACGATATTATGGAGGCGACGTATCGAGCGCTCTGTACGCACGGCTACGCGGAGCTGACGATGCAGGATATCGCCGAGGATTCGACCAAAAGCAAGGGGACACTCCACTATCACTTCGAGGGCAAGCAGGACCTCCTCGAGTCGTTTCTGGAGTTTCTCCTGAACCGGTTCGAGGAGCGAACCGAGATGATTCCGGGCGAGACGCCGGCCGAACGACTCCACGAATTCCTCGAGGAACTGCTGACGACGACGGACGAGGAGTCCGCCGAGGAGTTCCGGACGGCGATCCTCGAGATCAAGGCGCAAGCGCCGTACAACGAGGTTTATCGGGAGAAACTGAGTGCGTTCGACCGCGCGCTCCAGGCGCGCATCGCGACCCTCGTCGCGGACGGCCTCGAGGCGGGGGAGTTCCGTGCGGATATCGATCCGGACGAAACGGCCGACTTCCTCGTCACGCTGTTTCACGGCGCACAGACGCGAGCGGCCGCGGTCGATCGCCCACCCGAACGGACGCGCCAGTACGTCCACGAGTACATCGACGAAACCCTGCGGCTGGACGAGGCCACCGAGCGAGACGCGGCGACGACTGACGAGGACGGAGAGGCCGGCGAATGAGCCTCATCGATCGCCTCGTGGGCTGGCTCTCGAGCCGTCTCGATCGACTCTCCGGACTGTTCAAGGGCCGCGACGAGTTCGATCTGACCTCGGGCGATATCGCTGGTCCGCTGTTCTACCTCTCGTTGCCGATCATCGTCACCAACCTGTTGCAGACGGCCTACAACCTCATCGACACGTTCTGGCTCGGTCAGTATAGCACCGACGCGCTCGCGGCGATCAGCTTCGCGTTCCCGATGGTCTTCCTGCTCATCTCCGTCGGCATGGGGCTGTCCGTCGCCGGGAGCGTGCTCGTCGCCCAGCACATCGGCGCGGACGAGGAGAGCGAGGCGGAGTACGCCGCCTCGCAGACCGTCGCCCTGTCGTTGCTCGGTGCGATGGCCCTCGGACTGATCGGCTACGTCTTCGTCGACGGACTGCTCGGACTCCTCGGTGCGTCGCCGGACGTGTTGCCGCTGGCGACCGACTACATGGAGGTCATCTCGCTCGGGATGCCCTTCATGTTCGGATTCTTCGTCTTCATCGCGCTGATGCGGGGCTACGGCGACACGATCACGCCGATGCTGGTGATGCTCGGCTCCGTTCTTCTCAACGTCGTCCTCGACCCGTTCCTGATCTTCGGCTGGGGGCCGTTCCCCGAACTCGGCATCGAGGGTGCGGCGATCGCCACGGTCTTCTCCCGCGCCCTCGCGCTCGTCGTCGGACTGGCGATCATGTTCCGCGGGGCGCGCGGCGTCCGAATTCGACTCCGCCAGATGCGTCCGGACCTCTCCTTCGCCAAGAAGCTCGTCGGAATCGGATTTCCGGCGTCGATCGAGGGCATGGGCAGAGCCCTGTCGATCAACCTCCTGCTGGTGATCGTCGGCCTGTTCCCAACTTACGTCGTCGCGGCCTACGGCATCGGTACCCGCGTGTTCTCGGTCATCTTCCTGCCGGCGATTGCAGTCGCCCGCGGCGTCGAGACGATGACCGGACAGAACGTCGGAGCGGGCAAACCCGAGCGTGCGGAAGCGGCCGCCGACTTCGCCGCCAAAACCATGTTCGTTATTCTCGGCGCGCTCGGCGTCGTGGCGTGGCTCGGCGCACGGCCCATCACCGCCGTGTTCACCGACGATCCCGCGGTCATCGAGGTCGGGGTCACGTTCCTCCGGTACGTCGCGCCGTCGTTCGGCTTCATCGGCGTGATGCGAGCCTACAACGGAAGCTTCCGCGGCACCGGGAAGACGCTCACCGCCGCGGCGATCGTTCTCGTGACCTACGCGGTCATCCGACTCCCGATCGCCTACGTCCTCTCGCAAACGACGATGGAGTACCGCGGAATCTGGCTCGCCTTCGCCGCCTCGAACGCCGTCGGTGCCGGCCTCGCCTACGGCTGGTACCGCAGAGGAACTTGGCGCGACGCCGACGTGACCGACGGGCCGCCGGCTCCCGGTCTCGGCGACGACCTCGAGGTCGGTGAGACGGACGCGAGCACGAACGACTAGCGGGCCACCCCATTCAGTGAAGTGCCCGTGAGGTGACGAACTCACGAGCCGAATCACTATGCGATTCCCCCTCGATAGTTCGTACTGGCGGCTCGACGACCGAGCACAGCGAGCGAACCGCTCGAGTCGCGCTGCGCGGAGGTAGCCGATGGTCGAGACCGTCAGTATCGACATTCTGAGCCTCCTGCTCGTCCTGTCGGTCGCGTGGGTGTTCGGCGCGCTCGCCGAGCGCCTCGGCTACCCGACGATGATGGGGGAGCTGTTCGCCGGCATCGCTTTCGGTCCCGCCCTACTCGGTCTCTTGCATCCCTCCGAACTGCTGTCGGTCCTATCGGAGCTCGGCGTCTTCCTCCTCATGGTCTACGTCGGGATGGAGGTCGACCTCCGCGAACTGTTCGGGCTCGGTCCCCAGTCGCTGCTGATCGCCTTCGGCGCGTTCGTCATCCCGTTCGGACTCGGCTACGCGGCCGGCGTCTGGCTCGGGATCTCCGTTGGCGCGGCGCTCTTCCTCGGACTCGCCATGGCCGCCACGTCGCTCGCGACGAAGTCCCGAATCCTCGCCGACCTCGAGCTACTGGACACTCGGATCGCGAACGTGTTGCTCGGCGGCGCGCTCGCCTCCGACGTTGGCGTGCTCATCGCGTACGCGGGCGTCGATAGCTACGTCACCGCCGGCGGACTCGATCCGAACGAGATCGGCGTGATCCTCCTGCAGGCGTTCGGATTCTTCGCAGTGACGCTACTGATCGGCTATCGGTTCCTGCCGATCGCGTGGCGGTATATCGAGCGTCAGCGCGAGCGGTACGGGTTCGTCGATCGGACGACGGCGTTCACGTTCGCGCTGCTCGTCTCCTTGCTGTTCGCACAGCTCGCGACGCTCGCGGATCTGCACATGATCATCGGCGGCTTCATGGCGGGAATGTTCCTCCGGCAGTCCGACGTCGAACCGGCCCTGTACGAGCACATGCACACGGTCATGTACGACCTCGCGATGGGGTTGTTCGCACCGGTCTTCTTCGTCACGGTCGGCTTCCAGATCACGTTCGACGTCTTCTTCGACTCGTTCGCCGTGCTCGCCGTACTGGTCGCCATCGCGTTCCTCGGGAAGATCATCGGATCCTGGCTGTTCTCGCTCCCGACGTCGCTCACCTCACGCGAGGGGCTGGTCGTCGGCTTCGGCATGAACGGTCGCGGGACCGTCGAGATCATCATCGCACAGGTCGCCTACGAGGCCGGCGTTATCGACGCGGAACTGTTCTCGATTCTCGTCTTTATCGCGGTCTTCACGACCGCGCTCGTCCCCGTGACCGTCACCTGGGGCGTGCGCCTGCTCGAGTCGGCGGACGAACTGGTCTACGTCGATTCGGCGCTCGCGACCGAGGACTGAATCGGACCCCCGTCAGTCAACTCTTTCCGGCGCATCAGCGACCCGCCATGCGGATACGCCGGGACACAGTGATAGCAGCCCGTCCGAACCGCGTTCGAGAGAGCTACTCGAGCATCGCCACGGCAACTCTCGAGCGGGGCGTTTTTGCCGCCCGCGCCAACAGGGAGAGGTATGCAAGTTCACGTCGTGGGTGACGATCCCGTTCGCGAGGCGGTCGTCGCCGCGCTCGATGACGTCGATATCGGCGTCCGTGACGCCGAGCCGTCGTCCCTCACCGATGCCCGCTTCGCCGTCGTCAGCGACGTCGCCGGCTCGGCGACGTTCGATCGGGCGAACGAGGCCGCCCGTTCGGGCGGAACACCCTGGATCGCCGTCGAGATCGGCGGGATCGGCGGCCACCCGATTCCGGCTGTCGACGCCGCTATTTCGGGGTTCGCTCCCGCCACCGGCTGTTTCGACTGTCTCCGCACGCGGGTTGCGTCGAATCTCGAGGAGCGAGCCGACGCCCCGCAAGCCGATCGCGCTGGGGCACGATTGGCCGGTGCGATCGCCGGTCGGGAGTGCGTTCGCGTCCTCTCGGGCGACGAGCGCTCGATCATCGGACGGGTTCGCGAAGTGCCTCACGCCCGCCGGGAGTTCCTGCCCGTTCCGGGCTGTGTGTGCGCCGATGCGGATCGGGATCGATCGCTCGAGCGCGACGCCGAAACGCTCGCCCTCGACGAAGCGGTCGAACGCGCCGAACGGGCGATCGACGACCGGGTCGGCCCCGTCTCGAGTATCGCCGAGGTGGAGTCGTTCCCGGCCCCCTACTATCTGGCGACCGTGGCGGAGACGACCGCCTACAGCGACGCGAGCGCGCCCCGGCAGGCCGCCGGCGTCGCCGACGACTGGAACGGCGCGCTGATGAAAGCGGTCGGCGAGGGCCTCGAGCGATACTGCGCCGGCGTCTATCGCGACTCGGAGTTCGTCCACGCGAGCGAGGACGACCTCGAGAACGCTGTCGCGCCGACGGCCCTCGTGCGGCCGGCCGACGCACCGGCGTACGACTCCGGCGAGGAACACCGCTGGGTGCCGGGCGAGGCCCTCGAGACCGGCGACCCGACGCACCTGCCCGCCGCGGCGGTCCAGTTCCCCCAGCCGGGCGAGTCGCTGGTCCCGGCGATCACGACCGGGCTGGGGCTGGGCTCCTCGACGGTCGACGCGCTCGTGTCCGGGCTGACCGAGGTGATCGAACGCGACGCGACGATGCTCGCCTGGTACTCGACGTTCGAGCCGCTCGGGCTGTCGGTCGAGACGGACGCCTTCGCGACGCTCGAGCGCCGCGCCCGGAGCGAGGGGCTGTCGGTGACGCCGCTGCTCGTCACGCAGGACATCGACGTGCCCGTCGTCACCGTGGCCGTCCATCGCGAGCCGGACGCGCTCGAGGGCGACGAGCCGATTTCAGCGACTGACGACGCGTGGCCGGACTTCGCGGTCGGCTCGGCGGCCGGCCTCGACGCCGCGGCGGCCGCGACCGCGGCGCTCGAGGAGGCGCTACAGAACTGGATGGAACTGCGCAGTCTCGGCCCCGACGAGGCGGCCGATGCCGGCGGCGCGATCGGGGAGTACGCGTCGTTCCCCAAGCGCGCGCGAGAGTTCGTCGACGCCGACCGGACGATTCCCGTAGCAAGCGTCGGTCCCGACTCCGTCCCGACCGGTCTCGACCGCCTCGAGACGCTGTGTTCGCGGACGGCCGACGCGGGGCTGACGCCGTTTGCGGCGCGCCTGACGACGCGCGACGTCGAATCGATCGGCTTCGAGGCGGTCCGAGTCGTCGTCCCCGGTGCCCAGCCGCTGTTCACCGACGAGCCGTTCTTCGGCGAGCGCGCGCGGACGATACCGGACGAACTGGGCTTCGAACCGCGCCTCGAGCGGGCGTTTCATCCGTATCCCTGATCGCGGAGCGGTCGCTCGTCGGCGTCGAATGTCGAATCGCGTTTTTCGTCGGTATCCGCCGCAGAATCAGTCTTATTCGTCGGTGTCCGCCGCGGAGTCCGTCTCGTTCGGTCCGCCGTCGCTCCGCGCGGAGTCGTTCGGTTCGGAAGCACTCGTCTCCGGTTCATCCGTCCCGGGACCGTCCGTTCCGGGTTCAGCGGCCGGCCCGGACGATTCGCCGTCGTCGCGGGTGATTTCTAGTATCAGATCGTCGTCGGTGATCCTGACGATCACCGACTTGGTGTTCGGCGTGATCGTCGCCTCCTCGGTGGTCTGTTCCTCGCTCTGCCGTTCGAACTTGGTCACGCGGAGGTGTTGCTCGGTCGCCTCGAGATGCGGCGGCGTGGCCGACTGGTTGGCCGTGATCGTATAACTCTCGTCGTAGGTCTGGCGGTTCGTTCCCGGCTTGTACGCCTCGAGCGTGACATCGTAGTGACTCTCGGCTTCGCTGTGGATCTCGATCGGGACCAGGCCCTGGAACGTGCCCTCGTAGTGCTCCTGGAGCGCGTCGGCACAGCCTGAGAGTCCGATCGTCGCGGCCACCCCAGCGGTTCGAAGTACCGTCCGGCGGTTCACGTGTACTCGTCAGTGTCGAACGACCGTATGCGTTACTCTTCGGTCGCCCCGGTGCACCGCTGACTCGGCGGCCAATCGATCGGACCAGGGGACCGGCCTCGGTAGAGATCATCATCCACGGGATTTTTGCATCCCGAACCGAACGACGAGGCATGGAGAAAGTCGCTATCGACGACGTCGACATCGAAACCAACCCGATGGATGTTCACTCGATCAGACGGCCGGTTTCGGACGCGCTCGGATTTTCGGACTTCGCGATGAACTACTTCGAACTCGAGCCGGGAGAGTCCTTTTCGGGCGGCCTACACACCCATCACGATCAGGAGGAGGTCTTCTACGTCCAGCAGGGGACCGCGACGTTCGAGACGCGCGCGTCGCAACGCGACGCGGCCGACGCGAGCGGGGACGAGGAGGTGACGGTGGCCGAGGACGAGGTGATTCGGTTCGCGCCCGGTGACTTCCAGCACGGCTACAACGACACCGACGAGCGGGTCGTCGGCTTCGCCTTCGGTGCGCCCAAGTCGAAACACGACTGGGACCAGATCGAGTCGATAATCTACTGTCAGGACTGCGAGGACGAGCTCGGGCACGGCCTCGAACTGACGGACGACGGTGACTTCCGGCTGACGTGTACCGAGTGTGGCAACTCGTTTACGCCCTGATACCGGAGGGACGGACCCGAGGAGTCCGAACGCGACCCGCGTCCGCCGCCGAGCTATCGTTCCCGCGAGCGACGATCGGATTCGATCGCGGCCGGAACCTTTTCAGGGGGGACCGAGTGGATCAACGTATGGCCACAGCAGACGGTTCGAACGCGGAGATCGACACGAGACTGTTCATCACCGTTTCCGGGCCGCCGGGCTGCGGGGCGACGACGCTCTGTCAACGCCTCGCCGACGCGATGGGCTGTCCCTACGTCTCCGGCGGCGACATCTTCCGCGAACTCGCCGACGACCGCGATATGAGTCTCAACCAGCTCACCGCGGAGGCCGACGGCTCCGCCGACATCGACCGCGCGCTCGACCGACGGCTCCAGCAGATCGCCGAGAAGTGGGGGATGGCCAACAAACCGTTTATCCTCGAGTCCCGGCTCGCGGGCTGGCTGGCCGGCGAGCGCGCCGACCTGCGGATCTGGCTCGACGCGCCCGAAGACGTCCGCCTCGAGCGGATCGACGAACGCGGCGAAACCGACGCCGAGATGCTCGTCCGCGAGGTGAGCGAAGCCGGCCGCTATCAGTCCTACTACGAGATCGATATCGGCAATCAGACGTTCTACGACCTCCACATCAACACCGCCCGCTGGAGCAAGCAAGGCGTGTTCTCGCTCGTCCGAACGGCCATCGAGGAGTACGATCCCGAAACGGACGAGGGTGCGTTCACGACTCCCGAACTCGATCCCTGAGCGGCCGGGATCGACCGGACGTCCCGTCGAGCACGGACGCACGATCGGCCCGCTCCGGCATCCCTCGTCGGCGGCGTCATAACGTGTCGATTTCGCCGAACGAACCGGGCGGCGTAGCGAGAAGTCGTTCTCACTCGCTCGCGACACCCGATTCTTCGAGTAGATGTCGGTGGACGCGTCCGAGATGGAAGGATCTGGTCTAACTGCAGTAACCGATCACCGTTCAGATCGGAGCGTTTCTCTCGCCGCCTCGACTCTCGGGAGCAGAGGGGTGACCGGACTCGACCTCACCGACGATGGCCGGTCCGAACGCACCGAGTGTGGGACCTCGTTTTCGCTCTCGTAGTCCCGCCGCGCCTCGATCGGTTCGACGGCGGATCGGTCGGTGTCGGTCGGTCGCACGTTCCGCCCGCGCATCGTCGGCGTCGACTCGCGGCGGACCACGTCTCGCAGAGAACGGTGCGTCGAGCGTTGACGAGGAGGCTCGTTGTTCGGCTTTCGGAAAACATTCCCGCGGAGTAACACGACAATATTGCGGAATGTATCGGCCATCTTAACGGTTAATATCGATATATTAACCGAAATCTTTTCTTTTTACGTAACATGGTACCATCTCACACGATGGGCGACATCACCAAGCGCCATCACCGTGGACCGGTCGTCGACGAACCAAACGGAAACCGCCCGGACGGTACAGGGTCTGTAGACCTCGAAGACGCACACCGGAAGCAATTTGGCCACAACCATGTCGCGTAACACGATCATGATCGCGATCGGCGTGCTCAGTCTCGCCGCCTTGATCGCGGCCGCGCTCGAACTGTACCGTCCGTTCTCGTACCTGGCGGCGGGCATCATCCTCGCCGTCATCGCCGCCGCGGCGACCGAACAGAACGAACGCGAACTCTCCCTGGAACCGTACACGGGTATCGTCGCTGGAATGGGAGTCCTCTTCCTAATCGGTCTGACCGGAGTCTGGCTGACGTGGGATCCGACGGTCACCGAGTACGAGTACGTCCTCGGTCTGCCGGTCCCCACGCTGCTCTACTTCACCTTCATCTGGTTCCTCCCGCTGGGAATCGCGATCTACTACTCGCTGATCTTCGATCGGATCGGCAGCGAAGAGATCGTCGAGGAGATCGTTCGCGACGCGCGGCGGCAGCAGGAGGAGCGGGTGTATCCGCTGGCGCCGAACCAGTCCGATCGAGAGACGAGTGACTCCGATCTCGTGGAGGTGAGCGATGAGTAGCGTCGCCCTCCTCGCGACCCTCGCAGTGCTCGCGCCGCTACAGGGGGGGATACCGGTCGCGAACGAACCGATCATCGTCGCCTTCGGTGGGGTGTATCTGCTGCTCGTCGTCGCGATCGGCGTCTGGGGCTGGCGACAGACGAACACGACCGACGACTTCCTGATCACCGGCAAGAGCATCGGCACGTGGGTGCTCGCGATGACCGCCTTCTCGGTGATTCAGTCGGGGTTCGGATTCGTCGGCGGTCCCGAACTCGTCTACGCCTTCGGGACGACTTCGCTGTGGATCTTTTTCTCGGCACCCATCGGGTTCCTGCTCACGTGGGTGGTGCTCGCGAAGCGACTCCGCGTGCTCGCCGACGTGCGCAACGTCCTGACCCTGCCCGACGCGATGTTCGTTCGCTACGAGAGCGAGTGGGTCCGGGGACTCGGCGGCCTGGCGGTCTTCCTCGGCGTGATCGCGTACCTTGCGGTGAACCTGGCCGCACTCCAGTTCGTCATGCGCGCCATCTTCGGGATTCCCCTCTTCTGGGGCCTGGTCGGGGGCGCGTTCATCCTGCTGCTCTACAGCATGCTCGGCGGAATGATCGCCGGCGTCTGGACAGACTTCGTCCAGGCGATCACCATGATCACCGGTGCGGTGTTCGTCTTCGTCTACGCGATGTCCTTCGGCGGCGGTATGGAGAACATCTCTCGCAACCTAGCGAGCGCCGATCCCGCGCTGATCTCGCCGTTCGGCGCGCTGGGCGGCGCGGAGACCGCCATCCTCGTCGGCCTCGCCTGGTGGATCCTCTTCTCGGTCGGGTCGGCCGGCCAGCCCCACCTCATCACGAAGTTCTACATGAGTCGGAACCTCACGATCCTCAAATGGGGCGCCCCGATCGCGGCCATCTCCTACGCCATCTCGAGCATGATCGCCTTCTCAGCCGGCCTCTCGATGCGCGCGATGGTCGAGGCCGGCGAGATCGAGGAGACGTTCAGCGCGAGTGAGGTCGGCCCGGTGTTCGTCCTCGAGCACACGCCGGACGTTCTGGCCGGGTTGATCCTGGCGGCGCTGTTGGCGGCGATCATGTCCACCAGCGACTCGTTCCTCAACATCGGTGCGGCCGCCGTCTCCCGAGACATCCCGCGGGCGCTCGGTCGTCCGATCACGGACGACAAGACGGAACTTCGCGTCACCCAGGCGGCGCTGGCGACGATCACCGTCCTCTCGACGGTCGTCGTCTTCTACTCTGACGCGCTGGTGGGCATCCTCGGGGCAATCAGTTGGGGCTTCTTCGCCGCGGCGTTCGTCCCCGTCGTGGTGCTCGGGATGAACTGGAAGGGCGCGACGAAGTGGGGTGCGATCGCTTCACTGGTCCTCGGGATGGGGTTGAACATCGTGTACAACGTGATCCCGGAGGCCGCGTCCGTCACGGGCGACGAGTGGCTCGTCGAACTGATCTCGGGAACGCTCTACCCCTACCCGCCGGAGGTCCCGGCCGAGGCGATCATCCTGCTGGTCGTGATGGTCGTCTTCGTCTTCGTCTCCGTCGCGACCCAGGACGGCGAGCGGTTCCCCGCCGACCTCAACACGCTGTTCGAACGATGATGACGAGCGCCGAGAAACAGGTCGCCCGCTTCACGCGGTGGCTCCGCCAGCGACCGAACTCGATCGAGTTCTGGGAACTGGTGCTCACCGACGAGCGCCTCGTCTGGTGTTACGTCGGCCAGTCCTACCGATCCATGCTCCTGCGGGCGGACATGGGCGAACGCGACCGCGCCCTCGTCGACGACCGGCCGCTCGAGGACCTCCTCTCGCTCGCCGAGGTGAACTTCGCCGTCCCGCTTTCGGACCTCGAGGAGATCAGCCTGCTCGAGGGGACGCGGTTTCGGCGGGCGCAACTCGACCTGCGCTGGCGAGCGGGCGGCGAGCACGGCGACGCGGACCGCTACGGCGGCGAGATGACCCTCGTCGCGACCGGAGACGCCGCGTCCCACGCAGACCTCGTCGCGGAGCTCGCCGAGGATCCCCGACTCGACCACGTCGACGTCTCCGTCGAATCGCGGGGGTGGCCGTTTCGCTGACAGCCGTCACCCTGAATCCGGCCCCGACTTCGAATACCCCTCCCGTCGTGCACCACGATACGGGCACGGACCCATGACCTGGCACATCACCCTCGACCACGACTCGTACGACGACGCCCGAGAATCGTTCGCGTGGGACGTCCCCGATGCGTTCAACGCCGCGGCCGACCTCGTCTCGAAACACGAGGGCGGCGACCGGGTCGCGCTCTATCAAGCGCACTCGGACGGCCGCCGCGAGCGGTACACCTTCGACGACCTCGACGAAAGATCGAACGCGGTCGCGGCCGCCCTCGCGTCCCGCGGCGTCGAGCGCGGCGACCGCGTCGCGGTCGTCGTCCCGCAGAAACCGGCGAACGTTCTGACCCACCTCGCCTGCTGGAAGCTGGGTGCGACCTCGCTACCGCTGTCGGTGCTGTTCGGCGACGACGCGCTCAGGTACCGGCTCACGGATAGCGGCGCCCGCGTCGCCGTCGTGGACGACTCCCAGCGCGAGACGATCCGCGCCGTCGCGCCCGATTGCCCCGACCTCGAGCACGTGCTCGTGGTCGACGGCGACACCGAGACGGACGAGATGGGCGAGGCGACCGCGGGGCGCTTCGACGACGCGATCGACTGGGGGATCACCGACTACGACCGCGCCGAGACGGATGTCGACACGCCGGCGATCGTCATGTACACGAGCGGATCGACGGGGTCGCCGAAGGGCGTCCTCCACACCCACGGCGTCTGGCTCGGCCACTGTCCGGCGTTCCAGATGTACTTCGAGCGGGATATCCGTGACGACGACGCCGTCTTCTGGACGCCCGCCGACTGGGCCTGGATCGGGGCGCTGGGCGACCTCGTCTTCCCCGCGTGGCACTACGGCCGGCCCGTCGTCGGCTATCCCATGGGCTCGTTCGACGCCGACAGCGCCTTCGAGATCATGGCGGAGTTCGACGTCACCCACGCGTTCCTCCCGCCGACGGCGATCCGGATGCTGATGGAGGTCGACGACCCGACCGAGGCGTACGACCTCTCGCTGCGCGCCATCTGCTCGGGCGGCGAACCCCTCACCGCCGAAATCCTCGAGTGGGCCGACGCGGAACTCGAGGGAACGGTCGTCAACGAACTCTACGGCCAGACGGAGGCGAACCTGCTCGTGACGAACTGCCGGGAGTGGTTCCCCGCCAAGGCCGGCAGCATGGGAAAGCCCGTGCCCGGCCACGACGTGGCGGTCCTCGATTCGGAGACGGGCGAGCGCGTCGAGTCTGGCGAGATCGGCGAGGTCGCCGTCCGCCGGGGGGACGACCCCGTCGTCTTCGAGGAGTACTGGAACGCCCCGGAGAAGACCGAGTCAGTTACGCTCGAAGTCGACGG
Organism: Natrinema sp. DC36; assembly: GCF_020405225.1. Taxonomy (NCBI): domain Archaea; kingdom Methanobacteriati; phylum Methanobacteriota; class Halobacteria; order Halobacteriales; family Natrialbaceae; genus Natrinema; species Natrinema sp. DC36. Next base: position 1,403,429 of record NZ_CP084472.1, read on the forward strand.
CGAGCGCTGGCATCTCACGGGCGACCTCGCCGAGCGCGACGAGGAGGGCTACTGCTGGTTCGTCTCCCGGGACGACGACCTCATCATCACCAGCGGCTACCGCGTCGGCCCGCGCGAGGTCGAGGAGGCGATCTTGGAACACGAGGCGGTCGCCCAGGTGGGCGTCGTTGGCGTACCGGACCAGACGCGAGGTGAGCTCATCAAAGCGGTCGTCGAACCAGCGGACGGCGCGATCTCCGCCGAGGACGACGCCGACGGACTACGCGCGGATATACGCGATCTCGTCCGAGACCGACTCGCCGAGTACGAGTATCCCCGGGTAATCGAGTTCCGCGACGAACTCCCCCAGACGACGACCGGGAAGATCCGGCGAACGGAGTTGAAAGCGGAGTGACGGAGACGGACCGGTGGTCCGTGGCGGACACCGCTCGTCGCACGGTCTCCTCCGACTCGTCCGGTTCGAGGGACCGTGCGCGTTTCGAAACGCTCTCGAAGGGGCACTCTCGCCTACTACCGAAATCGGGGAAAAGAACGCCGATCTGCCGAAAATCCGTTCGATCCGACACCGCGAGCGCGGGGGTCGACGTCCGAACGACGGAGCTTCGTCCGGGCTACTCGCCGTCGGGCGAGTAGTTCGGCGCCTCGTCGGTGATGACGACGTCGTGAGCGTGGCTCTCGGCCTGTCCGGCCGCGGAGACGCGGACGAACTCCGAGCGCTCCTTGAATTCGGGGACGGTTTCCGCGCCGACGTAGCCCATGCCCGACTGCATGCCGCCGGCGAGCTGGTGGAGTTCGGACTTGAGCGTCCCCTTGTACGGCGTCGCGGCCTCGACGCCCTCCGGAACGTACTCGTCGTCCTCGTCGGGTTCGTCCTTGAGGTATCGGTCGCTGTCGCCGGACTTCATCGCGCCGACGGAGCCCATGCCGCGGTACTGCTTGTACTTCTTCCCGTTCATCGTCACGACGCGGCCCGGCGCCTCGTCGGTGCCGGCGAAGTAGGAGCCGAGCATGACCGCATCAGCGCCGGCGGCAACCGCCTTGATCGCGTCGCCGGAGTAGCGGATGCCGCCGTCGGCGATCACCGGTACGTCGTGGTCGTTCGCGACGTCTGCAACCTGGGCGACGGCCGTGATCTGGGGCATGCCGGACCCGGAGACGACGCGGGTGGTACAGATGGATCCCGGGCCGATGCCGACCTTGAGGCCGTCCGCGAAGCCGACCAGATCCTCGGCCGCCTCGCGGGTGCCGATGTTCCCCACGACGACGTCCGCGTCGACGGATTCTTTGATGTCTCGAGCGCCCTCGACGACGTTCAGGTTGTGTGCGTGCGCGGTGTCGATGAAGAGGACATCGGCACCGGCCTCGTCGGCGGCCGTCGCGCGGTCGTGCTCGAACGGGCTGACGGCGACGCCACAGCGGAGGCGACCGTCCTCGTCGCGGACGGCCTCCTTGTACTCGCGGCGCTGGAGGATTCCCTGCATCGTCACGAGGCCGACGAGGAGGTTCTCGTCGTCGACGACCGGGACCCGCTCGATCTTGTGCTCGTACATCATCTCGAAGGCCTCGCGGGAGTCGATGTCCTCGTGGGCCGTGATGACCTCGTCGGTCATCGCCTCCGTGACCGGGTCGTCCTCGTTGACCTCGAGGTGGGGTCGGATGTCCGTACTCGAGATGATCCCCAGGACTTCGCCGTTGGTGTTGACGACGGGCGCGCCGCCGACGCCCTGACGGGCCATTCGCTCGTCGACCTCGCGCACGGACATTTCGGGATCGGCGGTGACGACCGAGTCGAGGGGGATGATGAGTTCGTCGGCGCTCTTGACGCGGTCTATCTCCTCGACCATCTCGTCGATGTTCATGTTGCGGTGGAGGACGCCGAGGCCGCCGTGGCGGGCCATCGAGATCGCCATCCCGCTTTCGGTGACGGTGTCCATCGCCGCCGAGAGGATCGGGACCGAGACCTCGACGTTTTTCGAGACGTTGGACGTGAGGTCCGCGTCGTCGGGTTCGACGCGGCTCTCCTTCGGGCGGAGAAGGACATCGTCGAACGTTAGCGCTTCCGGTACCTGCAGTTTCGAAGAATAGGGCTCTTGCTCTGGAACGTCGTTCGCCATGTAAACCGTCCGGACCCCCGAGCAAAAAGAGTTGCGAGATTTATTCGGGTGCGAACGGTTGACGGAGGCCTCAGTGGGCGAATCGTCCGGCCGGTCAGACGTTCGTCAGGCGACGCCTCGCTCTCCGTTCGAGCCGTCCCCTCCCGTCCTCGAGTCGTCGGGTTCTTGTCCGAACTTTTTGGCGGCGCGAGAGTCGTGGTCAGTGTCACAAATCGCGGCGATTCCAGCGACGAGTGCCTACATCCGTACCAGATCTGTGCGTTTCCGTACGGATCTGGCCGCTACTGCTGAAACACTGCCGAATCGTGAAATGCAGTCCCACACAACGTTTATTGACAGTCCGCTCGTGTCATCGGGTATGTACGCTGTGAGTGCAGCCGCCGCCCGAACCGATGGCCGGACGAGTTCCGACTTCGTCGCCGCCCAGTTCGGGAATTTTACACCGAAACTCACAGCACGAGGCCCCAATCCTAATGCGATCGACTGGTGTGCGGACCGGTCGGTACGGGATCGCCCGTCATATCGCCCACAGGCCTCGGGTCACGGCCATCGGCCCTGACCGATGAGTACGTCACAACACCCAGTCGCGCTCCAGATGGAGCGCATCGTCGGGGGTGACGCGAGGCTCCTCGCGCTGGTGATGATGCTGCCGTTAGTCGACGGCGTCTTCCCCGCGTTGATCCTGGCCGGCGCGCTCGACGAGCCGCTGGGCGCGTTCCAGGTCGGCCTGCTGATTTTCGGCGGGAGCGCCACCGTCGCCGTGATCCTGGCGGAGATGGACGGCACGCCTCGAGAGCAGGCGACCGTCGTCTTGCTCGTTGGGATCCCGCTGATACTGCTCGCGGCGGTCCAGGCCGCACTCGCGCCGGCGATCGAGAGCGTGCTCGACATCGTCATCTTCGAGCGGTTCGCGGCACTGGTGATCGCCGCCATCGCGGCGAAGACCGCCAGCGCGACCATCGGAGACTACCTCCCCAACCCGATCGTCGTGATCGGGCTGGGGCTGGTCGCGAGCATCGACCCCTCGGGGGCGACGTTCGTCGTGATGACCGATCCCGTCCTCGTCGTCCACGCGACGCTGGCGGCGGCCGTCGGCGTGGCGTTCGCGCTGACCATCGCCCTCACCGGACCGTACCTGCGGGAGTACATGGACATCGACCGGTTCCGCTTCGGGAGCGCGGTCGCGCTCGGATTGCTGCCGCTGTCCCTGCTCGGGATGGCCTTCGGACAGGCCCCGCTGGCTGCGTTGCTCGTCGCCGCCCTGTTCGCCGTCGACATTCCGTGGGGCGGCTCCGACGCGGACTCGAGTTCGGGTGCCGATTCGGGCTCTGCGGCCGCCCAGATGGGTGCGGTGGCCGACGGCGGGGACGTCGAGGACTCGAGCGAGCCGCCGGTCGAGGAGAGCGAGGAGGAGTCGAACGCGTATCCGGGCGACGACGGGACGGACACCGCGGGACGGGCTCCGTGGCTGTAGTGCGGTTTCAGTACCGAATCGAAACCACTTTAGGGTGGATCGCCCAACGAAGACTCGAGGGGTCGTGGCCAAGCCAGGCATGGCGGCTGACTCCAGAGGCAACGCGCCCGGGACGACACTCCAGACTGATATACTGATCGGACACCTGATCAGTGTCCGTGTGATGACCCTCTGGAGTTCCGAGGCGCACCGGAGATATCAGTAGATCGGGGGTTCAAATCCCTCCGACCCCATCCTCGCCGCTCGCAAACTCGCGAGCGGCAGGTATGCAAGAGGAGGGATTTGAATCAGGGAGCAACTTCGCTGCGACCGTGGTTCAAATCCCTCTCTGATTCGATTGTGCGTTCTTCTGGCACCGAACTCGTGTGCAGTCTCTCGGTAGTCGGAGATCCGAGTTCGGTATAGTAGCCACTGAAAGTCACTGCACACTCGATCGCACGACGGCTGCGCGATCGATGTGTGAACCGTTTCAGTTGGAACTATATTCCGACCGGCGTGGGAAACTGAAACACCCGCTTCGGCCGGTACACGGGCGTATTGATCAGATGTCTTTTTTCTAAGAATCCACTACCAGTTCTAATCGCAACTGGTAATTTAGATGTTGTTAGAATACAATTATTAGGCTGTCATCTGTATAGACGGTACAATGAGGTGTTATTGGCCCGAGCCGAACCCGCCTTGCAAGCCGAAGGCATGCCTCGAGTGTGAGACGCGTATCGATGGCGATGAAACTGAGGGATACTGGTTGGAGCGCGAAAACTGGCAAAACCCGAATTCGTATCATCTGTTTTGTCTAGATTGTTGTGCCGAAAAGATGACCGAGTGGCCAAACCACCCCGATGTAGATGGTGCAGACGCTGCGAAAGCGGTTCTGTACGAGTGACTTCCCGTCGGAGCCGGCAGCGTGATACCGACGCTGCCTGTACTCGTCTCGAGTTTTGCGAGTGCTCCGACTACCGAACCCACGGTACTATCGGCTGCTATTCTCGAGGCCGACGGCCAGAGCGAACCCCGAGGAACGCGGATCGATTCTCTCCCGGCTGAAGCCGGACCAGTTCGAGACAAGCCGGACGCTCGCGAGGGAGGCCCTCGAGAAGCGGTCACGACGTAATTCGTGTTTCAGTTAGCGACTGTCCGGCTCGAGCTCGTCCGCATCAAGTTCCCCATTGAGATACTGCTCCCCGAGAGCAGTGATAACGTAGTATCCCTCATCGACTCGAGCCACGAGACCATACTCAACCAACACGGAGAGCCGTCGACTGACGCCAGTCCGGTCACGATCGATGTTTCTCCCGATCGTCGTCGGACCAAGCTCTAACCCGGTATTCAGCACCTCCAGAATCCGCTCGTCTGTCGGATTCTGCATCCAATCACCGGGTTTCCTCATCAGTTACGCGTTTCTGACCGGCTTCTTACATCGTTCGAAACGCTCGAGTGGTTAGACGATACTGTGGATAAAATCCTACGATATCGTAGAAGGGCTTATTGTGATAGACGCGGGAGTAAGCAAATACGAGCATCGCAGTGGCTCACTACCTGTTGAGTCCAAATCGAAAATCCAACCCGGTACTTCAGACACCGGCTCCACCACAAGCTCCCGAAACCACCCTCCGAAACCCATGCACGACGAAACCCCACAGAACCATGACCGGCCCGCTCGAGCGACCGAACCACCCCGAAACTACCCCGCGCCCGACGGCCGAACCGCGTGGATCGAACTCACCGCCTTCCAGCGCGACTGTCTCGAGGCCGTCACCCGCCTCGAGCGAACCCACATCCCCGCCCGCGAACCCGCGATCATCGACGAACTCGAGCGCGCCTACCCCAGCGTCACCCGCACCAGACTCGATCCGAACCTGCACGTGCTCGTGGGTCACGGCCTGCTCGAGAAGCGGCGACTCGGGGCCCATCGGTACGTGTATCCCCTCACCGACGACGGGCGCGCCCTCCTCATCCAGCGCGCCGAACGCCTCGCGCTCGCCTGCGAGATCGGCGCGACCGATTCCGACGCGGTCGACGCGAGCGCTCGCGAGCGCGGCGAGGGGAACGGATGACCGACTCGAGCGACGGGGCTCCGACGCGGTGCCCGAACTGCGACGCGGCGATTCCCGAACGCGATCCGCTGGTGGGCTGGTGGCTCTGTGACGACTGCGCGATCGCGGTCACCGATGCCGGCGAACGGATGACGTGACTCGAGCCGATGGTGAGACCGCCCCCTCGAGCCAGCGCAGAAAGGTACGCCGCAGAGACAGAGCGGAAACTCACGCCACGGAAACCCCCTTCGCCGGTCACTCCTCGCCGTCGGTTTTGATGATCGCGAACCAGAAGTCCTCGATCGACTGGACGAACTCGACGAACTCGTCGGTCTCGACCGGTTTTTGGATGTACTCGTCGGCCTCGAGGTCGTGGGATCGCACGATGTCTTCGCCCATCTTCGAACTCGTGAGGACGACGACGGGAATCTCGCTCAACACCGGTTCGCCCTTCAGTTCCGCGAGCACCTCCATCCCGCTCTTGCCGGGGAGCTGGGGCTCGAGCAGGATCAGATCCGGCTGCGGGACATCCGCGTAGTCACCGCGTTGATGCACGAACTCGAGCGCCGCCTCGCCGTCGGAGACCGTGTGAACGGCGTTCGCGATTTTCCCCTCCTCGAAGTTCTCCTCGAAGAGCCGCACGTCGCCGTGATTCGGCTCGACCAGTAAAATGTCGACCACCTCCCCCAGATCAGTTTCGCCGGTTTCGTCTGCCGAAGCCATACGTGGCTATACAACCGCAAGAATAAAACTGCAACTCTCTGGCCCGATTACTGTCAAGTAGTCGTTTCAGCGTCTCTCAGGGCTGCGTCCCCCGTTCGGCGGACCAGCCGCCCGCCGCCAACTGCGGGAACGCGGAATCGCTACTCGCGGCCGCCGGCTCCCGTCACTCGCTCGACGACCAGCCGCTCGAGGCGCTCGATCCGCCGCTCGGTGCTCGGATGGGTCCGAAACGGGCCCGGCGACGCGACCGCCGCCTCGCGCGGGAGAATATCCAGCGCGCTCGCCGACTTCGCCCAGGTACGCTTGTCCTCGCTCGGCCGCGAGCGGTCGTCCGAGAGCGTCTCGAGCGCGCTGGCGAGGTCGCTCGGCGCGCCCGTCAGTTCCGCGGCCCCCCTGTCGGCCGCGAACTCCCGACCGCGCGAGAGGACGGCGATCCCGAACTGACAGCACAGTCGCTGTCCCGTCGTGACGACCGTCAGGAGCGCCCACAGGACGAGCCGGGCCAGATAGGCCAGGGGCTGAGAGACCAACAGTTTCCGGGACGGCGGATCGTCCGACCCCACGTGTTCGGCGACCAGCATCGGAACGAGCACGAGATTCATGATGCGGCTGTCGCCGTTCGCGAGGTGGCTGATCTCGTGTGCGAGCACCGCCTCCAGTTCCCCCGTCGAGAGCCGATTTACGAGCCCCGTGGTGACGATGACGGTCCCGCTCGAGCGGCCGCCGACGGCGTACGACGCCGGCCGTCGGCGATCGGCGACGTAGACATCCGGCTCCGGAACGTCTCCCTGCTGGGCGAGCCGACGGGCCATCGCCGCCAGTTCGGGATGGGTTTCGGACGCCGGCGCGCCCGCTTTCCCGAGTTCCGCCTGGAACTCCCGGATTTCGTCCCGGACCGGCCAGTAGTAGAGGACCGGGAGCAGGGGAATCCCGCTCGCGACCGCGACGCGGAGGGGATGCGTGAACGTCCACTGCACCACTCCGACGTAGCCCCCGGAAAACGGCAGGAGCAGCGTCTCGAGCACGTAGAGGACGAGGAGGATCCCGAGCCACGCGAGCGAGCCGCCGACGACGATCGCCGTCGCGGCGATGAGTATCGAGACGACCGTCAGTACGGCCAGAGCGACGACCATCCGCCAGAGCAGTGACGCTCGAATCCGGGCACCTGATGTCATCATATTGCCACCTCTACACGAGATGCACGGTCACCGTCGGTCATTAGTGTTCCGCATCTGACTGATAGAACGAACGTCACCGACGCTCGAGGACGCCGGACGACCTGCCGAGTACGCTGTGACTTCTCGGAATGATCCCTCGGTCCCCCTACGAGGAAGCGAGCGTTCAGCCGCGGTACCCGACGGGTCTGACGGTTAATCGTCCGGGGAAGCTCTTATCCTCTGCCCCACGAAATGTACCACGAATGACTTCATCTCCTCGAGCGGATCTCGATCCCTCGACACGAGCCCGCATCCGCCAACAGGAGGCCGTCGCCGAACTCGGACAGCGCGCCCTCGAGATCGACGATCTCACGCGTTTGCTTCGAGAGGCGACAGCGACGATCGCCGAGACGCTCGAGACCGAGTTCGTGGCGGTGCTCGAGTCGCTGCCGGCGACTGACGAGTGCGTCCTTCGGCAGGGCGTGGGCTGGCGCGACGGGTGCGTCGGGACCGCGACGGTGTCGGCGACTCCCGACTCGCAGGCCGGCCGCGCGCTGCGCGCCGACGGGCCGGTCGTCGTGGACGATCTGCGAACCGACGAGCGGTTTTCCGATCCCGACCTCTTCACCGATCACGGCATCGTCAGCGGGATCAGCGTCAGTATCGGCTCGGGCGAGGAGCCGTGGGGCGTCCTGGCAGCCCACCCGACCGAACGGCGGGAGTTCGCGGAACACGACGCGAATTTCATCCGGAGCGTGTCGAACATCCTCGCGATGGCCGTCGAGAACGAACGGACGGAGCGTCGGTTCGAGGCGGTTTTCGACGACCCGAACATCCTCGTCGGCCTGCTCGAGCCGGACGGGACGGTGCTGGATATCAACCGGACGGCGATGGACTACATCGACGCCGACCTCGCGGACGTGATCGACGAGCCCTTCTGGGAGACGCCGTGGTGGGGGGACGGAGAGGGCGTTCAGTCCGACGTGAAAGAGTGGACCGAGCGAGCGGCGGCCGGCGAGTACGTCGAGTTCGAGACCGATATCGTCGGACGAAATGCGCAGCAATTCACGGTCAGCGGCGTCTTCAGACCCGTCACGAACGACGAGGGAGACGTCGTGTCGATCATCGTCTCCGATCGCGATATCACCGAACGCAAGGAGCACGAACGGTACCTTCGCGACGCGAAGGCACAGTTCGAGGCCGCGACCGAAGCCGGTGCGGTCGGGACGTGGGAATGGAAGATTCCCGAAGATCAGATGACCGTCGGAGCGTCGTTCGCCAAAACGTTCGGTATCGACCCTGACGACGCTCGCGACGGCGTTCCACTCGGACGGTTCACTGCTGCGATCCACGAGGACGATCGCGACCGCGTCGAAGCGCAAGTCGAGGACGCCGTCGAACGCTGCAGTGAGTACGAGGCGGAGTATCGCGTCTGGAATGCGGACGACGAACTCCGGTGGGTCGTCGCCCGCGGCCACGTCGAGAGCGACGAGGACGGCGATCCCGTCACGTTCCCCGGCGCGCTCACGGACATCACGGACCGAAAGCGGGCCGAACTCGAGGTCGAACGGCAGCGAAAGGAACTCGAGACGCTCTTCCAGGTGTTACCCGTCGGTGCGGTCGTGGCGAACGCGGACGGATCGCTGCTCAGAGCGAACGAGACGGCGAAGGAGATCTGGGGCGGCGACGTCTTCGACGCGGAGTCGGTCGCGGACTACGAGAAGTATTCGGCGGTGTGGGCGGAGCGCGGCGAACCGGTCGGACCCGATGATTGGACGATGGCGCAGGTACTGCAGGGCGAGGAAGTCGCGGAGCCGAACGTCTACGAGATCGAGCCGTTCGAGGGGGACCGACGAATCATCATGGAACACGGGATGCCGGTCCGGGACGATGACGGGAACGTTAGTCGCGCCCTCGTCACGCTTACGGACATCACCGAACGGCGCGAGTCACAGCGGAAACTCGAAGAGACGGTCGAGAAGCTCGAGGCGTCGAACGAGCGACTCGAGCAGTTCGCCTACGCCGCCTCGCACGACCTCCAGGAGCCCCTTCGCATGGTCACGAGCTACCTCCAGTTGCTCGACACCCGGTACGGTGACGCCTTCGACGAGGACGGGCGGGAGTTCCTCGAGTTTGCGGTCGACGGCGCGAACCGCATGAGCGAGATGATCGACGGCCTGCTCGAATACTCCCGCGTCGAGACGCGGGGCGATCCGCTCGAACCGATCGATCTCGACGCCGTGCTCGAGGACGTGATCGACGATCTCCAGTTACAGATCGAAGAGGCCGACGCCGAGATCGCGGTCGGCGATCTTCCCGTCGTCGAAGGCGACGCGAGTCAGTTGCGGCAGGTCTTCCAGAACCTCCTCGATAACGCGCTGACGTATCACGCGGACGGCCCGCCGCGGGTGGACGTCACCGCCGAGCGCCGAGACCGAGAGTGGGTTCTCTCGGTTCGCGACGAGGGGATCGGCATCGATCCGGATAAGCAGGATCGCGTGTTCACGGTCTTCGATCGCCTGCACAGCCGCGAGGAGTACGAGGGGACGGGAATCGGGCTGGCGCTCTGTCGACGGATCGTCGAACGCCACGGCGGAGCGATCTGGGTCGACTCCGAGCCCGGCGAGGGAACGACGTTCTCGTTGACGCTTCCGGCAGCGACTGAACCGTGAACGGCTTCGGGGAGATTCAGTCGTTGGCGGTCGATCGCCGAACGGCGTCGCATTCCGGCGGGACGACGGGTCGGCGGAATATCAGCTGAACGGGAAGACACCGATTCCACGGCCGTCGTCCGATCGGGTCCGTGCTGACTATCGCTTCCCCGCTCGTTCGACGGATCCACTCATCAACTACAGTTACTTATCAGCTCAAATATATTATCGGTGCCCTCAAATACGAAGCTCACGTTGCATTGCATATGAGCCAAACGCGATCCGCGGACGACTCGTCGGTACTGGTCGAACGAACGGCCGGATTAACGGCGGTACTCGGTGCGTTCATCATGGCATCGACGGTCGTCTTCACGATCACGGGCAACATGGGGATCCACAACGTCCTCGTGGGCGCTGTGACCGCACTCGTCGCCTCGGTACACGCGTACCGAACCGGCGAAAGCCGTACCCAGAGCATCGCCCTCGCCGCGGTCCTCGTGGTGCTCGGAATCTGGATCGCGGCGTCGCCGTTCGTTTTCGGAATCGAGCGAGAACTGGTGGTCGGAATCAATAGCCTCGGTGGGACGATCATCGCGATTCTCTCGCTCGTCGGTGTGTACGGAAGCGTCCGAACGACGGACACGACCGCGACGACCGCCTGACTCGAATGTACCCGTTTCGCGGCTGTCCGTTCTACTACGCTCGAGTGACAACGAAGCTGCCAGTCGCGAGCGGTTCGGCATGATCTTCCGCTCGAAGGAGTACGAGAGTACAACATCGAACCTGATCGCATGAGAACGATGCAATCAGCGCGTAAATCGGTCCTGTGCTACGATGGCCGTCACATGATGGGCGTCGTTCCGACCGAATCGTGTCAAAAACGGTCACGTTCGGGCGGCTTTTCCCGCTTCCGGTCGTCCGAATAGGCATGAGCGACAGCGATGTCCACATAGCAGCGCTCTGTGGCAGTCTCCGCGAGGAAAGTCACACACGGACCGCACTCGAAGCCACCCTCTCGGCCGCCGAACGGGCCGGCGCGACGACCGAGTTACTCGACCTCCGGGAGTACGACCTCCCGATATTCGACGCCGACCGGGACCGCGAGGACGCGGGCGATGCCGAAGCGCTGGCAACCCGGGTTCGCGACGCCGATACGATCATTCTCGGCTCGCCGATGTATCACGGATCGTACGCCTCGCCGCTGAAGACCGCGATCGACTACTGCGGGTTCGACGAGTTCGCGGACAAGACCGTCGGACTCCTCGCCGTTTCGGGCGGTGCCTTTCCCGTGACGACCCTGGAGCACATGCGATCGGTCTGCCGGGCGCTGAACGCGTGGGTGATCCCCCACGAGTCGGCGATTCCGAACGCGAGCGCCGCCTTCGAGGACGGCGAGTTCGTCGATCCGAAACTCGAGAAGCGGGTCACGACACTGGGTCGGCGGGCGGTGCAGTACGCGGCGATCGAGCCGGATCCGGACTCCTTCGAGAGCGATCAGAACGTGGGTGCAGCGGGGAAGTAAGCGGGATTCCCGCTCGAGGCGCACGCGTCACACGGACTACTGTCGGTCAGTCAGTTCTGGCGCACCCCCGATCCGCCATGCGGTGGGCCCGGACACGGTTACAACAGACCGTCTCAGGGGTCGAGAACCCGCTGGAATCGGTACTGGTGGGCGAGAAACGCGAACAGTCCGAAAACGAGCACACCGACGTGAAGCGCCTCGATCTCGAGAACGACCGTCGTGACCCCGAGCGAGATCGGTGGTGAGGAGAGGGCCCAGTCCGTAAACCAGGCGGTCGCGAGTAGCGCCGACGCGCCGACGGCCATCAGGAGTCCCGGGACCACCGGCGTGAACGTCACGCGCGTTGACGCGTGTCGTCTGAAGACGCGTCGCTCGAGGAGGAACTGCCCGGTGAGGATCCCGGTGAGGACGACGGTCGCGACGACGACGCCGGGAACGGCTCCGATCAGTTCGGCCACGAGCAGCCAGACGATCCACCCGGTCGTGAGCACGACCGTCACGCCGAGTCGCCGCGGTTGCAGGAGGTCGTCGATATCGCTGACCGTCGCGCCGAAGACGCCCGCCCTGAGCAGTGACCCGCAAAAGAGCACCCCGAGCCCCGCGAGTGCTGTCAACGTCGTTCGCGAATCGACGACGAGGACGAACCAGGACCCGACCGCGAGCATTTCGACGGCCGCGGCCGAGAGCGCCGCGGTGACGCCCACCACGCGTCGCCGCGTCGATCGGCCGAGAACCCCGGGCTGGCGGAAAACGCTCATACCCAGATCCGTTTCGAGCGAATCCCTTTCGTTATGGAAGGCGTTCTACACCTCCTTTCGCCCTCGTCGCGCCGATGAAACCTTATAGCACGGGAAGCAGTCGGTTTCTCGATCGACGGCGCGATCCGAGCGGCGGGCGGAGTCCTCGCGTCGCCCGTCGATCGAAGGCCTACTCGGCAGCCGTCAGCGCACGCGCGACCGACACGTGCTCAAGGCCCGCCGAAAGCGAACGTAGGAAGCGATTTCCCCGACGAAATCCCGCATATATCGGCTCTCGGGCCGGTTCTGTCGACCGTGATGCGAATCCAAGTCGACAGCGACCGACCGCGATGGCCGGTGAGCAGTCGGTCGCCAAGCCGGTAAACAACTAATTAAACAGTTTGTCTTTCGAAATCGGTCCCTGAAACGAGCGGGACCGGTGGGTCCGACGACGGAAACGGTGAACAGAACTATGTACGGTGGTGTGGTCGGAGCGAATTATGCCCGAGATGGAACAACAAGACAAAACGTTGTCCGAGCTCATCGTCAAGGAAGCAATCAACAAAGGAATGGACTCGCCGATGCGCGAGTCGATTCTCGAAGCTGTCGAAGAGTCTGAAGGATCGCGATCGGGCGGACGGCTACCGCTCGCGGGGGCCCTGTTCGGCCTCGGCGCAGCTGTGGGCTTTCTCGTGGGTCGTCAATCGCCCGAATTCGAGGGGTCACCGATCGAGGACCTCGAGGAGCCGGAGATCATCGAGGACGTCATGGAGTCGACCGAAATGACCGACGAGACGGAGGAGGAATCGGGTACCGGCTCGACATCGCGGCTCCCCCGACTGCTGCTCGCCGTGGGCGTGCTCGCCGGGGCCGCGTTCCTCCGTCGCCGCCTCGCCTCGGACGAGGAAGAGGAGTGGGAGCCGATCGAGGAGTTCGAACCGGCGACAAGCGGCGATTCGGACGATGAGTCGGAAGAGATGGAGGAGGCCGAGGCCGAGGAGACCGGCGAGGAAGGCGAGGAATAGGGTGAGGAAAGCGAAATAAGCGAAGTGTCGCGAGCCGCTCGAACGACCGAGTTCGTGGATTCGAACCGCCGCTCTTCGATCCGAACAGGCCCCGCCGATCTAAACAGCGTCTCTCCGAGTCGAACGACGCCCCTCCGGTTCGGCCAGTGCTCCGCTGAGCCGACCGGTGGCTCGGACCAGTTTTTTCGAATCCGTGTCGTCGCCCTGACGAAGGAGCTAAGGGACCGACGCAGACAGTATACGGTCAATGGAGACGACCCACCGCGTTTTCGCCGGTGATTCGCGCGATCTCTCGCGCGTGGCGGACGAGTCGGTCGAACTCGTCGTCACGTCGCCGCCGTATCCGATGATCGAGATGTGGGACGACCTCTTTACCGACCTCGATCCCGCGATCGGCGACGCGCTGGACGACGGCGACGGCCGGGCCGCCTTCGACGGGATGCACGATCAACTCGAGGCAGTCTGGGACGAACTCGAGCGGGTGCTCGTCGACGGCGGCATCGCCTGCATCAACGTGGGCGATGCGACCCGATCGGTCGACGGGAGCTTTCGGGTCTATCCGAACCACGCTCGCGTGCTCGCGGCGTTCGAGGAACGGGGATTCGATCCGTTGCCGGACGTGCTCTGGCGCAAACCAGCGAACAGCGCGGCCAAGTTCATGGGTAGCGGGATGATCCCGCCGAACGCTTACGTGACGCTGGAACACGAGTACATCCTAGTCTTCCGAAAGGGAGACCAGCGCCGCGCGTTCGAGCCGGGAGCCGACCGGCGCTACGAGGCCGCGTTCTTCTGGGAGGAGCGCAACCGCTGGTTCTCGGACGTCTGGACGGACGTCACGGGGGAGTTGCAGTCCCTCGAGGAGGCCGACGACGAACTCCGCCAGCGGTCGGCGGCCTACCCGCTGGTGATTCCCTACCGGCTGATCTGTATGTACTCCGCCTACGGCGACACCGTTCTCGATCCCTTCTGGGGCACCGGTACGACCTCGCTCGCGGCGATCTGTGCCGGCCGCAACTCGATCGGGTTCGAACTCGAGGACGCCTTCCTCGAGGTGTTCGACGACCGGATCGACGACGTGCCGGCGCTGTCGCGGTCGGTCGGCCGCGCTCGCCTCGAGCGTCACCGCGCGTTTGTCGAGCGCCGTCGCGAGGAGGGTGGGGCGTTCGAGTACGAGGCGGACTACTACGAGACGCCGGTCATGACCGATATGGAACGGGGAATCCGACTCCGAGAAGCCCGTGCTATCGATGAACGCAACGACGGGTACCTGGTCGATCACGGCCCGCTCGTCCTCGAGTAGGCCGCCTCTCGGAGCCGGAATCGACGCGAGCTTTTTCCCTCCTCCGCCCCCAGCAGGGGTATGGTTCGAAGTCTCGAGGAATCCGAGACGACGCCCGTCCACGCCCTTTCCGTCGGCTCGTCCGAGTGGATCCGGACGGCGACGGCGGGGCTCGCGGACGAAGCGGTGGCCGTCGCGGAATCCGTTCCGAACGCGTCCGACCTCACGGACGACCGGCTCGAGACGGTCGATTGCGTCCTGACCGACGACCGGGACGTCCTCGCGGCCGTCGACGGCTCGTGTCCGGTCGTCTACGCGGTCGATCCGGCCGCGAACGAGTCGATCGACCGACTCCGAGACGAGGGTGCGGCCGAAATCGTCGCCAAGACGACCATCCAGGAGCCGCCGTTGCTGACCCACCGGCTCCGGCGGACGGTGGAGTTCACCGCGATGGAGCGATCGGCCGACCGGCGGGTGGAATTGTATCGGACGTTGATCGAACAGTCGTCAGATCTGTTGATCGTCCTCGACGAAGAGGGAGCGGTCACCGACGTGAGTCCGGCAGTCGAACGCGTCGGGGGATTCACCTCGGATGAAATGTCCGGGACGAACATGCTCGACTTCGTCCACTCCGACGATGTGCAGACAGTCAAAGACGAGTTCGACGCCGTTTGCGAGGGGGAACTCGGCACCACGCGGACCGTCGAATACACGTGCAAACACGCGGACGGGTGCTGGTACGTCCACGAGGCCGTTCTCACGAACCGACTCGACGACAACACCATCGACGGCATCATCGCGTCGGTACGGGACATCACGGAGTTCCACCGCATCGAACGGGAGTTGAGCGAGTCGTTCAAACGCGTCACCGACTCGTTCTACGCCCTCGACGCGGACTGGCGGTTTACCTACGTCAACGACCGCGCGCTCGAAGTACTCGATCTCGAGCGATCCGACCTGGTCGGGAACCCCATCCTCGATGTCTTCCCGGAGATAGCGGGGACCCCGTTTCAGGACGCCGCCATCGAGGCGATGGAAACGCAGGAGGCGCGGACGGTCGAAGCCTACCTGGAGCCCTACGACGCGTGGATCGAGTCTCGGATTTACCCATCGCCGTCCGGAATCTCCGTCTACTGGCGGAACGTGACCGAGCGCGTCGAGCGCAAACGGGATTTGACTGAGTGGACGGAGCGATTACAGACGCTGGTCGAGAACGCGCCCGTCGTGTTGTTCGTCCTCGACGACGACGGGACCTTTACGCTCTCGGAAGGGCAGGGGCTCGCGAACCTCGGCTTCGAATCCGACGAAGTCGTCGGCCGATCGTTCTTCGACCTGCTCGAGGACTACCCCGCGGCCCGCGCCGACGCGAGAGACGCGCTCGATGGGGTGGCAGTCAACACGCGGAGACGGCTCGGAGACCGTATTTTCGAGACATCCCTCCGCCCGGTCGCGGATGACGGTTCCGTCGATCGCGTCATCGGTGTCGCCAACGATATCACCGAACGGGTCCAGTATCAGGAGGCGCTCAACGCGCTCCACGAGGCGACCAGTCACCTGTTGACGGTCGACTCGAAGGGGGGCGCCTGCGAGTACATCGTCGACATCGCGACCGAAGTGCTCGACCTCGAAACCGTCGTCTACCGATTCGACGAGGAAACGAACGAACTGCTGCCAGCGGCGTACTCGCCGGCCATCGAGTCGACGTTCGGTTCGCCACACCCGCTCCAGCCCGACGCCGGCGATCCGTGGCAGGCGTTCGTCGCCGGCGAACCGACGGTCCACGACGACGGAGCGGCCCGGATCGTCCGCGGTGAGGCGCCGGACGTTCGAAGCGGCCTCTCCGTTCCGCTCGGCGAACACGGCGTTCTCGTCGCGCTGTCGACCGAACCGGACGCGTACACTGACGAGACCGTCGAACTCGCCGAACTGTTCGCGACGACGGCGGAAGCCGCCCTCGACCGGATCGGCCGGAGCCGCCGGCTCCGCGAACGCGAACGCGAACTCAAGAAGCAGAACCGACACCTCGAGCGGCTCAACGCCGCCAACGAGGTGCGCCAAGAGGCCGAACAGCTCCTCTTGATGGCCGACTCTCGGAGCGAGATCGAACGTGGGGTCCCCGAGTGTCTGGCCGAACTCGAGTCGTGTTCGCTGGCCTGGTTCGGCGAACCCGACCCGAGCGGGAACAGCCTCGAGTCGCGATACCACGCCGGATTCGAACGGGGATATCTCGACGCGGTACCGATAACGACGGTGGACGAATCGGCCGCCGAACCGGCTGGTCGAGCGGCTCGAACGCGGAGCCCGGTCCACGTCGAGAACGTCGCTGAATCGGTTCACGACGGCGAATGGCGGGGTGAAGCGCTCTCGCGAAACTTCCAGTCCGCGTACGCGATCCCGCTGGTCTACGACGGATTTCTCTACGGCGTCCTCTCGATCTACGGGGAGCAACGGGGCGCGTTCGACGAGACGCTACGGTCGACGCTCGCGGAACTCGGCGAAACGATTGCGTACGCGATCGACGCCGTCAAACGGAAGAACGCGCTGTTCGGTGACGGTCTCACCGAAGTGGAACTCGAGGTCGCGGCGGACGCGACGCTGTGTCGGCTCGCCGAGTACCTTGGCGGGCCCGTGACGTACGAGGGTGCGACGGCGCGAGCCGACGGCGCCCAGTTCGTGTTCGCGGCCGTCGAAGAGCCGGTCGACGAATCGCTCACGGCTGCCGAATACACTGCTATCGAGGGAATCAGCGAGATCACCACGATCGCCGACCACGAGGACGAGACGTTGCTTCAGCTCCGGGTCACCGATTCCTTCCTGGGTTCGATCACCGATACCCACGGCGCGCGGTTGCGCGAGTTCGTGGCCAACGCGTCGGGCGGCCGCGCGATCGTCGACGTGCCGGATGCCGTCGAGATTCGCGACGTGTTGTCCGGTATCAGCCGAAGCGGGCCCTCGGTGTCGATGGTGGCCCGACGCGAGGGGGAAACCGACGACCGATCCACGGTCAGCGGTCCAGCGCGGAGCGCGCTTCTCGAGACGTTCACCGACCGCCAACGCGAGGTAGTCCAGACGGCCTATCACGGCGGCTTCTTCGAGTGGCCCCGCCGAGCGAACGGCGAGGAGATCGCCGGCTCGCTGGACATCTCCTCGCCCGCCTTTCATAAGCACATTCGATCCGCCGAACGAAAGCTGTTCGCGGCCCTGTTCGAGGGGGCGACCGCTTCCGAGGTTAATTGATTAACCGTCGGTCGGAGGGAGCGTTACACAGTTAACGATCAGGCTCTTTGCAACGACTCGTGAACCAAGGGACGACTTCCCACCTGCGTACTGGGGGTACGTACTAATCCATGACCGAGATGAGTTCACGATCACCGTCGACCGCGATGGGAGATCACTATTCCGTGCAATACGATAGACTCGACGACGAACCGCTCAGCGTTGCCGTGGCGGATGCCGTCGCAACATTCCAGAACGAGGACGTGACCGAACTCGAACCGCTCCATTACTCGATCAACGCCGACGCGCTCGAGCGACTGTTCGAACCCCGTGCGGACGGGCTTCGGTCCGGCGGATCGGTAACGTTCGAGTACAGCGATTGCCTGGTGACCGTCACCGCTGACGGTGAGATTCGCATCGACTCCAGCTAGCCGCTCGACTTGGGGTGGGGGATCGGCGTGATCCCGCATTCGTTCTTCGACTACTGAGGCCGAGCGCGAGCACCTCGCTCGTCGCTCTGACTCCGCTACGGATAGATACAGTAGCACGCTTTCTTTATTCAGAATCGTTCCTGAAACTGAATGAGGAGTTTCGGCAACTACAGATGCCAACATTTTGCTCTGCGCTCCCTCGCTAGCGCTCGGTCGCTCGGCAAAATGTTGATTAAAAGCACTCCTCCCTCCCCTACGGGTCGGTCGTCGGCCCGCTCGCTCACTCGGTTCGCTCGCGGTGAGTGTACACTTCTCCGCCTATACTGAGCGCGAGTTTCGCGGCCAACTCTAAATAAAGAGACCATACTACCAACAACTGATAAGCGGATCCGTCCCGAACGCTCGGCCATGTCCACTCGTATCCTCGTCCCGACCGACGGGAGCGATTCCGCGACGGCCGCCCTCGAGCACGTACTCGACGTCGCCGCCGATCGGGAGGCGACCGTTCACCTGCTCAACGTCGCCGACACGAACGAACCGAGCCTCACGCGCCTCGGCGACGACATCGTCGACGTGCTCGAGGGAGAGGGAAACGACATCCTTTCTGATGCCGCGGCGATGGCAGAGGACCGCGGCGTATCCGTGGTGGCGAACGTCGTTCAGGGCGATCCGCGAAAAGTGATCGTCGAGCGCGCCACCGCCGACGAGTTCGATCTCGTCGCGATGGGGGCCCACGGACGGCGCGGACTGGGGGAGTACGTCCTCGGGAGCGTCACGGATCACGTCGTGAACAGGAGCACCGTTCCGGTGTTGACCGTCCGCGCCGCCGACGAGGTGTCCCCGACGTTTCCCTACACGGACGTTCTCGTACCGACCGACGGGAGCGATCACGCGACGGCAGCGCTCGAACTAGCGTCGACGGTCGCCGAGCGACACGGCGCGCGACTCCACCTACTGTCCGTCGTCGACGAACTCCCGGAGGTGATCGACGCGGAGTCGGCCGAACTTCCCGAGCAGCTCGAGGAAAACGTCCAGGCGGTCCTGGACGACGCGGCGACGACCGCTACGCAAGCGGGCGTCGACGACATCACGACTACTATCGCCGCGGGGTCGGTGTCCCGAGAGATCACGACCTACGCCGACGAGCAGGATATCGATCTCGTCGTGATGGGAACGCACGGCCACACCGGCCTCGACCGGCACCTGCTCGGGAGCTTCACCGAGCGCGTGATCCGTACCTCGCCGGTTCCCGTCCTCACCACGCAGGCCCACGATGACGCGTGACCCACAGACCAGTGAGCCGAATCGGTCGTCCGAGCCGGCCCTCGGCCTGTCTCGTCCGGCGTTTCCCTCGCTCAGCGCGACCGTGCGATCGGGTCCTCGAGGCGCGGTCCGGTTAGAAAAAGTACTAGTACCTCGATTCGGAAACGAAGGACGATGGTTCCCCAACCGGCGCTCCGAAACGAGATGGTGACCGTACCGTGACCGACCGATCGCTCCCCTCGCTCGAGCGCGTCCGTTCGGAGATCACGAGAAATAGACTCCGGGCCGCGTTCGCCGTGCTTATCCTCGTCTCGGCCGCCGTCGTCGCCAGCGCGGCTGCCTCGGGCGGGATTTCGACGGCGTCGAAAGAAGACGTTCCGGACGCGCCGGAGACGGATAATCACACCGTCGTCACCGAATCGGGCCGCGCGGGGACGATTACGGCCTACCAGCCCAACGGCGAGGTCCTCTACTACAACAACTCGCGGACCAAGTACTTCGACGCTGACCCTGTCGAGGGTGACCCGCTGACCGTCGAGTACGCCGCGACGGACACGATTCACACGGAAGGCTCCAACTGCGGCGCGCCGCCGTGTACCCGCAACGTCATCGAGCGAGCCGACCTCGAGACCGGCGAGGTCGAGGTCCTCTACGAGCGATACGACTACAAGGAGTACGCCGGCGAGTGGCACGACGTCGATCGCATCAACGAGACCCACTTCGTCGTCGCCGACATGGTCGCTGACCAGGTGTTCATCGTCAACACCGAGACGGAGGTCGTCAACTGGCTCTGGGACGCCCAGAGCGACTTCCCGCTCGAGGGCGGTCACTCCTGGCCCCGCGACTGGGCCCACATCAACGACGTCGAGTACATCGAGGAGGGCCAGATGGAAGGCCGAATCATGGCCAGTCTGCGCAATCAGGACCAGGTCGTCTTCCTCGATCGGGAGGAGGGGCTGCTCGAGGACTGGACGCTCGGGAGCGAAAACGAGCACGACGTCCTCCACGAACAGCACAACCCCGATTTCATTCCCGAGAGTCAGGGCGGCCCGGCCATCCTCGTCGCTGACTCCGAGAACGCTCAGATCAAAGAGTTCCAGCGCGAGGACGGCGAGTGGACCCAGACCTGGCTCTGGGAAGACGATCAGATCCAGTGGCCCCGGGACGCCGACCGACTTCCGAACGGGAACACGCTGATCTCCGACACCCACGGCAACCGGGTCATTGAGGTCAATCAGTCCGGCGAGATCGTCTGGGAGGTCGGTTCCAGCCTCCCCTACGAATCCGAGCGCCTCGAGACCGGTGACGAAAGCGAGGGCGGCCAGAGCGCCCAGGCACTCGGCCTCGAAAACCGAACTGAAGCCGAGAGCAGCGGTGGCGGCGGCGGTGGCGGAGGGGGCTTCAGCTTCAGCCCGCTCGGATTCCTCGGTGATCTCATCGAGTCGATCCTCCCACACCGGATCTACAACGCCCTCCTCTTCGTCAGTCCGGTCTGGATGGGGTCCTCGGAGTTCGCCGCCATCGGCGTCGCGCTCCTGACCGGCCTGACGTGGATCGGCACCGAGACCAGGTGGCAGCTCCGCGACAGAGGCGTCAGGTTCCGCATCCCGGTCTACCGACAGGGCGGAAACTGAGCCGTCGCGAAAGCGATTTTCGATTTTGCGGTTCGGTAAATCAGGAACGCGAAACTGTACTGAGAAGCACCGTCTACGGGGGCCGAATCCGTCGCTCGGTCACGCCAACAGATGGCCGCCGGCGAGGTAGAGGGTCGCGAGGATCGTCTGGAAGGACAGCGAACCGATCGCCGACAGCGCGACGAACGAGCGGCCGTCCATCTCCGAGAGCCCGGCGGGGATCGTCAGCAGTCCGCGAACGAATAGCATCGTATTGCTCACGGGAACGGCCAGGCCGCCCCACCGATCGAACCAGCCGTCGAAGCGCTCGAGTCGCGATTCGGTGATGGGAAACCATCGCTTTTGCAGGACGTACTCCCGACCGGCGCGACGGACGAGACAGAAGAGACAGAACTGGCCGACCGTCGTTCCGACGACCGCGATGGCGACGATCACGATCACCTCCGGGATCGACGACCCGATCAGTGCCAGCGCGGCCGGGACGACGAGTTCGCTCGGCATAAACCGCAGGAGCATCGCTCCCTCGAGAACGCAGATACCGAAGAACACCGCTAACGCGAGCTCCGACGTGAACATCGACTCGAGCCAGGGCGGTAGTCCCTCGGTTTGCAACGGATCCATGCCCGGTTCGTATTCGGTCCTGAATGTAAGCACTGTTGATTCGCCAGCAGCCTCGACCGCGTTCGTCCGAGTCCATTCGGCGACCGAAACCATAAGTTACGTGGTGGGATCGATCGAACCCGTACGCGATGGAACTCGAACGCGGATTGTTTCTCGCGGGCGCGTTCGCGACTCACGCGTTCGTCGGTTACGCCCTCGTCCGCGGACTCACCGACGAAGACCCGCGGATCGGGCTCATCTTCGGCCTTCTCCCTGACGCTGACTTTCTCTTTCCCGCGGGATGGGGATGGCCGTTCGTCCACCGCGGCGTAACCCACACGCCACTGTTCGCGCTCACAATCGTCATCGGCGGCTACGCGGTCGGCCGACGGCTGAATCGAGAGGACTGGCGCGGCCGGGGTCTGGCGGTCGCCGTCGGGCTGGCGATCGGCTCGCACCTCGCGATCGACTCGCTCTCGCCGAAGGGGATCGACTGGCTGTTCCCCCTCCGGACGAGCTGGAGCCCCGGACTGGCGGTTCATAGTCCAACCGCGACGGTACTGCTCTGGGCCGCATCGATCGGTATCCTCGCGTGGGGCGCGGACGAACTCCCGTCGATTCGGTGAGGCCTCGAGTCGGAGACGCGACGCGCGGCAGCCGTGACCACAGGAGCTGTGCGGTCGGTTACCCCGTCGGAACCGCCGCTATCGGCAGCCACACCGTTAGAAGCAGTGACGTGAACAGGGCGGCCGAACCGGCGAGCAGGAACGCGCGATTGATCCGGCCGTTCTTTGATTTGAACCAGTCGAGCGTGACGTGAACCCGCCAGACGGGGGCGAACGGACTGATTCCCATCGGCGTCACGACGTCACCGGCGAGGTGGGCGAGGATACCGCCGGTGCCGACGACGAACCCGAACGCGAACGCGTCCGGCGTCGAGGGGACCGCGATGGCGGTCCCGACGCCGGCGATCAGCCCGACGAGGACGGCGAACCAGACAGTGTGCGTCGGCCCGCGGTGTCGGAGCCACGGCAGCGGCTCATCCATATCCGGGAGGTTGGCCACGCCGACGGCCACGAGCGCCCCGACCAGCGCTAGCTCGAGCGACCAGACGCGGCTCACCAGGGGCAGAAACGGCGCGTACAGCAGGGCGTTGAATCCGGCGTGTCCGTCTCGGTACATACCGACCGACCGACCGTTCATCGGAGCCGGACGGAAATTAACTGCTCGGTCGCTCCGGCGGGCAGGGAGTCGCTACAACGTCCGATCGTCCGCTGTTCGGAGTCACCGCACCGCCCGGACGCCGAACGCCGACACGGCCAGGCCGCCGATCAGGATCGGCATCCAGTAGATCGCACCGCGGAAGATGAGGACGGCCGCGGTGATGACCGATGCCTGGATTCCGGTCGTCGGAACGAGCAGCGTGACGAACGCGGCCTCGATCCCGCCGAGTCCCCCCGGAAGGGGCGCAGCGCCGGCGAGGTTCGCCAGCGGGATGACGAAGAGCAGGACGTACGGCGGGACGGGGGAGCCCAGCGCGGCGAACGCGGCCATGAGCGCGGCGACCTGAAAGAGCCAGCCACAGAGCGACAGTCCGATGACGGCGGACAGTCGCCACCGGTCCGTCGCCACGCGTTCGATGTTCTCGAAGAATCGCCCCAGTCGGTCGGCGATGTCCTCCTCGAGCGTCTCGGACTCGAAGCGCTCGAGCCCCAGCCGGTTGAGTCGGGGGGCGACGATCCCGGGGAGCCGGTCGACGATCGCCTGGTGGTACCGCCAGACGAGCCCCATGCCGATGACGATTCCCGCGATCAGCACGACCGCCGACCCGACCGCCGTCACGAGGCGATCGCCGAGCGCGGCGGTGGTCGCGTAGTAGCCGACGCCGACGAGGATGAGCGAGACCGAGGGAACGACGTTGAGGACGTCGACGCTCGCGATGCCGACGAGGCTGGTCTCGTAGCGGGCGTCGGAGGTTTTCGAGATGAGCAGCGCCGCGACCGGTTCGCCGCCGGCCTGTCCGAACGGGGTGACGTTGTTGGCGAAGACGGCACCGGCGTAGATGAAAAACGACTTCCCGACCGGGATTCCGATGCCGAGCGCGGCGAGGACGGTCCGGAGCATCAGGCTCCAGGCGGCCAGCCAGCAGAGCGCGAGCGCGAACGTCGCGGCGACCAGCGACGGCTCGGCCGACAGCAACGAATCGAGGATGTCGCGCGCGCCGACGACGAAAAAGAGGACGGCAAAGACCGCGATCGTGCCGATGGCCCCGATGATGAACGCCCGCCGATTTCGCTCGTCCATGGCTGGTATGAATCGTCAGTTACCTTGAAACATCTGATCATCGCTGACCGGAGAGCGCGGCCGTGACGGGTGGCCGTTCGTCCCTTCAATCGTTTTATTGGCATGGAGAAAAGTGAGGCCAGTAATGGATAGGACACCGCAATCGAACGTCCTCTTCGTCGTTCTGGATACGGTCCGGAAGGATCGTCTCGAGCCCTACGGGTACGAGCGGGAGACCACGCCCGAGCTGTCCCGGTTCGCCGAGGAGGCGACCGTCTTCGAATCGGCGGTCGCGCCCGCACCGTGGACGCTTCCGGTTCACGCCTCGCTGTTTACCGGTCGGTATCCGAGCCAGCACGGGGCCGACCAGGGGAGTCCGTATCTCGACGACGAGACGACCCTCGCGTCGATCCTCTCGACGGCCGGCTACGACACGGCCTGTTACTCCTCCAACGCCTGGATCACCCCCTACACCGGCCTCACCGACGGGTTCGACGATCAGGACTCGTTCTTCGAGGTTCTCCCCGGCGACGTGCTCTCCGGGCCGCTGGCCAGCGTGTGGCAGACCGTCAACGACAACGACTACCTCCGCGATCTGGCGTCGAAGCTCGTCCACGTCGGCGCGATGGCTCACTCCAAACTCGCCAGCGGCGAGGGGGCGGACTCGAAGACGCCGACGGTGATCGATCGGACCAGGTCCTTCATCGACGACAGCGAGAGCGACGACGGCTGGTTCACCTTCGTCAATCTAATGGACGCCCACCTGCCGTACTACCCGCCCGAGGAGTACCGCGAGGAGTTCGCGCCCGGCGTCGACCCCGACGATGTCTGCCAGAACTCCAAGGAGTACAACTCCGGCGCGCGGGAGATCGACGACGACGAATGGGAGGACATTCGCGGCCTCTACGACGCCGAAATCGCCCACATGGACGCCGAACTCGGCCGCCTGTTCGACTGGCTCCGCGAGACCGGCCAGTGGGAGGAGACGACCGTCGTCGTTGCGGCCGACCACGGCGAACTCCACGGCGAACACGACCTCTACGGCCACGAGTTCGCCCTCTACGACCAGCTCATCAACGTCCCGCTGCTGGTCAAACATCCCGATCTCGAGGCCGACCGGCGCGACGACCTCGTCGAGTTGCTCGATTGTTATCACACGGTGCTCGACGTACTGGACGTCGATCCCGATGCAATCGGACGGACGGACGGTGACGGCCACTCCGACCGCGTCGTCGCTCGCGACTCGACGCGCTCGTTGCTCTCGAGGGAGTATCGCGCGTTCGACGGGGTTGCGGATCCCGACGCCGGCCAGCGCGCCGTCCTCGAGGGCGAGGGGGACGACTACGCGTTCGTCGAGTACGCCCAGCCGGTCATCGAACTGCATCACTTGGAGGAGAAAGCGAGCGAGGCCGGCATCGACCTGCCGGACGATCACCGCGCCTACTCGCGGTTGCGCGCCGCCCGGAGCACGGACGCGAAGTACGTCCGCGCGGACCGCATCCCCGACGAAGGGTACCGGCTCGACGAGGATCCCGCGGAGCGAACGTCGGTCGATCCGGCCGACGACGATATCGTCGCTGCGACCGAACGGGCGCTGGCTCGCTTCGAGGGGGAAGTCGGCGGCGCGTGGGACGACCCGACGGAGACCGACGACGCGGCCGACGCTCTCGACGAGGCCGACGAGGAGACCCGCGATCGGCTGCGGGAGCTCGGCTATCTCGAGTAACGCCTCGGCTCGACGAGCGCGCGGATCGACACGGCGGAACGAAACCGGTGTGTACCGGGAGAATAGGGCCGGTTTCGGTGACTTTCCGGGAACCAATAAGAATACGTAGGTCGACTCAAAAGGTAGCGCCAACTAATGCAGGACCAGCACTTCCTCGAGTCGGATTGGGATTACTGTCTGGTGCTGGATGCGTGCCGGTACGACGTGTTCAGCGACGTATACGACGAGTACCTCGACGGGACGTTGGAGAAGCGCTGGAGCACCGGCTCGTCGACTCCGGAGTGGGCCTATCGGACATTTACCGACGAACACGATATCGCGTACTTCTCGGGGAACCCCTTCATCAACAACCTGGGGATTCCGCTGAACGAACTGAAGTGGGGGGCCAGTTGCGACTACGAGTGGACCGCCTCGGACCACATCAGCGACGTCTTCGACGTGTGGAAGTCCGGCTGGGACGACGACCTCGGGACGGTCCCCCCGGACAGTCTGGCGGAGGCGTACTACGACAATCAGGACGCGGTCGAGACGACGGATCGGACGGTACTCCACTACATGCAGCCACACGCGCCATACCTCTCCCGCGGGAAGGGTCAGAAGCTCAAACAGATCCAGAAGGGAATCCGGAAACAGGAGGAAGCCGAAACGGAACCCGACGGCGGTGGCGGTGCCCTCTCATCGCTCGGCGATACGATCCGCCCGAAGGTGGAGAACACACTCGAGGGCAGCGAACTCGCCCAGAAGGCGGGCCTCTGGCTCGAACTCGACCCAGCCGACCTCGTCAAGAACGGCACTCGGGAGGCCGCCATGGAACTCTACGAGGAGAACCTGCGGATCGCCCTCGAGTCCGTCGCCGACGTGGCTTCGGAGCTGGACGGCAATGTCGTCGTGACCGCGGACCACGGGGAAGCCTTCGGCGAGGAGGGCATCTGGGAACACCACATCGAGACGCACATCCCGGCGCTCATGGAGGTGCCGTGGCTCGAAGTCGAGTAACGCCGCGCTCGGACGGCGACGAGGACACCGCTCGCCGGTTCGCGGCGACGGTCTCGAGGGGTCGACTGTAACCGCACCGATCAGGGGGAATCCGGTATGAAGATCAGCCACTACTTCGAACTCGAAGCGCACGTCACCGGCGGCATTCACGAGTCCGTCGTCCACCAGCGGAAGATGCTGGACCGACTGGACCTCACGTACACGACCGAGCCGACGCTCGAGGCCGACGTCTTTCACTGCAACCTCATGGGACCGCGCTCGGTCTGGTACGCGACGCGAGCGCGGCGACGAAACGTCCCCGTCATCGCACACACGCACGTAACCGCCGAGGATTTCGGGGAGAGCTTTCGGTTCACGAACGCCCTCGCCAAGCCGCTCAAGCCGTATCTCGAGCGGGCCTACGGACTGGCCGACGCGCTCGTCTGTCCGTCGGAGTACAACCGGCGGCTGCTCGAGACGTACACCGACGCGCCGACGACGGTCATCTCGAACGGCGTCGACCGCGAGAAACTCGCGGGGTTCGAATCGCTCGAGGCCGAGTACCGCGAGCGCTACGACCTCGAGTCGCCGACCGTCTTTCTCGTCGGCCACGTCATCAAGCGCAAGGGCCTCGAGACGTTCGTCGAACTGGCCCGCCGGCTGCCCGAACTGGATTTCGCGTGGTTCGGCCCGCTGGACCTCTCCCTGAAGGGTCGGGAGACGACGCGGTTGATCGAGGAGTCCCCGGCGAACTGTACGTTCACCGGCTACGTCGACGACATCCGCGGCGCGTTCGCGGCGGGCGACATTTTCTGTTTCCCCACGCACGAAGAAAACGAGGGGATCGCGTTGCTCGAGGCGATGGCCGCCGGGAAACCGGTGCTCGTCCGCGACATCGAGACGTTCTCGTGGCTCGTGGACGGCGAAGACTGCCTGAAGGTCTCGGGGGCGGGCGTAGACGCCTTCGAGGCGGCCCTCGAGCGGCTCAAAGACGCCGAACTCCGAGATCGGCTCGGATCGAACGCGGCCGGACGGAGCGAGGAGTTCTCGCTCGAGACGGTCGCGACGCAATACCAGTCGCTGTACCAGGAGGTGGCCTGAATGAAAATCGGATTCTTCACGGACAGTTATTTCCCCGAGATCGACGGCGTAACGTACACGATCAAGCTCTGGCGCGAGGAGTTAGAACGAAAGGGCCACGAGGTGTACGTCGTCTACCCCGACGGCGACTACGAGCCCGGGGATCGGGAGGTCCCGGTCAGATCGTTGCCGAACCCGTTTTACGCCGGGTATCGGATCCCGCTCACTCGGCGGCCGTCGACGCTCCCCGAACTCGACGTCGTTCACTGCCACGGCCCCGCACCGATCGGCGTCCTCGGACGGTACTACGCCTGGAAACACGACCTCCCGACGATCTACACGCACCATACCCCGCTCGAGGAGTACTTCCACCAGAACGTCAAACTCGAGTCGGTCGCGGGATTGCTCTCGAAACTGTACGTTCCCGTCGAGAACGCGTTCCTCGAGAGCTTCGACGTGGTGACCGCTTCGACCGAACGGATCGATCGAGACGTCGAACACGTCCAGCTCCCCGTGGGTATCGACATGGAGTTCTTCCAGCCGACCGTCGAAGAGTGGTACGCCGACCGAACGGTGATCGGCTACAGCGGCCGGCTCAGCATGGAGAAGAACGTCAGCGAGATCCTGCGTGCCGCCGAGGAGCTACCGGAGTACGACTTCGTCATCGTCGGTGAGGGGCCCTACCGCGACTGTCTCGAGCGAGACGCGCCGGAAAACGTCGAGATCCAGGGGTTCCTCCCCCGCGAGGAGCTGCCCACTTTCTACTCCTCGATCGATACCTTCCTGACCGCCTCGACCGCGGACACGCTCGGTCTCTCGACGCTCGAGGCCAACGCCTGCGGGACGCCCGTCGCCGCCGCCGACGTTCCGCCGTTCGATCACACGATCGGGTCCGACAACGGCGAGCGGTTCGAATACGGCGACCTCGAGTCGATGGTCGACGCCATCGAGACCTGTCTGGCGACCGACCGCGAGACCAGAGCGGGCGTCGAACGCTACGCGGTCGAGTACACGATGGATCACCTCGAGCAGCTCTACCACAACGTCCCGCTCTCGAAGGACGAGGCCGCGACGGACGTCGAGAGCCCGTGGCGGTTATCCGAGGAAGAGCGGAGCTAAAGCGGTCGCTTCCAGCTCGGTTTTGCCAGTTTGTACGGTTCTGTCGATCAGTCTGAAACCGTGAATTTCATCGATAGCGCCACTGACGAGGCGGACGAGAAGAACTATATGCGAAACGGACAGGGTGGCACGTAACGCAACGGACGGGACCGAACCCGTCGCTCGCTCCGATGTCAACTCGAACACGTACCGACGGAGGTGACCGGCCATCGATCGACGGACGCTGATCGCGCTGGGAGCGTTAGCCCTCGTACTCGTCGTGCTCGTCCTCGGATCGGCCGCGACCTCGCCCTCGAGCGACACCGCGGTCGACCGACAGGAGCAGTTGGTGACGGTGGACGAGGAGTCCTCGCTGTGGCCGTACACGAGCAGCGCGACGACGTTCGAGGAGCGGACGCTCGCGATCAACGTGGTGGTCGCCGGCGACCCGGCGGAGACGCGTCGGCATCTCGAGGAGCGAAGCCGCGGCGGCTGGAACGAAACGGCATCCGAACAGGAAGACGTCGGCGCCACGGCGGCCGAAGATGTCGTCGGAACGGAGACGGCCTGGGGGAGCGCCGACGGTTCGACGCGGTACGCTTACGTTGCCACGAGTGACGATCCGACCGGCGGCACGTGGCTCGACGAGAGCTACCAGTTACACGACGGCGAGTATCTCGGCTCGCGCCATCATATTCGGGCCTATGCGTCCCCCGACGACGAGTGGACGGCGATACAGGCCCATCGGGAACACTGGGACTGGTTTCGACTCAGCCACACGGTCACCAGCGCGGAGGATTCACAGCGATACGTCGAACGCGAGTTCATGGGCCGTCGATACGTTTCGGACGTTTCACGCGACTACCTTGGAAACGATCGCGGCTTCGATTCCGACGGCTGGGTGACGAGTATCGAGCTGGATAGCGGCGACGATAGCGACCACGGAGACGAGGACGGTCCGCCAACTCATCTCGCGATGCTCGGGCTCCTTCCGGGCGCAATGCTCGTGGGTCGCGTCGCATCGCGGACCGCACCTCGAGCGCTGGTTTCCGCGCGCGTTCGACACGCGTTCGTGCTGGCCGGCGCGCTGATCGGGCTCTACCTCTTCGTCCGGTTCGGCGCGATCGCCGTCGAAGCACGGCTCGGTGATCTCGATCCGCGGGTCGTCGCGGGCGCGTTCTACCCGCTGCTCGTGGTCGGATTACCAGTCTGTACGTACTACTTCGCCCGCCCGCTCGATCGGCCGACGGCCTTCGCCGCCGGGTCGGTCGGCTTCGCGACGGCGATCCTGCTCGATTACACCGCCCTGGGCGTGGCTCGATTGCCGGTCACCGTCTTCGTCCACCGGTTCTCGACGGCGATCGCGCTCGGCTTCATCGCCGTCGGCGCGTCGCACGCGGAACGAATCGATCCGGAAGATCACGGCTTCCTGCGAATGGGGGCGCTCCTCTGGGGCGTCACGCTACTCGTGCCGCTGCTCCGATTCCTGTAGCGGTCGCCCGTCCGCGGACTGCCCCCCGAAACCGTCGGGGCTCACGTACGGGCGCGTCCACGAGGTCGTCGCCTGCGTGTAGCCGACGACACCCACGAAGGTAACGACGTAACACAGCCAGCGCGGCAGGCCGAACCTTTGTATCCAGGTCGTCATCACGAGCGCCCAGGCCACGAGTACGGCCGTATCGCGACAGATCCGTTCCCCGTTGTGTCGGCAGTACGCGATCAATCGGCGGCGTCGTGACTCGAGGAGCGGTCGCTCCTCCCGGCCGGATTCAGCGACGTTGCGGTCCGATTCGTCGGAATCGAGTCCCGTTCGAGTCACCGTTGCTCGGGGGTTCGGGAGCAGTGAAATACGCTTTATGGTTCGTCCACTGTCGCTCCCCGGCGCGAACGGAGCGCGGGTCGGATTCGCCGACCTCGAGCCGATGACCGACGATATTCGGGCCATCTCGAGGAGCGATGCGAACGCGGCCTACGGCGTCCAACCGACGAACGCCGTTTCGGGTTCGACGTCGACGGCGTCCAGCGTTCGCGCCGTCGCGACGTAGTGGCTGACGAGCATGGCGACGCCGACGACGGTCCCGACGTCGTAGTGCGCCCGAAGCCGGTCGTGATCCGCATCGCGGGGATCACCCAGTGCGACGCCGCGGGCGTAGGCGACAAGTGCGCCGTCCCGGTCGTCGAGGGCCGCGAGATCGTCGTCGGTAATGGCAGTGATCTCCGCATCGGTGACGCCCGCCTCGCGGCCGAGTCGAACGTGCTGGTGCCACTCGTAGGCGTGCTCGAGGGCACGAGCGGTTGCGAGGATGACGAACTCTCGCTCCCGCTCGGGAAGCACGTCCCAGAGGCGCGTCGAGTAGCGCATGTACCACTGCATGAGTTCGGGCGCGTTCGCCATCGCCCGAAAGATGTGGGCGTCGCCCACGTCGTTCTCGGTGAACAGGTACCGGTACTCCTCGGGCAGGTCCGCGGCCTCGAGGAGCGGAACGCGAGCCATGGGGACTCAGTCGTCCCCCGGGTTCCGACGCGCGATCATGCCGAGTCCGATCCAGGAGATAACGACGTCGCCATCCTGATTGACTCCCTCGAGGAGGCTATCGACGTAGCCTCGTTCGGGAGCGCTCTCCGAGACGCGCTTGTCCACGATTTCGGTCCGGATCGAGAGCGTGTCACCGGGCCTGACGGGCTGCTTCCACCGGAGTTCGTCCACGCCGCGAGCGCCCATGCTGGCGCGGTCCTGTATCGGACCATCGACGAGCATTCGCATACAGATCGCCGCGGTGTGCCATCCGGAGGCGACCAGTTCGCCGAAGGCCGAGTCCTCGGCGGCGTCCTCGTCGGTGTGGAACGGCTGGGGGTCGTACCGCTCGGCGAACTCGAGAATCTCCGCTTTCGTAACCTGATACTCGCCGAACTCCTCGGTGTCGCCGATCTCGATGTCCTCGTAGTAACGCATTGCCCTGTCATGTGTTACGTATCGGCAAGAACCTGTGGAACGAGGCAGTGTGGACGGCGAGGCGGCATCGATCGAACGTGCGAGGCCGAACTCGAACGATCCCTCCCTTTGCTCGTGAGGGTCATACGGACTGCTGTCAGTCGGTTTCGGCGCGATCGAGACGATCGCAGTTTATCGAGAAATCGGGACTGCAATCCGTCTCATCCCGTCGACCGTTCCACGTCAGCGTCCGACTCGAGGGAGTGCTCGTCTCGCGTCCGGAGGGACAGCACGACGGCACAGGTCGCGGCGAGCAGGCCGGCGGCTGCGGCGATGGTAAACGCTACGCGATAGCCGAATTCCGTGTAGACGCGAGCGCCGTTGACCGTCTCGCCGGTCCAGTACGCATCGAGTGCGGCACCGAGAACGACCGGGAAAACGGCCGCCCCGATCCATCCCATCGTGTTGATCAGGCCGATCACGGTCCCGCTCGCCTCCTCGGGGTGGCGCTCCTTGATGACGGTAAACGCGAGCGGGATCCCGCCGCGCAGGATTCGGGAGAAGAGGAAGATCGCGCCGACGAGCAACAGCGGAATGGTGCCGAAGGCGGCGAAGATGCCCCAGGTCAGCCCGAAGACGACGGTCGAGAGGACGATGAGCCCGGTCCGGTTCCCCGACCGGTCCGAGAGCCAGCCGAACAGCGTCGGGCCGATCATCCCGCCGACGTTTCCGACGAGGAGGTAGACCGACGCTTCCGTCACGGAAATGTCGTGGGTCTGGACGAGATAGGGGATCCCCCACAGACCGAAGATCGTGATCCCGATGCCGGTCATGAAAAAGAGCATGACGCCCAACAGCCAGGTCTCGGGCTCTCGGATCGCATCGGAGACGTATCGCTTCAGCGCCGCCGCCGAGGTCACGTCCGGTCTGTCGGGAACGTCGTCGATCGGCGGGAGGCCGGCGTCGGACGGCGAGTCGTGCGAGAAGAGGCCGATACCGACCGCGACCGCGATCCCGAACGCCCCCAGGCCGAGCATTGAGGCGCGCCACCCGACGCTCGAGGCGGCGATCGCCAGGGGCGTCGTCGCCGCCAGCCCGCCGAGAATGCCGACGCTGAAGGTCACGCCCGTCATCGTCCCGAACTCGTCGGGACGGAACCAGTTCGCACAGAACCGCAACGCCGCGACGAACAGGACGCTCGCCCCGAGCCCGACCAGCAGCCGGCCGACGAACGCCAGCGCGTACGTCGGCGCCAGCCCGAACGCGAGCGCTCCGAGGCTCATCGCTGCGGTTCCCGCCGTGGCGATCGCGCGAACGCCGTACCGGTCCGTCAGCAGGCCGGCCGGAATCTGGAACACCGCGTAGAGGTAGAAAAACGACGAGTGGAGCAATCCGAGACTCGTTCCCGTCGTCTCGAACGAGCGCATCAACTGTTCCGAAAGGACCGCGGTCGACGATCGGTGGAGACTGACGAGAAAGAACCCCGAGACGAGTACACACCAGCCGAGCCATCGGCGATGATACGGATTCGAGAGCGGATTCACCTGCTGGGATTTGTGATGTGGTCACATTAACCCACCGGCGGAGTACTCCGTCGAGGACGAGAAGCGACGCCGAGAATACCCGCCCTCATCGGTACGGAAACTTCCAAACACCTTTGCGTCACCGAATGGGCTGTTTCGGTATGAACCTCGAGGAACAAACCGTCCTCGTCACCGGCGGTGCGGGATTTATCGGATCGAACCTGGCGAATCACCTCGCCGAGCCGAACGACGTGACCGTCGTCGACGACTGTTATCTGGGAACGCCCGAAAACCTGTCCGGTGACGTCGAATTCGTCGACGCGAGCGTCCTCGATGACGATCTGCCGACGGACGTCGACGTCGTCTTTCACCTCGCGGCGCTGTCGTCGTACGCGATGCACGAGGAGGACCCCACGACGGGTGCCAGAGTCAACGTCGAAGGCTTCGTCAACGTGGTCGAACAGGCCAGGCGGGACGGCTGCGAGACGGTGGTCTACGCCTCGACGTCGTCGATCTACGGCAGTCGGACGGAGCCGTCGCCCGAGGACATGCCGGTGAGCGTCAACACCGGCTACGAGGCCTCGAAGCTCGCGCGGGAACGCTACGGCGAGTACTTCTCGAATCACTACGACATGTCTGCGGCCGGCATGCGCTTTTTCTCGGTGTATCAGGGCTACGGCGGTGCTGAGGAACACAAGGGCGAGTACGCCAACGTGATCGCCCAGTTCGCCGACGACATCGCCGACGGCGAGTCACCCGTTCTCTACGGCGACGGCACCCAGACGCGGGACTTCACGCACGTCTCCGATATCGTTCGCGGCCTCGAGCAGGCCGCAGTCCACGAACTCGACGGAATCTACAACCTGGGGACCGGAGAGGCGTACGATTTCGAGACCGTCGTCGAGATGATCAACGACGAACTCGGTACCGACGTGGAAGCGGAGTACGTCGAGAACCCGATTCCCGACTCGGTCTACGTTCACGACACCTGTGCCGACGCGTCGAAGATCCGAGCGGAGACCGGCTGGGAACCGCGGATCGACTTCGAGGAGGGCATTCGGCGCGTCTGTGCGCAGTACACGGACCGGTAGCGCTATTCCGCGTCGACGCTCACGGAGCGGAGTAGCGGCGATTTTTCGAATCCGGGTCCGAGAACCGAACGGAGCGCGAGCGCCGTCGATGTACTACCACGATCCGGACAGATGATACTCCGGTCGATAGCGCTGATAGCCGGCCCAGTGTTGCAGATAGCTGGGCCGGTGTCGTAGATAGCCGGCCCAGTGTCGTAGATAGCCGGGCCGATACCGCCGGCTCGAGCCCGGGTTGAGCCCACATCGGAATTTCGGGATACTATCGACTTCCGTGCGAGCGAACTTTCAGTGAGATAATCGAGGGTCGCAAACTGCCACCGTTCGAAATTGAATGCCGCCACCGCGAGTATATCTCGCCCCCTCTCCGAACAAATTAGATATTATTTACAATCGTAGTGATTTTCACTTCGGTAGTGTCGATACTGCTAGTCGACGGACTGCTGTGCGGACAGATCGACAGCGCTCGTCCAACGGTCGACTACCGGCTCCGGTAACTATCACGGAAAACGATGTATAAGCGGATCAGCGTACCTGCAAGGGGTTTTTACCACGGCACGCACATCCACACGATATGCGACTTCACAACAGGGACGTCAGACAAGACGTCCGCGAACTCGGCGCGTTGCTCGGAGACGTCCTCGAGGACCAGACGTCCCGCAGGTCGTTCGAAACGGTCGAATCGTGTCGGCGGGCAGCCATCGACTACCGGTCCGGAGAGCTCGAGTCCCGCGAGCCGCTCGTGACGGAACTCGAGAACTTGTCGCCCCACCAGCAACGGATCGTCGCCCGCGCGTTCACAACCTACTTCGAGTTGATCAACCTCGCCGAGGAGCGCGAGCGGGTCCGGACGATCCGCACGGCCTCCCAGGAGGGAACCCTCGACGACAGCCTCGAGACCGCGGCCGAAGAACTCGGTGAGGCGGACGTCGAGACCGTCAGACAGATCCTGGACGACGTGTTGATCGAACCGACGTTCACCGCCCATCCGACCGAAGCTCGGCGCAAGACCGTCAAATCCAAACTGCGAGAGATATCGACGTACCTCGAGACGCTGGACGAACGACTGTTGACCGACAAGGAAACGGGACAGGTCTGGCGGGATATCGACGCCGAGGTGACGAGCCTCTG
The DNA here is from genome assembly GCF_020405225.1 of Natrinema sp. DC36. NCBI lineage: Archaea > Methanobacteriati > Methanobacteriota > Halobacteria > Halobacteriales > Natrialbaceae > Natrinema > Natrinema sp. DC36. The sequence goes on from NZ_CP084472.1 coordinate 1,439,124, forward strand.
GCAGACCCCGCAGGTACGCAATCGCCAGCCCGAACCCGAGGACGAGGCGCGTAACGTCCAGTGGTACCTCGAGAACACGCTGTTCGACGTGGTCGGCGAGGTGTACGACGAACTCGATGACGCGATCGACGAGGAGGTCCCCGGGAACCTCGAGATCCCGAAGCTCTTCGAGTTCCGTTCCTGGGCGGGTAGCGACCGCGACGGCAACCCGTACGTGACCCCCGAGGTGACCGCGAACACCTTAGAGCGCCAGCGATCGGTCGTTCTCGAGCAGTATCGCGAGCAGCTCAAACGGCTCTCGGGCGTTCTGAGTCAGGACGGGAGTCGGATCGACGCCGGCTCGGAGTTCCAGGCCACCCTCGAGCGCGATCGCGAACGGCTCCCCGGTAGCGCCCGTACCGCCGAGGAACGCTACCCCGGCGAACCCTACCGCCAGAAGCTCAAGCTCATGCGCGAGCGACTCCGCCGCGTCGGCGACGTTCGACCGGGCGGCTACGACGAGGTCGACGACCTTCTCGACGATCTCGCGGTCATCTCAAAGAGCCTGCGCAACAACGGGGCCGAGAGCGTCGTCGACGCGCACGTCGACCCGATCCGCCGACAGGTCGCCACCTTCGGCTTCTCGCTCGCGAGTCTCGACCTCAGGGAACACCAGCAGAAACACACCGACGCCATCGCCGAGGCGCTCGAGGCCGAGGGGATCGACTACCACGAGCTCTCGGAAGCCGAGCGCGTCGAGTTCCTGACCGACGCCGTCCTGCAGGACGAGCCGGTGATCGACCTCGGCGATACCGCGGAACTCTCGGACGATTCGGCGCGCGTCCTCGAGTTATTCGACAGCCTCGCCGACTGGCAGACCGAGTACGGCAGCCACGCCATCGACACCTACGCCATCTCGATGACCGAGGAGCCCAGCCACGTCCTCGAAGTGCTCTTCCTGGCCGATCAGGCCGACGTCATCGCCCTGCCCGAACACGCCGGGATCGACATCGTGCCGCTGCTCGAGACCGAGTACGCCCTCTCGGGTGCCCGGCGGATCATGGGCTCGCTGTTCGAGAACGACGCGTATTCGCAGGTCCTCGAGGCGCGGGGCCAGACCCAGGAGATCATGCTCGGCTACTCGGACTCGAACAAGGAGAACGGCTTCCTCGCCGCGAACTGGTCGCTGTACAAGAACCAGCGCCGGCTCGGCGAGATTTGCGACGACCACGACGTGACGATGCGGCTGTTCCACGGCCGCGGCGGCTCGATTTCCCGGGGCGGCGGCCCGATGAACGAAGCGCTGCTCGCTTTGCCGAATTCGACCGTGACGGGCCAGGTCAAGTTCACGGAACAGGGCGAGGCCATCGCCGAGAAGTACGCCAACCCGCGCATCGCCGAGCGCAACATCGAGCAGATGCTCAACGCCCAGCTCCGGGCGCGCAAGGGGGCGTTGGATCAACCGGAGGAGGAAGTTCGCGACGAGTGGGTCAACGCGATGGAGACGATGGCGGACGCCGCTCGACGCGAGTACCGCGACCTCCTCGAGAGCGAGGGGTTCGTCCAGTACTTCGAGCAGGCGACGCCGATCACGGTCATCGAGGATCTCGATCTGGGCTCCCGTCCGGCCTCTCGATCGGGCGAGCGTACCGTCGAGGACCTGCGCGCGATCCCGTGGGTGTTCTCGTGGACCCAGTCGCGGTGTATCCTGCCCGGCTGGTACGCGATCGCGAGCGGCGTCGAGGCCTATCTCGACGACGGCGGATCGATGGAAACCCTCCAGACGATGTACGAGGAGTGGCCGTTCTTCCGAACGACGCTCGACAACGCGGCGCTCTCGCTGTCCCGAACCGAACTCGAGATCGCCGAGCGCTACGCCGAGATGGCCGAACCGGACCTTCGCGATCGGTTCTTCCCGCGCGTGACCGACGAGTACGAGCAGACCGCCGACCTCGTTACGGAAATCGGGCAGCGCGATCAGCTACACACCCGCGACTGGCTCGGCGAGAACCTCGAGCGTCGAAACCCCTACGTGGATCCGCTGAACATGCTGCAGGTTTACTTGCTCAACCGGACCCATCGAACGGACATCGAGGAACGGACGCTGCGGCTGACGGTCAAGGGGATCGCGGCCGGAATGAAGAACACTGGCTGATCGAGACGGAGGGATCGAGCGTGACGCCAGCGGGTACCGGTCCGTGTTCGGCCGCTCGAGTCGATCGATTCCGTCGTGTTTCTCGGACGTGAATCGATCACAGGGAGCGCCACGGATCGAAACGGGTAAAAACGTCTCTCGAGTAGGGAGTAGTGAGCCGAGATAGCCTAGCCCGGCCAAGGCGGTAGATTCGAAATCTACTGTCCTCACGGACTCGGGAGTTCAAATCTCCCTCTCGGCGTTTTCACGACGACAACGACGGTGAGCGGAGCGAACCGTCCGTCATCGTGAAACCCATACGGAGATTTGAATCAGGGAGTGAAGCGACGCGGAACGACCGTGGTTCAAATCTCCCTCTCGGCGCTTTTGCAGCAACAAACTGGTGAGCGCCGCGTAGCGGCGCGAATCAACTTCTGTTACTGCAAAGTGGTAAACGGGTGATTTGAACGAGACAAGTCGCAGCTCGCACAGCGACCAACGGGAGCGAGCAAGAACGTCTTGGCGTTGTTCAACTCTCCCTCTCGGCGTTTTCGCGACGACAACGACGGTGAGCGGTGCGTGTATGAATCCGATTATCCTCGAGCAGAACCGCCTCGAGACGCGTGAGTGACCGGTCATCGGGTTCGATGCACCGGTGATCGGAAATCGGTGCGGAGCTGCGATTGCGGTGCGTTGTAGTCGCTCGATGGCTTCCTGACACGTCAAACCGACCGAAACCCCATCACTCGCAAGGAGGACCACTATGCAAATTCTGGTCGTATATTCAATGTCACAAGTCACCAATGTACGCAACCATAGCGCAGGCCGTTCCGACGAGGTGGGTGCGATGAGTTCCGACGAACCGACCGATGAGACTGCCGCGAGCGACGAGACGTTTCATCCACTCGGCGAGACGTGGCAGGACGACCTCGAGGACGTGCTCGACGACACCGAGTACGACACGGAACTCGGGATGGAGATGGGACGAGACGCGATGCGGGTCACGAAAGGGGAACTCTCCGAAGAGGAGTTCCACGAGCGGTATCACGATGACGTCATGGAGGAGTTCGGCGAGGACGGGCGCACGATCGCCAGCCCGGACGACGCCGACGACGAGGGGTCGGGATCGCTACTCTCGTCGCTTGCCGGCGACGAGTCCCGTCGCGAGGTACTCAAGAAGGGGGCTGCCGGTGCAGGGTTCGCCACTCTCGGGTGGGGTGCGGTCGACCAGCAGGAGCCGGAGGAGCCACAGGAGGCCGTCGAAGAACCGGGGGAAGTACACCCCGACGAGGACGCGACGCAGTGGGGGATGACGATCGACCTCGAGCACTGTGACGGCTGTCTCTCCTGCGTGACCGCCTGTAACGCGGAACACCAGTGGGACGAAGGGGCGAACTGGATGTACGTCCTCGCCTTCGAGGACGGCAACGTCGAGTCGCCCGAACCCGACAATTACGAGAGCGTCCACGATTTCAACTTCCTCGTCCGGCCGTGTCAACACTGTACCGACGCGCCCTGCGAGAAGGTGTGTCCGACGACGGCACGTCACACGCGCGACAGGGGTGGTCTCGTGTTGACCGACTACGAGGTCTGCATCGGCTGTCGGTACTGTCAGGTCGCCTGTCCGTACGGCGTCAACTACTTCCAGTGGGGGGAACCGGACGTGGAACGGGAGGAACTCAGCGAGGAGGGTGTCTACGATTATCGCGACCGACCCGTTAGCCGGCGCGCTCCCCGGGGCGTCATGTCGAAGTGCGTCTTCGATCCGGCCCGGCAGGACGGCAATCACGGCGAGGAACTGGTCGGGACGACCGCGTGCGAGACGGCCTGTCCGCCGAGCGTCATTCAGTTCGGCGACAAGAACAATCCGAATAGCGATCCGGAGCGCTACAAGGACAATCCCGCCAGAGCACGGACCCTGATCCGGCTGAGCACGGGGCTGCCGTCGCCGGACGAACTCCCGTCGATGCTCGAGGGGGTCGACTCGACCCTGGACGCGGTCACGAGTGCCGTTGACGGTCTCACGGAGGCGTCGATCGCGCTCGCGGTGGCGGTCCAGCTCACGAACGTGGAGTACGAGGAAGAGGCTCCGCCGGGCGATACGCTCGTGGAACAGGAGCAAACGATTCTCGACGTCGTCTCGATCCTCCAGAATCACGGGCTCGCTCTCACCAGTCAGGAGGTGCTCGCTCGGCTCGGTCTCACGGTAGACCAGTTCGATGCACCGACGGGAGACGTCGATGTCTCCGATCGGGAGGACGTTGCTCAGGAACGGTTCGAGGACTACATCGATGCGCCCGAGGAGGAGTTCGAACTCCTCGCGGACGTCGGAACGAACCCGAACGTCACCTATCTCGGAAAACAGCCCGGACCGAACGCCCATCAGGTCCCCGGACCGACGTCCTACGAGGAGGTCGGCATGCTCAACGTGCGACAGAAGGCCCTCGCCGACGAAACCGTCAGCATCTTCGACCGAGACGTAGACTTAGGCGTGGGCGAGGAGTCGAATTCGTCCCACTAACGCCGTGGGCACGACCCCGTCCTCACGGAGCGAACGACGCGTACCGTAAGCGAGTCAAACGAGTTGACTACACGTCGAAGCCGAAGTTGAAGTCGCCCTGCCACTCCGCTCGTTCCCCGGCGAAGTTGGTTTCACCGTAGTGCCGATTGCCGACCCACAGTACCGACGAGAGCGTCGTCTCGGGGTCGCTCATCACGAGTCCCTCGAAGAACGAGCTTTCGACGGTGTGGTCCGCACCGCTCTCGGCGAATCGGAGGCTCGCGCCGTCGGCTTCGACCGTACAGCTATCGAGCTCGAGTCGGTTGATGTCCTCACCGCCGTTCGTGACGAAGACGCCGTGTCGATCAGTCGAGGACTGCGGTCCGATGTCGAACTCGCAGTCGTTGAACGTGACGTTCGACGATCGGACGTAGACCGCGTAATCGGAAATCGTCGGACTCGAGCGGTCGGTTATCGTACAGCCCTCGAAAAGGGTCGGTGCGTGGTCGTTGTCGTTGATCCGGATCGCTCGGCCGTCGGTTCCCTCGTCCCCGATGTGTACGTCGGTTAGTCTGGCGGGTCCGTCCTGGGTCAGACGAATGATTTCGGTGTCTTTCTTGATCTGGTTGTTCACCAGCAACTGGGAGACCAGCTGACCGCCGCCGCTCTCGATCCAGAGACCGGACCACGGGAAGCCGGGGTGTTCGGTCATCGTGATCTGGCAGTCCTGTACGTAGTCGTTGGGGCCGATTCGGATGCCCGCACCGGCACAGTTGCGGACGTGACAACCGGTAATGATATTTCGGCCGTCGTCTCCCGAGACGTAGATTCCGTTATCGATGTAGCCCGACACCTGACAACCCTCCCAGAAGTTCGTACCGTGATTGTAAACGTCCGAACTGAAGGGGATCGCGTGGCCGACGTGAGTCGATCGGTCGGACGCCGTATCACCGTTACCGAGGTGGCAGCCGCTGATGACGTTGGTCGTCGAGGACCGAACCCCGTCGACCAGGATCGTGTGTCGGTCGCCGCCGTACTCGAGATTGAGCCTGTCACGCGTCCCCCGCATCGAGACGTTCTCCATGTGCCCGTACCGGTAGGTGAACCAGCGAGCGATACCGGCGTCGTACTCGCCCCGAATGTCGACCTGTAGGTCTCGCATGACGGTCCGCTGGGCGTGCGGGAGCGACGCGTCCAGCGATCCGACGGTCATCAGGCGGTCGACGTCCTGATCGGTCACTCTCAAGACTGCGAACGGATCGCCGACGATGCCCAGGTACTCGTGGGCGTCGAAGTGGATGTTGTCGGTCTCGACGTGCCACGTCCCGGCGGGTATCTCGTATCGGTGGTTTCGCTCCGTCGGTTTGAACGAGGTGTAGTGGTCCTCGATCGCGGCCCAGAGGTCATCTCCCTCGGGTTCCACCCCGAGATCGTCGCGAACGTCGACGATGTTCGGGTTCGTATCCCCACGAACGCTAACGGTGTTCGGAGCGGATTGGGTCGCCGAGAGCGAGCCGTCGAAATTCAACTGCGACACGGTATCGGCGATCGTCGTTCCCGAGTCGGTCACAGTTATCCCGCGTGCGGACGCATCAGTTTGTGCTGCAGCGACGCCGGTGCCCTGCGATCCTGATGCGGCCGTGCCGGTAACGACACTGCCGAGCCCTATCGCGGCGAGCGATCGGATGTACGAACGACGTGTCGTGTCTCCAGTAGTGCCAGTCGATCCGTCATGCTGATGGTCGGTTTCCATCACGAATTCACAGTCACGAATTCCCGAATTTGTTATACCCAATCTACTGATAATTTCACAACTGCAAGCGGCCGCGGATCAGTTTTCTTCCTGCAATCGTCCCGGAGACGATCAGTAGGCCCACGCATATCGCGGGCGATCAATCACGACGCCGTCCCCGGGAAACTACTGACTATAATCGATCCTAATCGTGATCCGCCTACGCCAGATCGGAAGTGGCCTTCCCGTCGAGACCTGTCCGAAACCACATGTATTCAAGCGACTCGAGTCGAAGTATCGATTATGGACCGTCGGAAGCGGCTGATCGTCGGGTGTCTCTGGGTCGGGGTCGCAGCGGTAATGGCGACGACCCTCGACCTCGGGGTCCCGTCGTCGGTGGGCGAGATCGCACGGCTGTTCGTCATCATCGTCGCCCTCTTCCTGGCGAGCGTCTATCTGCTCGATCCGTGGGATCTCGTTAGCGATCCCTTCCGCCAGGAGTGAACTACCCCGCCCTGTTCGGCCTGACGGCCTCGCTGAGGACGGGGCTTCCTGTTTCTAAGACGCGCTTTGCAGGAACCGAATCGATTCCCGTAGGGAGCGCAGTCTCCGCAGGCATTGAATCGGGGTGAACCACCCCTACTTCGGTGAGTCCGCGAGAAAGGATGTTGTAGGCGGCGTTGAGGTCGCGGTCCGCCTCGAATCCGCATGAAGGGCACGAGTGTTCGCGTACCCACAGCGGTTTGTCGGTCGCAACGCCACAGTTGGAACACTCTTTGGTCGTTCCAGCCGGTTCGACGGCCACGAAGTGCGTCCCTTCGCGGTCGCACTTGTATTCGAGCATCCGAAGGAACGTTCCCCACGCCGCTCCGGCGCGGTTGCGGCTGTTCGAGGGGAGTTCCATCAACCCCTTCGCGTCGAGGTCTTCGACCGCTACGAGGTCGTATTCCCGAGCGTAGTAGTTCGAGAGCTTGTGCAGGAAGTCCCGACGCTTCCGCTTCAGGTCGGCGTGGCGTCGGGCGACGATGCGCTGTTGCGTGCGGTAGTTCGCCGAGCCGTGTTCCTTCCGCGAGAGCTTGCGTTGTTCGCGTTCTAACCGCTCGCGTTCGTCGGTTAGGTCGGGGCCTTCGACGGCGGTCCCGTTGCTGTCGTGAGCGTACTTCAGGATACCCACGTCGATTCCGATGCATTTCTCGGGATTCTCGGGCTTCGGTGGCGCGTCGTTCTCGGTTTCGATTCCGAGGACGGCGAACCACTCGCCGGTCGGTTCCTGCTTGACGACGACCTCCTTGATCGTGGCGTCGTCCGGGACCTCGCGGTGATAGACCATCGGAACGTCGCCGATCTTGGAAAGAGAGAGAGTACAGGCCGACCGCTCGTGTTGTTGAGCTTGAAGCCGGTTTGACTGTACTTGATCGAACGGTATTCCTGCGGGGCTTTCCACCGAAGCTCTCCGACGCGGTAGCCGTTGTCCTTCCGCCCCTTCAGTGTCGAAAGGTTGTCGTACAGACGTTGTACGACTTTCTGAAGCACCTTCGAGTGAACGTCCTGCAGGTCTGTCCACTCGCATTTGAGGTCCGGGAGGAGCTTCTGCTCGGAGTAGGCGGAGGTTCCGTCCACTCTGTTGAGTCGGTGAAGGAAGTGGTTATAGACCTGCCGGCAGGTATCGACGGTCCACGCTAACCGCTCGTGGAGTTCGTCGGTCGGTTTGAGCCTGTACCGGTAGTTGTAGCGCATGGTCTACTCGTCGGATGGATCGGTGACGCGGACGACTTTGACGGTCGCGCCGGCCCACGTTTTCGGCACGTAAACATGCGCTCCGTTGCCGGATCGTTTGGCTTGTGCTTCGAGAACTTCGTGTCCTTCGACCTCGTACCGATCCATTGAGCGTATATACGAGGTAGATACGCATAACGCTACCGATAGCGTGGGCCTGCGGGCCAGCAGTATCGTATTGATGAAAGATGATGACGGCGCTGTATCCCCTCCCTACTCGCTCCCTCCGGTCGCTCGTTGAGGAAGGGGCCTTAGCGCCTGCGGTTAGGTAATCGTCGGCGGTGGGATCGAGATGACGACAGTCACACCGTTATTCAGCGCCCCGAAAATCGGTCGCGTCTCTGGCTCGTACGACTGTCGTCAATCAGTTCCGGAGCTACTGCGATCCGTCATGCGGTCGCTCCTGTGCGTCGGGACGGCAGATCGTCTCAGTCGTCGGCCGGCGCGAGCGGCTGTTGATCGGCCGCGAGCAGTCGATCCAGCGCGTCGACCATCGCTTCTACGCTCGCGCGGGTGATGTCGGCTTCGCTTCGGGCGACCGTCACCGAGCGATCGTTGCGCGCCATCGTCACCTCGACGGTAACGACGGCGTCGGTGCCGCCCGTGACCGCGTCGACGTGATAGGACTCGAGTTCGGCGTCGGCCATCGAGCCCAGCGCCTCGCGGACGGCGGAGACGGCGGCGTCGACGGGGCCGGACCCGGTGCCGCTGGCGACGCGTTCCTCGCCGTCGACGTCGAGTCGGATGCTGGCGGTCGGGACCGCTCCGCCGCTGGTGGCGGTGAGATCGAGCAGGTCGACGACGCGCTCGCGATCCTCGCCGGTGACATCCTCGGCGATGGCCAGCAGGTCGGCGTCCGTCACTCGGCGACCGCGATCGCCGAGTTCTGTGACGCGGGTCGCGATTTCCGCGACCTCGTCGTCGTCGGCCTCGACGCCGTGTTCCTCGAGCGTCGCCGCGACACCTGCGCGACCGGTATGCTTGCCGAGTGCGAGCCGACGCTCGCGGCCGACGGTTTCGGGCGCGTAGGGCTCGTACATCTTGTCGTCTTTGAGCGTGCCGTCGGTGTGGATCCCACTCTCGTGGGTAAAGGCGTTCTCGCCGATGACGGCCTTGTTCGGCGGGAGCTGAACGCCCGTCGCCCGAGAGACGATCTGTGCGAGGTCGTACAGCTCCTCGAGGTCGAGCGTCTCGACGTCGTAGACGTGATCGAGCGCGATCGCGACCTCCTCGAGGGCGACGTTGCCGGCGCGTTCGCCGAGCCCGTCGACTGTACAGTGGACGAGGTCGGCCCCCGCCGAGACGGCCGCGAGCGCGTTGGTCACGCCTAGGCCGAGGTCGTCGTGCGTGTGAGCGCTGACGGGCCCGAGTTCGGCGAGCCGAGAGACGGCCTCGTGGGTGTGTTCCGGCCCGGTGTGACCGACGGTATCCGCGAAGCAAAAGCGATCCGCGCCCGCCTCGAGGGACGTTTCCGCCAGTTCCTCGAGGTAGTCGAGATCGGCTCGGGAGCCGTCCTCGCCGATGACCTCGACCCAGAGGCCGTGGTCTTTCGCGTAGGCGACAAGTTCGGCGGTCTTCTCGAGGTTGTCCGCGCGAGAAGTACCGACCTTGCCCTCGACGTGGCGGTCGCTGGCGGGAACGACGATGTGGACGCCGTCGACGTCGCACTCGAGCGCGAGGTCGATGTCGTTCGTGATCCCGCGACAGAAGCTGGTGACGCGGGCGTCCAGATCGAGGTCGGTTACCCGCGAAATCGCCTGTCGCTCACCCGCACCGGTACAGGCGCTGCCGGCTTCGATCACGGAGACGCCGGCGCGCTCGAGAGAGCGAGCGATCTCGACTTTCTCGTCGGGCGAGAGCGAGACGCCCGGGGCTTGCTCGCCGTCGCGAAGCGTCGTGTCGAGAAGGCGCACTGTACGGTCCGATTCTACCGTCTGTTCGGGGGAGTGAGTTACAGGCAAGAGTGGTGAGTTGCGAGTACTGCGGTTACGTTCGTCGGAGAATTTCGCATCCAGCCGGGTCGCCCCGACTTCCTCTATCCTCGGAATGCGGCGTTGAGACGGAATCTCGTGCCATTGTACTGTGTGCTATCGTATCATGCCGACTTAAATCCGCCGGTCGCGGCTCGATCGGTCGCTCTCGGTTCTACTCGGCCTCGAGAACCAGCCGATCGCCGGGCTCGACGTCGGCCGCAGCGCCGGCTGGGAGTTCGACGATCAGATTGGCCTCTTCGCGAGCGAAGCCCCGCCACGGCCGCAGGGTCTCGACGCGTTGGACGACGCCGTCGACGATCCAGACGGCGTCGATCGGGAAGAGGACGAACAGCATGTGGAGGTCGCGGGTTTTGGTCGAACCGAACTGAAAGGCCAGCGCGTAGTCGTCCGGAATCGATCGGCGAAACATGAGCCCGCGGGTCTGGCTGACGATCGAATCCGCGAGATCGACCGTCGTCGCCAGGATCTCGCGGTCGGTCCCGTCGTCGGACGGACTATCGGTAACCGGATCGTGGACGAGTCGCACGCCCTCGAGTGCGAAGCCGGACGCAAAAAGTGTTCTCGCCGCGTCGCTTTTCGAGTCGATACCGGCCACCCGGCCCGTCGACTCGAGCACGCGCGCCAGAGCATTCAAATCGGCTCGCGCGTAACCCGCCGTACGCGCACATGGAGAAAACCCCGCAGGGAACCTCGGTCGGCGTCGACGACCCCTACGAGTTCGCGGGCGTCTGCGACCACCTCACCGGCGAGGGACAGTGCCGGTACGCCTTCGACCACTACGAGCACGACCCCGAGTTCGCTCGCGAGCGCGCGGACGAGGACTACGAGTGTCCCGTCGTGAACCCCGAATCGGACTGGTCGTGGGCCGACTGCCCCCACTTCCGGTCGCGCAACCGCGACCGCGAGTGCGTCCGCTGCGGGCTCGAGGAAAAACGAATCGCACACGACGACGAGCGGCCGCTGCTCGAGGAACACCACCTCTCGTACGCTCGCGACGGCGAGACCCTCTCCCACGAGATCACGATCTACCTCTGTCGGTGGTGTCACGCCAAAGTTCACAACTCCTGGGCGCGGATCACGGACGACGCCGCGCTCGATCCCGAGGCGATCGCGGCGCTCGAGGAGCGCCGGGGTCGCGAGCAATCGGAACTGGGATTCGAGTCGGCCGCAGAGCGCTACGACGATAACGAGAAGCGATAGGCTCTGTCTCGAAAATCGGGCACCTCGAGGATCGATTTCGCTCGATGCGAGCACCGAGCCTACGCGAGTTTTCGCAGGAGACCGTACACCGCATCGCGCAGCCGATCCGGCAGATAGCGAGCGTAGAGTCCGTACTGCGCCAGCGGGCCGACCGGGTACCGCGCCGGCGGGTCAGGGCTGGTCGCCGACTCGAGGATCGCTTCCGCCACGTCCTCGGGATCGGAGGCGAAGGGGCCGCCGCTCCCGCCGCCGATTAGCTGCGCGTCGTCGTACAGTTCGTACAGCGACTCGTAGGCCGGCGTCCGCTCGTCTTCCGGGAGTTCGTCGTCGACCCGGTCGGAGAAGTTCGTCTCGACCGGCCCGGGTTCGATCACGACGACGTCGATCCCGAACTCGTCGACTTCCCCGCGCAGGGCGTCGCTCATCGCCTCGAGCGCGTGTTTCGAGCCGGCGTAGGCACCCGCGCCGGGCATCGAGATCCGGCCGATGACGCTCGAAACGTTGACGATACACCCCTCTCCCTGGGCGCGCATGTGCGGCAGGGCGGCGCGAGTGAGTCGATGAGGGCCGTAGACGTTGACGTCGAACTGCCGGTGGAGGTCGACCGTGGCGACGTCCTCGAGGGGCCCCATCTGGGCGTAGCCGGCGTTGTTGACGACGCAGTCGATCGATCCCGCGATGTCGACGGTTTCCTCGACGACGGATGCGACTTGCTCGGGGTCGGTGACGTCGAGCGCGAGCGTCTCGCAGCCCGCCTCCTCGAGGTCGTCGATGTCGTCGACGTTGCGCGCCGTCGCGAAGACCTGCCAGTCCTCGGCGAGGAAGGCTCGAGCGGTCGCCCGGCCGATCCCCGAGGAGCAGCCGGTGATGAGGACCGATTTCTTGCGTGTATAGCGGTCCTCGTCGGTCGTCGCGGTCTCGCGACCGCGGTCGTCCTCGACGACGGTCCCGGCCGGCTCGTCGTCGTCTGTCCCTTCGACGTCCTCAGCGGTAGCCATACGTGACCGGTTCGAGAGACGATACCTAAGTATCGACGGTTTGTCGCGCTCATCGTAATTTTCAGGTTCGGACGAGTTTCGATCGACTCGACCGATCGTTCCGAGATATCAAACAGCACGAAAGTCCCACCTCCCGCTGGCGGTTGAACGGCCGTCTGTAGCCGGTGGACGGTGACGAGGTCTACTCGAGGAGCGATTTCTTCGCTTCGTCCGCGTACTTGTCCGCGAGTCGGACCGGCTCGGGGAGTTTGTACGACGAGGCGAGCTCGAGGACGATTTCGGCCGCCGTTTCGGGGCCGACGCGGTGGCCGGAGCTGACGTACAGCGGATTGATGTACTGGTTCGGGGAGTCGTACTGGCGCGTTTGGACGGCGTAGCCGATCAGCGTTCCGTCGGGCGCGTCGACTCTCGAGTTCGATTCGATGGCGACCGTCGATCCCTCGGGAAGGTCGTCGGTGTCCGCTCGCGGCGTGCCACAGAGCAGGCTCTTCGCGACCCCGATGCTCGGCACGTCCCGGACGACGCCCATGTGCGTCGCGATCCCGGCCTGTCGGAAGTGAATCCGGCCGCTGCCGTCGAACAGCAAGAGATCGGGGTCGACTGATAGCTCTTCGAGCGCCGCGAGAATCGGCCCGCCCTCGCGAAAGGAGAGGAGGCCGGGGATGTAGGGGATCTCGAGAGGCGTCACCGCGTGGACGCGCTCGACGACCTCGCCCCCGCGCATCGCGACGACGGCGCTCAGGGCGCGGTCCTGGTCGCCGTCCTCGTTCGTAAGGAACGACTGATCGACGCCGACGACGACCGGCGGGTCGCCGGCGCTCGCGGTCGTCGCGAGCGGATTCGAGACCGCGGCGGGATCGAACGCGAACTCGTCGTCGAAAACGGCGACGGACGCGATTTCGCGCTGGAGGGCCTCCATCTCCTCGCGCGAGAGACCGGAGCCGGGTGCGAGATCGGGGCGGGGATTGCTCATCGGTGTCGCGGTGATAGACGGCGGACGAAAATCAGTTGCGGGGGTTGCGAGAGACCGTCGGCGATGTGATCAGAACCGGCCGCGTCCGGGGCCGCCGGGACCGCCCGGCCCGCCGGGTCCACCGGGGCCGCCACCGCCGAACTCGAGACTGTTCGGTGCGCTGACGTTCCGGTTTTGCTTGAGATACTGGCCGTAGGCGAGGCCGATCACGAGGCCGATGAGATGAGCCCCGTGGGCGATACCACCGCCACCGCCGACGACACCGGAGAGGAAAGTGATGCTAAGCACGGCGTAGCCGGCGGTGAGCAGCCAGATCGGGACGGGGAGGATGAAGTAGAGGTACACCTTGAGGCCGGGGTTGAGAACCGTCAGGACGCCCATGATGGCGAGTGCGGCCCCGCTGGCTCCGAGGACGGCAGTTGGGGCCCCCTGCGCGATCGAAATCGCGACCTGACCCAGCCCGGCGAGCGCGCCGCTGACGAGGAACAGGATCGCGAACTTCCTCGAGCCGACGTACCGCTCGACGAGGGGTCCGAAGAAGAAAATCACGATGCTGTTCCCGACGATGTGCATGAAGTTGCCCGTGCTGTGGGCGAAGATCGAGGTGAACCACGTCCAGACGTACTCGACGTTCCACGACGTCAGCATGAACAGTGACTCGTAGAGAACTCGGCCGCCGAACGATCCAACGACCAGTTGTGCGAGGAATGTGATCCACATCAGCGCGAGGAACGTGTAGGTCGCGTTCCCGCGGAAGTACGCCAGCGGCCCACCAGTGCCCGTATTAATCGGAATCTTGTCCGCGAGACTCGAGGCACGAGATGAACTCCCGCCCGAATTGACGTTGTCGTCGAAGCCGCTGTCGAAGACGCCCTTCGGGTCGTTCCAGTTCTCGAGTCCCGTGCAGTTGTGATTCTCGGGGAGCCGATGGTCGCCACAGTACGTGCCACCGCAGTGCCGACAGTTGTACGGCATGTTTTCGTCTTTCCCACACACGTCGCACTTGGCCATTAACCGGGGGTATGTGCGGAGTCGCTAAGGGATTTGGGGTTTTCGCCGGATTATTTCGGCGCGGTCGACCCGATCAGTAGGCACCGTGTACGGTTCGTTTCTCCCTCCCTACCGGCCGATTGAAGTTCACGAAACGGGCTGGTTCCGTAAAAACGGACAGCGTGGACTGTACATTTTTGGCTCCCCGCCCCCATATCCGACTGTGCAAGAGTACGAGCGCAAGCAACTGCTCGAGCGCGTCGAGCGCGAGGGCGCGACCGTCGGCGCGGACATTCCGGAGACGATCGAGATACAGGGGGAGGAGATCGACCTCCGGACGTTCGTCTTCGAGATCAAGCGCCGCGAGACGGTCCCGTCCGGCGAACGCGATCGCGTCGAGCAGGCCAAGAAGAACCTGCGACGCGAGCGGCTCGAGCGACTCGAGCGGATCGAGGAGGGCGATATCACGTGGGGCGAGGGCGAGGAACTCGCCGGCAGCATCATCGGGATCGACCGGGCACTGAACGCCCTCGAGAGCCTGGGGCCGACGGATCTCGAGCGCGAGCAGAAAGTTCAGCAAGCGCAGGATCGCAAACGCTGGATGTCGTTCCTGAAGAAGGCGCTGGGACAGGAGGACGACGCCAGCGCGCGGAGGGGCCGATGACGACCAACGCGGAACTCGCCGCTCGCTTCGAGGAGTTCGCGGACCTGCTCGAGGCCGACGACGTCGAGTACAAACCCCGCGCCTACCGCCGGGCGGCCGAGAACATTCGCGCCCATCCGTCGCCGATCGCCGATCGAGTCGAGTCCGGCGATCACGAGGCTGTCGAGAACATCGAGGGCGTCGGCGACGCCATCTCCTCGAAGATCATCGAGTACGTCGAAACCGGTGAGATCGACGAACTCGAGGCGCTCCGGGAGGAACTCCCGATCGATATCGCCGACATCACCCGTATCGAGGGGGTCGGCCCCAAGACCGCGGGAACGCTCTATCGCGAACTCGGGATTCAAACGCTGGACGACCTCGAGGAGGCGGCAGAAGCCGAGGAGATACAGTCCGTGAAGGGATTCGGGCCGAAAACGGAGCAAAATATCCTCGAGAACGTGGAGTTCGCCCGGACCATCGGTCAGCGCCAGCTCCTCGGCGAGGCGCGACCGCTCGCCGACGACGTGCTCGCCTTCCTCGAGTCGATCGCCGCGGTCGAGCGCTGCGAAGTGGCGGGCTCGATCCGCCGGTGGCGCGAGACGATCGGCGACGTGGACGTTCTCGCGGCGACCGAGGCGAACGAGGCCGTGATCGAACGCTTCGTGGAGTGGGAGTCGGCCGACGACGAGATCGAATCCGGCCCGGAGAAGGCGAGCATCCGCGTCGGGGAAATCCGCGTGGATTTACGCGTCGTCGTTCCCGCGGAGTTCGGCTCCGCGCTCCAGTACTTCACCGGGAGCAAGGACCACAACGTCAGCCTGCGCAACTACGCGATCGACCGCGAGATGAAGTTAAACGAGTACGGTGCCTTCGACGTGAGCGAGGTCCCGGACGCGGAAGACGGGCAGCGAGTCGGCGACCGCGTCGCCGGCGAAACCGAAGCGGGAATGTACGAAGCGCTCGGACTGCCGTGGATTCCGCCGGAGCTCAGGACGGATCGGGGCGAAATCGCCGCCGCGGAAAACGGGGAGCTACCGGAACTCATCACGCGCGACGACATCCGCGGCGACCTGCACACCCACACCGAGTGGTCCGACGGTGCCACGCCCATCTCAGCGATGATCGAGGCCGCCGCCGAGCGAGGGTACGACTACTTCGGAATCGCCGACCACGCAGAGGGCCCCGGAATCGTCGGCGGCATGGGACTCTCCGATACCGAGATCCTCGAGCAGGTCGAGGAGATCCGCGCGGTCGGCGACGAGGCCGATATCGAGGTCTTCGCGGGAATCGAAGCGAACGTCGACGCCGACGGCGAGATCGACCTCTCCGAGGCGGTGATCGAGGCCCTGGACGTGATCGTCGCCTCGCCGCACAGTGCACTCGGACAAGACGCCGAGACCGCCACGAAGCGGCTCGTTCACGCCCTCGAGAATCCGGCGATCGACGTGCTCGGCCACCCCAGCGGTCGGCTGATCAACGAGCGCTCCGGCCTCGAGTTCGACGCGACCGCGCTCGGACGGGCCGCTGCCGAACACGATACCGCCCTCGAGGTCAACAGCAATCCTCGTCGGCTGGATCTCTGGGGCAGCGCCGTCCAGGCCGCTCTCGAGGAGGGGGCAGCCATCGCGATCAACACGGACTCCCATCGACCGTCTACACTCGAGTACATGCGCTGGGGCGTCCACACCGCGCGCCGCGGCTGGGCCGAACCGGCCGACGTGATTAACACGTGGGAGCTCGCGGCCCTCCGCGAGTTCCTCCACTGACGAACGGCACCGACTTCCTCTCATGCGCTTGCTCGTCGACGTCATGTGTGGCGGAATTATCCCCTATCTACGAATGTGCAATCACGACACCGCGTACGCCGGCGACCGCGGACTCGAGGCCGACGACGCCCTCCTCGCCGCCGCTCGGGACGAAAAGCGGACGGTCGTCACTCGAGACGTCGAACTGGCGGGGCGGGCCGACGAGTCGATCCTGCTCGAGTCCCGCGACGTTGAGGCCCAGCTCGCGGCACTCGACGCTGCCGGAATCGAGCTGACGCTCGCGGACGAGCCCCGGTTCTGCGGGCGGTGTAACGGCCCGCTCGAGCCCGTCGGTTCGACGGCGTCGACGCCGGCGTACGCGCCCGATCCGACCGAGTTCGCGACGTGGATCTGTCGGGACTGCGGTCAGCACTTCTGGCGCGGGAGCCACTGGGACCGGGTCGCGGAGACGCTGTCTCGAGTCCGCGAATCAGCCGAAGAAGAGTAGTATACGTTCTCTACTCGGCACGGGTCGAAACTGAGTCGAGCAGATCGGTAAGTACAGATGCAGAAGTACCGTTTTCCGCCTCGGGTTCGCTCGCAGCGCTCGCTCACCGCTCTCTGCTCGCGGGCCGAAGGCCCGCTCGCACGGCTCGAGGGACGCGAAGCGTCCCTCGTTGGGCGCAAAAATCTACGCTAAAAAGGCCGCTCACTCGCTTCGCTCGTTCGCGGGTGCTACGATTGCGATCCGACCGCAGCGGTAACTCCTTGGGCTGTACTGAACACGAGTTTCACATCACACTTTGACTGAAGAAATCGTAGTACCAACTACTGACAGAAACCGAGGCTGCGTGTGTCTCAGTCGAAACCGTCGGTCCCGGGCAGTACGTGTTCCTCGACGACCGCTTCGTCCAGTTCGATGCCCAGGCCCGGCTCGGTCGGCACGTCGATGAAACCGTCCGCGATGAGCGGCTCGTCGCGCACGAGCAGGTCGTCCCACCAGTCGACCGCGAGCGCGTGATACTCGAGCACGTCGGCGTTGGGGACGGCCGCACAGAGATGGACGCAGGCCATCGTCCCAACGGGGCTACAGACGTTGTGCGGTGAGAACGGAATATAGCGTTCCTCGGCGCGTTCGGCGATCCGCTTGGACTCGGCGAGCCCGCCGCAGGTCGTCGGATCGGGCGTGATCACGTCGACCGCGTAGTCGTCGATCAGGTCGCTCAGTTCGTGAATGCGGAACCGATTCTCGCCGGTCGCGAGCGGCGTCGCCGTCCGCCGGGCGACCTCGCGCTGGGCGGCCGTCTCCTCCGGCGGGACGACGTCCTCGAGCCACATCAGATCGTACGGCTCGAGTTTGCGCGCCAGGCGGCTTGCGCTCTCGACCGTGTAGTCCCAGTGGCAGTCGAAGGCGAGATCGATCTCGTCGCCGACGGCATTCCGGACGGCCTCGACGACCGCGACCTTGTGGTTTAAGGCGGCGTTGGTCAGGCGACCGTTGTACGGATCCGGATCGGTATCCCGCGGCGTGTCGAGGTCGAACTTGATCGCGTCGAATCCCATGTCGACGACGCGCTCGGCCTCGGCGGCGTACGCCTCGGGCATATACGCGTCCACGTCGGCGTACTCCGTGGCTCCGCCGTCGTCGACTGCGTACGCCTCGCCGGCGTGACAGTCGCAATAGATCCGGACCCGGTCGCGGTAGCGCGATCCGAGCAGTTGGTAGACCGGCAGGTCCAGAATTTTGCCGGCGGCGTCCCACAGCGCGATTTCGATCCCGGAGGCGGCGGTGACGACCTTCCCCGTCGTGCCGCCGTGGCCCGACATCTCCTGAACGAGGCGCCGGAACAGCCGCTCGACATCGAGCGGATTCTCGCCGACAAGAAATCGGTTCGCGTACTCGACCAGTTCGGGAACGCCACCGCCACGGTAGGCCTCCCCGATTCCCGTTACGCCCGCATCCGTGTGGACTCTCACGAGATTCCATTCGAAGTTTCCCTCGACGACCGCCGCTTCGATCCCGGTGATTTCGACATCGTGGCCCGCGGGTCGATCGGACGCGTGGTTCGAAAAATCCCTCATCGACGATCGACTCCGGAGACGGCGGCTGCTCTTCGATCAAACGGGTTCGAGGACAGACGGTTCGAGCGCATTGATACTCGTAGTGGTATGCGTTGGCACGTATAGCTATCGTCTCGGTAGGTGGGGCAGCGTTCAGCCGGAGTGTCCCTAATAGACGGACACGTCGTCGAATCGACCGTCGTACGCGATATGGGTGGGATGGGTCGGTTCGGTTCCCGACAGGAAGAGTCGATCGACCTTCTTCCAGGTGTTTTCGTAGACGAGGTGTGCGAGTTCCGACGCCGTCGTCGTCAACCGATCGAGGCCGTTGTCGTAGACGACCCGGCGTGCGATCCCGTCCCTGAGCGCAGTAACCAGATCCGCCTCGCGCTCGATGGCTGCTTCGAAGGCGGTGTAGGCGGTGCCAACCGTTCGCGGGAGGTGGGCGTACGAGGAGGTAAACGGCGGGATCGAGAGCGACTCGGCGAGAGTGCGCGCGCGGCGATTGTGCAATCGAAAGTGCTTCGGGTTGAAGATCTCGATCGCGTCGATCGTCTCCGCATGCGCTTTCAGATCGGCTTCTTCGAAGCTCACGTTTGCGAAGGTCGGATGCGGGACGAGCACCGCCGCGTCCTGTCGATCGAACTCGGCCATCGCCGTCTCGAGCGGGATATAATCCGGAACGGGATCCTCGAGACCGATGGCGAGGACGTGTCGGCGCTGTCGCCACGACCCGGTAAACACCTCGCGGGCGGGGATCACCAGCAGCTCGTCGTCGGCGTACTCCGCCGCGTGCTCGCGGATCTCCGGGAGGCGGGTGAAGTGAGGCGCGTAGACGATCGCGTCGAGGCCGGCTCGCTTCGCCCGTTCGACCACGCGGTCGTTAAGCACCTTCACGTGGCAGTCGACTCGGAACGTCATCCGTCGGTCACGCCGCTCACTTTCGTCAGCGCCGAGTTATGAATTCTGATTTTCCGGCCACTCGACAGTGGCCTTGATCGCGTCGACGATCGGGACGACCGGTTCCGCCGGATCGACCGAGATGAAGAGACCATCGTCGCCGACGTAGACGCGGAGGATCTTCAGGAAGTCCATCGACGTCGTGATGTACTCCACGCGCTCGGCGTCCGGAAACAACGTGTTTCGGAAGAGCTTGCTCTGCATGAAGTCCATGTGGACGTTCGTGTGGATCGTCTCGAAGTGCTCGAGCATCGCGTCTCGACTCTCGTACATCGAGACGGTCTCGTCGCTGAGGTAGAGCGGCCGAAACGACTCCGTGTCGTACTCACAGAACGCGTACAACGGTCCGGAGACCGTCTCCTGAACGACCTGACGGACGCGATCGGCATCGAACGCCGACAGCTCCGACCTGTTAGTCGCCGGCATACCTCGAGTGGAGGAACTCGACGGCCGAAGGTCTGTCGGGCACATGTTTCTGGCCGATGACCTCCGCTGCGAAAGGATGATTAGGGCGGCCGTCCGAGTGACCGTATCGAATGGCCTGGAAATGCGGGATCGACGGCTGCGGTTCGGTGTTCGAAGACGTCGAGTCTGCCGTCGTCCATCAGGCGACGGACCACCAGCGCCGCGAGTGTAAAGTCTGCGGGACCATTATTCCGGACGGCTATCTCGCGATTCGCCACGCCTTCACCGAACACAGCCGCGCCGAATACGTCCGCGCCTACGGGGCCAGCTCCGAAGCGGTCCGGGAGCGCGAGGAGTTGCTCGAGGAGATCGAGTCCGTCGCGGATATGCAAACGATCGCCACGGAGTTGAAGCGGTAACGAACGGCGACGATACCCGTTGAAAACCGGCTATATCGGGCCCAGCGGACCGCTGACGCCTAGCGGCATCGCGTTCCGCTCTCATACGAACTGATCGCACTCTTCTCGGAGAGGTAGAGGCGGTAGCCCTGACAGCGAGGGATCACGTCGATGTTCGCGTCGCTGGCCGGCGTAGTGTGCTCGGATAATCAGCGACCGCAATCGATCGGAACGCCGTGGGTCGCGCGATACCGTCCGTTCGGAATAGTAGTGGCAGCAACTAGTTGACACGCGGGTTAGCGCTCGTCACGGTCTGCTCGCGGCCACTTCGTGGGCGTTCATGGGTCACTTCGTTCCCCGTTCACACCGCGGTTCTCGCCCCTTCGGGGCTCCGAACCGCGCACCGCTCGCATGGTCCGACGAACTATCGTTCGTCGCTATATTCAGCGCGGCCCCGCCGCGCTGACTGCCTGACGAGCGCGTTAGCGCTCGTCACTGTCCAGCACGCGAATCTGGTCGCCACGAACCGTCACCGGAATCGGAACCGTCGCCTCGTACAGTTCGACCGTCACCTGATCCTTCCCCTCGTCGATGCGCTGGACCTGGGCCTTCTCGCCCTTGAACGGGCCAGCGATGAGTTCGACGATGTCGCCCTCGGCGATTCCCTCGACATCCGGCTTCGGAGAGAGGAAGTGTTCGACCTCAGAGATGTCGGACTCGCCGGGAACGATGCTCCGCGCGTGCGGGATATCCTCGAGGACCCGGTTGAGGACCGCGTCGCCTTCGGCCTCGACCATCACGTAGGAGGTCAGCGAGTCGGGGGCGAGCGCGGCGTGAATATCCGGCTCTTCGCGGTTGATGATCATGTCAGCGACGGTTCGCTCCTGGCTCGCCGTCGTTTTGACAGCGAAGATGCCCATTAGAGGCCACCACCGCTGGTCAGGAACACCATGATCGTGCCGATGAGGAATCCGACAAGCCCGATCAGCAGGACTCCTGCACCGGCAATCTTCGACACCTGGAGGAACTCCTCGGTAGTGGGTGTCGTCGCCATTTTCAACACCCGAACGTACGAGGTGAGGTCGTACGGAACGTCCATGTCTGTCTGTTCACAGCGCGGGGTCTTTTATCTGTCTTTCGTGTCCGCCGACGGATCGTGCCCGTTCCGGTGTCGAAATAGCATTCGATCGGGTCCAGCGGCGGCGTTGCAGTCGACGGCCCCACGCCCAAACCGTTCGAATACCGATCAGGAAACATGGCAGAAGACGACACCGACAGAGCGAACGAGTACGAGGCGGAACGGGAAGCAGAGATCACCGACGAACTCGATCGGATCGACCGCGACCCCGAGGAGGTCGATGAGGGCGACGACCTCGGGACCCAGAACGCACCCCGCGAGGAGGCGGACGATCTCGAGGACCTCGAGGGGCGAGAAGAAGCGTCCGACGAACGCTAACGACGCTCGGCAGAACGACGAGCAAACTGGCTTTCCGCATATTGATGGAGCCGGCCGAACCGATTCGTCCCGAAGCGAACTGTTAGTGGCCGGTATCGGTTACGGACCTATCGGGGGTCGTTCGCCCGGTCTTCCCGGAATCGGTGTCTGTGGTAGCTGGAGTTCCGGCCGCGCTTCCAGCGTCACTTCGACCGATCCCCGTTCACCGTTCCGGATGACCGTGAGTTCGACCGTGTCGCCGGGCGACGTCTCGAGCGCGAGATAGGAGAGCAGCTGCGACTGATTCTGGATTTCCTCGCCGTCGATGGCGACGATCACGTCGCCGCTACCGGGCTGGGTGGGAACCGCCGGCTGGAGAACGCCGTCGGCGGGCGCGTTCGGGACGACTTCCGTGACGAGGACGCCCGTGGCCTCCTCGAGTCCGACCGCCTCGGCGATGTCCGGTCCCACAGGCTGAACGGCGACGCCCATGAACGGGTGTTCGTACGTGCCGTCCTCGATGAGCGCGGGGATGACCCGATTCGCGAGGCGCGGGGAGATCGCGAAGCC
Organism: Natrinema sp. DC36; assembly: GCF_020405225.1. Classification (NCBI taxonomy): domain Archaea; kingdom Methanobacteriati; phylum Methanobacteriota; class Halobacteria; order Halobacteriales; family Natrialbaceae; genus Natrinema; species Natrinema sp. DC36. The sequence continues at coordinate 1,461,620 of NZ_CP084472.1, forward strand.
GATCGTCTGGTCGGCTCCGGCGAAGACGACGCCGAACACCTCCCCCTCGAGGCTCACCAGCGGGCCGCCGCTGTTGCCGGGATTGACCGATGCGTCTGTCTGGATCGCGGCCGGAATCGAGAAGCCGGCCGGACTGGGTAGCACTCGATCGACGCCGCTGACGATTCCCTGTGAGATCGAGGCATCCAGCCCGAGCGGATTGCCGAGAACGAGTACTTCCCGGCCGATAGCGGGCTCTCGATCGACGATCGACAACCCGGTCGCAACGTCCGGCATCTCCTCGACGCGAAGGACGGCGAGATCGCTGTAGGGATCGGTGCCGACGATCGACGCGGTCCGCCACTCCTCAGTACTGAACTGCAGTTCGACTCCGCCCTCGGCCGCGCTCTGGATGACGTGGTTGTTAGTTACGACGTGCTGATCGTCGATGACGAACCCCGATCCCAGTCCGCCACTGCCGCGAGGACCGGAGACGGTGACCAGTACGACTGAGTCGATGGTGTTGCGATACGTCGCCGTATACGGACTGTCGACACCGTCCCCGTTCTGGCCTTCCTGCCCGTCCTGCCCGTTCTGTGCAGCACTCGAGCCGACCCCGAGGCTGCCGATCGCTACAGTGGTCCCGACCGTGCGCAGGACTCGTCTACGCGTGCGCTGATCTGGAGTCACGCCCATAGCGACCCCGACGAGTGGCATAAAACAGTAACCAGCACACTCAGACGGTCGTACTGCGATCGCCCACGGGACGCGACACGCCGAGAGCGCCACCGTTCGATTACTCGTCGCGCGCCGCCTGGACCGCGTCGACGAACGACGCCGCCGTCGCTCGAACCCGATCCATGTCGCCGTCGGCGATGGCCGCGTCGTCCACGATCGCGCCGCCGGCACCGACGGCCACGGCGCCGGCGTCGAAGAAGTCCGCGACGTTGTCGCGCGAGACGCCACCCGTCGGAACGATGTCGACGTCGCCGAGCGGCCCCGCGAGCGCACCGATGTGGCCCGGGCCGACCGTCGACGCGGGGAACATCTTGAGGAGAGCCGCGCCGGCTTCCATCGCCGTCACGGCCTCGGTGGGAGTCATCACACCGGGTGCGACGAGGACGCCGTGTCGGTTGCAGGTTCTGATCACGTCCGCATCGGTGTGGGGCGAGACGACGAACGACGCGCCCGCGTCGATCACCGACTGTGCGGTCGGCGCGTCGAGGACGGTTCCCGCGCCGACGACCGCGTCGGTATCCGCGAGTTCCCGGTCGACGGCCGCGATCTGTTCGGCCGCGCGCGTCCCGTCCGCCGTGATCTCGAGCGCGTCGACCCCGGCGTCGTTAATCGCGCGAGCGACCGGGACGATTTGGTTCTCATCGATACCACGAAGGACCGCGATGACGCCGCCGTCGACGATCCGTTCCCTGACGACCCGTTTCTCGGTCATCCGTGCAACCCTCCCGCAGTCGCCGTTCGATCCCCGGTCGCGATCCCGCCGCTGCTGAGACGATCCGTCATGGATGAGCGTTCGCCCCTGGAACACATAAATTCACTCATAATCGGAATAATCTGAATCGCGGCATCGATCACTCCTCCAGCGGGCGAATCGTGACGGACGCCGCCTCGTAGTCCTCGAGGAACGCGCCCGTGCTGCCGGTGGTGTACCGGTCGCCGTCGACCTCGAGTTCGAACGCGATCGGTTCTCGGTCGCTCACACTGTCAGCCGTGCTGAAATGCTGCTCCATCGATCCGCACCTCGCCGAACGACGTAAATCGGAGAGTTGCTGGCTCGACGCGGCTTACGCTTCGTCGAACAACTCCTCACCCTCGATCATGTGCGCCTCGACGGCGTCCATGTCGAGCGTGACGCCCAGACCGGGTTCCTCCGGAATCTCGATGTAGCCGTCCTCGATGACGTCCTCCTCGACGAGGTCCGACCACCAACCGAGTTCGTAGGAGTGGTACTCCACCGCGAGCGAGTTCGGGATGGCCGCGCCGACGTGTGCGCTGGCGACCGTCGCGACCGGCGAGGAGACGTTGTGCATCGCGACCGGGACGTAGTACATGTCCGCGAGATCGGCGATCTTCCGCGTCTCGCGCATCCCGCCGACCTTGGGCATGTCCGGCGCGATAATGTCGACAGCCTGCTCCTCGAGCAGGCGGCGCTGACCGTGTTTCCGGTAGACGTTCTCGCCGACCGTGATCGGCGTCGACGTCGACTGCGTGACCTCCCGCTGGACGTCGTGGTTCTCCGGCGGGACGGGGTCCTCGAGCCACCAGATATCGTACTCCTCGAGACGCTTCGCGAGTCGCTTCGCGCTGCCGCCGGAGAAGGTCCAGTGACAGTCGAAGGCGACGTCGGCTCGGGAGCCGACGCGCTCCGTGACCTTCTCGACGATTTCGGCCTTGTGTTCGATCTCGGGGTCGCGGAGGTGCCGGTTCGCGCGGTCTTTCTCGTGACCGCTGGGAACGTCGAGATCGAACTTGAGGGCGTCGTACCCCAGTTCCTCGACGACGCGCTCGGCTTCGTCGGCGCAGGCGTCGGGATCGGCTTCCTCCTCGGTGTGACAATCGCAGTAGACCCGAACCTCGTCTCGGTACTTGCCGCCCAGCAGCTGATAGGCCGGGACGTCGAGGATTTTTCCGGCGAGGTCGTGCAACGCGACCTCGATCCCCGAGATCGCGGTGACCGTGACGCCGCCGATCGAGCCCTCGCCGGACATCTTCTGGACGAGGTGCTCGGTCAGCCGGTCGATGTCCAGCGGGTTCTCGCCCTGCAGGAAGGGCGTCATCCGCTCGATCAGTTCCGGCACGCCGGCTCCCCAATAGGCCTCACCGGTGCCGGTAATCCCCTCGTCGGTGTAGATTCGGACGAGGGTCCACGGGAAGTTGCCGTCGATCATCGTCGTCTGGATATCGGTGATCTCGACGTCCCGGCCGCCGCCGCGTTCGCGGGTGACCCCCATCGTCTCGCTCGAGAGGTCACGCATCGTATACTCGGCGTTCGGATCGTGCAGCTGTGAGTAATCGATTCCCATAGAGATGATTTTCACTCCAATGATAGTAATAGTTTCTACCTTCCGTGATCGAGGGTCGGCGCGCGCGTAGCCAATGACTCGGAACCGAGAATAAAGAACCCGCTGCTTGCAACAAGTACTATTGCGCGCCCGAGCGAGAATTACCAATCGCCGTCACCCTTACGCGCGCTCGAGTTCGTCGCTCACGTCCTCGAGGTCGACATCCAGTGCCGCGGTCGCAGCGAAGGCGGCCCGCTTCTCGGCCGTTCGACGATCGATCGCCCGCGGACCGACGGCGAACTCGATCCGGCAGATATCTTCCGACGGACTCGAGTGACCCAACACGGTGACGGGGCCGACCTCGCGGGTGTTCCGGACGTGGGTCCCGCCGCAGGCCGTCACGTCCCACGGATTCGTCGGACCGGTTATCCCGGAGAGCCGATTCCCGCTTCGGTTGTCGTTCTCGTCCTCGATCGTGACCACTCGAACCCGGCCCTTCTCGACGGCACCCGCGTCGGACTCGGCGTTGAACGCAAGCGTATCGCGCTCGCGCGCCTCCGAGATCGGGACGTCGTCCCACGACACCGGCCGTGACTCCCAGATGACGCGGTTGACCGTCTCGTCCAGTTCGATCAGCGTCTCGTCGTCGATGGTCGCGTTCGTTTCGAGGTCGACTCGGACGGTCTCCGGGCCGATATCCAGGTCGACGTAGGAACCCTCCTCGAGCAGGCGCCGCGCGGCCCCCGCGAGGATGTGGCTGGCGGTGTGGGCCCGCATGCAGTACATCCGGAACGACCAGTCGACCGAACACAGCACGCGGTGGCCCGGCCGAAACGATGGCTCCTCGGCCAGCACGTGAACCTGCTCGCCGTCGACCAGTTCGACGTCGGTCACGGCGATATCGCCGATAGTCCCGCGATCGGCCGGCTGGCCGCCGCTCGCGCCGTAGAAGTGACTCCGCTCGAGCCAGACCCGCCGCCCGTCGATCGACGTCACTTCGGTCTCGAACCGCGTGGCGTACGGCTCCGCCGCCGCCCGTTGCCCGGTCATCGGTTGGAGTCTGTCGTCCGCCACTAAAAGTCTGCTCGCCGAGACGGTCGCCGAATTCGAAGCGTGATCGATTACTCTGCGAGCGTCACGTCCAGTCGCTCCTCGAGGGCCTCGATCAGGCCGCCGCCGACGCCGGCCTGCGTGGCGCGTCCCTGTTCGACGGCGAGAAGGTCCTTCTCCGGTGCGCCGAGTTCGTCGGCGAGTTCCTCGCGCTGGAGACCGGCGTCCCGTCGGGCCTCGACGAGCGTCTCGCCGTAGTCCGAGACGAGATACGGCAGCTGATCGTCGTCGTAGTTGGCTCCCTCGCTCTCCCAGTGTTCGGAGTCGCCGTCCCAGACCGGGTTCGCCTTCGCGACGTTCTGGGCCGCTTTCTGTTTGCGGCTGGGTCCGCCGCTGGAACCGCCGCCGCTCGAGCCGCTCCCGCTCGAGTTTCCGCCGCCTCGGTTCCGATCCCGGCCGTGGGTCTGCGAATCGTCGTGTGGCGCGCAGTCCGGACAGACCTCGAGTTCGGCCCCGGCGACCGACGCGAGCCTGAGCGAGTTGCTCTCGGCACCACAGAGTTCGCAGTTCGTCCCGCCACCGCCGCCGGACGAACCGGTCGAGTATTTGGCCATGCGACACATTGGCTACTGGCGCATTTTAACCGTTCGGTACGGGGGATGGCGGACGGTACCGGCTCGAGGGGGATTCGTTCGAAGAAATTCGTTCGGGGCCTGAACTCACCGGCCGAAGTGTTTCCGGACGGTCGTCCGCAGGGGTAGCGCCAGTCCGCCGAGCAGCGGCAAGATCACGAACGCGGCGAGATCGACGGGAAGCGTGGCAGCACCGGCCACCGCAGCGCCGAAGCCGGCGACCGGCGCGAGCACGGGAACCACGTACAGATACGACGGTGCCCAGCCGGGCAAGCGCTTCGTGTGGCGGATGATCACGGCGAACAGGAGCGGCATGAGCACCGCCCCCGCGAGCAGGGGACCGCCGATTAGCGTCGTCGTGGCTGCTACCGCGAGGGCGACGACGATCGTCTCGTTGATCGTCACTGCCCCCCACGTCTCCTCCCGGCGGACGGCGCGAGTCACCAGCAGGGCACTCAGCGCGAGCGCGACGACACCGGCCAGCGCGCCGTACCACAGCGTCGGCTCGAGCGGCGGAGTCACGAACTCGACGCCCCCGACGAACGTCGTCACCGTCTCGATTCCGTGGCGGCTCTCCGAAAGCAGTGACCAGATCCCCGACGGATCCGCGCCCGTGGCGCGGACGTCGGCCCAGAGCGATTCGAGTGGCTCGCCGTTCTCGAGAGCGAAGTGTCCGAGACCGACGGTGTAGACGATCACTGACAGCCAGATCAACGGCAGCGAGAAGTTCTGTCGCCGCCACCAGCGAACGAGCGGATTGGGAGCCGTCGGTTCCGATCGAGAGCCGGACGCAGTCCCGGTTCCGCTCGACTGACCGGTTCCGCTCGACTGACCGGTTCCGCTCGACTGACCGGTTCCGTGAGCCGTTCCACCGGCTCCACCCGTCGTCTCCGAAGCGCTCCCGCCGGGAGTTCCCGCACCCGTTCCGGCCCCGGTGCCGGTTCCCGTCGCACTGCCGGCCCCGGTCGCGCTCGAGGCGCTTCCGGCGGTCCCAGCCGAGGCCGTGCCGGCCGTCGACGTCGCCCCGGTAGCACCCGCTGTTGCCGAGGACCGACTCGAGCCCGTCCCGCTCGAACCGGCCGTCTCGGAGCCGGCCGTCGCCGACGACGCGGTCGACGCGGATGCGGATTCCGTCTCCGATTCCGAATAGTTCAGCTCCGTCCCGTCTGCCGTCTCGTCGTCCTCGTCGCTCTGCCAGACGTCGGGCGAGGGGAGGCCGCTAGTCCGTTTCGCGACGTAGTCCTTGTGACCGAGTCGATCGTAGGCCTGGCGCTCGACCGGATCGCCGAGAATGTCGTAGGCCGTCTTGACCGCGGTGAACTGGGCCTGCGCGCGGTCGTCGTCGTTCAGGTCGGGGTGGTAGACCCGGACCTGTTCGCGGTACGCGTCCTTGATCTCGTCCTTGGAGGCGTCGGGGGAGATCTCGAGAAGGTCGTAAAAGTCATCTGTCATGTGAGCGTGGAGATGGTATCGTCTGTGAGTGGGATTGTGGGGGAGGGGTTATAATTTCAGTGTTCTTTCCGGTTTCCGTCCGAATCTTCCTCGCTCGAGTACCGTGGGTATTTCGGCCGTCACCACGAGAGACGGCTCACGAGAAATCCGCGAGCGACGACTGACCGGACGCTCGCTCGTCGCCGGCTGGCTCCGGTTCCGAGTCCGGTTCCGCGTCGGATAACTCGTCGCTCGCGTCGGTCTCGGAACCGTCCTCGCTCCGCTCCCAGCTCTCGAGGCTAGCCTGATCGGCGGCGACGAACTCGAGGTTGGCCACCCGGACGCCGAGTTTGCGCACGGGGTCGGACTCGAACTCGGTGAACAGGTCTCGAGCGATGCGGTCGACGAGTTCCGGGTCGTCGATCGGCCCGGAAAGGGAGCGTTCGCGCGTGTTGACGTCGTACGGCGGCGTGACGGCTTTGACGCCGATGGTCCGGTACAGCGCCCCTTCCCGCTGTGCGCGATCCGCGACGGCAGCCGCGAGGGTGTCGATCAGTTCGTACTTCGGATCGGGCGCTTCGACGGGCTCGGCGAACGCGGATTCCCGAGAGAAGCTCTTGGGGTCGCCTTTCGGCTCGACACGGCGGTCGTCCTCCCCGCGGGCACGATCGTACAGTTCCTGACCGCGCTCGCCGAATCGTTCGACCAGCGGCTCCGGATCGGTCGCGGCGACGTCGCCCGCGGTCTCGAGACCCATCTCCCGAAGCTCGCGCGCGGTCACGGGGCCGACGCCGTGGAGCAGATCGACCTCGAGCGGTGCGAGAAACTCCCGGATTTCGCCGGGTTCGACGACCGTGAGCCCGTCTGGCTTGTCGAAATCGCTGGCGATCTTGGCGGTGCTCATCGTCGGTGCGACGCCGACGCTGACGGTGACGCCGATCTCCCGGCGGATGCGGTCTCGGATGTGGCGAGCGAAGCCGTCCGCAACCTCCCAGGCGGTCCGCTCGGTCACGTCGAGGTAGGCCTCGTCGATGCTGACCTCGCGGACCGTGTCGGCGCAATCGTGGAGGATCTCCCGGACCTCGCTTGCGACCGACTCGTAGTAGTCCATGTCGACGGGCCGGTAGTAGCCGGTCTCCTCGCGCTCGACGTCGTCGTCCGTTTCGCCGGCCTCGTATGCCGTGCGTCTGGGGAGACGCTCGAGGGCCGTCGAGATGGCCTGGGCGCTCTCGACGCCGAACTCGCGGGCCTCGTAGCTCGCGGTGGCGACCGCGCCGATGGTGTCGCCCGCCTCGTAGCCCATCCCGACGACGAGGGGCTCGCCGCGGAGCTCGGGCTCGCGCAGTCGCTCGCAGGAGGCGTAGAAGCAGTCGGCGTCGACGTGGCAGACGATCCGATCCTCGTCGTCCTCGCCGTCGACGCCCGGTAGCCGCGGCCCGTCGGACATTCGTCTATCGATCGATTCGTCCGAACCGATGTGAACGTTGCGCCCCGCTTCGGCGGTCGGCCGACGCCCCGCACCGGTAGCGGTTACAGCTCGTAGGCCATCATCACCTGGTCGACACCCCGGAAAACGCCACCAGATAGGGAGCGATCTGCCGGTGTTTCCGGCTCCCTGTGACCGGGTCGGGACTGTCGTCCCGTACGAGTCGAGGATCGGATCCGCCTTCGTATGACCGGCAACGTCGTTCGAATCGTCGAACTATCGCTCGAGTACCCAGTTACGAGGGAGTCTATCGGTGACGAGAGATACATAGCCGTATAGTTTCCTATTAGAAACGTCTTTACCTCGTTCCGGGGTAGCCACATCTGAACGCCAGTACTAGACTAGCCACCGAACGTCAATACACGCCTGATCGTACAGCCGCCGTGCGATCGGTGTGTGAATTGTTTCGGGTGTTACTATCGCTCGAGGAGAGCGGAATTCCAAAACCTAGTGTATGAATACGACCCCCCAGTTCAGCGACGATATCGAAGCACGCCACGAACGGATCGACGTCGATGACTACGGTGAGGTGTACGTCGTCGGTGACGTCCACGGAAGCCGGGCCACTCTCGAGGCGCTCCTCGCTGACCTCGAGCTAACCGACGACGACCTCGTCGTCTTCGTCGGTGATCTCGTGCGAAAGGGACCGGACAGTCCCGGCGTCATCGACCGTGTCCGCGACGACGACCGCCTCGTCAGTGTCCGTGGGAACAACGAGCAAAAAATCGTTCGCGGCGACAAGGACCCCGATTGGCTCCGCGACGGGGACCGTGCATATTTCGAGTCGCTTCCCGTCGCGATCTCCTTCGGAGACGCGCTCGTCGTCCACGGTGGCGTCGATCCCGAGCGAGCGCTCGAGAACCACACCGTCGAAGAGCTATTGACGATGCGTGCACCACACGGTGATGGGTACGACGGTCCGTTCTGGTACGACGAGTACGACGGTCCGTACCGCGTATTCTTCGGTCACACCGTTCACGACTCTCCGGTCGAACGGAAACACGCCGTCGGCCTCGCCACCGGCTGTGTCTACGGCGGAACGCTCACCGCTTACGACTACCGGCGCGACGAATTTGTTACCGTCGACCAGACAACGACCCATCAGGATCGCGACGATTCGAAAATCGTTACTCCGATCTGAAGCGAGACCCGTCGCTCGATTTCGGCGCTCGTCGAGTCCGGCGCTGCAAAGTCCCTCGTGATCGCCGGTGCCCCGAGTGAGTATTGTAGCCACTGAAAGTCAACGCATATCCGATCGCACGACGAGAGCGCGGTTCGGAGCGAACGCAGTGAGCGAGAACCGCGGGGATGCGAACGGTGAGCGTAGCGAGCCGTGAGCGAGAACCGCAGGGATGCGAGCCGTGAGCGAGCACCGCGGACTGTGCGATCGGTGTGTAAACCGTTTCAGTTGGGACTATCGCGAGGAATCGGAAAGGAGTCGAAGACGGTTCACTCGTACTCCGATCGAAGGCGATCACGCGCTCCGTCGCGCGTCTTGAAGTATCTGCGCTCGCCGTCAGTCGTTCGAACTGCCCAGTCGTACGTCCCGCTGTCAGGACGGTACCAGTGCTCGGAATATGAGTCGAACACGGACATATCCCCGCCGTTCGAATAGGTCAGTTCGACGGTATCGGCGTCCGCAGCGCCGTCCGACGCCTCGCACCCGTCGTCCGTGCCGTTCTTCGCAACGTCTTCGACGAGGAGGTCTCCCTCGATGAGATCGGTATCGACCACCATCCCCGGCCCGTAGCCGCGCTCGAGGGCTGCCTCCGTGGCTGCCATCAGTAGCTCCTGGATATCCCGGACGGGCTCGTCACCCGGGACTCGCTCGTAGCTTCCGTCGCGTTGCATCACCCACCGACGACGGGTATCCGTCAGCGATGCCTCCAGGATGAACCGGAGCTGTTCGCGCAGTTGTGTGGCCTCGACGGGCGTGACGGCCTCGACCCGATAGTCGAGGTTCCGCGTCATCCAGTCAGCCGATCCGATGTACCACTCGGGTTTGCCGCCGTTCTCGAAGTAGAAGATTCGAGCGTGTTCGAGAAACCGGCCGACGATCGAATGCACCGTGATGTTCTCGCTCACCCCCTCGATACCGGGGCGGAGTCGGCAGATGTCCCGGACGATCAGATCGATCTCGACCCCGGCCATCGAGGCACGGTACAGCTCCTCGACCATCGACGGGTCTTCGAGCCCATTCACCTTCACGATGATCCGCCCACTGCGACCGGCACGGGCGTGCTCAGCCTCTCGTCTGACCATCTCCGTGAATCGCTCGCGCATCGTCACGGGTGCGATGAGGAGCTTCCGGAAACGGTCGTCGAGCGTCGGCCCCGTAAAGAAGTTGAATACCTTCGTGAGGTCGTGGCCGATATCCCGATCGGCGGTCAACAGTCCCAGATCGGAGTATCCCTTCGCTGTCCCCGAATGATAATTTCCCGTCCCGACGTGTGAGTAGAGTTGAACGCCGTCATCCTCTTGGCGGACGACGAGCGCCGTCTTGGTGTGCGTTTTCAGGCCGACGGTCCCGTAGGCGACGTGGATCCCCTCCTCCTCGAGCTGACGAGTCCACTCGAGGTTGTTCTTCTCGTCGAATCGGGCCTTGAGTTCGACCATCACGGCCACCTGTTTGCCGTTGTCGGCGGCGTCGATGAGGCTCTGAATTACCTTCGAGTCGCTCGCCGTCCGATAGATCGCCGCTTTCACCGCGAGCACGTCAGGGTCGTTCGCCGCCGCGTCGAGGAACCGTTGTACCGTCCCCTCGAAGGAGTGGTAGGGATGGTGTGCGAGGATGTCTCCCTCCCGAATCTCGTCGAATATATCCGTCGCCCCGTCTTTCGTGTCATCGGTCACCGGTCCCAATCGCGGGTGGACGCGGGGCGTCCACGAGGACGGTTTGAGGTCGGGACGCTCGAGCTCGATAAGTTCGAAGAAGTCCTCGAAATCGATCGGCCCCTCCCGATAGAACACTTCCCGCTCGTGCAAGTCGAGTTGCTCTCTCAGGATCGAGACCGACTCGTCGGGCATGTCGGCGTCGACTTCGAGTCGGACGACCGTCGCGAAGCGGCGCTGTTCGAGAACGTCTTCGACCATATCGGTGAGGTCCTCGGCGACTTCTTCGTCGCGCCGTACCTCGGCGTTCCGGGTGACTTTGAACTTCGACACGTCGCGAATGTCGAGATCCGGAAGCAGTAGATCGAGGTTGGCCTCGATGAGATCTTCGATGAGGACGTACTGGTCCGTCCCGCCGGCGACCGCTATCAGTCGGGGCTGATTCGAGGGCACTTTGATACGAGTGAACGTCGGCTCGTCGGTCCCGTTCGACGAAAGCACGGCGAGGGAAAGCGAGAGGTTCGAAATGAACGGGAACGGGTGGGCCGGATCGAAGGCGAGCGGCGTCAGGGTCGGGAGTATCGACTCCTCGAAGTACGTCCGTAACGTCTCGCGCTCGTCCGCCGGTAGCTCGTCGGGGCGACGGATCTCGATGCCCGCATCCGCAAGCGTCGGCTCGAGCGTCGTTTGCCAGTATTCGGACTGCCGGCGAAAGAGAGGGCGTGCGGTATCGAGCACGTCGCGCCACTGTTGTTTCGGCGTCCGACCGTCCGGCGTCGTCTCGGTCACGTCGGCGTCGATCTGTTGTTTGAGCCCGCCGACGCGCTTCATGAAGAACTCGTCGGTGTTCTTCGTGAAGAACGCGAGAAACCGGAGCCGCTCGAGCGGTGGATTTCGGTCGTCCATCCCCTCCCGAAGAACGCGCTCTTGAAACGCGAGCTCCGACAGTTCCCGGTTCAGGTAGTACTCGGGGTCCGTCAGGTCGCTGTCGCTCACAGAATCACCTCACACCGGATCGCTGTGTTCCCCTCGAACCACCGGACCGAACTTCCGTCGGGACGGTGACTACGCGGGTAGACAGTAGCGGCCGGTTGTCGCTTCCCGTTCGAGCAGTCGTCGCCGTTACCTCCGAAAGCGCGACCGGAGTGACGGACCGGAAACCGAAAAAGACCGGCTCGTGACATAATCGATACCGAGCAGGAGAAATACAAGTACTCCGCTAATAGTGCTATTGTTTAGTATATATTCATCATAGTCTGTCGGATCCGACGGATACCGACACGTCGGCCGACGGGGAGTTCGTGGTATCGACCCGACTACGGCTCGTATTCCACGTTCGTCCCGTCTAATTATACTCCCGCCATCGATTCCCGCATTCCGTACACTTGAAAAAGCGCGTCGGCGGCTCGTCGGCCGAGGCGGTCTGCTTGAGCGTGTACCACGCTTCCTCGGCACCGCACTCGTCGCAGATGACGTCAGTCGCTTTCGGTTTCCCCTCGAAGTTGGCCTCTTCGCTGGATTCGATCACGTCGCCGTCGGTCTGTGATTCCGTCGTGACGAATGCGTCTTCCTGCTCGCGGTCCCGTTCGCTCGAGGCCCCGCAGTCGTCGTTCGTACAGACCATGCGGTCGTCGCGGGCTTTCATCATCGAACCGCAATCGTCGCAAAACTGCATATCAGTCGGCTACGAACTCGGCACGCAAAAAGACACCACTTCGCTCGATCCGCGTCGTCATACGGTTTGCTGTAACGATTTACCGGCGCGACCGCGATCCGGCCTGCGGTCGCGCCGGAAATGACTTACAGCAGACCGTATCAGTGCCGGTTCTCGAGCGCTTCGTCCTCGAGGACGAACGGACAGTCCGCGACCCGGAACGTCCCCATCGTCGTGACGGCGAGGATAGCAGTTCCGTCGCGAGTGCAGTCGACGTCGGGCGGCTCGGTGAAGTGCTCGCACCCCTGGCAGTACGAGCGTTTCTCGACCTCCCGTATTTCCCGGTCAGCCAGCCGGAGCGCACCGCCCGACTCGGCCGAGTCGGACGGCTCGCCCGTCCCGCTCGACACCTCCGCACGATCGGCCTCGAGTCGCTCCCAGAGGCGGTCGCCGTCGATATCGGCGGCGTCGTGTCGATCGAACAGGTCGTCGAAATCGGGCGTACTCGAGCGCTCGCGGTCGTCGTCGGAGACCGTCGCGGCGAGATCCTCGAGCGGATCCGATCGGCCGTTCGCGTCCTCGCCGTCGTCGTCCGACTGGTCGCCCTCTTCGCCGGCATCGACCGTTCGAGACCCGTCGTCATCGGCGTCGATCGTCGGCTCTCCGTTCTCGTCGTGGGTAAATTCCGTTCCGGTCGCGTCGTCGCCGTCTCCCTCGTCACGACTCGCGTCGTCGGTCATCGATCGGTCGCTCCGGAGTCGGTCTCGGTCATATCGGTCCCGTCTCCGTCGTCACGGTTCCTCATTTCGGATTCCGCCTCCGACTCGAGCGCCTCGAAGACTGCGTCAGTCGTCGAGTCCACCAGCCCCTCGCTACGGCCCTCGAGCGCCGGCGGCTCATCGGTCTCGAGCCGGTGGGAGCCGAAGATCGACGAGCGTTTCACGACGTCCGAAAACAGGCATTTACAGTGCGGACACGCGGGGGCGGTCAATAGCGCGAGGTCGACGCTCGAGCCACAGTCGGCGCAGGTCGCCGTTCGAACTCCCAGCTGGTTCGCCGTACGCTGGAGTCGCTCGGTCGCCGCTCGCTGCCGCCGTTCGTCCGCGATCGCATCCCGCTGCTCCCGAAGTTCGATCACCGCCCGCGCGAGCAGCGTCGATCTGTCCTCGAGTTCGTCGGCGTCTTCGAAGAGCCCCTCGAGAATCGCCTCGTAGTTATCGAACCCGCGATCGACGGTTTCCTCGAGCGCGGCGAGATCCTCGCGAATCGCCGCGAGATCGTCAGCAGTCGCGGCGGTGGGGTGATCGTGATCGATCGGTGCCTTTCCGTCGGCCTCCCGTTTGACCTGAATCACGCGGGAGCGGACGTCCTCGAGGAGGTCCGTGAACTCCTCGCGCTGGGTCTCGAGTCGGCTCCGGACGGCCGACAGCTCGTCGGGGTCGGCCACCTCCAAGTTGTCATCCGTCGCGGCGGTGTGCGCTGCGGTCAGCAGCCGGCGACAGACCTCGTCTCGGCTCTCGTCGCGTCGAGCCGCCTCAGTGGTTAGCCAGTCGTCGACGTCGGGGGGCAGCGGAAACGAGAAACCGCCCTCGTCGTGGTCCTGGCTCGACATCTGCTCGTAGTAGGGCCATCAGTCGGATAAGCGTTGGTTCGAACTCAGTTGCTGAGCCGGTCGACCGCTACCGAATCTTCCTGACGTTGCTGATATCGAACCCGCCGTCGTGGATCTCGGTCTCGAACCGGACGATGTCCTCGTCCTCGAGCCGGGAGAGCACGCCGCGGAACTGCTCGACGACGAGCGTGCGAGCCCGCTCCGAGCCGCCGCTCTCCCACTCGAACAGCAGCGTGCCGTCGGTGGCCTCCTTGATTCGGCCGAGCTCCGTGGGCTCGAGGAGGTCCGAGTTGATGAGCAACAGAATCACGCCGCCCCAGCGGTGTGACGCCCGTTTGAGTCCCTTCAGTAGGACGGTCAGGTCCGACAGCCCGAATCGGTCGTCGGCCACCGCGACCAGGTCGGTCAGCGAGTCGATCACGACGAGGTTTCCCGTCGCGTGCTCGGTCAGGTACTCGCCCAGCGCCTCGAGGACGTCGGTTCGCTCGTTGTGCGACCCGAGTTCGGTGATGTCGGCCATCCCCTCGGCGTACCAGGCGGTCGGTACCGGCGTCAGCTGGAAGTACTCCTCGGCGAGTTCGACGAACGAGACGTCGTCCGTCCCCGCCCGGACGAGTTCGTCGTCCATGACGAACTCCATCTCGCTGACGATGGCGCTTCGCTCGTCCGTAAACGAGACGTAGTGAACGGCCTCGGGGACCGTCGTCTCCGGCTCGAGGTCGCCGTAGTAGAGGTCGAACAGTTCGGGATCGGCGTCGACGAGCCCGTTCATCGCGGCGCTCGTGTAACAGAACTCCCGCGCCCCGGCACCGGATTCGCCGGCCAGGAGGACGACGCTCCCGGTCGGCGCACCGCCGCCGATCGTTCGGTCGAGCCGTGAGATTCCGAGCGGCATCCGCTCCATACCTGTCCGTTCTGACCGAGGGGCTTACGTATTGTGGGCCATCCTCCCGCCTACCGGTCGTCGTCGTCCACTCGAACTCGAGCCCCACCCTCCGCCGGCTCCGCGAGGATAACCCGGCCTTCGAGCCCGCGATCGGCGAGCGCGTCCTCGGCCGCGGCTTCGGCCTCGTCGGCGTGTCCGGTATCGGTCACGCCGTAGACGACCGGTCCCCACGACGACTGGCCGACGCCGGAGAGGACCTGACACTCCTCGAGGGCTTCGACGAGTTCGCCCGCGGGTGGCCGGAAGACGCCGCCCTGCGCGTCGGCGTACCAGGCACCGTTTTTCCGGCCGATTTCGGCGACGGCCTCGCCGAACGGCTCGAGTCGACCCGCGGCCGCGGCCGGCAGCAATTTGCGGGTGACGACGCCGGCGATCTCGTCGGCGATAGCGGGATCGGCCCGCTCGACGACCGCGCGCATGCTCGCGTCCTCGTCGTCGCCGCTGCGGCCGGGATCCGCGTCGGGGACGACGACGAGAAACCGCCAGTTCGCGGGCAGGTCGTGGCGGGCGACGACCGGCGGCACCGTCCAGTCGCCTTCCGCCGGCGGCTCGGTCGTAAAGCGGTTCGTCGGGTGGCCGGCGTCGACGGCGAACCCGCCGCGCTCGAAAGTCGCGACGCCGACGCCGCTGCGACCACCCCGGCCCATCGCCGGCGCGCGGGTCCGAACTCGAGGCTCGAGGCCGTGGGCCCGCGCGGTCGCCGCGAGCACGGCCAGTGCGATCTGGGTCCCGCTGCCGAGGCCGACGTGGCGCGGCAGGGACTCCTCGGCGTCGACCGCGACGCCGGGGACATCGAGAACGTCGGCGGCGCGGCTCGCGTACGTCCGGACGAGCGAATCGTCGGCCCGGACGGTCGGGGCCGGCTCGGCCGTGACGGTGACTCGAGGGGTCGCGAGCCCGACGCCGATGCCGCCGTAGAGCCGCTCGCGAGCGAGCGAGAGGTTCTGAAAGCCGACGTGGAGTCGCGCACCCGCGCTGACGGTCGCGGTCGCCATGATGATATCCATCGCTACGAAAGCCCCCGGGAAGGGGGTTTCGACGGTGGCAACGACTGGGACCGTCGCGACAGTGTCACCGCTGCCCACGCGATCGGGTCGACGGGGCACAGCGGTTATGTCGTTGCCGCCGACAGTCACCGACGATGCGGACAGTCGACGCCTCGGTCGTCGTCCCCGCCCGCGACGAAGGGGAGCGGCTCGAGCGAACCCTGGACTCGCTCGCCGCCCAACGGTTCGACGGCGATCTCGAGGTGATAACCGTCGCGAGCGGTGCGGAGACGCTTCGGGTCGCTCGAGCCCATTCGGTCGTCGATCGGGTGCTCGCCGACGACCGCAGGGAGGGGCCCGGGGCGGCCAGAAATCGAGGTGCAGCCGTCGCTGGTGGCGATATCCTCCTGTTCACCGATGCCGATACGGTCGTCCCGCCGTCGTGGGTTCGCCGCCACTACCGACACTACGCCACCCCCATTGTCGTCGGCGTCGGCGGACCGCTCCGGCCGCTCGAGGCCGGACTCCGACACCGAGCGTGCTTTCGACTCCTCTCGGACTGGTGGTATCGCGCGTGTTGGCCGGTCGGCTTCGTCCAGCAGCCCGGCTGTAACTGTAGCGTTCGGCGGACGACGTTCGGGTCGGTCGGCGGCTTCGACGACTCCCTGGAATTTCTCGAGGACACGGACCTCTCGCTGCGATTGCGCCGCGAGGGGACCGTCGCGTACGACCACACCTGTCCCGTCGACACGTCGACTCGCCGGCAGGGGCGAGTCGGCTACGCGCGGCTCTGCTGGACGTATCTCGTCGGCTACCTGAAGTACGTGGTACCCGGCCAGTCGCCGACGCGGGAGTACTTCTGACCTCGGGCGAGGGGGAACGCTGCCGCGCGGCGTGGACTCCATCTCGGGTCGACTATCGGCGTTCGTCGGCGAATATGTTCGCACGGCGCGGGCTCGGACGAACGATTGACCGAGAAAGGACGACTTATACGGGTTCCGAGTCAAGGGACGGGCATGAGCAGCGACGATCGGTTCGACTACGGGAAAGACGAGCAGTTGCGGAGTCGGGAAGTGACGGAGGGACCGGACAAGGCCCCACACCGCGCGATGTTCCGGGCCATGGGGTTCGACGACGAGGACTTCGGCGCGCCGATGATCGGCGTCCCGAATCCGGCGGCCGACATCACGCCGTGTAACGTCCACCTGGACGACGTCGCCGGTGCGGCGCTCGAGGGCGTCGACGAGGCCGGCGGGATGCCCATCGAGTTCGGGACGATCACCATCTCCGACGCCATCTCGATGGGGACCGAGGGGATGAAGGCATCCCTGATCTCCCGGGAACTCATCGCCGACTCCGTCGAACTCGTCTCCTTCGGCGAGCGCATGGACGGGCTGGTCACCATCGGCGGCTGTGACAAGAACATGCCCGGAATGATGATGGCCTCGATCCGGACGGATCTGCCCTCCGTCTTCCTGTACGGCGGCTCTATCATGCCCGGCGAGCACGAGGGCCGAGAGATCACCGTCCAGAACCTCTTCGAGGGCGTCGGTGCCGTGGCGGACGGCGAGATGGAAAGCGAGGAACTCGACGAGATGGAGCGCAACGCCTGTCCCGGCGCCGGCTCCTGTGGCGGGATGTTCACCGCCAACACGATGGCCTCAATCTCCGAGGCGATCGGGTTCGCGCCGCTGGGTAGTGCCGGTCCGCTCGCCGAGGACGACGCGCGCTACGAGGTCGCCCGCGAGGCCGGCGAACTCGCCGTCGAAGTCGTCGACGCACAGCGCAAACCCTCCGACTTCCTCAGCAAGGAGTCGTTCGAAAACGCTATCGCGCTGCAGGTCGCCATCGGCGGCTCGACCAACGCCGTCCTCCACCTGCTGGCGATGGCCGCCGAAGCCGGCGTCGACCTCTCCATCGAGGAATTCGACGAGGTTAGCCGGCGGACACCGAAGATCGCAAACCTACAGCCCGGCGGCACGCGGGTCATGCAGGACCTCCACGAGGTCGGCGGCATCCCGGTCGTCCTGAACGCTCTCTACGAGGCGGACCTGCTCCACGGCGACGCGCTGACGGTCACGGGGAACACGATCGGCGAGGAACTCGAGCGGATCGACCCGCCGGCGATCGAGGACCTCGACGCCGACTTCCTCTACACCGTCGACGAGCCGAAGAACGAGCAGGGTGCCATTCGGATCCTGACGGGGAACCTCGCGCCCGGCGGCTCGGTCCTCAAGGTCACCGGCGACGACGAACTCCACCACGAGGGACCGGTCCGCGTCTTCGAGGACGAGGAAAACGCCATGGCGTACGTCCAGGAGGGACGCGTCGAGAGCGGCGACGTGATCGTCATCCGCAACGAGGGGCCACAGGGCGGGCCCGGCATGCGCGAGATGCTGGGCGTCACGAGCGCGGTCGCCGGTCAGGGCCACGCCGAAGACGTCGCGCTCATCACCGACGGTCGCTTCTCCGGCGCGACGCGCGGATTCTCGATCGGCCACGTCGCCCCCGAAGCGTTCGCCGGCGGCCCCATCGGTCTCATCGAGGACGGCGACGTGATCACCATCGACATCGCGGATCGCACCCTCGCGGTCGACGTCAGCGACGAGGAACTCGAGGCGCGCCGCGAGGAGTGGGAGCAGCCCGAACCCAACTACGAGACCGGCGTCCTGGCGAAGTTCGGCCGTGACTTCGGGTCGGCCGCCAACGGTGCCGTGACCAACCCCGGCGTCAAAGAGGACTGATCGGGGGACGTGCCCGGCCGGCCGCATCGGCTCACCCGCCCGGGTGACGGGTTCGCGACACCACTCCCTTCGCTTTCCTGCACGAGTCTTTCCCGCCTTTGTGATCGATTACCAGCTAGACCGACTAATGAGTAAGTACTGTCTCGAGTGCGACTGGCAGATCAGCACCGCCGACGGCTACACGGAAGCGGAGGTCTCGGAAAAGGCGATCGAACACTTCGTGGAGACGGGACACACGGTCGATTCGCTCCGTCTCCCGCCGCCGATCATCCTCGAAAACTGAACGGGATCGGCGCACAGGCGGCGACTCGAGACGGCCGTCCCCGTTCGATCGGACGACCGATTCCGCTCGAGCGACCGCTTACGTGCGTCGTTCGAGAATCCGATCGATGATCAGCCGAGTCGAGAGCAGTTGCTCGTCGTCGTTCGGTTCCAGCGCACTCGCCCGGCGGACCGAACAGTCGATCCCGCGGCGCTCGAGTTCGGCCGCGATGGCCTCGTCGTCGTGGTGCTGGTCGTGGCCGAGCGCGATCACGTCGGGATCGATCTCCTCGATCGGGACGAAGATGTCCTCCTCGTGGCCGAGTATCGCTTCGTCGACGGCCTCGAGCGCACCGACGACGTCACGCCGTTGCGTCGCGGGGCAGATCGGCGCCTCCTTGTGATCGACGTTCGTCTTGCGGGCGACGATGACGTACAGCTCGTCGCCCATCTCGGCGGCCGCCTCGAGATAGTGGACGTGGCCGGGATGGAGGATGTCGAACGTTCCCTGGGCGATGACCGTCCGCGTCATCGGTCCAGCGCCCCCCGTTCGGCGGCGGACGCCTTCCGTGTCGATCCCGTCGTAATCGGTGCGGTAGTCACTGATTGCATCGTCTCGAGTATAGCGAGTCTCATCGTCGAAGTTCCTCGTCGATATCCGCCTGCGTGAAATCGAAGAAGTCCTCGGTCTCGGGGAGGTCGACGTCGATCACCGTGAGCTGCGTCGGCTTGCCCTGTGAGTCGAACGCCTTCCAGTCCGTTCGGCGGTAGGGCGCCCCGATGATGACGTGGACGCTCCCGCGACCGAACGTGTCCAGATCCGCGTTGCTCGGGCTGATCACGCCGTTCGGGTGGGAGTGGATGCTCCCCAGCGCCTTCACGTCATTGGGGATCTGGCTCGTCTTGACGGTCGCACTGACGCTGTTGGACTCGGTGCCGGGCACCACGAGGATATCCGTGATGACCAGGCCTTCCCGGTCCAGATCCAGACGCTCGGCCTCGGTCCCCCGGAGAAACCCCATATACTCGTTCGGGTGGGACGCCTCCGAGGACTCGAGGGCGAACTCGAGGGTCTCCTCGGCGATACCGAGAATCTCGCTCGAGCGGAACAGCGCGTCGAACAGCCCCATACACCCACCTGCGGCCTTGCGGTTGCTAAACGTTCCGATGCACCGGTTCGCCTCGAGCCTCCAGTACACCCCCATTCGCCGGCCGAAATCGCATCTATCGGAATGCGGCCGTCGATCTCGGCTCGCATGACGACCGCACCGCCCTCGTTCTCACAGATCGCTGCACTCCCCACGTCGTCGGAGCCGTCGCGCTCGGTTACCGACTCGAGTCGACATCCCTTCTTGACAAGGGTTATACGCGACCACCCCCAAACTGCGACTCAAGATGACGCGTGACTCCGCCGGGGAACCCGGCGCAGACGACGGGGATTCCGTCGTTTACGATCTCGCTCCCGATTGTACCGCCGAAGACGTTGAGACCGGCCGCTCCTATCTCGCCGAGATCAACGGTATCGTCGACTACGGCGTCTTCGTCGATCTCTCTGACTCAGTCTCCGGACTCGTCCACGAATCGGTTCTCGAGGGCACCTACGGCGTCGGCGATGAACTCGTCGTTACCCTCGAAAGCGTCCGCGAGAACGGTGACCTCGCCTTCGAGCCGGCCGACATCGACGACTACGCTCTCGAGACGGTCTCTCACGACTACTCCCTGACCGGAACCGACCGTCTCGAGGCGACCGTGGGCGAACAGATCCACCTCGAGGGCGTGGTGACGCAGGTCAAACAGACCGGCGGACCGACGATTTTCCACGTCGCCGACGAGAACGGCGTCGTTCCCTGCGCCGCCTTCGAGGAGGCCGGCGTCCGCGCCTATCCCACCATCGAAGTCGGCGACGTCGTCCGCGTAACGGGAACGCCGGAACACCGCGACGGCTCGGTCCAGATCGAGGTCGACGGCCTCTCGAAACTCGAGGGCGAGGACGCCGCCGAGGCTCGCGACCGCCTCGAGGTCGCCCTCGAAACCCGCGCCGAACCCCACGACGTCGAACCGCTGATCGACTGGCCGGCGTTCGAGAAACTCCGGCCCGACCTCGAGGAAGTCGCCCGGCTGCTCCGCCGGACGGTGCTCGAGGGGCGTCCGATCCGCGTGCGCCACCACGCCGACGGCGACGGGATGTGCGCCGCCGTCCCCGTCCAGATCGCGCTCCAGCGGTTCATCGCCGAGGTTCACGAGGACGAGAACGCGCCGCGCCACCTCATCAAGCGCCTCCCCGCGAAGGCTCCCTTCTACGAGATGGAAGACGCCACGCGGGACCTGAACTTCGCGCTCGAGGACCGCGAGAAACACGGCCAGCAACTGCCGCTTCTCCTCATGCTGGACAACGGCTCGACGGCCGAGGACGTCCCGGCCTACGAGACGCTTGCCCACTACGACATCCCGATCGTCACGGTCGACCACCACCACCCCGATCCGGACGCGGTCGAGGACCTGCTCGACGCCCACGTCAATCCGTACCTCCACGACGAGGACTATCGGATCACGACGGGAATGCTCTGCGTCGAACTCGCGCGGATGATCTACCCGGACCTGGGCGACGAACTCCGCCACGTCCCCGCCGTCGCCGGCCTCTCCGACCGATCGAAGGCCGACGCGATGGACGACTACATCGAGCTTGCCGGCGAGGAAGGCTACGACGAGGACCGCCTCCAGGACGTCAGCGAGGCACTCGACTACGCCGCCTTCTGGCTGCGCTACAACTCCGGCGACCAGCTGATCCAGAACCTGCTACAGGTCGACAGCGACGACGAACAGCGTCACCGCGACCTCGTCGATTTCTTCGCCGACCGCGGCCGCGAGGAAGTCGACGAACAACTCGACGCCGCGATGCCCCATCTCGAGCACGAAACGCTCGCGAACGGAGCCCACCTCTACCGGATCGACGTCGAGAACTACGCCCACCGCTTTACCTACCCTGCACCGGGGAAGACCACGGGCGAGATCCACGACCGCAAGATCGAGGAGACCGGCGACCCGGTCATTACGGTCGGCTACGGCCCGGACTTCGCCGTCCTGCGCTCCGATGGGGTTCGACTGGACATTCCGAACATGGTCTCCGAACTCGAGGCCGAAATCGCGGGCGGCGGCGTCTCCGGCGGCGGCCACCTCGTCGTCGGCTCGATCAAGTTCGTCACCGGGAAGCGCGAGGAAGTGATCGACGCTCTGGTCGAGAAGATGGCCGAGGCCGACATCGACGAAGCGCTCTCGAGTGCGGCCCCGATCGACGACTGACGAATCGCGATAGCAAGCGCCTGTATTCGGTCCAGTATAACTCGCGATAAGCACAGGCGGAGACGTGTACACTCACCGCGAGCGAACCGAGTGAGCGAGCGGGCCGACGACCGACCCGTAGGGGAGGGTGGAGTGTTTTTAATCAACATTTTGCTCTGCGCTCCCTCGCTAGCGCTCGGTCGCTCGGCAAAATGTTGGCATGTCTCCTGAACAGCTAGTTCGCTCGCAATTATGTCTGAAAAAGTAGATGTCAATAGAGTCTCTCGAGATAGTCCAGTAGCTATTGGCGGTCCGCTCCATGTGAGGTTTATGTAGGCGCCGGTAGCAGAAATTCTGAAACTCGCCCTCACGCGATTCGACACTTTCCGCTAATTGGCATGTATACCGGCGTTTCAGGCCTAACGTTGAAGGATACGTCGATGATAGCAATGCAGAATGCTCCGACAAGAGACGAGGACTAACAACCGACGGGGGAACGAACGAGGCCGAAGCGCCAGCCAGCTGCGGAAGGGCTTACCTCTCGCAGCTGCGTTCATCGCGGGCTATCTGCTCCGGCGGCGACTCGACAATGCCGGGGAAGCTGAGAAGTCGGACATCGATCACGGCGGACTGGCCGAAATCGTGTCGCAGGTACGCCAAAGGAAAGCGTTTATTCGCAGTGAAGTAGCTGCTACTACGGTGCCAATCGACGGAATAGTGTCCACGGAAAGCACCCCGGACGAGTCAGAGGCAGACTCTTCCCAGGCCATAAATCCAGCTGATGTTGGGATCGCCGACATTGAGCAGGCAATTACTTCCCTTTCCGCGCCGACAGCTCGTGGAATGCCGATGCTCGGCGTCGGTACCCACTACCACGCGTCGTACGACGAGTGCCGCGAGAACGTCCGACAGGCGCTTCGGACGGGCTACCGCCACATCGACACGACCGTCCGGCGCGAAGCCTATCACAACGAGTCCGCCGTCGGCGACGCCGTCGCCGCGGCCGAGGTCGACCGCGAGGACCTCTTCGTGGCAACGAAAGTCGACCCCGCCGACCTGGACGCCAGGCGCATCCGGATCAGCGTCGAGGAGAGTCTCGACCGACTCGGAATGGAGTACGTCGACATACTGTACCCCCGCTGGCCGACCGAGGAGTACGAGGCCGCCGAGACGCTGGCGGCCTTCGGGACCCTCCACGAAGAGGGACTCGTCGAACGGATCGGCGTGAGTAACTTCACCGTCGACCTCCTCGAGGAAGCCCTCGAGGTGTCCGAAAAACCGATCTTCGCCAACCAAGTCGAGATGCATCCCCTGTTCCCGCAGGAGGAACTCCAGGCGTTCTGTGCTCGAGACGACATCGACGTGGAGCTCGTCGCGTACTCGCCGCTCGCCCGCGGCGCCATCGAGGACGTAGACGAGATCCGAGAAGTGGCTGCCAAGCACGGGGCGAGCCCCGAACAGGTCAGTCTCGCGTGGCTCCGCGAGAAGGGGGTAAGCGCCGTTCCGAGGGCTACGAGCACGGCGCACCTCCGGGAGAACTGGCTCAGTCTCGGCGTGGACCTCGACGACGAAGACGTGGCGACACTGGACGCCATCGAGGAGCGCCGACGCATCGTCGATCCCGCCGATGCGCCGTGGAACCGCTGACGCGCGAAACAGCACTCGATATCCAGTGTCGCTCGGAGGAGACACGATGTCTACCGCGATCACGCACCGCCGTCGTGCGATCGGCTGTGGATCGCCTCTCGATAGCGCCGACATTCGGCAGGATTCCGTCGGATGTCGGTTGGCGTGAACGGACTGTCTCTCTTCTGGAAGCGTTCCCCTGCCCGCAAACGCCGGTAGAACTGTTTTTGACAGCGAGGTTCTAGGTACATCCGGACATAATGAAACGCTCACTTCTCAGCGGCTCGCTCGGGTCCTCGGAGACCGACATAGACGAACAGGTTCAGGAGGCGGTGGTCGATACGATCAGGGAATCGAACGACAAGACCGTCGAGATCAAGCCGGCGAACGAGTCGAGCGGTCGAAAGATGCTCCCGCTACTGGTGCTCATCGGCGGCGCGTTCGCGGCCGGCTACTGGCTCCGTAAGTCGCAGAAAGCGACACAGAAGCTCCAGAGCGTGGCGAGTGAGACCGCTGACCGGACCAAGCAGATGACCGAACAGGCCGCCGATACGATTCAAGAGGGCGGCGAGACGATGGCCGATCGCGTCGAGGAGGGGTCGCAGAAAGCCGGCGAGCAGGTCCAGCAGACGGGCGAGAGCGCGGCCGAAAAAACCGAACAGGCCGGCGAGAAGGCGGCCGAGAAAGCGGACGAGAGCGGCTCGGCCGGCAGTTCGTCAAGCAGTTAGGATGACGGCGGGGACGCATCGCTTGAATTCATATTTTTCATCGAGAGCCGATAGAACGTGAAAAGCGGGCGCTCGATCGTCGATTCGACTGCGACACTATGACAGCCAGATCAGTCGGCACCGTGGCGCGGCATGTAGCCGCAGTCGTTACAGACAAGCGATTCGTACCGGGCCGCGAGCGTTCCTGAACAATCGGGGCACTGATAGTCAGTTTCGAGCGAACGTTGGGTTACTGCCATACTCGAGGCGAAGATCTGGACGAATATAAGCTCGCCTATTATGACGGTAGAACAATGCAGTGGTACTAGAACACGTACTAGGATCGCTGGTGGGTCCGTACCTAGTGAGACGGCCGTGGACCGTCAGAACTGATAGCGGCGCTCGTCGTCCATCGAGGGATACTGATCCGCACCCGTCATCTCCTCGAACGTCATGCCCGAGAGGTACTCGTCGTAGGTCACGTCGTAGGCCGACCGCAGCTGGAAGTCGAGTTTACCGGTGTCGACGGTCGACTGAAAGAGCATGTGGATCGCCCGGCGGACCAGTTCGTCCGTCTCTTCGGGCTCTAAGGCGGTCTCGAGCAGTGCGAGTTCGTTGCGCGTTTCGCGATCGAGCGAGACGGTGAGGTCGTCGCCGATATCCGTATAGGAGTCCGTGACTTCGTCGGTGAGGTCGTCGAGGCTCATACGGGAGGGGACTCGAGCGCGTCGGATAGACCTTTCGTGGTCGCTTCGACTCGGAAACTGGCACTCCGAATCCGCTCCGTTCACTCAGCGGACGGCTCCGCAGTGGTCACAGGCGTCAGCGTCGGCATCGATTCGCGCACCGCAATCGACGCAGTTCGTCCGCTCGAGATGGGCGCCATCGTCGTACCCGGGAGCGGCACGCAGAGAGACCGCGATCCCGATCACGATGAGCGACCCACCGACGATCACCCATCCGGCGGGGCCGATCGCCAGAAAGAACAGGACGACGAACGGAACGACGATCACTGCGAACCCGACACCGATCAGTGTGGGGCCGAGCGACTCCGAATTCATGATTGCGAACTATCGTCTCTCCGGAGAAAAATATGCGGGTAATTTCGGCTTTGCCTCTCGTCGATACTCCATCGCTTCCCGCGACCGTCGACTGTGACTGGTTGTGGATCCGTCGAGAGCGTCGGTGAATTGCGACACTGACTTACAGCCAACAGTATAACCCCCGTCGATGACAGCAGAGGCCCAGGAGTGGGCGTTGCCCGACGATCCAGCGGCCGTTCGCGAGGCGCTGATCGGGTGGTACGAGGACGACTACCGCGACTTCCCGTGGCGGCGGACCGACGATCCCTACGAAATCCTCGTCAGCGAGGTGATGAGTCAGCAGACCCAACTGGGCCGCGTCGTCGAGGCCTGGGAGGAGTTCCTCGAGCGCTGGCCGACGACCGCCGAGTTGGTGGACGCCGATCGCGCCGAAGTCGTGGGCTTCTGGACGGACCACAGTCTCGGGTACAACAACCGGGCGAAGTACCTGCACGAGGCTGCCGGTCAGATTCAAGAAGAGTACGACGGCGACTTTCCCGAGACTCCCGAGGAACTGCAGGAACTGATGGGCGTCGGTCCGTACACCGCCAATGCGGTCGCGAGCTTCGCGTTCAATACCGGCGACGCGGTCGTCGACACGAACGTCAAACGCGTCCTCTATCGGGCCTTCGACGTCCCGGACGACGACGCGGCCTTCGAGGAGGCCGCGAGCGAACTCATGCCCGACGGCAAGTCTCGAGTCTGGAACAACGCGATCATGGAACTCGGCGGCGTCGCTTGCGAGCAGACACCCCGCTGTGACGAGGCGGGCTGTCCGTGGCGCGAGTGGTGTGGGGCCTACGCGAGCGGCGACTTCACCGCTCCGGACGTCCCCACCCAGCCGAGTTTCGAGGGGAGCCGCCGGCAGTTCCGCGGCCGCGTGATCGCCACTCTCCGAGAGTACGACGAACTCGAGGTGGATACCCTCGGTCACCGCATCCGCGTCGACTACACCCCCGACGGCGAGTACGGACGGGAGTGGCTCGAGGGGATAGTAACCGATCTCGAGTCGGACGGACTGGTCGAGTTCGATCGCGACGGTGGCACTCCTATCGCACGGCTTCGGCGGTAGAGCGCGCCTCACGTGGAGAATAATGCCGGACAGCCTGCATTCCCTGTCGGCCAGCGTTTCCCGTTGGCCGGGTGAAACGACGGTGCTATGATACTTGTAGCTATCCGGGAATTACAGGAACTGAGAATCCTCTCGGAATCCGCCTCGATCCCGTTGGACCGTTTCATCGGTCCGAAAATTCGGCACCGAGGCGGTAGTCCTCGTCTCGTGAATCGGGCGTGACGGTTGTGAAATCGACTGATTACACGCGCATTCCCCGCAACAACAACTAATTAGTTGGCTAGAGAGTCCGACAGAATTGACAGTCATCGGAAATGGGTGGCGGGAAAGGCTACCGGAAACCAAACCCGTCTATACGTCTTCGTGGTGGACTTCGGTGATGACCACAGTCGTCGAACTCGAGATTCCGGCTGCGCGACTCGGCTTCGCCCGGACGTTCGATCGAGTGTCGACGTTCGAGTTTCAGGTCGGCGGGATGATCGGTGGCTCGTCGCCGCTCGTCTGGACGAACGGCCCGGACCGCGAGACGGTCAAGCAGGCGCTCGAGGCGGATCCGTCGGTCGAAGTGATCGCGAGCATCGCCGACGACGCTGATGAGTCCTCGGCGGACGACGGAGTGACGGCCCGTCAGAACGATCGCTGGTTGTTCCGACTCGAATTCGGAGACGGCGTGAAACTGCTCGAACAGATCGTCACCGAGACCGACGGCGCGATCCTGACGGCTCGAGGAGCGAACGGGCGTTGGATGCTGAAGTTGCTGTTCGACGATCGGGAGTCGGTGTCGGCGTGTCACGAGTTGTTCGAGCAATACGAGTACCAGGCCGCCGTCACCCGAATCAGCGGTATCGACGATCTCGCGAGCGCGCAAACACCCCTGACCGAAACGCAGTACGAGACGATCTGCAAGGCGCACGAACTCGGCTACTTCGACGTCCCGAGGGGGGTGACGCTCAAGGAGTTGGCCGCGGAACTCGACGTCTCACACCAGGCGCTCTCCGAACGGCTCCGGCGGAGTCACGCCGCCCTCGTCAGCGCTGAACTGTCCGAGCGAACTGCACCGATGGAGATCGATCCCTGATCGGTTCGCCCGTTGCTCGAGTACACGACTGCGGTGAATTCATCGCCCCACATTGATACTATTGTCTTTCTATCCAAATACCGGGGATATTTCTCATAATCTTCTTTTCCCGACCCGGATATCGGCGTATTTGTCCCAATAGATAGCTTTAATATTGGACAGTGAAACAATAGGGTGTCGGCGTGATGCCGACCGGCCGAAACACCGAGAAGCGCTGTGACGCCGGTAAACCACCCGTGCTCAATCAAGACGCGCGGTCATTCGTGGCTGTGTGACCGCGCTGGTACCGGATCCGTGACGGGTCGTCTCACGACCCACACACCGTTTTCATCGCCGAACGACTGATCCTGCAGGTCAATGAGTGCGTAGTTTTATCTGTCGAACGATAATACTGTCAGTCGTGAATTCGAGTGATCGAACGCAGCCAGGCGGATGCCGTCGGTGAATCACCGCACGTATCTGACACCATCGACAGTCCGGCTGATCTGTCACTCGACGATATTTACCACCTCTTGCAGACGAAGCGCCGTCGGGACGTGCTCCGGTACCTCCACCACGAGGGCGGACGGGTCCGGTTACGAGACCTCGCCGAACAGGTCGCCGCCTGGGAGCAAGAGACAGCCATCGAGAACCTGAGTTCCAGCGAGCGACAGCGGGTCTATATTTCGCTGTATCAATCTCACTTGCCGAAACTCGACAATCACGGGATCGTCACGTACGACAAAGACCGCGGTTGGGTTGAGCCGACGCCACTCGTGGCACGGCTGTATCCCTATCTCGAGCCCCCGCATCGGACCCCGTCATCCGAACGGTGGCCGCGACGGTACGCGGCGACAATCGCCCTCTGTGGGCTACTTCTCGGGACCATCGCGGCGGGGATCGTTCCGGTTTCCGGACTCGTCGGTGCGGGACTCGTTCTCGTCGCGTTCGCCACCGTGACGGGTATACACGCGTGGTCGACCGGCGCGTTCCGTCGATAGCGTTTCGGCAGGTACGTTCCGACGATACCGCTCCGGTGTTCTCCGAACGCGATGGTCGAGCGACGACCGTCAATCGGCGCGGGACGGCGCGATCGCGTTCGTTTCGCGGGACCGCTCGAGGAGCCGGTGGACGTGGAACGCGACCGAAAAGTCCTGCGGGCTGGGCAGCGCGCAGGCGAGCCAGCCGATGGCCGCGGCGGCGACGATCGGCGTGTCGCTCGTCACGTAGCCGGCAGCGGCCAGTCCGAAGGCCGGGATCGCGAGGAGGGCGGGTGCGAGTGCGGCGAGGCGCAGTGCCCAGGGCGATTCGTTCCCGGTCGGCCGAGGATGGACAGCGGCCCACGGACGAGTCGTTACCAGCGCGACGATCCCGTCGGGACGGCCGGGGAAATAGGAGACGGAGTACTCGACGCGAGCGAGTCGAAGAACCGTCGCGTGTGCCCACTCGTGGGCCACCAGTCCGATCGCGACCGCGAGGGCGAGCGCACAGCCAGCAACCACCACGTTTGTGCCGATCATAGGATGCGTGAGATGCATACCATGGCTGGTGCCCCCGTAGCGGAGGCGTCTCACGCGTCCGAGTCGAGGCGCTACCGGTGGAAGGCCGTCCGGCTGTACCAGTTGCCGTCTTAAGGGTCGACCCGCCCTCAGACTAACTTGTCGTCCGGCGGTGGACCGTACGGTCGAAACCCGTTCGGCCAACAATTAAGTATCGCCCCGTGGTAACTAATCCCATGAAGTCGACAGAAACGCTCGAGTTCGGCCACGCGGACCGCAAAGAGATATACGAGTACGTCGAGCGCCGCGGAGCGGTCGAGCCCGAAGAGACTCGAGATCAGCTGGGCCTCGATCCCGGCGGCTTCCGCCACCACGTCGCGATCCTCAAGCGAGACGGCCGAATCGACGAGGAAGACGGCACGCTCAGAGTCACGATCGACGCGGGCGCGGAAGAGGAGTACGTCTCCGAAGCGCTCGAGTTTCACATCCGGCCGGCGCGCCAGGAGGACCTGACGGGGATCGTCGGTGCGATCCGGCAGGTCGCCGAGGAGAAAACGTACATCGAAGCGGAGAGCGTCGCCGACGAGATCGACCACGAGAGCGCGCTGCTCCGACACAACGAACTCCAGTCCCGGATGTTCTTCGTCGCCACGGTCGACCAGGATGTCGTCGGCTGGGTCCACCTTCACGCCCCGGAGTTAGAGAAGTTGAGCCACACCGCCGAACTCACCGTCGGCGTTCTCGAGGAGTACCGCGATCACGGCATCGGTTCGCATCTCCTTTCGCGCGGTCTCGAGTGGGCCGGCTCCAACGGCTACGAACGGGTCTACCAGAGCGTGCCGTCGACCAACGAGGAGGCGATCGCGTTCCTCGAGATGCACGACTGGGAGACCGAAGCGGTCCGCGAGGATCACTACAAACTCAACGGCCACTACGTCGACGAGGTGATGATGGCCGTCGATCTGTAGCCACGGTCGCGTTCGATTCGGAAAACGTGTCGTTTTCTAACCAATCCATTTTATATAACCATCTCTGGAACGGAGAGGTATGCGTTTTGCCACCCCCGCACAATGCGAGTGGGAGGGATGGGGGGAATCGACCGCCGTAATCGTCGCGATGGGGCTCGCGCTCGCGGTCGCCGGAATCGTTCAGACGCTCGAGACGCCGGTCTCGCAGCCGGTCGTCGCGTTCGAACTGTTCGTCTCGCTGCTCGTGCCGACCGGACTGGCCACCGGCGGCTACTGGCTGGCCAGTCGGAACGTCTCGCCGGACGTCCGCTGGCGAGCCGCGACCAGGGTCTCGATCGGGATCGTCGTCGCGTGCGCGCTCGGCGTCTGGCTGATCGGCTACGTCACGCTCGAGGGCGGAGCGATCCGGGATCCGCTGTCGCTGGTGACGGTCCTCGCTGCGGTCGGCGGTGCGACCGGCTTCGCCAGTGCCATCCAAGAACCGCTGCCAGACGAGTCCAGTTCGATGTGTGACTGTGCGGTCGACGGAGACACGGAGTCGGCACCGTCGCCAACCGCGGCCGCCGCCGATACGAAATCGACCGCCGAAGAATCGACAGCGGCCACTACCGAAACGACGGCACCGACAGACGAGCGGATTTCGGACGCGGTGGAATCTACTGACGAGACAGCGACTTCTAGTGCGTCGACAGCCACCGATGCGTCGACAGCCGCCACTGCGTCGGCCGCCACCACTGCACCGTCAGCCAGCACTGCGTCGACAATAGCGGAGACGCCGTCACGTGCTGGCGTCTCCCCGGACGCCGACACCGCCGCTGGTCCCGGCGATCCGACACATTTTGTCGATTCGAGCGGGGACCAAACGTCCGAAGAGTCCGACGCACCGCCACTGCCAGCGCGGGATCCGGGCGTCGATACCGTGGCAGCCGTCCCGTCGACGGCGGAAACGGTCCTCGACGTACTCCAGAACGAGCGCGCTCGAGTCGCACTTGCCGTGCTCTATCACGAATGGAACGGCGAGACCCGGTCGGTCGACGACCTCGCTCGCGCGGTCGCTTCGCACACGGACGATTCCGTCGACGCCGTCGCAGCCGTGCTCCGACACGCTACCCTCCCGGAACTGGCGGCGATCCGAGCGATCGACTGGGACCCCCACACGGATCTCGTCTCGGAATCCGACCACGCCGTCTTCGAAGAGGGGGTTCGCGAGGCGTCGATCCTCCTCGAGGCGTTCGAACCGGGAACGAGATAGCCGGGACCGCCCGCTATTCGGGTGGCGATGCGGGACGCCGGAACTGGGATCCGGAAATCCAGCCCCCGCGGGGAACGCCGGTCACCGCGGTGCCCGAAGCGGAGACGGCCGACTCGTTCCCACCCGTCCGTAGTGACGGAATCGAAAGGTAGTTTTCCCGGACCCTGCTACGCTGAGCCATGCTTTCGATCGCGCTTGCCGGAAAGCCCAACGCCGGCAAGTCCACGTTCTACACAGCGGCGACGATGGCGGAGGTCGACGTCGCCAACTATCCGTTCACCACGATCGACGCCAACCGCGGGGTGAGCTACGTCCGGACCGACTGTCCCTGCCTCGAGCGCGACGAGCGCTGTACCGCCGACAACTGCGAGGACGGCAAGCGCTACGTCCCGATCGAACTCCTGGACGTGGCGGGGCTCGTCCCGGGCGCGCACGAGGGGAAGGGGCTGGGCAACCAGTTCCTCGACGAACTCACGAACGCGGACGTGATCGTCAACGTCGTCGACGCCTCCGGCGGGACCAACGAAAAGGGCGAGCCCGTCGACATCGGCGACCACGATCCGCTCGAGGACATCGATTTCGTCGAGGAGGAGATGGACCTCTGGCTGGCCGGCATCATCGAGAACAACTGGGAGTCCGTCGAGCGCAAGTCCCGCTCGCCCGATTTCGACATCGACGACGTGCTGGCGGACATGCTCTCGGGCTTCGGCGCGTCGCCAAAACAGATCGCCATCGTCCTCCGCGATCTGGACTACCCCGACGACCCGATCCAGTGGGAGGACGAGCACCGCGAGGCGCTCGCGCGCGACGTCCGCCAGCGGACCAAACCGATCGTCGTCGCGGCGAACAAGATCGACGTCGCACCCGAGGAGAACGTCGAACGGTTGCTCGAGCTTGACAAACCGGTGATCCCCACCACCGCGGAGGGCGAACTCGCGCTCCGCCGGGCCGCCGACAACGGACTGATCGAGTACGATCCCGGCGACGAGACGATCGCGATCGGCGACGACGTCAACGACGCCCAGCGCGAGGCGCTCGAGGGGCTCGCGGATACCATGGCCGAGTGGGACGGCACCGGCGTTCAGGCGGCGCTCGATTACGCGGTCTACGACCTGCTCGAGCACCTCACCGCCTACCCGGTCGAGGACGCCGCGAAGTGGTCCGACGGCAGCGGCAACGTCCTGCCGGACGCCTTCCTCCTGCCCGACGGATCGACGCCGGTCGATCTGGCGTACACCGTTCACTCCGACATCGGCGACGGCTACCTGCACGCGGTGAACGCGAAGTCGAATCGAGAGATCAGCGAGGAGTACGAACTCGAGGAGGGCGACGTGATCAAGATCGTGAGCACCAACTGAAAACCGTATTTGTCGAACTATCTCCTCTCTGTAATACACTCGAGCGATTGCTATCGGACCCATAGCGGCGCTGCACTCATTGACAACACGTGGATTCAGTTGCGCTACCCGATATCGGAGCAGGAATCGCAGTCGAAAACCGATAGCCTGCCGGCAGGAGTCTCACGACGGCTGTCGGGTAGAGATGAGTATTTGCTCACTGGCGACCTACACCGACCATGACGCCCCGTTCAACCCGCGTTCCCGACCCCCGTCGCGAGCGAACGACGGCTCAGTTGGCCGTCCTCACCGATCGACTCGAGGCGACGGAACGTCGCCAGCAGCAGTTACAGAACACGCTGGCCGGGCTCGCCCGGGAAGTCGGCGTCTCCGTCGGCTGTGTATGCGGGCACTGCGACGAGAGCCACACGCTCATCAAAGACGGCACGATGTACTGTCCGAGGTGTGGCTACCGGCGATCGGTGTAGGCCGCCTCGAGTACCCGAACGTCGGACCGGGGTCGCTCACACCAGAGTACCGAGCGGATCGAACCGAACCGCGGCCACGAGGACCGCGAGGAAGACGTAGGAGCCGCGGATGAGGAGCATGGTCGCGAGTTCGGGGTCCGCCCGTCGCGCGACGATTGCGACGGCGGCGAACGCGAGCGCCGCGAGCAGCGACGTGAGGGGAAAGATGCGAACGAGGGCCAACGCGGCGACGGTCACGACCGCAGCGATCATCAGCCCGTAGGCGACGTCGTGGGCCCGGTCGGGACCGACGGCGACCGCGACGGTCCGTTTCTCGATCGACCGGTCGTACGCGTAGTCCTGCGTGTCGTCGATCACCTTGATCCCGGAGAGGAGCGTGAGGAAGACGACGGCGAAACCGAGCGGAATGAGCCCGATAGTCCCTGCCTGCACGTAGAACCCCCCGAGCACGGAGAGGGCGATACCCAGGGGGTAGCCGGTCGTCGCCGTCACCGGGTTCGTGTCGAGTTGCGGCGCGTGGTGGTAGGCGATCAGCCACGTTGGAACGACCAGCGCGACCGCGACCGGACCGACGAGAATTCCCAGGACCACGCAACACAGCACGAACACCGCCGTCGACAGCCCGAGTGCGATCCGACAGCCGCGTTCGGTCAACGGATGGTCGTCGTCCTCGCCGCGGACGTGGAAATCGACGTAGCCGTCTTTCACGTGCGCCGTGTAGACCGCGGCGAACATCGCGACGACGTGAACCGCCGCGGTCAGCGGGTCGACGGTTCCGGCGAGGATCGCGCCGAACAGCGAGGCCGCGAGCGGCGGCGTCATGAAGACGGGATGAACCTGCGACCAGAGCGCTCGAGCGGTCGCGTCGACTCCGGTGGCGTCCCTCGCGAGGGCCATATGCGAGCGACAACGAACTGAAGTATAATACCCGGGCCGGGGCCGCACGAGCTGGAACCAACCCGCCGGAACACACAATTTGATGTGAGATGGCGTGCCACGAGGGAGCATGGCAGATAGCTATACGGGTGCGGATCTCTTCACCGACGCTCTCGAGTCGTACGGCGTCAACTACGTCTTCGGCAATCCGGGAACGACCGAACTGCCGATCATGGACGCGATCAGTCGAAGCGATCTCGAGTACCGGCTCGGACTCCACGAGGACATCGCGGTGGGGATGGCCGGCGGTTACGCCCAGCGGCGACGGTACCACGCCCACCACGACGACTCGATCACCCCGGTCGGCGTGGCGAACCTCCACATCGCTCCCGGACTGGCCCACGGGCTTGGGAACCTCTACGCGGCCAAAATCGCCGGCGCGCCGCTGGTCGTGACGGCGGGGAATCACAGCACGGACTTCCGCCACGAGGAGCCGATCCTCTCGGGCGATCTGGTCGACATGGCCGACCAGTTCTGCAAGTGGTCCGACGAGGTACTGGACGTCTCGGCGCTGCCGACGATGCTCCGCCGGGCGTTCCGGATCGCGATGACGCCCCCGACCGGCCCCGTCTTCCTCGGGCTGCCCCTCGACGTGATGCTCGAGGAAACCGACGCCGAGCCGGAACGACTCGGCCCGATTCCGAACGCGGGCAGCGGCGATCCGTCACAACTCGAGCACGCCGCCGACCTGCTGGCCGACGCAGAGGATCCGGTGATGGTCGTCGGGGACCACGTCGCCCGCTCCGGAGCCGACGCCGTCGCCGCGGCCGTCGAACTCGCGGAGGCGACGGGCGCTCGCGTCCACGGGGAGATCCTCTCCTGCGAGGTGGACTTCCCCACCGATCACGAGCAGTGGGTCTCCTACCTGCCGACCAGCGAGAGCCTGGCTGCGATGTTGATGGACACCGATACGATCATGTTCGCGGGCTGTTCGACGAACACGACGCTGACGCGCCACGAGGAGGCGCTGGTCGACCCCGACACGACCTGCATCCACCTGAGCGACGACGCCTGGCAGGTCGGCAAGAATCAGCCCGCCGACGCGGCAGTGATCGGCGATCCGGGGCTCGTTTTGCAGGGTCTCACCGAGCGCGTTCGCGGGAAGCTCTCGGACGATATCGTGGCGGACCGACTCGAGGCGGTCGCCGAGGTCAAGGAAACCGTCGAGTCCCAGATGGCCGGCTACGGCGAGGCCGACGGAGACGATCCGCGGTCGTCGAAGGCCGAACTGGTCGACGCCATGGAGCGCGTGGCCGGCGACGCGGCCATCGTCGACGAGGGCGTCACCTCGAAGTACGCCATGCTAACGCGCTGGGATCTCGCGCCCGAACAGTACATGTCGAACAAGGGGGGTGGACTCGGCTACGGGCTGCCAGCAGCGGTCGGTGCCGCCGTCGCCGAGGAACAGCGAGAGGATCCGCGGGACGTGGTCGGCTTCATCGGCGACGGCTCCTACCAGTACTACCCCCACTCGATCTACAGCGCCGCCCGATACGATCTGGACCTGACGGTCGTCATCTCGGACAACCGCAACTACCGGATCCTGAAGGACAATACGCTCCACCTCATGGGCGGGGAGGAAGACGACTACGAGTTCGTTGGAATGGACTTCGAGCCGGCGGTCGACCTCGTGAAAAACGCCGAAAGTCACGGCGCGCGCGCCGAACGTATCGAGACGCCGGACGGTATCGAGGGCGCGCTCGAGGACGCGCTGACCCGCGAGGGACCGGACGTGCTGGACGTGCTGGTCCAGGACTGAGCCTCGGCGGCCGCTACGAACGCCAGTACGCCGGCGTCAGGATCACCAGCACGGAGAGGATCTCGAGCCGGCCGATCCACATCAGGAAGATCATGTACAGCTTCGAGAGCCGCGAGAACGGCTCGTAGCTGTTCATCGGTCCGACGACGCCGACGCCCGGGCCGATGTTCCCGAGCGTCGCGATCGTCGCGCTCGTGGCCTCGAGTCCCGACAGCGAGAGGCCGGGTGTTCGGTGCGCATCGAGAAAGAGCAGGACGGTCGAGACGGCGAACAGCGTTAGAAAGAGGAGCACGAAGACGAAGATGCCGTGGATCGCTTCCTCGCCGATAACGTCGCCCGTGTCACCCATCCGAACCGGCCGAATCGCCTGCGGGTGGACGGTCGTAAACAGTTCTCGCTGAATGGACTTCCCGACGACGTACCAGCGGATGATCTTGATCGATCCGGCCGCGGATCCCGCCGACCCGCCGAGGAACATCGCGAACAGGAGAATCACCTGCGTCGACTCGCTCCACGCGTTGAAGTCCATGCTGGCGTAGCCCGTCGTCGTCACGATCGCGAGCGTCTGGAAGAGTCCGTGGCGCAGCGAGCGCTCGAGACTTCCCGGAATCGCGGCGACGTTCTCCGGCACTGTCTCGAGGCCGACTCCGAGAAAGAGGAGCAGGGAGAGGAGACCGCCGATGACACCCATCGACAGAATATACGATCGGAACTCGGCGTTGCTCGTCAGGCGTTCGGGGTGGCCGCGCCAGGCGTACCAGTAGAGCGCGAAGTTCGCCCCGGCGACGATCATGAAGACCATGACCGCCCACTGGACGATTGGTTCGAACGCCTCGACGCTACGTCCCTCCGGCGAGAACCCGCCGGTCGGCAGCGACGTGAGCGCGTGGGAGACGGCGTTGTAAAACGTCATGTTCGGGGCCAGCCCGGCGAGATGGAGCCCGTAGTAGACGGCCACCGCTGCGAGCGTGAACCAGGCGTAGATCAGCCAGAGCGCTCGCGCCGTTTGCCTGATTCGCGGCGTTAACTTCTCGACCTGTAGCCCCGGTGATTCCTCCCGAATGAGCTGCGTGCCACCGACGGAGAGCTCAGAGAGGATCGCGACCATGAGCACGATGATTCCCATCCCGCCGAGCCACTGGGTGAGCTGTCGCCACAGCATGATCGACCGCGAGTGGGTCTCGACGGAAATCTCGCCCATGACCGTCGCGCCGGTCGTCGTGAACCCGCTCATGCTTTCGAACAGCGCGTTGACGGGATGTGCGATCGTCCCCGTCCCGGCGACGAGATACGGGATCATCCCGACGAGCGGGAGCACTAACCACGTCAGTGCGACGAGCAAGAACGCTTCGCGGTGCTCGAGGTCCGGATCGGGCTCGAGGCGCTCGAGACCCGTCCCGACGGCGACGGCGACGACGAGTGCGACGAGAAACGGAAGCGGACTCTCCCGGTAGAACAGTGCGACGGCCGTCGGAAACAGCAGGGAAAGCGAGAGATACTTCAGCACCGTGCCGAGGAGACTCAAACTGGACCGGACGTCGACGTGAATCCTTCCTCTCATTCTAAATATCAACCTGGTGGAAGCGAGGCGCGCTTCTCGCTCGACCGAACGTAACTACCTCCGACAGATTCGATGTACAGCAATAAAAACTGTGTCTCGAGACCGCCTCGGCCGAGAAACGGGGAAGTCCACGGGCGTCACGAAAAGAACTGCTGGTGGTGTTCGGCCATTGCCGCTCGAGACGTTTCCGAGAACGCGGCGATATAGTCCATGTTGAAGTACGACCAGGCCTCGTCGGCGGGATCCGCGTAGACGTCGATCGCATCGGTTTCGGTCGCAAACTGGTGATTTCGCGGCGTGTTCCGACTTTCCATCGCCGAGTAGCCCGTGGCCATCGGCGTGATCCCGTGTCGGACGAACCAGCCGCTGGCTGCGGGATGGTCCTGAGCGCCACAGCTGTGTGCGCGAACCACCGGTGAGCGGTCGCGGTCGGGTTCGTCGGACGGATAGTACGGAAAGTCGGCCCAACCGATGACGGCGTGCCCGCACTCGTGGGCCGCGAAGTTCCGAACGAGTTCCCGCGGCGTCCTGAATCGCCAGCCCAGCAGGTCGACGAGTTCGGTATTGACGTAGCCGTACGCGCCGGGCGCCGCGTATTCGCTCCCGTCGTGTCCCGCGTACGCACGCATCGCACCCGCGGTCGTCGTTCCGTCTTCGACGACGAACAGCGTCACCGTTTCCGGCGTCCGATCGGACCGGAGCGCGTCGTCGGTTTCGATCGCATCGAGAGTTTCACCGTGCGACGGAGACACGTCGAACGTCGCGACCGAGGATTCGTCCGTCGTCACCTCGGCTACCCCCGGCGTCGCGTCCCTCCACGCCTCGGCGAACAGCTCGACGCCCTCGAAGACGGACTCGAGCGCGTCGTCGGTCGGCTCGACGGAGTCGTGGCGGACGACTTCGATCGTCAGATCGCCGTCACCGACGGCCGCAGAGCCGGCTCCCGATGCG
The DNA here is from genome assembly GCF_020405225.1 of Natrinema sp. DC36. Classification (NCBI taxonomy): domain Archaea; kingdom Methanobacteriati; phylum Methanobacteriota; class Halobacteria; order Halobacteriales; family Natrialbaceae; genus Natrinema; species Natrinema sp. DC36. Next base: position 1,499,827 of record NZ_CP084472.1, read on the forward strand.
ACGACCGTCCCGGCGACTGCGGTACACGCACACGTGAGAAATCGGCGGCGGTCGAGTGTGGGCCGCCGGTGATCCATCGGAGTCATGATCGAATGCAATCCCTTCCGAGAGAAAAGACAGACCACTCATATCGTCCTTCCGGCCGACAGCAACGGTCACGCCAACGACCAGACATCGTGATTCCGGTTGACTGCGAGGTCACCGCCGAGCGAGGCGACCGCGTCTAACGGTCCCGACCGTTGATCCGTTCGCCGGCGGCCGTTTCGGGGAATATCTTCCCGGGGTTGAGCGTATCGGTCGGATCGAGCGCCCGCTTGATCGTCCGCATGGCCTCGACCGCGCCGGCCCCGTGTTCGGGCTCGAGGTATTCCCGTTTCCCCTGTCCGATACCGTGCTCTCCCGTTGCGGTTCCGCCCAGTTCGATCGCGAGCTCCACTATCTCTCGATAACACTCTTCGCCGCGTTCGACCTGCTCGGGATCGTCGGGGTCGACGAGGACGCTGTAGTGGAGGTTGCCGTCGCCCGCGTGGCCGAAACAGGGGACGAGGAGGTCGTACTCGTCGGCCAGCCGTTTCGCCTCCCGGACGACCGTCGGATAGGAACTGATCGGCACCGTCACGTCGCCGGGGTGGAGCGGCTCGAGGGTGGGATCGTAGCTCGCGACGGCGTAGGCCAGTTCCCTCCGCGCCCGCCAGAGGGCGTCCATCTCGTCATCGTCGTCGCTCATCTCGAATCGGGCGACGTCGTGATCTTCGAAGATCGTCCGGCAGAGGTCGATCTCTTCCTCGATGCCGTGATTGGCGTGAAACTCGAGGAAGACCATCGGCGCGTCGGGGAGCTCGCTGCCGAGATACTCGTTGGCCATCGTCGCGCTCAGCCCGTCGACGAGTTCGATTCGGGCGACGCCGACGTCTGTTCGAACCGCGTCGAACACTGCTTCGGTCGCGTCGTCGAGCGTCTCGAAGATCGCTCGGCCGCCGCGGATCTGCTCGGGGCGGCCCGCCAGTTCCAGCGTCGCCTCGGTGACGACGGCCAGCGTCCCCTCGCTGCCGACGATGAGGTCGGTCAGGTTGTAGCCGCTCGAGGTTTTGATGGCGCGCGAGCCCGTTCGGACGACGGTGCCGTCGGCGAGAACGGCCTCGAGGCCGAGTACCCAATCGGCGACCTCGCCGTACCGGACGGTCTGCATGCCGCTGGCGTCGGTCGCGATCATTCCACCGATCGTCGAGATGTCGCCGGAGGAGGGCAACGGCGGGAAGAACAGGCCGTCACCGGCGACGCGCTCGTCGACGTCGGAGCCGATGATCCCCGGCCCGACATCGATCTGGAAGTCGTCGGGCCGGTAGTCGGCGACTGCGTCCATCCGCGTGAGATCGAGGCTGATGCCGCCGTGGGCCGGGACGGCGTTGCCCTCGAGTCCCGTCCCAGCGGCGTAGGGTGTCACGGGGACGCCGCGATCGGTCGCAGCGGCGAGCACGGCCGAGACGTCGTCCGTACACTCGGGCCAGACGACGGCGTCCGGGAGAACGCCGCCACCGTCGTTTTGCTCCGTTCCGAAGTCCGTAGCGTGCGATTCGCGTCGTCCGTTCGCGAACGAGAGCTGATCCTCTGCGAGATCGAGCGTCTCGAGAAACGCACAGTCGTATGTCATACGCCCACGTTAGTCACTACCGATATCAACGTTTCCCACCGTTTCGAAGGGAGCGGAAGTCGAACGGGTCAAACGCGTCCGACACCACCTCGCGGAAGACGATGAGCCGGTTCACGACTTGGCGCGCGATCACCTCGAGGCGGTCCGGCAGCCGTATACCGAAATCCTGGATCGGTGACCGCGGCGACCGATTGTCGCGGCAACCGTTCGTCCCGGGTGACTAGATGGAAACGCTACAAATTTATGTGAATGGGTGACGCGGTGTGTGGTGATGGCAGTACGACGAGCGATCCGACGGCAGACGTGGAGGGGAGCACTATGAACGCTGAACTAGATCTGCTAGTGCGACTCGGCGACTACGATCGGCCCCAGGGCGTCGCCGAGCGGGCCGTTCAGGCCGAGGAACTGGGTTTCGACCGGATCACGGTCGGCGAGACGACCGGCTGGAACATCGTGCCGCCGCTGACGCTGGCAGCCGAGCGGACCGAAGAACTCGGTATCTCCAACGACGTGATTTCGCCGTACGGGCGAACGCCGTCGATGCTCGCCCAGACGGCGCTCACGATGCAGGACGTGGCGGACGGCCGGTTCCGATTCGGAATCGGCCCGAGTTCGCCCGCGATCACCGAGCGTTGGCACGGCCAGGAGTTCGACCGACCGCTGCGCCGGACCCGCGAAGTGATCGACGTGCTGCGAAACGTCTACGAGGAGGGCAATCCCTCGTACGACGGCGAAATATTCGACATTCCCGGATTGGGCTACGAGCGGGGGCCCCACGAGAACCCGCCACCGATCGACGTCGGGACCCTCGGACCCAAGGCCACCGAGATGGCCGGGCGCTTCGGCGACGGATGGGCCCCCCAGCTATTCACGACAGACGGGCTTCGAGACCGCCTCGAGGATCTGGAACGCGGTGCCGAGTTAGGGGAGAAGAGTCTCTCGGACCTGCGGGTGGCTCCGATCGTTCGCGGGATCGCAGCCGAGGACCGCGAGGAAGCACGCGCGAAGGCTCGCAGCACCGTCGCCTTCCTGCTCGGGGCGTACGGCCCCTACTACGGGAACTCGGTCGCCGAGCAGGGCTATCCCGACGTCGTCGAGGAGATCCGCGCCGCCTGGGAGGAGAGAGATACCGACGCGATGGCTCAGGCGCTCCCCGAAGACGTGCTCGACGAGTTGGCTCCCGCGGGTACCCCCGGCGAGGTTCGCGACTGGATCGAGGCGTACAGCGAGATCGAGGGCGTCGACGCCGTTCGGCTCGGGTTCGTCAACGGGATGTCCGAGGACGACAAGCGGACGACGATGGAAGCGGTCGCCGACCTCGCGTAGTCGGCGACGACCTCGTCTCGAGAAACACGGTAGTGTTTCGATCGGACTCACACGTCGCATATATACCGTCTGGCTCCTACGGGGGGTATGATCCCGCTACTGAATTCACCCGAGAGTCTCACCGCGTTCGGCGATTCGAACGCCGACGCCGTGGATACGGCGATGGATCTGTTGGCGAATCGCCGACGGCGTGCGGTGTTGCAGTATCTCGAGGAGCGCGGCGGCTCCGCCACCCTCACGGAACTCGCGGTGGAGATCGCGACTCGAGAGGCCAAATCGGAACCGAACGCAATCTCGGATCACGGAGATCTCTCCGCGAGGGATCGACGCGCCGTTCGACTATCGCTCCACCACACGCAGATCCCGAAGTTGGCGGCCGCGGAGGTCGTCGACTACGATACTGCGACGGAGACGGTCACGCTCCGCGATCGCGGACGGGCGCTGCTCTCCCGGCAAGAAGCCGTCGACGGCGCTCCACAGGGATTCCGATAGGAGTCGGATCCTGCTGGTCGACCGCCGGGCGGTCCTGCTCGGCACACGATTGGATCGCAGCTCGGTATTCGGCTGCTCGTTACGGCTCGATGACGAGTTTTCCGAGGAAGCTATCCGACATGACGGCCCGCTGGGCGTCGGCTGCCTCCTCGAGGTCGTACGTCCGCGCTACGTCGACCGAGAGGCTCTCGCTAGTCATGAGGTGAGCGACGCCTCGCAGCGGCACGCGCAGGTCCGGCGTATTGAACATACTCATGAACTGGTAGGAGACGTCCTTCGACCGGGCGGCCCCGTCGTTCGTAAAGCCCGGATCGGGACTGTTCTCGCCGATACCGACGACTCGAGCACCGTCTGCGGCCACGTCCGCGTCGAACTGCAGGTAGTCGTCGAGGCGGTGATCGAGTACGGCGTCGACGCCGCCCTCGGACGCCTCGAGCACGGCGTCAGCCAGATCGTCGCGGCCGTAGTCCAGCACCGTTTCGGCTCCGTAGTCGGCGAGGGCGTCGTGGTACTCCTCGGACGCGGTCGTGATCACCCGCGCGCTCACGGCGGCCGCGATCTGAACGGCCGCGTGGCCGACGCCGCCCGAGCCGCCGTGGATTAAGCAGTGTTCGGCGGGCTCGAGGTCGGCGTGGTCGATCAACGCGCGCCAGGCGGTGACGGCGGCGACGCCCGCGCCACCGGCCTCGGTCAGATCCGCGCCGTCGGGGAGGTGGACGACGCGGTCGGTAGGAACCGTCGCGAACTCCGCGTAGGCACCCTGCGCGGCGGCCCCGCCGATACCGGTGCCGTAGACGCGGTCGCCTTCCGCGAAGCCGTCGACGGACTCGCCAACCTCGGCGACGACGCCCGAGAAATCGACGCCGGGCGTAAACGGCACGTCGACCGGCGTGTACGATCCGTCCCGGAAGTAGGTATCGACGGGGTTGACGCCCGCAGCGGCGACCTCGATCAGGAGTTCGTCCGCGGCCGGCTCCGGTCGATCGATTTCGTCTACCTGTAGTACGTCCGCATCGCCGTGTTCGTGGAGGCGTACAGCGCGCATATCGTTCGAGACCACGGATCGGGGCCGTAAAATGGTACACGTGACGGCAGGGGAGACGGCTCCCTCGGAGCGGTATCTCTGCTACTCGAGCGGGACGTGCGCATCAGAGTGCTGTCAGGCCGTTTTGCACCAGCAGGTACAACCCCCGTCCGAACGAGTCCCCTCGCTTTCAGTATGAGCGAATCTGACCAGCAACTGCTCGAGGACACCATCGTCGCCCTCTTCCTCGCGTCGGAAGGCACCGAAGAGGTCGAGTTCATCTGGGAATATGCGTGCCGCATTCACGGGAGATCGGGAGTTTGATAGAAAAGATGCGACGTACCGCAAGACATATATTTTATACTAAGTAGTATAAATTATGGAATATAAAACACTCTTTCGTTTTTTGAGGACAACAGTCGTTCTCTGGCTACTCGTGATCGTGATCTCAGCGGTGGTTTCCCCACCAGACCCCTTCACACAGATTCTGTATGCGATTCCACTGCTGTTTCTCGCCACTGTCATTTCGTATATTCTCACGTACAGAGGCGGGTTCGATTATCTAGAAACGAAATTTTGACCCGGTTCAGTTTGTGCATCCATCGAACAAAGTCTCCGAACCCGTTTCGATACGTTCGCAAGTGGACTGTTCGACTCGAGGAGAACAACGCGGAGTTCCTGCGTATCGTGGCGGCACGGAGTTGCCTCGCCCTCCCCAGCCGATTGCGGTCCTCGCTCCCACGGGTCGCTGCGGTCCTCATCCCTCGCACGGCCTTGTCGGTCGCTCTCGCTGTGCTCACGGTTCCCTGCGGTCACCGTTCGCTATCCGAGGCGCTCACTGTGTTCGCGCCTCGCGACGCTCGCTCGGCCGACAGCGCGCGCCACCGCATATCGGTTCGCGAGTCCGAAGTGAAAACACGGATCGTCTCCCCGTCTCGTTCGATGGAAGACACGACGAGAAAGGACCGATCCACAGAGACCCTCTGCTCCCCGAGTAACGGAATACGGTCGACGCGACAGCAGTACCAACAGTAGGGGCTCGAGAGCGACCTATCGAACGGCTCGAGTCGCGTCGTCCATAATTTCGAGCGCCTCCTTCAGTTCCTCCGTTCCGGTCGCATACGAGAGCCGAGCGTAGCCCGCGCCGTTCGCGCCGAATGCGTCGCCGGGGACGACGACGACGCCGCGCTCGAGCACCTCTTCACACCAGCCGTCGGGGACCTTCGGCATCGCGTAGAAGGCCCCTTCGGGGGTCGGCACCTCGAGGCCGGCGTCGGTGAGCCCGTCGAGCACGAGGTCCCGCCGCTGCTCGAAGGTGTCGACCATCTCCCGAACCCGATCCTGGGGCCCCGTCAGGGCGGCCTCGGCGGCGTACTGTGCGGGCGCGGAGGCACAGGCCTGCCCGTACTGGTGGACGCGAAGCATGCGCTCGATGCGCCGATTCGATGCGACGACCCAGCCGAGTCGCCAGCCGGTCATCGAGTAGGTCTTCGAGCAGGCGCTGACGACGAGGACGTTGTCCGTCTCGGCGAACTCGAGGGGCGAGTGGTGCTCGCCCTCGAACACGATGTGCTCGTAGACCTCGTCGGAGATGCAGAGCACGTCGTGCTCGTCCGCGATGCGGGCGAACTCGCGCATGTCGTCCTCGCTCTGGACGGCTCCCGTCGGGTTCGCGGGGCTATTGACGACGAACGCGGCCGTCTCCGGGGTAATGGCGTCCTCGACCGTCGCGGGATCGAGCGTCAGATCCTCTCGCAACCCAACGGGCTTCGGCGTGCCGTCGGCGATGTGGGTCAGCGCGTCGTAGGAGACGAAACCCGGATCCGGGAAGATCACTTCCTCGCCGGGATCGACGTGGGCCTCGAGCGCGAGATGGAGCGCCTCGCTGCCGCCGGAGGTGGCGATCACGTCTTCGGGGTAGATCTCGAGGCCGTAGTCCCGGTCGTACTTCGCCGAAATCGCCTCTCGAAGCTGCGGGGTGCCCTTGTTCGAGGTGTAGGCGTCGGCCCGCCCGGCCTCGATCGCTTCGATCGCCCCGCGACGGGCGTGGGCGGGCGTCGGGAAGTCCGGTTGGCCGAGGCCGAGGTTGATCGCGTCGTCGCCGGCGGCCTCGAAGACCTCGCGAATCCCGCTGATCGACACCTGCTCGACTCGCGCTGCGAAGTCGGTCATGGCTACATGGGGGCGGCCGATCCCGATAACTCTTCATGTGTTCGTCGGTCCGGGCTCATCGCCCGAACGGTCCCGAACTCCGAACCGTCTCGACCCCAAACCCTCTCGCCCCGTAAACGGTCTTGTCAGCGGTCCTGAAGTAGCCACAAGGGATATGCCGCTCGTAGCGAATCTCTCTTTCAATGACTCTCACTCGCCGATCGGTGCTCGCCGCGGGCGCGACCGGAGCCCTCGCACTGACGGCAGGCTGTCTCGACGTCGTTCTCGGTAACGGGCCCCTCGAGTTCGAATCCGACCGCGTCGCCCCGACCGAGGGCGCGCTCGAGGAGGCCGGCTACGAGGAAAGCGGCGTCAATAACGACGCGATCGAGCGGACGGTCGACCTCCCGGGCGGCATCGAACGCGACGTCCGGGCCGGCGTCTGGCGTTCGGTTTACACGAAGGAGGTCGACTATCTGGGCGAGACGCGCGAGGGAGCCGCCTTCGCGGGCGTCTCGATTCCCGGCATGAAGGTCGCCGGCCGATCGCTCAACCCGCTCGACGATATGTCGAACGGGGAACTCCTCGAGCGGTTTCTGAGCGAGGTTCCCAGCGATCACGGCGATATTTCGAACGTTCAACGCGAGGATTCGTTCGGTCTCGATATCCTCGGCGACGGACGCGAGGTCGACCTGTTCGTCGGCCAGAGCGAACTCGAGGGCGAGACGATCGATATCGAGATCAAGATCACGTCGTTCGAGCACGAGGGCGATCTGCTCGTGTTGCTCGGGACTTACCCGAAGCTGCTCACTGCCGAAGCCGCGAACGTCGAGAAACTGATGGAGTCCGTCGAACACCCCTTCGAGGAGTAGGGTTCGATTCGCAGTCTCGAGTTACGGAACGGGGCACAAATCGGTCGGGTCGGCCGGTTTTAGCCGAACTACAGACGACCGCATTTTCGATTAAACTGGCTGACTTACTAACAGTGAACAGAATGAAGAGTGTATGGATAAACAGTGTGTGGGAAGCTAGCACACGAAACGAGATCGGTACAAACGATCTGCGCACAGCAGGGGTCGTGCGCACAGAACGGAAAGCGAGCAGCGAACGGCGGCGTCAGTAGAACTCGCGGACGAGATCCATCGCGTCCTCGGGCGCGCCGTCGGGGATCTCGGACATGTCCTCGGTGACGCCGTGTTGTTCGTGGTACGGCACGGAGTTTTCGTTCTGGTACATGACTCCCTGGTACTCCTTGTCGCTGTCGAGGATGACTTTCTTTGCGGCCTCGTAGTCGTTCGGATCGTGATCCTCGTCCTCCTGCAGGTCGACGAGACTGTCGCGGAAGTAGTCGTAGGTGTCGACGTCGTTGAACGTGACGCACGGACTGAAGACGTTGACGAAGCCGAAGCCGTCGTGTTCGATGGCCTGCTCGATGATCTCCGCGTGGCGCATCGCGTCCGAACTGAACGACTGCGCGATGAAGCTCGCGCCGGAGGCCATCGCCAGGGCGAGCGGGTTGACCGGCGGCTGCTTGGGCCCTTCGGGGGTCGTGCTGGTCTCGAAGTCCGACCGCGAGGTCGGCGAGGCCTGCCCCTTCGTCAGCCCGTAGATGCGGTTGTCCATGACCACGTAGGTCATGTCGACGTTCCGGCGAACGGCGTGGACGAAGTGACCGGCACCGATCGAGTAGCCGTCACCGTCGCCGCCGGCGACCATGACCTCGATATCGGGACGGGCCATCTTGACGCCGGTGCCGACCGGGAGCGCACGGCCGTGGACCCCGTGAAGGGCGTAGCTGTGCATGTACGTCCCGATCTTGCCGGAACAGCCGATCCCCGCCACCACGAAGGTGTTATCGGGGTCGTTGCCGGTGTTCGCGAGGGCTTTCATCATGCCGTTCATCGTCCCGAAGTCGCCGCATCCGGGACACCACGTCGGCTGCTTGTCGGATTTGAAGTCGGTGAATCGTACGTCGGAGCTCATTATGCTGGTACCTCCTCGGAGAGTTTGTCGGTGATATCGTCTGCGAGTTCGTCGGCCTTGAATCGAACGCCCGTGTACTTGTTGATGCGCTTCACGCGGGTAAGCACGTCGTGTTCGATCACGTCGGCGAACTGTCCGGTCGCGTTACACTCGACGACGATCGTCTCGTCGGCGGCCTCGATCTCCTCGGTCAGGTCCGGCCGCGGGAAGATGTACGGCACCGAGATGACGCGGACGTCGATGCCGTCCGCCTCGAGGTAGTCGAGCGCTTCGATGAGCGCGCCCTCGTTGGACCCCCACGAGATGACGAGGTTGTCGGCGTCCGGGTTCCCGAACTCGCGGTAGTCCCACTCCTCCTCGTTCCGGGCGGTCTCGACCTTGCGGTATCGCTTGTCGACCTGGTGGACGCGCTCGTCTTCTTCCTCCGTCCGGCGGCCGAGCTCGTCGTGCTCGAGGCCGGTGGACATGTGTGCGGCATCGGTCGTCCCGGGGATAGCGCGCGGGCTGACTCCGTCTTCGGTGACGGCGTGGGCGCGGAAGTGACCCTGTGCGTCGAGCCACTCGTCGACCTCGTCTTCGTCGACGAGCTTGCCGCGATCGATCTCGACGTCGTCCATGTCGAAGACCTCCGGCGGGAACGTCTGTTCGGTGACCGACATCGCCAGATCGGAGACCAGGAAGACCGGCGTCTGGTACTTCTCTGCGAGATTGAACGCCTCGACGGTCTTCCAGAAACACTCGGTGATCGACGTGGGGGCGACGACGAACCGCGGGACTTCACCGTGGCCGGCGTACAGCGCCATGTCGAGATCTCCCTGTTCCTGTTTGGTCGGCATCCCAGTCGAGGGACCGGACCGCTGCACGTCGGCGATGACCAGCGGGGTCTCGCTGGTCGCGACCAGGCCGAAGGTCTCGGTCATGAGGTCGATCCCGGCCCCAGACGTCGCGGTCATCGATCGGGCACCGGCACGTGCGGCCCCGAGAGACATGTTGATCGCCGATAACTCGTCTTCCGCCTGCACGACGTGACCGCCGTAGTCTTCGATGCGTTCCGTCAGATACTCCATGATCGACGTCGCGGGCGTGATCGGATAGCCGGCGTAGAACCGGCAGCCAGCGGCGATGGCACCCATGCCGATCGCCTCGTTGCCGTTGAGTAAGACGTAGTCGTTGTCGGTCGTGTCGATGTTGTAGCCGAGGTGGTCCAGGTCGTAGTTCTCCTGGACGTACTCCTGCCCCGCCCGGGCGGCCGCCTTGTTGTTCTCGACGATCTTCGAGCCCTTCCCGCCGAAGCGCTTCTCGAGGGCTTCGTCCAGGTACTCGACGTCGAAGCCGGTGATTTCGCACGCGGCACCGAGCGCGACGATGTTGCGCATGATCGCGCCGCCGGCCTCCTCGGCCAGCGTCTTCAGCGGGACGTCGACTGCGGTCATTTCGTCGGGAATCTCGGCTTCCCACGAGCGCTCGCCGTCGTAGATGATGGCGCTGCCCTCGTGTAGTTCGTCGAGGTTCTCGTCGATCGTCCGCTGTGTGAGCGCGACGAGGATGTCCAGTCGGTCGACGACGCTCTGGACCTGCTCGACCGACGTCCGAATCTTGTAGGCAGTGTACCCGCCGCGGATCCGGGACGCGAAGTCTTTCGACGTGAATACGTGCCGTCCGGCTCGGGAAAGGGCCTGAGCGAAGATTTTACCCGTGGAGTCGATACCGTCGCCGGCCTCGCCTCCGACCGCCCAGTTGAGATCCTCAGCCATGTTATGCTGAGCCTTGCCCCCCATAAATGAAAAGGCTTCTGAAACCCCAACCGGACAACCGCAACGGTGGGTGATATGTTCGATAGCCATGGACAGTTTTCATTAATCGTTACAAATTGCGCCGGTGACGGTTACCAACGGAAAGAAACGGGTAACGCAGTGAATGTGGTATCGAAGTGCACGGTCAGTTTCACCGTCCGTGCCCGCAACACGATCCCGGATCAGGACCGGAATCGAGTCGAACCGGCGGCGGCGATGGAACGGAACGACTTTTCGACCCGCCCCCGAACGGACTCATCATGGAAGGGACGCCAGTCACCGTCGCATCGGTCACCGAAGTCGGTCCGGACACCGTCGCACTCGAACTCGAAACGCCCGACGGGTTCGACGCTCTGCCGGGCCAGTTCGTCTTGCTCCGGGCCAGCCCCGACGACGAGGTTCTTTCGCGTCACTACACGCTCTCGTCGCCGGACGTCGGAGCGACGTTCGAACTCACGGTCGGCATCGATCCCGACGGCGACCTCTCGCCGTGGCTCGCCGACCTCGAGGCCGGTGAAACCGTCCACATCGAGGGACCGTTCGGCAGGATTACGTACGACGGTGCGGGCGACATCGTCGCGGTCGCCGGCGGGCCGGGAATCGGTCCCTCGGTGGCGGTCGCCGAAGCGGCCCACGACGCGGGTCACGACGCCGTCGTAATCTACCGAGCGGACGAACCCGCTCACACCGACCGCCTCGAGGCGCTCGAGAGCGCCGGTGCAACGATTCGGTACGTCGACGTGGACGATGACGACGACCTGACGGACGCGATCGCCACGCACCGCGAGGACGGCCAGCTGTACGCGTTCGGCTTCGACGACTTCGTCACGTTCGTCGCCGAGGCGATCGACGACGCCGGCGGCGACCCGGATGAAGCGTTGATCGAGAACTTCGGCTGACGATCGGCGTCATTGGCTGGCGGACCGCGGGGCCGGTCTCGAGGTGCCGGCCGGCGAACTCACGCGTCGGATTCCGTAGATCGGCCCAGTTGCACGAACGCGAGCGCCGCTCCCAGCAGGGCGGTGTTCTTCGAGAAATCGTTGAGCTGTTGTTGTTTTGCTTCCGGGTCGTCGATGTTCCAGAAGTCGTGCATCAGCGGCGTGGTGGTGACGAAGAATCCGGCGACCGCGGCGGCGGAGGCGGCCGGCACCCGCCACAGCGCGATGCCGATACCGCCGAACAGGAGGCCGCCGCTTATCGCTGGAACCGAAAACGACGGTGCCGGCGCGTTTTTCATCTCGGCGTACTGGACTCGCCCCTCGAGGTTTCGGAGGTTGTCCGTCGCCATGAACGCGAGGACGGCACCGAACAGGACGCGTGCGATCCGAAACAGCCCGCTTTCGGTTATCGAACTAGCGTCCGTCTCCGACCGTCGGCGAGTCTCGCTCGTACTGTCGCGCTGTGTCTCGCGTTGCAGAAGCTTGCTTATACTCATACGCTCGCGTATACGCGCGGCGGGTTTCAGTCCGACCGTGACATTTGCCTGTTTCGGGAGCGCTGACTGTCGCTCCAGTGAACAGGTTAGAGCGCTTGACAAAGGTGTTTATTCCATATCGTGGTGGGAACGCGTATGCGACGACGAGACCTCCTCGCCGGCACGACCGGCGCGGTCTGTGGACTGGCCGGCTGCACGGGTTCGACGATCGACCGACTCCAGTCGGACCGTCCCGGTACCGACGGTGACGAGTCCGCTACCGACTCGAGCGCCGACACCGATCGGACCGACAGCGAATCGCAATCGGACGACACGATCGAGGTCGGGGACCCCGACGAGGTGCCGTTCCTCGATGCGCACCCACCACACGAGTTCGAACTCCGAAACGAGGGCGAGGCGGCTCGGACGATCTCCGTGACGGTCAGAGCCGAGGGAACCGACGAGGGCGACGGAGACGACGCTGACGGGAGCGATCGCGACACGCTACTCGAGCGCGATCTCGATCTCGCGGCGGGCGATGCGATCACGCTCGTCCTTTTCGAACCGCGGTCGTACGTCATCACCGTCACGACGAGCAGCGACGACGGCACGAGCGAGGCGACCGTCACCGACGGGATCGACCGCAGCCCCTTCGACTGCACCCGCTCTCGAACGACTCTGACACTTAGCGATACCGGCACGCGGACGGAGTCGACCTCGACCTCGATATCCTGTCCGACGCCGGCGGTTGCAGACGCGTCCCTCGAGGTCGGCGAGCGAGAGTGTGCAGGCGGGACGGACGAGGACGGTGCGACCGTCGAGTTCGCGGACGAAACCGTGATCGTCGACGGCGATATCACGACGCCAACACCGTGTCACGGCCTCTCGCTGGCCGAGACGGAGTACGACGAGCGACGAGGTGTCCTCGCGATCACCGTCGCCGTCGGCGAGCAGGAGAGCGACACCTGTACCGACTGTCTCGGAACCGTCGATTACGAGGCTCGGATCGACCTCGAGGGGCGGTATCCGGAGCGCGTTGAAGTCCACCACGAGACCGGCGACGAGGGTCAGCGGATCACTGCGGCTGAGTACGATTATTCGACGGGCGGGTAAAACGAGAGTCGAGACGATCAGTGTTCGACGAGTTCGATCAGGATACCACCGGTGTCCTTGGGATGCAAGAACGCAACCGAGTGACCCCACGCGCCCGGCCGCGGCTCCTCGTCGATTAGCGTCACGTCGTGGTCGCGAATCGTCTCGAGGGCCCCCTCGATGTCGTCGGTCGCGAGCGCGAGATGGTGAATTCCCGCTCCGTTGTCCTCGAGATACCGCGAAATCGTTCCGTCCTCGATGGGTTCGAGCAGCTCGAAGTAGCCGTCACCGCAGTCGAGGAAGACGACGCGCATTCCGTCGAACACCTCCTCGTGGACCGCCTCGAGACCGAAGAGGTCGTCGTACAGCGCTGCGAGAGCCTGTGCGTCGTCGGTCGCGATCCCGGCGTGGTCGAAGTGCATCGGATTGTACTGCACGATGGGGCCGTGTTACTGTTATGATTTTTCGTGGTGTTCGAGTCGCACTCGAGGAGCGGGCCCACCGCCTCGCGACGGCCGACACTCCAGATGCAACTGGTCGGCCAGCCGATCCGAAAGCCCACCGTCGAGTTCGAGCGGTTTCGACGGCTCGCTGGCAGTCGTCGCCGATCATACCAGCGGTACCGAGCCCGAGCACGGGTATCTCAGCTCCCTGTGCGACGACCGTCCCGCTCGTGGAATCAGTGCTCACGGCTCACCGTTCGATACTGGCTATTCAAGCCGGACCCGGCGAATGACGAGCGACTGGACGGGTTCGTCGGATCCAAAAAAAGTCGATGGCCGCGAGTCGAGCGTCTCGTCGCTCGAGACGTTACGCGTCGTCAGTTCTCGTCAGATGTCACGTTCTCAGCGGTTTCGTTGTCGGCCGTCGCGTTCGCAGTGGTTTCGTTGCCAGCCGTTTCGTTTCCTGCCGTCTCGTTGCCAGCCGATTCCGCCATACCAGCGCCCGTTTCGGGCGGAGTCAGGGAATCTCCCTCGCCCGGTGGAACGATCTGCATGACCGCGCCCGTGTCTCCTTCGGGGACGCCAACCTGGTTCGCGAGGACGTACACGTTGCCGTTGGAGTCCTGGCCGAACTGCCGGACGAAGTAGGGGAACGAGCCGTCTTCGGTGCCTGCGACCTGAAGCTCTTCCATCTCCCAGAGTTCGTCCCGCGGGACGACTTGCTCCTGACCGGCACCGCCGGCCTCTGCCGCGCCGTCGGCGGCGGTCTCGTTGCCGGCCGTCGCGTTGCCGGCAGTCTCGTTCTCGAAGCCTTCGGACTCGAGGTCGGCCGCGCCGCCTGCCTCGCTCTCGTTCGTCGCGTTGGTCTCGTTCGTCGCGTTGGTCTCGTTCGTCGCGTTGGTCTCGTTCGTCGCGTTGGTCTCGTTCGTCGCGTTCTCGAATCCCTCGTCTTCGATACCGCCCTCGCCGGCAGTCACGTTCTCGAGGCTGGCGTTTTCCGACTGGTTCCCGCCGCCGTTACCGGCCATCTGTCCGGCTCCGCCGCTGGGTTCCGTTGCGGCGAGGAGCCGCCCCTGGGGAGACTGCCGCGCCGCGTCCGCCGTCCAGTCGCCGAAGATGTACTTGCCGTTCAGTTCCTGTACGGCGTCGGCCTCGTAGACGTGACCGCCGACGACCGCGATGCCGACGACCTCACCCTGATAGACGTGGGGGTACTCGACGATCGGGTCCTGGAACTCCTGGCCGTCGTACGGCGGCTCGTCGGGAGCCGAGTTCGGGCACTCCTCGGGCGGCTCGCCCGGCGTCTCCGGGCTGAAGCAGTGGGTGCCCTCCTTGACGTTCCAGCCGTAGTTGCCGCCCGACTCGACGATGTTGACCTCCTCGTAGAGGTCCTGTCCGAGGTCTGCGACGAACAGTCGGCCGTCGCTGTCGAACGAGATGCCGTACGGGTTCCGGAGGCCCCACGCGTAGTGTTCGGGCAGCGCCTCGTCGGAGTCGGCGAGCGGGTTGTCGTCCGGAATGCCGTAGGGCCGGTCTTCGCCCTCGCTGTCGACGTCGACGCGGAGGATGCTGCCGAGCAGGTTCTCGCCGACGTCCTGTCCGTTGCCGCCTTCGTTGTCGCTATACCAGTCCTGGACGTGTCCCAGCATGGAGTCGTTGGCACCGCCGCCGTCGCCCATCGGGACGTAGAGGTAGCCGTCGGGTCCGAACGCCATCGGTCCCGAGTTGTGGTTGTACTGGGGCTTCTGGAACTCCATAATGACCTGCTCGGACTCGGGATCGGCGGCGCTCATATCCTCGTTGGCCTGGAACTCGGAGACGACCTCGACGTGACTCCAGCCGTCGGGCGTCTCGTCGTTCGGGGGCCTACTGTAGTGGACGAATAAGCGGCCGTTTTCGGAATAGTCAGGATGGGGCTGGACGCCGAGCAATCCGCGCTCGTCGTAGTCCTGGCCCTGACTCGCGTAGTCGCCCTCGAAGGTCCCGAGTTCGACCATCCGATCACTGACGTCGAGGAACGGCTCGTCCTGCAACCCGTCGCCGGTGACGACCCACAGCTCGCCGGTCTGGTCGGTAACGAAGTACCGGCCCGCCTCGCCGGCGACCGCCATGTCCGTCGGCGCGGTCATGCCCTCCGCGATCGTCTGGACGCCGATCTCCGTCCCCTCGCGGAAGAAGCCCTGCATCTGGCCGGCGGCCTCCTGTTGACCCCCGCCACCGCCGCCGACCTCGATGTCGCCGTTCATCGACGCGCGGTGGGGCTGACAGAAGTACGTTGCCATCTCGCTCGTCGCCTCGAACTCGAGGGTCTGCGTCTCGCCCTCGGAACTCAGGATTTCGGTCGACTCGAGTTCCTCGCCCTCCTCGCTCTCGATGACGAAGTTGTGCGGCGCGCCGTCGAGGTTCTCCCACGTCACCTCGTACGTCGTTCCCTCCTGCAGTTCCAGCGTCGGGTTCGTCTCACCCGAAATCGGTTCGGGCGAAACGCCTTGCCAGCCGCTCGTTTCGCCGCCGAGTTCGATCGTTTGGGTATCGAACTGGGCGGCACCGATCCCACTCAGACCGACGACACCGCCCGCGGCCGCGGCCGCCTGCAGCACGCGACGACGGGACGCTGATGGATAGTTGTCGGACGACTCCGATACCGGGGTCGATCGCTCGTTGGGTTGGTCGCTCATAGTGCGCTCACGACAGGCGGTTGCCCGAGACGAGGATAAACAGATCCGACCGTTCCTCCGATTTCATCGCTCAATCGAACGTTGTCTTCGAATCGCCCGACGGGAAGGGCTGTAAAAGGGTATTACTCGAGCCGAATGGACGATCTTCTCCGACGCTAATCCGATGTTCAACCGCTCACATCGCGCCGCCAGGCTGGTACTCTCCGAACTCGTCGCGCATGACGTTGCAGATCTCGCCGACCGTCGCGTACGCCTTGACCGCGTCGATGATGTAAGGCATCAGATTCTGGTCGCTCCGCGCCGCGTCGCGCAGCGCCTCGAGGGTCGCGTCGACCGCTTCGTCGTCGCGCTCCGCGCGGACGTTCGAGAGACTATCGATCTGGCGCTGTTGGTCCTCGGCCGTGACCTCTTCGACGTCCATCTGGGGATCTTCGTCGACCTCGAACTCGTTGACGCCGACGATGATCCGCTCTTTGTCTTCGATCTCCTTCTGGCGGTCGAAGGCCGTATCCTGAATCTGGCGCTGAACCCACTGCTGTTCGACGGCATCGCGCATGCCACCACGGTCGTCGACCTCCTCTAAGATCTCGTAGGCCTCTTCTTCGACCTCGTCGGTCAGGGATTCGACGTAGTAACTGCCAGCGAGCGGGTCGATGGTGTCGGCCGCGCCGGACTCGTGGCCGAGGATCTGTTGGGTGCGCAGTGCCGTTCGGACGGACTCCTCGGTCGGCAGCGCGAGGGCCTCGTCCTTGCCGTTGGTGTGGAGACTCTGGGTGCCGCCGAGGACGGCCGCGAGCGCCTGATAGGCGACGCGGACGACGTTGTTCTCGATCTGCTGAGCGGTCAGCATCGAGCCGGCCGTCTGAGTGTGGAACTTGAGCTGTTTGGACTTCGGATCGTCCGCGTCGAAGCGCTCGTCGATGATGTCGTGCCACATCCGGCGGGCCGCGCGGAACTTGGCGACCTCCTCGAAGATGTTGTTGTGGCCGTTGAAGAAGAAGGAGAGCTGCGGTGCAAAGTCGTCGACGTCGAGGCCGGCCTCGATCGCCGTCTCGACGTACTCGATGCCGTCTCCCAGCGTGAAGGCGAGTTCCTGGGCGGCCGTCGAGCCGGCCTCGCGGATGTGGTAGCCCGAGATCGAGATCGTGTTGAACTTGGGCGTCTCCTCGGCACAGAAGTCGAAGATGTCCGTGATGATCCGCATCGACGGCTCGGGCGGGTAGATGTACGTGTTGCGCGCGATGTACTCCTTCAGAATATCGTTCTGGATTGTACCCCGAAGTTCCTCGCGGTCGACGCCCTGCTGGTCACCCACCGCGATGTACATCGCCAGCAGCACCGATGCCGGCGCGTTGATCGTCATCGAGGTCGAGACCTCGTCGAGCGGGATGCCGTCGAAGACGGTCTCCATGTCGTCGAGCGAGTCGATCGCGACTCCGGCCTTGCCGACCTCGCCGGCGGCCATCGCCGCGTCCGAATCGTACCCCATCTGCGTCGGCAGGTCGAAGGCCATCGACAGTCCGGTCTGGCCCTCGTCGAGCAGATAGTGATACCGCTCGTTGGTGTCCTCGGGCGTCGAGAACCCCGCGTACTGGCGCATCGTCCACAGCCGACCGCGGTAGCCGGTCGAGTAGATACCGCGCGTGTACGGCGGCTCGCCGGGATTCCCCAGATCCGCCTCGTACTCGAGGTCGTCGACGTCCGCCGGCGTGTAGAGTCGATCGACCTCCTGACCGCCCGTATCAGTGGTAAACGTTTCCCTGCGCTCGCCGAACCGCTCGAGGACGGGTTCGACTTCCGCCTCGTGCCACTCCGCTTTGCTGGCACGGATCTCCTCGAGTTCGTCGGGATCGAACATTATGGTTATCGTGGACCGGACGGGGCTTGAACTTTGATGAACGCGCCGCGTTTGCGCGTCCGTCCAGCAGACCCGCGTTCCGACCGTTTCAAACGCTATCGGTCGGATCGTGTTGCGCCGCCATCCGCGATGCTTCGTCGGCGTATCGCTCTCGAGTCGTCGAATCGTCGACGCTCCCGAGCGCATCGGACGAGACGAGTAACCCGGCTTTCGTCTCTCGAGCGGGCCCGGTAAAGCTCGTCAGTGCGCGCTCGCGGCGGTGGTACCGCCGGCCGTCCTCGGTCGCGTACACGAGGATGATGAGATTGAGTTCGTCGTCGCCGTACGTTCGCTCGACGAGCCAGACGCGGACCTCGTCGCTTTCGCCGTCGTCGCTGTCGTCACTGCCATCGCTGCCATTGCTGTCGTCGGAATCGATCCGTGCAGCAGCCGAATCTGACTGGTTCGAATTCATGACTATCACTTCGACCGTAACAACCGCTTATGTCTCGCGCCGTCGACGCCTCGGTCATGGCAACGGAACCGACGGGCGGGTCCGACGACGCGGGCGATCGTCGCCGCGCCGCCCGCTACGTCGCGCCGTTTCTCGTGCTCGGACTGGTGAATCTCGGTCTCTTGCTCCGCTGGGGGCTGGATCCGCTGTGGGCCTTTGCCGTCGTTCCTCCGATGGCGTTTCTCTCCGGGATCGGCTGGATTGCGTTCCGCCACGGCTTCCCGGAGCGATCGGCCGGAGCGGGCCCGAACCGGTGACCGCAGTGACGATGACCTCACGGTTAGCGTCCCGTATCGTACTTGTACGTCGCCGATTCGGGGTCGATGCCGAAGTCTTCCGGTAACTCCTCGTCGTCCGCGTCGTCGCGCCCCTCCGGGGCGTTCTTGAACGCGTCCCGGAGCCGGTCGGGCATTCGGAACTCGGCGACGTCGATCGAAAGCGCCACCGCATCCGGATCGACGCCGTCGCGTTTGGCCGCGAGCCGGTCCTGCAGCACGGACGGCAGGTCGGATTCGTCGATCCGCTGGAAGCCGAACTGCGCGAGATAGGCACCCTCGCCGGTCAGGGTGTAGACGGTATCGAACCCCTCGTCGCTCGCGTACTCCACGAGCCGTTCGACGACGTGGGCTCCGACGCCCTGTCCGCGCCAGTCCTCGAGGACGCCGATGCTGGTCAGTTCGCAGACGTCCTCGCTTTCGTCGGGCTTGTGGACGCGGATACGGCCGAACCCGGCTTTTTCGCCGGATTCCTCGTCGACCGCGACGACGTAATCACGCGAGCGAAACGCCGTCTCGTCGAGGCCCATCGACTCGATGTGATCCAGCAACCAGACCTCTTCCCTGTTTTTCGCGTCCCGGACGTACATGAATCGACGTAGGCGGCGTGTGGCCAAAAGCGTTTGTGAGTTGCCAGTATCACGTACGGACCGCCGTAGTACGAGACCGGTACCACCGTTTACCCGGCCGATAATGCCTCATCGAGCCGGTCTTCGATATCGTCCAGTTCCTCGCGCAGGGCCTCGCCCTCGGCGTCCTCGAGGTCGTCGATCCGGTCGGCGATCCCCTGCAGCCGCGAGTACTTCTCGTCCTCGTCGACGCCGGTCTTCTGCACGTACACGTCCTCGTCGACGTCGTAGACCTCGCTCTCCTCGAGATCGGTCACCGCGAGGACCACGTCCATCTTGTCCCGATCGATGCCGGTGACCCACTCGCGGGGGATGCCGCGCTCGTCGAGGGCGGCGAACACGGTTTCGGCGTCCTTCGGCCGGCGGCGCTCCCGCGTCGTCCGTCTCACGGTGCCGTACCGCCCGTGAAGCCGCTGATCGGGACCGAGTCGGTCGAGCAGCGGCTCGCGGGCCGACCGGCGCAGCCTGTCGGATCCGTGCTGGACGTCCGACGCGAGCACGTAGAGATCGGTCAGCGAGTCGGTGTCGAGCGCCGACGGTCCGTCGGCGTCGATCTCCTCGAGCAGCGCCGCGAGCAGCATCGCATCGTCGTGAACGCGCTCGGGCGGGTCCCGCGCGTCCGCCGCCGGGACGAGAAACGGCGTCTCCCCGCCGACGGCGTCGGGGTCGTACCCGATCGTCTCGTCGTCGGTCGCGTACGTGTCGGCCAGCGTCACGATGCTGGCGTACGGCTCGACGCCCGGCTGTAGTTGCTCGATGGCGACCGAGCCCTCGTCGAGTCGCTCGAGGAGGACGACGAACTGCTCGCGCCAGAGCGGCCGCCGCTCGCCGCTGTCGCCGAACCGGACCACGATTCGATCCTCGGCGGTCCGCTCGATTCCGAACGGCCGTTTGGAGACCGGCGTGAGCAGTTCCGCACCCGGCTCGAGGGCCTCACACTGTTTTCTGAGGGTCGTCCAGGTATCGTCGGGTTCCATACGGAGCCTACGGCGAGCGGGCGGAAAAAGCGCGACCACGAATCTGCCACCCGTCTCGACGACCGGGGGCAGAGTGTCGATCGGTCTCGAGGCGACGAGTGACGTTCCGGCTTCCGAGCAGAATCATACTCCTGTTGATCGAGTCGGCTGGCACTGCGAATCCGATAGCTGCCGTCGAACGGGGACCCAGAGCTAAGGGCCCCCGGGTGCTATTCCGCCTCATGCTCCACGCAGAAGGCCCGCTCCTCACCGTCGACGTCGGTGAGCGATCGGCAGCCGAAACGGCCATCGACGACGTGCTCGAGACGAACGTCGGCGGGCGAGCAGTCGCGACCGCGCTGGCCCACGAACGAATTCCGTTCGACGCGGATCCGTTCGGTCCCGAGAATCGCGCGTATCTCGCCACGGGACCCCTCCAGCAGTCCGGCATGTCCTTTACCGGTCGAATGAACATGACCGGGCTCTCGCCGCTGACCGACGGCCTGGTCTCGACCAACGCGGGGGGCTACCTCTCGCGGAACTTCGTCGGGACGGGAATCAGCGTCCTCGAGGTTGTCGGACAGAGCGACGAGCTATTGGCCGTTCACGTGACGGATCAGGGCGTCGAGTTCGAAGCGGTGCCGGAGCTCGAGGGGGCGACGGTGCCGGAGACCTCCGAATACGTGACCGAACACCACGACCTCGGCGCGGACAACTGCATCGCGATCGGGCCGGCCGGCGAGAATCGGGTTCGGTTCGCCTCGGTGATGACGTTCGACTCGCGAGCGTTCGGTCGCGGCGGACTGGGTGCCGTCCTGGGATCGAAGAACGTCAAATGCGTCACCTTCGAGGGCGACGCCGCGCCGACCGTCGAGATTCCGGATCCGCCCGAGATGGACGTCCACCGGGAGGCGGCGCAGTCGGACGACCTGATGCGGCGACAGGGGACGACGGGCAGCACCGAGTTCATCAACGACAACTTCGCGCTTCCAACCCGGTACTTCAGCGAGTACGAGTTCGAACACGCGGATCGGATCGGCGGCAACGCCGTCGAGGAAAAGAAGTACAAGAAGGGCGCGTGCTCGGCCTGCGCCTACGCCTGCAAGCTCCCGACGCGGGACGAGGAGACCGGCGTCGAAACCGAAGGGCCTGAGTTCGAAACCGTCTACGCGTTCGGCTCGAGCCAGGGCGTCGGCGACATCGTCGACGTGATGCGGGCGAACGAGTGCTGTGACTCCCTCGGGATGGACACCATTTCCGCCGGCGTCACCGTCGCGGCCTACCTCGCGAGCGAGGACGAGTTCGGAAACGCGGAACTCGCACGGGAGGTCACCGAGCGGATCGCGTACCGCGAGGGGATCGGAGACGCCCTCGCCGAGGGAGTCGATCGCTGTCACGACGAACTCGGCGTCGACAACTACACCGTCAAGGGAATGGAGTTCGCCGCCCACGACGGACGCGTCCTTCACGGACAGGGGCTCTCCTACGCCGTCGCGAATCGCGGCGCGGACCACATGTACGCCGGCATGTTGACCCTCGAGTACAGCGGCGAACTCGATCCGGAGGGCACCCTCGGGAAGGCCGAGCGGCTCGTCCAGGAGGAGAACGCGGCGGCGTTCCGTGATACGGGCATCGTCTGTGCGTTCGGCAGCGACTACGTCACCGACGACCGACTCGAGACGCTGTTCGACGCCGACTATGCGGACCTCATGGAAATCGGAGCCCGAACCGTTCGCCTCGAGCGTCACTTCAACAATCAGCGCGGCTTCGACCGCGCCGACGACGGGTTACCGTACGAGATTCCCGACCTCGAGGGAGCGATCGACGAGTACTACGCGGCGCGGGGCTGGACCAACGACGGAACGGTTCCGGACGTGGCGCTCGAGACGGTCGCACCGTCGGCGGACTGAAGGTGGGAGAGAGCGAGGCCGGACCGAAACCGTGCGGTCAGCCGCCGTAGACTGACGGAACCAGCCGAATCACGGAATCGTCCGTCAGTTCCGTCTCGAGGCCGTCGATGTGGACGACGTTCTTCGTGTCCCTGGTGACGACCGTGTCTCCAGCCAACCCTTCGCCGTCGTCGGCCACGAGCTCTCCCTCGAGCGGGTACGCGGCCTCGAGTTCGACCAGGAGTTCGCCGACCGTTTCGGCGTCAGTCTCGTAGAAAACCGTCTTTTCGCCGACCGCATCGCGGAAGGGGCCGAAGAAGACGCACTCGAGTTGCACACCGCGACGTTCGACGCGTTCGCTCTTGTAGCCGTGGGTTCGATGGACTCCTGTTGACAGAGCGGGGAGGCGAGCGGTAGTCGCCGGCCGGAGTTCCCCGGTGTCGCTACGTCTCGCGAGTTACGACGGGGTCAGCTGTTCCCACAGGGATTTCAAGTCCTTCGCGGTCGCCAGGGTTTCGAGTTCGCGGAATGCGGATTTCTCCTCCTCGTAGTTCGATTCGAGGGGAGTCTGGACGTCGTTGCCGAGTTCGAGTTGCTCCCCGAGCGTCGTCAGTCCCTCGTAGGCCGTCATCTCGACGCGCTCGGTCATCATTCCCGCGTTCAGGTAGACCATGTTGAGCAGTTCGTCGTCCTCGATCCGGGACTCGAGTTCCCGCCGATCCTCCTCGAGCCCCTCGAGGACGGAGGAGTTTCGCGCTTCCGCGGGTCTGTCCAGGGCCGCGAAGACCTCCTCGAGGCGCTGGACCTGCGTGCGCGTTTCCTCGCGGTGATCGGCGAAGCCCTGACTCATTCGGTCGTTGGTCGTGTGTCGGGCCATCTCGTCGAGCGCCTCGACGAGTTCCCGTTCGACGTAGTACTGTTGGGCGAGCTTGTGGACGAACAGCTCCTGGAGATCGTTCATTGTCATACGGGTGAATTACCACCAACCAGTCGCTTAGTCGTGCGCCCCGAACACGCAGGTGCGGCGCTGTCGGACGGTATCACCCTCCCGAACGCCGACGAATGCCAAATAAAGCCAAACGAGTTTCAATTTCGTCAGTCGTGGTGACAGACACGCATTACTGAGCCACAGCCGCGTCTGAACGGCCGTTTCGGGAACTCTTACCCCTGAGGCCTTTTGCCCCGACCGTGGATAGCGAGAGCCGCTGATTCCAATGTCGGACCACACCCCACCCGAATCCCCGCGCGAAGAGTCGCTGTGGCTGGCCACGACGCCGACGACCGAGTACGAACCGCTCGAGGACGGCCTCGAAGTCGACGTTGCGGTCGTCGGCGGCGGTATCACCGGTCTGACCGCCGCGATCGAACTGAAGGAGGCGGGACGATCCGTCGCGGTCGTCGAGTCCGATCGGATCGTCGAGAGCACGACCGGTCACACGACGGCCAAACTCACCTCCCAGCACGGACTGATCTACGACACGCTCGTTTCCCAGTTCGGCGAGGGGAAGGCGCGACAGTACGCCGACGCGAACGAAGCGGCGATCGACGCGGTCGAACGGCGCGTCGAAAACGAGAATATCGACTGCGACTTTCGGCGGACGGAAGCGTACACGTACGCTGCATCGCCGGACGACCGGGGGACGATCCGAGACGAGGTCTCGGCCGCTCAGCAAGTCGGTCTCCCCGCCTCCCTCGTCGACGAGACGCCGCTGCCGTTCGACACCGCCGGCGCGGTCCGTTTCGACGAGCAGGCCGAGTTCCATCCGCGGAAGTACCTGCTGGCGATCGCAGAAGCGGTCCACGGTGACGGGAGCTACGTGTTCGAGGAGACGCGCGCGCTCGAGGTCGATCCCGGCTCGCCGTGTCGCGTCGAAACCGAGCACGGCGAGGTCGTCGCCGACGACGTGGTGGTCGCGACGCACTTTCCCGTCCTCGACCGCGCCGGCTACTTCGCGCGGATGCATCCCCACCGCGCGTATCTGCTCGCCGTTCGGGTCGCGGCAACGCCCCTCGAGGGGATGTTCTACAGCACCGATTCGCCGCCGGCGACGATGCGAACGTATTCGCCGAGCGCGTCGGCCGGTAGCGGTTCCGATGGCGGCGGCTCCGACGACGGCGAACTCCTCCTGGTGGGTGGCCAGAGTCACAAGCCCGGAATCGATGGCCCGCCGACCTCCGAACGGTATCGACGCTGCGAGGCGTTCGCCCGCGAGCACTTCGACGTCGAATCGATCGAGTACCGCTGGTCGACGATGGACTACTCGACCGTGGACGACGTCCCCTTCATCGGACGGATCGATCCGCTGTCGAAGCACGTCTACGTCGGCACCGGCTTCAACGGCTGGGGGATGACCGGCGGGACCGCTGCGGGGATGATCCTCGCCGATCTGATAGTCGAGGGATCGAACCCCTGGGCCGATATCTTCGATCCCCAGCGGCTCACGCCCGGCGCGTCCGCGAAGAGCTTCCTCGAGGAGAACGCCAAAGTCGGCGGCAGTTTCGTCGGCGACCGGATCAAATCGGTGCTCGCCGCGCTCGGGGCCGACGGTGCGACCGACATTCCGCCCGGTGACGCCCGCGTCGTTCGACACGCGAGCCAGCCGGTCGGCCTCTACCGCGAGGCGGACGGAACGACCCACGCCGTGTCGGCGACCTGTCCGCATATGGGCTGTCTGGTCCGCTGGAACGACGCCGAGGAGACCTGGGACTGTCCCTGTCACGGCTCGCGGTTCACTCACGAGGGCGAAGTACTGTCGGGCCCCGCCGTCGAGGGCCTGCTGTACCGAGAGTTGTAATCAAAACTGCGAGAAGTAACCGCCTTCAGGGAAGCGACACCGCGTCGAGATCGATCCGGTTCGATTCGGGAACCGACTCGCTCGAGACGGCGGACGTTCCCCGGTCGACCGCGGCCCCGTCTTCGTCGTCCGGAAGCACGATCACGCCCCGGACGAGCAGCGGTGCGATCACGCCGGCCGCGACGGCTCGCGGATCGGACAGCGGCGCGCGAACGACGACCCGATCGTCCGCTTCGAGGCCGTTCTCCGCGACCACCTCGCGTGCGGCCTCGAGCAGCCCGTCGTGAGCGACGGTCCGCTCGCCGTCGGTCAGGACGGCGGTCTCGGGATCGATAGCTAGCGGCGGAAACGACGGGTTTTCGGTCCAGATGCCGGCGTCGAAGTGGTGGACGTCCGGCGCTTCGGGTTTCGAGCCGTAGCCGACGCGCTGTGCGCCCCGCGGGAGGTCGTACTCCTCGAGGTCCGAAACGGGTGCGACGAGGGCCCGAAAGTCGTCCGCGTCCGCGAGGTCGGTCGGCGGCTCGAAACGGGTGGTTCCCTCGAGTAGCGTCGTCCCGAAGAAAGCGAGCAGTGCGAGCGGGCCGTCACCGACGACGCCGACGGTGACATCCTCGCGAACGCCCGCGTGGCGCAGGAAGTTCCCGGCCTGCCACGAGGAGGTACACAGCCAGTGGTAGTCGTACTCCCGACCCGTCGCGTCGACGAGCCCGATCCGGTCGTCGCGGAGCTCCCGGGTAAACAGCTCGTCGACCGTCCCAGCGTTCATACTCGAGACTGGGAACCGGGGCGGAAAAAGGACGCCGACTCGCATCGCCGGCGTCGCCGTCGTGGCCCGCCATACGGCGGGGTGAGTCCATACGGACTGCTGTAAGTCATTTTCGGCGCGACCGTGATCCGACCTGCGGTCGCGACGGTAAATCGTTACAGCAGACCGTATCAGTCGTCCGCTGCCGCCGGCGCGGCGTGGTCGATGTCCGTCCCGAGACACTCGAGGAACTGCGCGAGCCACTCGGGGTGGTCCGGCCACGCCTGGCCCGTCACGAGATTGCCGTCGCGCGTGACGCCGTCTTTCCAGGTGCCCCCCGAGATCCGGACGTCCGCTTCGAGCGCCGGATAGCCGGTACAGGTGCGGCCCTCAAGGACGTCCGCGGCAGCGAGGATCTGGACGCCGTGACACAGCGCCGCGACCGGTTTGTCCGCCTCGAAGAAGTGGCGGGTTATCTCGAGCACCTCGTCGTACGTTCGGAGGTACTCGGGTGCGCGCCCGCCCGGAACGACGAGCGCGTCGTAGTCGGCGGGATCGACGGCATCGAAGTCGTAGTTTACTTCGAAGTTGTGGCCCGGCTTCTCGGTGTACGTCTGATCTCCCTCGAAATCGTGGATGGCCGTCGGACAGGTGTCGCCGGTCTCCTTTTCGGGGCAGACGGCATGGACCTCGTGGCCGACCATCTGGAGCGCCTGAAACGGGACCATGATCTCGTAGTCCTCGACGAAGTCACCGGCGAGGAGCAGTATCTGTTGTGCTGACATGGGTATCTCCGTCTAACCGTTCGGTCGCAACAGCCATAATCTATGCT
This sequence comes from Natrinema sp. DC36, assembly GCF_020405225.1. Taxonomy (NCBI): domain Archaea; kingdom Methanobacteriati; phylum Methanobacteriota; class Halobacteria; order Halobacteriales; family Natrialbaceae; genus Natrinema; species Natrinema sp. DC36. The sequence goes on from NZ_CP084472.1 coordinate 1,526,346, forward strand.
GTACGATACCGTGACACTCATAGCAGTAGCCGAACCGCTCCGGCGACCGCTCGAGGATGTCTGCTTGAAGGCGTCTGCTCGAGAGCAATTACGTGATGGGTGTCCGCTGAGGAGAATTGCTCGAGCGCCGTCAGTTGCCTCAGATGACGCCGTGATCCCGGTAAAACCGTCGCGTTCGACCATCAGCGAGCAGCGGTCGGTGCACCTGAAGCGAGGCGACGCCCGGATAGCTGTTGGCCTCGATGATCTGGAACTCGCCGTCGTCGGTGACGACCAGATCCCAGCCGACGTAGGGAACGTGGGAGAGCGTCTCCGCGATCTCGAGCAAGCGGTCTCGAGTTTGCTCCCAGCCGGGAATCGCTGTCCCCTCGATACGAGCGCCGGTCTCGGGGTGACTCTCGTGCCAGTCGACGACACCGTCGTGTGGATACTCTGCACCCGCACTGAGAGCGCCGGTCTCGGGATCGATCTCTGCGCTCAGTCCACCGTTCGAGAAGTTGTCCACGGGGACGGAGTCCCCAGTCCCGATCCGGTGAATCGCGATCGGGATGAACGCTTCTCCCGCCCGCTCGTCGTACATCGTCAGGACCCGGAGCGTGTTCGCCGTGTCGGGGAACAACTCGTCCGCGTAGTCGGCCTGTTCGATGAACTCGCAGACGAGGTAGTTCTCGAGGCCAGCGAGCGTCTCGACGAGGTCGGACTCGCTCGTCAACTCGCCGTCGAACCGGTACTCGCCGTCCACTCGCTCGAGGAAGTGGACGTTGTTTCCGCCGCCGCCGCTGAACCACTTCAACACGAGCCGGTCCCCGTCCGAGAGAGCGTCGTCGAGCCAGTCGATCGGTTCCTCGGTCGGCCGCATCGTTTCCGACCCGGTCCGGTGCTCGAGTTCGATTCCACCGTCGGTCAGTGGCGTCGGGTCGGCGGCCGGATCGAACGCGTGAAAGCGCCAGAGTCGGCGACGGGCCGGGAGGTCGAACGACGACCCGGTCCGTCGTTCCGTCCGAAGTAGCTTGCGCACCTGATTCACAGATTGGTACGTTCGAGCGATGTTCATCACCGATGACTGATGGGGCGTGCCCCATATTTACCGGTGAGATAACGGTCGTGCCCGCTGTAAGGAACTGTCCCGCTCGCTAGAACGCCCGCTTGATCTTCTCGAAGAAGCCCTCCTTCACCTCGATTTCGTCGCCGCCGGCTGCCGCGAACTCCTCGAGCGCATCGCGTTGCTCCTCGTTCAGGCTCTCGGGGGTGACGACCTGTACCTTCACGAAGAGGTCGCCCTGTCCGCGACCGCGAAGCCGGGGCATGCCCTTCCCCTCGAGGCGGAACGTCTCGCCGCTCTGGGTCCCCGTCGGAATCTCGAATTCGGCTGCGCCCTCGAGCGTCGGCACTTCGACGGTGTCGCCGAAGGTGGCCTGCGGGAACGATATCGGCAGCCGGTACTGGAGGTCGTCGCCCTCGCGCTCGAACTCCTCGTGCTCGCGGATCGAGACGTCGATCAGCAGGTCCCCGTGGGGACCGCCCTCGGGGCTCGGTGCGCCCTCGCCTTCCATCCGAAGGGTCTGGCCTTCCTGAATGCCGGCCGGGACCTCGACGGTCAGCGTCGCCTCGTTTCGGACGTAGCCCTCGCCGCGACACTCCCCGCACGTCTCGGAGTACAGCGTCCCCTCTCCCTCGCAGCGGGGACAGGCCGTCGTCTGCTGGACCCGGCCCAGCGGCGTCTGCTGGACCTGGGTCACCTGACCCTGGCCCTGACACTGCGGACAGGTTTCGGCGTCCGCTTCCGGTGGATGGCCCTCGCCCTCGCAGACCTCGCACTCCTCGGGCCGCTCGACGGTGAACTGCTTTTGGGCCCCCTCGTAGGCCTCCTCGAGGTCGATCTCGAGTTCGGTTCGCAGGTCGCGACCCTTGCGGGGTCGACGGCGGCCGCGTCCACCGCCGCCACCGCCGCCGAAGACCTGCTCGAAGAGGTCGCCGAGGCCGCCACCGCCGCCCATGCCACCGCCGCCCATCCCGCCGAACGGGCCGCCGCCCATTCCCCCAGCACCGCCCGCGTCGCCGGCGTCGAAGCCGTGTTTCTCGGCCTGCTCGTAGCGGTCGTGACCCATCTGATCGTAGGCCTCGCGCTTCTCCTCGTCGGTCAACACCTGTTTGGCCTTCTGGATCTTTTTGAACTTCTCCTCGGCATCGGGGTCGTCGCTGACGTCCGGATGGTACTCGGTGGCCTTCGACCGATACGCCTGTTTGATCTCCTCGGCAGACGCGTCGGAGCTCACGCCGAGAACGTCGTAGAAGTCCTCGCTCATTCGTTGTTCACCCGATAGTCGGTTGAGACACTTGAAACGAACGTTCCGGACGTACCTTTTCCGCCTCGGGATTCCTCACTTCGTTCGGAACCACTCGGCGCAAAAATCTACGCCAAAAAGGCCGCTCGCTCCCGGTGGTCGCTCGCGGGTGCAGTGCTTCGCCTTCACCGCAGCGGTAACTCAAAAGCTGCGAAAGGGGAAAATCGCCACGTGCTGGAACCGACTGCGGCGGATCCGGTGACTACCGATTACGACCGACGATATCGATTGCACCGGGGTAGGACCACACCGATCCGGAGACCGCTTTCAGGGTCGCGACGATGGCATACGCGAACGTGAGAAGCACCGCAATGGTCGTCACGAGCAGCAGTAGTATACCGACGACCATGAACACCGGCTCAAGCGGTGAGGGAAGCAACGACGGATCGATCGATTCTCCGCCGATGGTAGCCTCGTCGGCACCGAGGAGGGCTATCGGGAACGCGATGGCCGCCAGCACGACGACGGTGACGTGCCAATTGAACGCGTGGCGAGCGTTCTCTCGGGTGAACTCGTCGTCCGAGACGGCGTACATGACCGCGGGACCGACGAACGCGGTGAAAAGTGCCAGCGGGTGAACGAGGATGCCACCGAGGGATCGTTCGTCAATCGGTTCTGAGTCGGATGTAGTGGATGGAGTGTTCATGACGTGTAGAGAGCGGGGTATCAACTTGTGTCTCAGTTTGGGTGGGCCGTCACGTAGGGGGCTCTAGTCGGGCTTTTCGCGATATAGAGCGAAACTAGGGCATAATAATACCTTGTCGGACATGATACTTAAAATTACTTGTTATTGTATATACTAATATAAATATAACTATTATAAATACCTCAATAGTATTAAATTATATATCAATTGTTTTATTTCTCCTGATCTTGTGGTACGGTCGAACCCCATCGGTTTTTGTAATCTGGATCACCCACGCAATTTCTCGTGATGCGTGTATAATTGTTCAACAAGAATCCCTGATCGGTATTCTTTCTCATCACTGGCAGCCTCAATTAGACGGTCAGTACCTACTGTCTTCAAAAAGTAATAACTAAATTAGAAATTTAGATTGAGGATAGTGAATATGCAGGGTGATCTATTCTCAGTATTCGAATTCATAACTCAGCGAACCACACTCTTCGAATCGCCAGCCGCCTACGCAGACCTCTCCAGTCAGATGCACTCCATTAGTGAACATAATCCCATCGATTGGTTCAATAGTAACTTCAAGGTTAGCAACTACAAGATCAACACCGAGTGATCTCGATCCTTCACAGTCAATCCGTTTCCTAGTAGCGGAATAAACGCCGGTCGAAAATGAAACTCCGTAATTACAGAGCGGATCATCTCGATCGTAAATTGATAGCGTGGCTTCGAATTCTCTACCTTTAAATTCGAAGTCAAACCCCCACTGTGCGTCAGGGGTAGCAGACTGAGTCGTGACTCCATAGTCTCTAGCAGACGGTTGATCGATACGCTCTGCTGATTTGAGTTCTACTTCGTTTGCGGATGTTTCGGACACCCACTCCGGAAGTTCATTATCACTAGGCGCATTTCCACTTGCCAGACTCAATATTTCTTGTCGACTCACTTCGATCTCTGTGTAATTTCCTGAAGTATCATTATCGGACAGAGACCCAGTCTCCGTATTTCTCTCCGACGTACTCGTCGACAAACCGTTGAGTACGCTCGGCGTTTCCATCTGGAACCACCACATCTAATCCTCAGAGAGTGTCCCGACATCAGTTACCTTGAAGTCGGAACGTCTGGCTGCCGAGAAGATCGTCCCTTTTCCATCGTCTATGAAGCCCAACGGAAAGCCGAGGACTCCGCCGCTCGGATCAATTGTGGAGGAGAGCTACCGGGATATGGACCACTGTTAGGGGATCCCAATACCAACTTCGAAAATCACTGTCGGTTTCGAAACGACGATGGACTCGCTACGCTCGCCCATCGAGCCCAAGGGGACGACTGCTCGCGTTACTCCTCGTCGTCTTCCTCGAAGTCGACGTCCTCGAAGTCGGCGTCGACGAACTCCTCGTCCTCGTCACCGGCAGCGCCCGCGTCGGGACCGGGGTTCGGACCGCCGCCCATGCCGCCGGGGCCTGCGCCCGCAGCACCGCCAGCGCCCGCCGCTCCGGCACCCGCTGCGCCGCCGGCCGCACCGGCGTCCGCGGCACCGGCTTCCTGGTAGATCTGCTTGCCGATCTCCTGAAGTTCTTCGCTCAGGTTCTCGGTCGCCGCCTCGATGTCGTCGGCGTCGGCTTCGTCGTCGTCGATCGTCGCCTCGAGGTCCTCGATCGCGTCCTCGATGTCCGCGCGAAGGTCGTCGTCGACCTGCTCGTCGTTCTCCTCGAGCAGCGTTTCGGCGCGCTGGATCGTGGCCTCGGCGTTGTTGCGGGCCTCGATGCGCTGGCGCTTTTGCTGGTCCTCTTCGGCGTGTTTCTCGGCTTCGCGCTGCATCTTCTCGATCTCGGAGTCGGAGAGCCCGGCACCGCCCTCGATGGTGATCTCCTCGGTGGTGCCGCTGCCCTTGTCCTCCGCGCTCACGTTGACGATGCCGTTCTCGTCGATCGAGAACGTGACTTCGATCTGTGGCGTTCCGGCGGGGGCCGGCGGGATGCCGGTCAGGTGGAACTCGCCGAGCATCTCGTTCTCCGCGGCCAGTTCGCGCTCGCCCTGGAAGACCCGGACCTGCACCGTGGTCTGGTTGTCCGCCGCGGTGGTGAAGATCTTCGACTCTTCGGTCGGAATCGTCGTGTTCTTCTCGATGAGTCGCTCGAAGAGGCCGCCCTTGACCTCGATACCCAGCGAGAGAGGCGTCACGTCCAGCAGGACGATATCGTCGACCTCGCCGCCCAGTACGCCGCCCTGGATCGCCGCGCCCAGCGCGACGGCCTCGTCGGGGTTGACGTTCTTCTGGGGTGCCTTGCCGGTCAACTCTTCGACCTTCTCGGCGACCTGTGGCATCCGGGTCGAGCCGCCGACGAGGAGGACTTCGTCGATCTCGTCTGCATCGTAGCCCGCGTCCTCGAGCGCCTGCTCTGTCGGGTCGACGGTGCGATCGATCAGATCCTGCGTCAGCGACTCGAACTTGGCTCGAGTCATGGACTCCTCGAGGTGGATCGGGCCGTCGTCGGTCGCCGTGATGAAGGGCAGGTTGATCTCGGTCTCCTTCCGACTACTGAGTTCGATCTTGGCCTCCTCGGCGGCGTCCTTGAGCCGCTGGAGGGCCTGACGGTCGTCGCGGAGGTCCATCCCGTGTTCCTCCTCGAACTCGTCGGCGAGCCAGTCGATAATGGCCTCGTCCCAGTCGTCGCCACCGAGGTCGTTGTCACCGTTGGTCGCGACGACCTCGTAGACGCCGCCGCCGAGATCGAGAATGGAGACGTCGAAGGTGCCGCCGCCGAGGTCGTAAACCAGAACGGTCTGGTCGGAGTCGTCGTCTAACCCGTAGGCCATCGACGCAGCCGTCGGCTCGTTGATGATGCGTTCGACCTCGAAGCCGGCGATCTCGCCGGCGTCCTTGGTCGCCTGGCGCTGTCGGTCGGAGAAGTACGCGGGGACCGTGATGACGGCTTTCTCTACTTCGTCGCCCAGATAGTCTTCGGCATCGCGTTTGATCTTCTGGAGGATCATCGCCGAGATCTCCTCGGGCGTATACTCCTCGCCCTCGATCTCGACGGTGTAGTCGTCCTCGCCGATGTGGCGCTTGATCGAGGCGATCGTCTTTTCGGGGTTCTGAATCGCCTGATTCTTCGCGGGTTTGCCGACGAGGCGCTCGTCGTCGTCCGTGAAGGCGACGACGGAGGGCGTCGTCCGTTCGCCTTCGGCGTTGACGATAATCTCCGGATCGCCGCCTTCCATCACCGCGAACGCGCTGTTCGTCGTCCCGAGGTCGATTCCGAGAATCTTGTTGCTTGCCATAGTGGCCGGGTATTGTGCGCACTTTGTTTTAAAGGTTACTAGGCAGACGGAGGAACCGAATAAAATCCGGATACCGCGGCTCTCAGCCTCGCTCGAGACAGTCGGGGTCCAGTAAAAACGGGCGTCAAATTCGGCCTCACACGATCCGCGTCGGCTCGAGCGGCGATTCACGTCTCGGTCCGCCGGTGATTCGCCGACGGCTCAAGCGGGTCCGCTCGCCTTATTCGTTCGATTCGTTTGCTGCGGCGTCCGTCGACGTGTCCTCGCGGTCGTCCTCGGCGACTTCGCCGCCGAGTTCGATCGCTTCATCACCGTCATTAGCGTCGTTCGCCGACGACTCGTCGGCCTCGGCCGCTTCGTCGTCTGCGGTCGTGTCGGCATCTGCATCGGACCCGCCGCCCGCCTCGTCAGCCTCAGTCGCGTCGCGTCGCTCGTCCGATTCGTCGGCTGCTCCCTCCTCCTCGCTCTCGTCTGCCCCGTCTTCTTCGTCCGCATCCGCGAATTCGCCGTTCGAGACTGTCACCTGGGCGCTCTGGATGACCTTCTCCCCCATCTCGTAACCGGGCGTGTAGACGTCGGCGATGGTCCCCTCGGGCTGGTCGCTGTCGACCTGCATCATGACCTCGTGGCGCTGCGGATCGGCCTCGGTACCCGGGTCGGGATCGATCTCCGAAACGTTCTCGTCCTCGAGAATGCGATCGAACTCGCGCAGCGTCATATCGACGCCGTCTCGGAGCGTTTCGACGTCGCCGCTCTCCTCTTCGAGCGCGCGTTTGAGGTTGTCCCGGACGCCGATGAGCCGTTCGACGAGGTCCTCGGCGGCGCGATCCTTGATCTGCTGTTGGCGCTTCTTGGCGCGTTTCTTGTAGTTCTGGAAGTCCGCCTGTTTGCGCTTGAGCCGGCTCTTCAGGTCCTCTATCTCCTCCTCGTACTCCGCTATTTGCTCGTCGCGCTCGTTCAGGGCAGCCTCGTACTCGTCGAGTTCGGTCTGGAGTTCGCCGATGGTCTCGGCCTGGGACTCGATGCGCTCGGAGAGATCCTCGAGTTCCTCGCGCTGGTGTTTGACGGTCCCGTTGAGGTCGCGGGCCTCCTCGACGATCGAGTTGACCTTGTGGGCGAGTTCGTCGTCGTACTCGGTGACCCGATCGAGCATGCGCTGAACGTCCTCGCTCGTTTCGGGTGCCTCCCCGTCTTCGCCGACATCCTCCCTGGCCGGTTCAGTCGCTGTTGCCTCGGCTGCATCCTCGTCCGCGGTCGTCGCGGTCCCCGCTGTGGCTGTCTCGTCGACCGCGTCAGCGCTCGAGTCGTCGTCCGTAGCCGTAAATTCCGATTCGGCGTCGTCCGAGTCAGGAGCCGGTTCCGATTCCCCGTCCGTCGACTCGTCAGGATCCACGTCGGCCGTTTCGCCGTCGTCGGATTCCTCCTCGGACGGGACACCCTGGGCGGACGTGTTCGTGCCCTCGTCTTCGCTCATGTGCCAGTCAACGAACAGCGGTAATAAAAGGGTTGAGGTACGGCGACTCGCGCCGGATGGAGCGAAACCGTGAACCGATCACGACAGATGCGAACTGACCGCTGAGATTCCTCCCAATTACATAGTGGGCCGATGACCCACACCCGCCAGGGGGACTGGTGTTTAGAGACAGTAATATAAGTTCGAATGTAATATAGTGCAGAAAATAAGTATAGATTGCTTAAGATTCTACCCGCCGTTTGAATATCTGATAGGGGTAAAACCGTGTCGCTGATCGGGTTCGGCTCGTTCAGTATCTCGAAGCGGTCTGCCCGAACGGGGCGCAACCCGCAGACAGGGAAGGAAATCAAGATCGCGACGAAGAACGTGGTCAAATTCAAAGCGGGTGCTGAGCCGTCCAAAAGCGTGAACTAGTGACGCTTCAGGCCTGAGATGCTAGCTTTATCGGTCAGGACCGCCAACGGCCGGCCGCCACGCCGAGCACCTGCTGCTCGGTATTCGACTGGCGGACACGGGCGGTCGTCCCGCTCCCTCCGCTCAGGCTTTGTCGGTTTCGTGCATCCACTCGAGGGCAGCCTGCAGCCCCTCCTCGTTCCGAATTTCGCGAAACCGTTCCGCAGACGTGGATTCCATGGTGAGGGCACCAACGTACTCGTCGACGCGGCCGTACCGTCTGAACCCCTGCGTCTCCTGCACATCGTTGAGCATGTCTTTCGCGATAGCAACGGCCGTACTCGGGGTCTTCTTGATCGCGGCCACTTCCGTCTCGACGGTTGCGTCCAGTTCGCCTTCGGGGACGGCCCGATTGACGAGTCCCATCTCGGCGGCAGTGGCTGCGTCGACGGTCTTCCCCGAATAGAGCAGTTCCCGGGCGTCTTTCAGGGAATTCGTTACGAACGGCAGCACGAACTTCGGCGGGGGTTCGCCGAAGTGCATGTCGGGATAGCCGAATTCGGAGGGCGCCGTCGCGAAGGTGAGATCACAGCAGATCGCGAGGTTGCACCCACCGGCGACTGCGGGCCCGTCGACCGCCGCGATGACCGGAAGCCGCGACGAAAAGATCGCCTCGAGGTGAGTCCGCTGGTCGAGGATGCGATCATCGGTCGATTGCTCGGTCTCGGCCTCGCTGATATCGTAGCCCGACGAAAAGGCGCGGCCGTTGCCGCTCAGGACGACGACTCGAACCTCATCGGCGCCCGCAGCGCGTCCGATCGCGTCCTCGAGTTCGCGCAGTAACGGCGGATTCAACGCGTTGAGAGCCTCGGGACGATCCAGTGCGATTCGGGCCACGCCCTCGTCTACAGCGTACTCGAGACAGTCATACGTTCCCATACCACAGTCATTCCGAGCTACCCACATATACCGTTGGGCGCCTCTCAGCGACGGAGCAGCGATCCCAAACGAGGAACGGAGACGCTCTCACTCGGGATGGCCAGTCAATGATAACTCGTTGTGGCAGCGCTAGAACGCGAGCGGGTGACGCTAGTCTGCCGCGTCTGTTCGGCGGACGATATTGTGCGAGAGGATCGACATCACGTCTTCATCGGCATCGTTGACGACGCTGCGATGGAAATCAACGTAACCGCGATCCGATCGGCTCGTCGAGGGTGTCTTGCCGACGACCTCGACCCGGACGCGAAGCGTCTCACCGGGGCGGACCGGCTCGTGCCAGCGCAGATCGTCCATCCCGAGGCCGCCCATATTTGCGATATCGACCTCGCCGTTGACGATCTCCGTGACGAACAACCGGACGGACAAACAGAGCGTGTGGAGGCCGCTGGCGACCAGTTCACCGAACATCGAATCCTGAGCGGCCTCCTCGTCGAGATGGAACGGCTGCGGGTCGAACTGCTCGGCGAACTCGATGATCTCTTGTTTGGTGACCGTGTATCCCCCGGTCTCGTAGGTCTCACCGATCTCCAAATCCTCGTAATACCGTGGCATATCGTGTAAATGCCTAACGAATGGCGTAAACAATCCGGTTCGCGACGTGACGAATCCCCTGTTATCCTCGAAACGGTAGCGCTTCTGGCATAGCCGAACAAATGCACGCCTCAACGGGTGGAAGTGCCGTCGCGCCGGTTCCGATGGGTGACCGAAGCCGCTCGCCATGTGAAATGGGCTGACCGATTTTGTCAGCGGTCACACGCCGGATCGGTACCGACGGTTTCTCGTGCGAACACGTCTTCGTAGCCGGAAAACGACATCCTGAGCGACGGAACGCCGGTGAACGACAGCGCTTGCAGGATGAGTGCCGGTTCCTCGAGACGAGCCCCTAACTCCCGGAGCGCCGAGCTCACGTCGGCCATCTTCTCGGCGGTTTCGGAGATATCACGGCCTGCACAGCGGGCGCCGATCGGCGTTGGGAACGTGACGCGAGTCGTCTCGTGGCCACGAACGGCCCACCCGCCCCCCATCTCGATCACGTCCGCGATCGATCGTCGCATCGCGTCTTCGTCCGCACCGACGGCGATCACGCCGGGGGTCTGCCACGTATGGGACGTCGCGACCGCGCCCGCCTCGAGTCCGAAACCTGAGAGGAATCCGGTAAAGCCATCCCCGACTCCACTCGGCGAGCGATCGAAGAGCCCGACCTTGAGCGCGTCGCGGTCCGGGGTCGCGACGAATTCCCCGTCCGCAATCGCCGGTTCGACGGTCGCCTCGCTGGTCACTGTTCCGCCCTCGCAGTGGATCGCTCTGACGGTCCCGTCGGAACCGTCGGCCGTCGGGACTCGCAACGCCCCTTCGTCCAGCGACAGTGAGATCGAATCGCGGAACCACTCGGGGTAGGTGTGCGAGCGGGGCTCGACGATCGGCGTGCCGCCGTCGACCACGATTTCGCCGCCGCTGATAACCGTCTCGACGGCGACATCTTCGAGATCGTCGAGAACGATGATATCGGCTCGCGAACCGGGAGATAGCGAGCCGATATCTGGAAGACCGAAGTGACGAGCGGGGTTGAGCGTCGCCATTCGAACGGCGTCGACCGGGTCAATTCCCGCTTCGATGGCCCGTCGAACGACGGCGTCCATGTACCCCTCCGTAACGATATCAGTCGGCCAGATCCAGTCCGTCGAGAGCGAGAGTTCCGCCGACCCGAACCGCTCGTAGGCGTCGGCGAGCGCGTCGATATCGTCGCGAAACGTCCCATAGCGCCCGATCGAGTGAATCCCGTTCTCGAGGCGCTCGGCGACCTCCTCGCTCGAAACCATCTCGTGGTCGTCGGTGATCGTCGCGGCGAGAGCGGTCAATCGACGACCCGAACAACCGGCTCCGTGACCGCTCACCGTTTTGCCGAGCGCTCGAGCCCGCGCAGCGAGTGATTCAGCCGGCGATGAGCGCCCGACGAGCTGTATCCAGGGAATTTCGCCGATGCCGACGATTCGATCCTCCTGGAGCAGGGCGGACAGCTCCTCGCGATCGGTATCGTCGAACTGGTCGTACCCGACGCTAAATGCATCGAGGAACGCCTGCGGCGGAACGGTCCCGAAAACCCGAATCGGGAGGTCGGCCGTCGCCTCGAGGAGTTGTCGGACACCGGGTTCACCGAAACAGCTCCCGAATTCACAGATTTCGGTTACGACGGCCGTGGTTCCGGTTGCAAGAACGCGGTGATAGGCCCGTTCGAACGGCTGGAACGAGTCGACGTGAACGTGCGCGTTGACGAATCCCGGGGTAACCACTTTCCCCGTGGCGTCGACAACCGTCGTCTCCGGGCCCGTTACGTCGCTCGCATCGGTCGTGACTGCTGCAATCCGGTCGGTTTCGACGGCAATCTCACGATCGACGATGCGTCGGGATTCCGGTAACAGTACTCGCCCGTTCGTAACGACGAGATCGGCCGGAGCGGTTCCGAGCGCAACGTTTTGCAGTTTGTCAGCGTTCCTGGTCACGCGTTGTCCCTCGCTTCCTGTAGTTGTTCGTTCGGAAATCGCACGGAGGGACCACAGAGACGGTACCTTGATATGTCATGAGAGAACATGTCCCAGATTGGACTACCATCCATATAACAGTAGTTGGCAATGCCATTTCTTTATTCAGGGTGAGATCCGAACTGAATCGTCCGGTTCGATAACTACGTCTGCGAACGTACCTTTTTCCGCCTCGGGTTCGCTCGCGTTGCTCGCTCACCTCTCGGCGCAAAAATCTACGCTAAAAAGGCCGCTCACTCGCTTCGCTCGTTCGCGGGTGCAACGATTGCGATCCGACCGCAGCAGTAAGTTCTTCGCCTGTACTGAACAGCAACTACACATGGTCAAGTAGCGGTATTTTTCATACGGGTCTGTGAGGTAAACGCTCTTGAACTGGACACGGTCCCCGAGAGGTGGGGTTTTTATCTATTCGCGAGAAATAGTGGCATGGCAATTGAGGCCTCGTTCACATCCACTAATGACGAGTTCCCTCTCGCGGAAGTCTTCGAGAAGTTCCCTAGCTCCAAAGTTGAATTAGACCGCGTCGTTCCAACGAATCATGCAATAATTCCATACTTTTGGTTACAACTTGACAATAGCTCAGAGGTTTCTATGGATGGAATCAATCATCCCGGCCTCAACGACTTGAAAATAGTTGATAGAGTTGAGGACGAGGCACTTATTCGGATTGAGTGGGATTTAGATTACGAGAGTGTCCTCAAAGCAATCCTCGAAACGGGTGTATCACTCATGTCAGCTATTGGCAAGGAGGATAAATGGACATTTGACGTCCGTGGTGAGGACCAGCAAGATATCTCGGACTTCCAATCATATTGCAATGAGTGCAATATTCCCATTGAACTCGTCCAACTCCACGCGTTGTCCCCGATGCACTCGGGGAACGAGTACGACCTCACGGAGGCACAACGGGAAGCCTTGACGCTCGCGTACGCTCGTGGGTACTTTGATTCTCCCCGGGATGCGTCCCAAGATGAGGTCGCTGATGAACTTGGAATCACCCGCCAAGCATTCGCTTCGCGACTGCGACGAGGTATGAGGCGGTTGGTTTCCAGTACTATTATCCATTCGCCATCCGAATGACCGTATAAAGATATTGCCTAGGCAGAAGTCATTTTCATTCACCTTCCGCCCCTATCTATGTTGTGACTCAAGAAAATATCCCCGCCGAGGACTCCGTCGCTGGGCCACTGCCAACTGCTCTTGATGTCGAGCCCTGTGATGATGGGCGCTATCGCGTCGAATGCGATTTTGCTCTCGACGACCCGAGCCATGCTGTCGTCGCTGCAATCGGCTCTCTCACCCAAACGGATCCACTAGAACTGGACCCATTGTATCAGGCTATCGACCCTGATGCTCTAAATCAGATGGTCTCCGCAACCCGAGAGGAGTGCCACGTCTCTTTCCAGTATGCCGACTTCGATGTAACAGTCGATAGTACCGGGGTGATTATCTGCGAACAGCCGGCGGGAGAGAACGTATGATTGCTATGGTGGGAGAGTATGTTGAATGTATGAACTGTGAGTTTGTCTTCATGGCTGGGCCGGGTGCAGAACCAGTATCATATCACGGCACATCATGCCCGAATTGTGACGAAGAGGAATTTGAATTTTTGTGAGGAACGAAAATAAGCTTGAAACATACATAGTTGCGTCTCACCGACTCTTCTTCCCTTCTATGCTGATTCCTTATTGGCTATCCTCCAGATGGGTATAATCTCCCTCCTTGGCGAGAATCCACATCGTTTCGAGTTCGTCGTTGGTCGCGTCCAACGGATAAAGAACACACTCGTTGGCGGAATTTGGATTATCTATTATAATAGCGTTCAATTCACTACGGATATCTCTTTGCCCTGTACTGAGCCCACATCAGCGAGCAATAGATACCGATCGATCTCGAGGTCGCGAAATACCCGACCGTATATGTGGGTCTGCACCCGATTGTGTCCCGTGACGCCGACACTGGCCGACGAATCGTCCGCGATCGAACTCCGGTACGAGGACGGGACGATCCGGATCGACGGCCTCGAGGAGTCGTCGATCTCGCCGTCGTCGCTTCGGACGGCCGTCCCCGACCTCGAGACCGACCAGCGGACTGACGGCTGGCGCGTCCCGGCCGTTCGATACGCCGCCCTCCGTGCAGCGCTGGCGGAAACGGATGTCACAGTCGACGATCGCGTCCTCGACCTCGAGTCAGTACCCGCCCTCGAGTCGGCGTACGAACTGCGCGACTATCAGACGACGGCGCTCGAGAGGTGGCTCGAGACCGATCGCTGGGGCGACGTCCCGACCCTCGCGTCGATCGGTCGAGCGCCCGCCGGCGTCCTCGAACTCCCGACTGGCAGCGGCAAGACCGTCATCGCGCTGAAAGCGATCGAGCGGCTCTCGGTCCCGACGCTCGTCGTCGTACCGACGATCGACCTGCTCGAGCAGTGGCAGCGCGAACTCGAGCGCGAATTCGATCGGCCGATCGGCCGCTTCGGCGGCGGCGAACAGCGCCTCGAGGCGATCACCGTTTCGACCTACGACTCGGCGTACCTGAAGGCCGATTCGGTGGGCGACCGGTTCGGCCTCGTGGTCTTCGACGAGGTCCACCACCTCGGCGGCGAGGGCTACCGCGAGATCGCGCGGCTGCTGGCCGCACCCGCGCGGCTGGGGCTCACTGCGACCTTCGAGCGGCCCGACGGCGCACACGAGGTGCTCGAGGAAATCGTCGGTCCGCTGATCCACCGCGTCGACGTGGACGAACTCGCCGGCGATCATCTCGCGAACTACGACGTTAAGCGACTCGAGGTCTCGCTCACCGCCGACGAGCGCGAGGAATACGAGCGGAATCAGGACGTGTTCACGGACTATCTCGCGCGCTCGAACATCGAGATGCGCAGCGGCTCGGACTATCAGGAACTCGTCAAGCGATCGGGCAGCGATCCCGACGCACGGGAGGCGCTGCTCGCGCGCCAGCGCGCTCGGGAACTCATGTTCGGGAGCGAGGCGAAGCTCGCGGCGCTCGCGGACATCCTCGACGACCACCGCGGCGAGCGGATCATCGTCTTCACGGCGCACAACGACCTCGCGTACGACGTCAGCGAACGGTTCCTGATCCCGACGATCACCCACCAGACCGGCACGACGGAGCGCCGGGAGATCCTCGAGCGGTTCCGCGAGGGGAGATACACCCGGGTCGCGACCTCGAACGTGTTAGACGAGGGGGTCGACGTCCCCGACGCGAACGTGGCGGTCGTGCTCTCGGGCAGCGGCAGCGAGCGGGAGTTCGTCCAGCGACTCGGACGGATCCTTCGCCCGAAATCCGACGGCGGACGAGCGATCCTCTACGAGGTCATCTCCGAAAATACCGGCGAGGAACGGATCGCAGGTCGTCGTCGTGACTGACGATCGTTGGATGGCAGACGCACGTCGCCGAGCCGGATTAGTCGCTTCGGCTCGGCCAACGGCTGCCGTGTCCTCTATTCACAGGGACCGTAGTTAGCGAGGGCCGCCGGCTCGATGATGCCGACGCCTGATCCGTTCGAAAGGTGCGATCTCGGGGCGGAGCTACTGATCATCGGGATCGATCTCGGACGAACGGTGCCGCTCGAGAAGCTGTTGCACTCCGGCCCGGAGCGCTTCGCTCCGGGAATGGTAGACGTCGGCGTCCACGAGCGATTCGAGGGCGGCGAGCTGTTCGTCGGTGGCCCGGAACGTCACGCGCTCGAGCGTCCGCCCATCCACCAGCCGGGAGTGGTCGGGGTCGGCGACGATGTCGTCGGACGGCGGACTACGCGACATCGCCGGTCACCTCGTTCCGGTCGCGTCCGGGGCGCGACGCCGCTCTCGTCTCGGTTTCTGTGACTGTGAGTCCCGTTCTATTTTTCGCGAGGACCATGTGACGAGAAGGGGACGATCGGTGAAAAGGGCTCGCGTAGCGCGGTGAAAGTGAAGTCCCGAGTCCGCACCGAGACCGCTACCGACTCGAGGCAGTCGGCTAATCTGTGTTAGCAGGGACCAAACCCATCGGCCAAAGGACACTTATGGCCCAATTCGGAAGTCAGCATATCTTATGGATTGGGAGGACGAAATCGTCACACGGCGTCGAATGTTGCAAGCCGCTTCGGCGGCTGGAACCGTCGCCATCGCGGGCTGTAGCGGATCTTCTGAGGAGACGAGTGATCCGGGGACTGACAGCGAGACGGACGGGGAGGAAACGAACGGGAACGAAACGGACGACGGCGAGTCGGAACCGGAAGAAGTGCCGGATCCGCCGAACGTCGAGAGTCAGATCATCCAGCGGGATAAGGCCGCGATAACGAACGTTCGCCACGTCGTCGACGGAACGATGACGTGGCCGTCGGCTCGCTGGGTTGACGTCGTCGACCCGACTCTCCTCGGTACCTGGGAAACGGGGAACAGTCGAGTCTACTTCTCTTCCGACCGTACGTTCGTACTAGAAACCTCGAGGACACAGTACGGCGAATGGGCAACGCGAGACAACCAACTCTTTCTCGAATACGAGTCGGGAGCCACGGAGAATCTGGGCTACCAAATCCAGACCGAAAGCTCGCGACCGGTTCTCGAGATCTACCAGAACGGAGCGTACCAGGGCTCGTACGAACAGACAACGACGGAATCCGACCAACGGGGCCCCATCGAGACTGCCGAGAGTCTGATCGCCGTTCGCGAGCAAAACAGCACCACGAAACGCGAATCTGTCCGGAGCGGGGCGATGGGGTCTGGCTTCATCGTCTCGCCTGACGGCACCGTCGTTACGAACGCACACGTCGTCGGAACGCATCAGAATCCCAAAGAAACGGTCTTTCAGCGGTTCGCGGTGAACAAGAGCGAAGCGATCCGACAAGAGCTGGCCTCGAGCGGGAACCTCTCCGAAGAGCAGCGAGACGAGGCCGGTCAGATACTCTACGAAGAGATCATGGACTACTACCGGGAGAACGGCAGCCTCGGAAGCGTCTCCGAGGAAGTGAACGTCCTGAACGGGAAGGCAACCCCCGACGACGACCTCGAGGTCGAGAGCTGGTCCGCGGATATCGAGACGGAGGGGACGGTCTACACGGAGGTCGGCGGCGAGCCGTCGATGGGTCGTGACATCGCGATCCTGGACATCGACGGTGAGAACCTCCCGACGGTGACGCTCGGAAGCGCGACCGACGTCGGTACCGGCGAGGAACTCTACGTCATCGGCTATCCCGACATCGGCATCGACGAGGTGTTCGACGACAGGAACACCACCCTCGAGCCGACGATGACGACCGGGATCGTCAGCGCGCGGCGGACGCTCAACTCCGGCGTCGATTCGATCCAGACCGACGCAGCGATCAATAGCGGCAACAGCGGCGGCCCCATGTACAACAGCGACGGGGAGGTCGTCGGCGTTGCGACGTTCAGTCCACCCAACGTCGACATTCAGGACATCCAGTTCGGTCTCCCGATCGAGGTCGCGAAGGGGTTCCTGAGCGAACTCGACGTGGAGAACACCACCGGCGAGATGCAGCGTGCCTACGAAGACGGCCTCGAGGCCTACTGGCGTGGCGACTGCGAGACGGGGACGGCAAAGATGGAGACCGTCCTAGAGCTCCATCCTGACCATCCACAGGCCAAGGGATATATCACGGACTGTGAGAACGGCGAGGCACCCGGACAGGAGTAACGAGACGGAGATCGACGGCTGTAGCCGCGCTACTTGAACGTTACTCGGACCTGCCACCGTCCGGGTGACTTTTGACGATGCCGCGCCGACTCGAGACAGATGCTGACGAAGGACCTGCTTCGCGTCTCGCGGGCCGGCGGCGGCTACCACCCCCAGTTCGCCGACCGCGAACACCGGCCGCTCGCCGCCCGCATCATCGGCACGTATCAGGGCCACGTCGGCGAACCGCGGGCGACGCTCGAGAACGCGCTGACCGCACTCGAGCGCGAGGCCGAGGACTTCAAACTCGCACGCGGCCTCGCGGCGCTGGTCGAACGCGAGACCGTCGCGGAGACGGAGACGGCGATCGAGCCCGAGCGGGCCCGGGCGGCGGTGTTCGAGGCGGCCGAGGCCGTCGGCGTCGTCACCGAGGACGAGCGCGCGATGGCGTTCATCCGCGCGAGCGAATCGCTCGACGTGTCGGCGGACGACCTCGAGGCCGCGCTGTACGCCGATCTCGAGGAGCGACAGGTCGTGACCGCGGTCGAGTCACGTTGGGACCCGGACGGTCTGATCGCCCAGTACAACCTCTCGCTCGCGCAGACGGCGCTCTTCGACGCGACCGAGGTTCGAGTGCGCTCGAGCGATCCGAAGGCGTTGATTTCGGCGATCAAGCGGTTGCGGCTGATGTACGAGATCCACCGGGTCGACGCCGAATCCGCAGGCGGAGTCGAGGGGATATCCGACCGCGAGGTCGTCGTCACGGGCCCGACCCACCTCTTTCGCGCGACCCGGCGGTACGGGACTCGCTTCGCACGCCTCCTTCGAAGCGTCGCGACGGCCGATCGGTGGCACCTCGAGGCGACGATCGACGACCGCGGCACCGAACGAACCCTCGAACTGTCCCACGAGGATCCCGTCCGGGTACCCGACGCGGAGCCGATCGCGGAGGTGTCCTTCGACAGCGGTGTGGAAGCCGATTTCGCGGCTCGCTTTACGAATCTGGATCTGGACTGGGACCTCGTCCGCGAACCCGAGCCCCTCGCGACGGGAACGGGGGTGATGATCCCCGATTTCGCGTTCGAATACGCTCCCGCGGGTCGTCCCCGCGGGGACGCGTCGGACGAGTTCGACGGCGACCGCGGTGATTTCCGCGTCTATTTCGAGATCATGGGGTTCTGGACGCCCGAATACGTCGAGAAGAAGCTCGCTCAGCTCGCCGATCTCGAGGACGTGGCCATGCTGGTCGCCGTCGACGAATCGCTGGGCGTCGGCGAGGAGATCGCCGCCCGCGACCATCGAGCGATCCCTTACTCGGGAACGGTCAGGGTCAAAGACGTCGCCGACGTCCTCCGGGAGTACGAACGCCAACTGGTCGCCGAGAGCGCGGCCCGCCTTCCCGATGTGCTGCGGCCGGCGGATGACGCCGTCACGGTGGACGAGCTGGCGGATCGTCACGGCGCGAGCCCGGACGCGCTCGCGGACAAGGACTTCCCCGACCACGAATGGGTCGGTCGGACGCTGGTTCGCCCCGCCGTTCTCGAGTCGGTAGCGGACGAAATCGAGGCGGGGATAGCACTCACGGACGCCGAAGCGATCCTCGAGGCGGTCGATCTCTCCGACTCTAGTGCGATCCTCTCACAACTCGGCTATCGCGTCGAGTGGGAGGGGCTGGCCGGGGGGACGCTCGTCGAGCGGTAACGGCCGACCCTGCGCGTCGAACGACTGTAGTACCGACTGCAACGAAGTCCACACGGATCGCACAGTCCGCGGTTTTCGCTCACGGTGCTCGCTCACTTGTAGCAACGCAGCAGCGGCCGGTTTTACGGATCGGTGAGGCGAACCCAACGTGCTTTGTCATCAGCCTTAAGCCCCCGCCTCCCCTCTCGAGATATATCTAGTGTCCCATCAGTCCTCTCCCGACCCCGTTTCCATCCTTCTCGTCGAAGACAATCCCGGCGACGTTCGCCTGATAGAGGAGGCGTTCAAAACGGCGGGATTCGAGACGGTCTTTCACACGTTCACGGACGGTGGATCCGCCCTCGACTTCCTCTATGAGCAGGTGCTGTCCGCGGGCGGTCCCGACGTGGATCTCATGTTACTCGATCTAAACCTTCCCAGAACGAGCGGATTCGAGGTGCTCGAGACGCTCAAAAACGAGTCGAATCTCACGTCGCTCCCGGTCATCGTCCTCACGAGTTCGGAGGCGACCGAAGACATCGTCAGGAGTTACGAACTGTGCGCGAACGCCTATCTCACCAAGCCGAGCGATCCGGCCGAGTTCGCCGAACTCGGTCGTGCCGTCGAAGCGTTCTGGATCGACGAAGCGACGCTCCCACCCGTTCCCTCGTAACTCGAGAGGATCAGAACGGACTCGAAACGAACGCGGACGACGCTTCCGATTCCGATCAGTCCCGATCCGTCTCGCTCCAGTCACAGTCCTGGCACTTCCGACCGGTGACCAGTTCAGTCACCGACGGCATGTAGGTCACCGTGAGGACGGAGCCGCCACACGCCGGACACTCCTCGTCGGCCTCCTCGATCGAGTCGACCTCCATGACGGAGTCGCCCTCGACGATCTCGGCGAGTTTTTTGGCCGTCACCATTCGTCCCTGAACGACGCGATTCTCGCTCACACTCGAATTTTCGGACGAGACACCCTAAGCGTTTCCTGACGTGGTCGCCGGCCGACCGTCCGCTCGAGGCCGGCGCGGTCTCGTCGCCAAGGACGGTCGACTGGTCGATAGCCGCAGGATCCGAACGGTAGCGGTGGGCCGCTCGGCCGGCATGTGTCTGCGGGCACAACCGTATAGAGGCTCTTGCCCGAAGGATCGGCTATGGAGACGCGATGGGCGCTCGTCGACGGCGTCACCCTCGAGTTACCGGCCGACTGTACCGTCTGCGAACTCCGGGACGCCCTGTACAAACCGGACGACGCAGTGCTCGTCGCAGTGACGGGTGATCTCGTCTCGATCGTCCACGACGAAGACCGACCGCTTTCGGAGTTAGTCGCCGGCTGTGCGGAGACGTACTATTTCCGGCGGCCGGAGGAGCCCGACCGAAACGAGGTGCTGGCCGCGCCGGAACTCGAACGGGCGCTGGAGAAATCCGACGACGAGCGATCTGGGGCGGAAACCACGTTTCAGCGGCCCGGAATCGATCACTGAGTCGGTCGGCGGTATCCCCCTCTCGTCAGTCGTCGACTATCGCGACCGGATCGTCGACTCGAAGGGTCTCGCCGCGGTCGCGTTCGGGGACGCGCGCGATAAGCATTAGCGAATAGTAGTGGTCGAACGCGTCCGCGTCCGCCCAGTCGGGGAAGGTTTCCTCGCGGCGGCGAACGAACTGCTCTCGAAACCCCGGAGTCGGGTCGCCGGTGTCGGGATCGCGCTGGGGAACGACGCATCTACCACAGGGCGTCACTCCCTCGAACCGGACCCCGCCGACTTCGAACGCCGGCGCGTCCGCGCCGACGAATCGGTCCTCCCAGAACGGCTCCACGCCGCCGACCTCGACGTTCGCCCGGAGCCGCCGCCGCACGCCCTCGACGGTCAATTCGTCGAACCAGTCGGCGACGGTGCGAAGCGTCGCCGTGCTGATCACCGACGGTCCCATCTCGCGTCGATCCACGAATCCCAGCGATCGATCCCGCTCGAGCGACAGCTCCACATCGAAGAACTCGCTCAACCAGGCCGCTGCGGTCTCGCGATCGGACTCGAGGTCGAATCGCTGTCGTTCGCCGTCGGTCGTCTCGATCGCAAGCTCACGCGTTTCGGGATCGAAATTCGTGTCGAGGTCGTGCACTCGATCGGTCCGCTTCCCGTTGAGTACGTCGCCGTCAGCGTCGAACAGCGCGAACTCCCGGTCGTGAGCGACGGTCCCGCCCTCGAGTACCTCGGCCGCCTCGAGATCGATACCGTCGAGTCCCTTCACCGGATACACCCGCAGCCCCTCGAGTCGTGCCATTGGTGAACCGTACCGGTCGGTGATCCATTATACTAGCGACCGAAACGTGGTGCGCGCTGATCGCACAGCCGTCATCTGACCGGGTTCCCACAGGCTGTCAGTGGCGACAGTCGCGGACCACGTGAACGATGACGGGACGCTGCCGGGTCAGGATGTGTGATCGAATCGCGAGAACGAACTCGCCGATGGACGACGGCGTGTTTCGACTTAATCGATCGTCACGACCGGGTTCCCGGTCTCGTCGAACTCCACTCGAACCTGATGACCGGCGTACGGAAATCCGACGTATCCCGACCGCCGTTCGCCGGACTCCGTGGCTGCGAACACTGCGTTGAGTGCATCGGGATCGACCGCGTCAAAGAGCGGCGGTAATTCCATGGGATCGGTCCCTTCGAGCGCTGCTACCCCGGTAACGATCCGCTCGTGTATCTCGTCGGTATCGAACGCGAGGGTTTGTTCCATTGCAATCTACCGCCACACCACTCCATTAATAATTTTCGAAGCATTGATTCATTGTAGTTATTTCCAATCGTAATATCCGTGCGCTGGTCGCTCGAGTTCGAAGTGCACCGTGAGCGAGAACCGCTGATTGTGCGATCGGTGTGGAAATCGTTGCAGTTGGGACTAGAGTGCCGCCGCTCTGTCAGCCGCCGTGATGACATCCTGTCAGCCGACGGGAGGAATCCTGCTTTCGATCGACCACTGACCGAGCGCGTTTACGGAGTCACTCGTCGTTGGCCGTCTCGTTCGCGTCGTCTCCGGGCCGATCGTCGTCAGCGCTGCCGTCCTCCTTGGCCGTACCGGGCGTTTCGCCGGCGGTCTCCGGGAAGTAACCGGCCGTTCCGACATCGACTCTCGCGAGGCTCGGTTCAGCGGCTTCCGCGTCCTCGAGGAAGGTCCCGTAGGCGAAGTTCGCGATGTACAGCGACGTCGCGGTTTCTTCGGTCGTGCCGAAGTGGACGTCCGCGGGGAAATCGAGGGGGTCACCGCTGGCAAGCGTCTCGATCTCCTGATCGTCCGTGATACGGACGACCTCGTTCGCCGCGTTCACCGCGACGTACAGGGTCCCGCCCTCGTCGAACGTCATGCCGTCCGCGCCGATCAGGCCCTCGTCCTGGACGACCTGCTCTACTTGCCCGGCGCTCCCGTCGTCCGCGACCGGGACTCGCATGACCGATCCCGCGTTGAGATTATCGACGTAGACGTCACCGTCCGGGTGGACGGCCAGCCCGTCAGCGCCGACCGGCGTCTGGGCGTCCATGTCCGGCTCGAGCAACGGATCCGAAACCCACGGCTCGGCCTCGCCGCCGATCGTCACGCGCCAGATCGCGCCGCCGAGGTGATCGGAGACGAGCAGCGCGTCCGACGTCGTCGGATCGGGGATGATCCCGTTCGGCGTCGATTCGTCGGGCGACAGCGACGCGATCCGCTCGGGATCGCCACCGTCCGGATCGACGCGCCAGATGCCGTGCGTCTCCGGCTGGCCCGACGCGTTCGCGGCGTAGAGCACGCCGTCGAGGACGGTAATACCGAGTAGGAGCCCCTGCTCGCCGGTCTCGAGCGTTGCGACCGACGACTGATTCCCCTCGGAATCGACGGCACGAATCTCGCCGGCTGGCCCCATACTCAGGTAGACGGTTCCCCGCTCGTCGATCGCGAGATTCTCCGGGAGTGCAGGCGGCTCGAACTCGGCCACCGTCTCGAGGTCGCCCACCGTGTCGTCTTGTCGTCCGAACGCGGCCGTGGGGAGACTCGCGAGCGTGCTCGCCGCGGCGATGCTCCCCAGGACGAATCGTCGGGAAACACTCGCTCGGGAGGCGGTACCGGTCGTCGGCTCGGTCGTGTTGTCAATAGTCATGACTACGACGACGAGACCGACCGGCCGAAATCGCGTAAATCGCGCACACCGTTTCCCGCCAAATCGACCGGTTGTCGCGAGTTTCAGGGGCGAAAATTCGTGTTGGCTCGCGTTCACGATCCATTACGTCGGTCGAGCCGAGATCGGACCGCCCTGACGATGGTCGTCGCTGAACGCACGAGAGCTGCAGCCGTGTGCACCGATACCGACCGCTACCGGATCGGACCGCCGTTCGCGGCTCCCGCGTCGGACTGCGGTTACCGTGTCGGACCGCGACGAACCGCATCTCGAGTCGACGGAGTTCGCCACCGCTTACCGAACGGACAGGTCACCGCCCTCCGTCGGCTCCGTGAACTCGAGTTCGATCTCGAGTTCCCGCTCTCGCTGCTCGGAGAACTCGATCTCGACCTCGACGGGATCACTGTAGTCGAAGGGGATCTCCCACTCCGACGCGGAGATCGTAAACGACGATCCGGCCTCGAGCTGATCGGCGAGGTCGTGGAGGAACGCGGCCGTCTCCTCGCTGGAGAGGTACACCTCCTGTTCGAAGAAGCCGCTCGTGATCGTCCGTCGGTCGCCGGTTCTGTCGTCGGGGAAGTCGACACGGTCGCTCATAGTAGTCGTCCCACGACGACGCCGATAAAGCTGCGTCCACGCGTTTCGACAGATCGGATCGATGGCATGCTTCCCCCCAGCCTCGGCCGCGAGTGCGGTGAGAATCGGCGACACCCTTCTTGATGCGGGATGTCGTACGGACGTGCGTGACACTGATCGACGCCCTGGGAAACGGAACGCGGTTGGCGATTCTCAGGGAACTCTCGCGGGAACCGATGTACGTCTCGGAACTCGCAACGGAGATCGGAATGGACGGGAAAACCGCCGTCCACCACCTCTCGACGCTCGAGGACGCCGGGCTGGTCGAACACTACAGGCGCGGGAATCGGAAGTACTACGAACTCGCTCGGCGCATCGAGTTGCGCATCGCCCCGCCGCCGGAGCGAGCGTTCGTCTTGCAGGCCGATCCGCTCGACGACGAGAGCGAGTCTGAATCGGAGTCGTCGTGAAAGCCACATCGTGTCCGTGCGCGGGCCAGACAGTGGTATTCAACAGGCCCGTGTAGAGATCTCCCACGGATTCCGTGTAGAAATTTCCACTGAACTGATCCCCCCGGCCTGATAGCTATATGGCACTGGTTCGCATGCGGAACCCACATGCTCGAGGTCCTCGTCGAGAGCGCCACCGCTTCGCGGCAACCGAGGGTCGTGACTGCGGTGCGCTCGATCGGTACGAGACGCCGTCCCTCTCGTCGATCGATCCGACGAATCATCGCCGCTCTCCTGGTAACCGCGATGCTCGTCGCAGTTCCGGTCGCACCGGTAGTCGCCCAGGACGACGGAAGTACGGGTGAAGACGGCGACGCGGCGGAGAACGAAGGCGGTCTCGAGGGGACGATCGAGGGATTCGTCGGGGCACAGGGGCTCCTCGGTGCGGTGCTCGTCCTCGTCATCGGTGGCGTCCTCTTGACGGTCTGCGTCGAAAAGCTGATCAGTTATCTCACGCGAGCGGCGCTGAAACTGAAGATATCGCTGTTCGCGCTCGCGATACTCTTCACCGGATTCGAGTTCGACGACACGATTCTCGCGCTCGTTCTGTCGGCCGGCGACCTCGAGGGTGCCGCCCTCGGGACGGCGCTCGGAACCGGACTGGCGATCATCGGCGTGACGCTCGCGCTCGCCGCGATCATCAGCCCCTTCCCGGTCGATCTTCCGGCCGATTACATCGCCCTCTTCGCGCTGGCACCGCTGTTGTTGATTCCGTTCGTTCTCGTCGGAACGCTGACGTTCGTCCACGGACTGCTGCTCCTCGGCGCGTTCGTCCTCTCGTTCGGGTACATCGTCGCTCGAGAGTACCAGCGCGACACGCCGGTGTTCCGGACCACCGAACTCGGCGAGGAGATACAGGCCGACGGCGGCGTCGCGTTGCCGGCGGAGTTCTCGGAGATCTCCGAGGACCGACTCGTCGGCGGTCGCTCCGCGTCCGGGTGGCTCTGGCTCTCCCTCTCCGTCCTCGCACTGATCGGCATCGTGTTCTCGTCGATGTTGCTCGAGGCCGGGTCTGAGGTCGTTATCGACGGGTTCGGCCTCGAGGAGACCGTTTTCGGGGCGACAGTGCTAACGGTGATCCTCACCTTCGAAGACGTCATGCTGACGATCGAGCCGGTCCGACGGGGCGTCCCCGAGATCGGCGTCGGAAACGTCATCGGGAGCGTCCTCTTCTCGGTGACGGGCAACGTCGGCGTCATCATGCTCCTCAGCGACCTCGAGATCTCTCGATCCGTGCTCACGTTCCATCTCCCGACGGTGATCGTCGTGACCGCCCTCGCCGCGTACTTCCTCTCTCAGGGGAAACTGAAGCGGTGGCACGGCTTCCTCCTCGGCGGGCTCTACGTCGCCTACTGGCTGATCGCGATCGTCGTCTTCGGTGGCGTTCCGATCAGTGGCTGATCCGCGGTGAGTTCGCGGAACCGCCTTCGCTGGCAGCGCTACGACGACCACGGCAATTGGGGCGCTGAACTGGCGATTTCCCCACCCGCAGACCGTCTCCAGCCGCTCCGTCGCATTTCGTCGTGACCGCAGTCGACAATTAAGTACGACCGTGGTGTAGATTCACGGACATGGTCGTTCCGAGTTCGACGGCGGCCCTCCTCGGCCTGTTTCTCGTCGGCGTCGTGCTGGTGATCTGGTGCGTCGAGATCTTCATCGAAGCCGTCGCCCAGAGCGCCGTCTCGCTCGGCGTTTCCGGCTTCTTTCTCGCGGTCGTACTGGCCGGCGTCGACCTCGAGAACGCCGTCCTCGGCGTCACCGCGGCGTTCGTCGACCTTCCGGGGCTCGCGCTCGGGACGGTCTTCGGGGAGTCGCTGTTCGTCCTCGCCGTCGCCGTCGGGCTCGCGGGGATCCTCGTCCCGTTTCGGATGGACGTTCCCCGGACCTATCTCGTGATGCTGGTTCTCGTACCCGTTCCCGCGTTCGCGCTGTCGCTCGGAGGAACGATCGGCCCGCTCGAGGGAGCGGCCCTCCTCGGGCTGTTCGTCCCGCTGCTCGCCTACATCTTCTGGCACGAACGCCGCGCCGAAACGACGTATCTGCTTTCGACGGAACTGCAGGAAGTAGTCGACTTCGATGCCGAACCGGACGCGAGTACGGATCGGAGTCCGGCCACATCGAACGGCGACGACTCGAGAGCGCGCGGAGACCGATCGAACGGCCCGGATTTCGACCTCGATATCGACGAGTTCGTGCCATCGTTCGAGCATCGAAGCGGGCTCTTCAATCTCGGCATCGCCGTCCTCGCCGTGATCGGACTGACGATCGGCTCGGGTATCACGGTGGTCAGCGCCGAAGGAATTTTCGTCGCGTTCGGTATCTCGGGGCTCGCGTTCGGTGCCACGGTACTGAGTTTCATCGCCTCGATCGAGGAACTGGCCCTCACCGTCGAACCGGTTCGACGGAATCAACCGGAACTCGCCATCGGGAACGTCGTCGGGAGCACGGTCTTCTACATGACGGCCAACGTCGGGATCATCGCATTGCTCCATCCGATCAGTACGGGCGGGGACGTCCTGGCGGTTCACTGGCCGTTTCTCGCCGGCTGCGTGCTCGTCGTGACGCTCATGCTCGCGCGAGGCCGTGTCACCCGGGTCGGCGGTGTCGCCCTGTTCGGACTCTATATCGCCTACTGGGTTGCAAACTACCTGTAGCCAACGACGATAGTCCCGTCTCGAGTCGGTTCGCGGATGGAACCCAGTCTCTCTGACTCGAGGGAAATTGACCCATGGGTTCGAAATGAATCGAGCGGGGGATTCGAGCGGTACGGATCGATAATCCGTGTGGAAAAACGTCCTTAGGACGTACTAACGGGGGATTATCCGTCGGGCTATAGACCAAGTTGATCTTGCGCGGGGAACGATCGAGTCAGTTTATTGCGATATATCGACACGACGCTATCCAGTACGCGGGCGGATTCGCGTGGCGAACCGAACCGTGGTCCCCGCGGTCCGACACGGCGTACTGGACCACTATGACACGGAACGACGACTCCAAAACGGCGACATCGAGGCGGACGATCCTCCGCTCGACCGCGGCGCTCTCCGTCGCGGGCCTCGCGCTGCCGGCGACGGCCCAGGAAGACACCATCACCGGCGAGATCGAACTCGGAGGGCGAATAAGCGCCTGGGTCGGGCTCGCGCCGGACGCCATCGCGGACGAACGAAATCCGACCCTCCAGCTCGAGCAGGGCGAGACCTACACGCTCACGTGGGAGAACCTCGACGGTGCACCCCACAACTTCAACATCGAGAGCGAGGGCGGCGACGAGCAGTTCGTCTCGACCGAGATCGTCTCGCAGAGCGGCGAGACGCAGACGGTCGAGTTCGAGGCGCAGGAAGGGATGGCGCAGTACTACTGCGGCCCGCATCCGGTCTCGATGCGCGGCGACATCGAGTTCGTCGACGAGACGGCCGCCGGCGGTGCCGAGCAACCCGGGCAATACATCGGCGAAGGACCGACCGTCGGCCTCGAGACGGTCGCTGAAGGGGAACTAACTGCGCCGACGAGCCTCACGGTTCCCGACGAGGACGCCGACCGACGGTTCGTCACCGATCAGACGGGGCAGATCTATGTCCACGGCCCGGACGGCCTTCAGGATGAGCCGTTCCTCGACATTTCGGACCGGATCGTCGAGCTCATGGAGTTCGACGAACGCGGACTGCTCGGGCTCGCCTTCCACCCCGATTTCGAGGAGAACGGACGGTTCTTCGTCCGCTACAGCGCGCCGTTACAGGAGGACATGCCGGAGGACTACGATCACACGTTCGTCCTCTCGGAGTTCCGGACCGCGAGCGACGACAACGAGACGGCCGATCCCGAGTCCGAGCGGCGGATCCTCGAGATTCCGGAGCCGCAGTTCAATCACAACTCCGGTTCGATCGCTTTCGGTCCCGACGGCTACCTCTACGTGGGATCCGGCGACGGCGGCGGTGCGAACGACACCGGATTGGGTCACGTCGACGACTGGTACGACGACAACGACGGCGGCAACGGGCAGGATACGGAGGAGAACCTCCTCGGCGGAATCCTGCGACTCGACATCGACGTGGAGTCAGACGAGCAACCGTACGGGATTCCCGACGACAACCCGCTCGTCGATCAGGAGGGCCACCGCGGCGAACACTACGCCTGGGGCTTCCGGAACCCCTGGGGAATGTCGTTCACGGACGACGGCGAACTCCTCGCTGCTGACGTCGGTCAGAACCTCATCGAGAGCGTCAACCACGTCCGGGCGGGTGGCAACTACAGCTGGAACGTCAAGGAGGGAACCTACTGCTTCAGCACGGAAACGCCGACGACACCGCCGGACGAGTGCCCGAACACCACTCCGGACGACGTCCGCGGGGGCGAACCGTTGCTCGACCCGGTGCTGGAGTATCCTCACGAGCTCGGGATCATCCAGTCCCCGAACGACGCCGCCGGGAACGGGACCAACGGTGGTGACGGCGCCGGAAATACGACCGAGAACGGCGGCAATACCACCACCGAAATGACCGAAGACGATAGCAACGCTGGCGGCAATATGACTGAGGGCGGTGGCGATGGCGGCAACGAAACGGCAGTCAACGGAACTCGCGCCAACGGCGGCGTCGTCGGCGACCAGATCGGCGTCTCGATCACCGGCGGCTACCTCTACGAGGGCGGCGAAATAGACGCACTCGAGGGGGCGTATATCTTCGGCGACTGGAGCCTCGACGGCGAGAGTCCGGGCACGGTCTTCCTCGCCCGTCCGCCCGAGAGCTGGCCCGAGGACGCCGACGGCGGTGGTCCCGAGGACCTCTTCCTCGATCCACCGACGGACGGTGACGATGAAGGCGACGGAAACGAGACCGACGGCGATGGCGGGGACAGCGACGGCGCTCAGGGAACTACCCAGCGGGGGCTGTGGCCAATCGCACAGATCCAACTCCAGGGCGAGGCCGCAGAGAACGGTCGTCCGTCCGGATTCGTCTACGCCTTCGGCGAGGGCGCTGACGGCGAGATTTACGTTCTCACCACCACCACGTCGACGGTGGAGGGCGACGGTGCGGTCCACCGGCTCGTCCCGGCCGAGGACGGCGACGGCGGCGAAATGGCGGCCGAAGCCGACGCGGAAACGGGCAACGAGACGGCTGCCGGCAACGAAACGACCGACGATGGGGCGGCAGCCGCCGACAACAAGACGGCGGCGGTTGATAACGAAACGGTTAGCGACGGAGCAGCGGACGGCAACGAGACGGCCGGGGAGTAACCGCCTCGCCGCCGGCTCTCGGGCCGCTGACTCTGACCGTGACGGTCTCGGACTCGGATCCGAACGCTTCCCGTGGCGGCGTTCGACGCAAAAAATTTCTCTCGGCGGTTCGACAGCGTTACTCCTCGAGCGAGAAGACGGCGATCGTATTGCCCTCTTCTTCGACCTGATTCCCGCCACCGCCGGGAATCGCGACGTACTGTTTCCCTTCGGTCGGGTCGTACCAGCTCATCGGTGCACCGTCGACGCCGTGATCGCCGACCGTGAGCGCGGCCAGCCGTTCGCCCGTCTCGGTATCGAAGGCGTGGAGGTGGCCAAGCGGACCGCCGGCGAAGGTCACGCCCGTCGCGGTCGTCAGCGAGCCGCCCCACGGCGGCCCGGCCTCCCAGCTGAACCAGTTCTGCCACTTCACCTCGCCGGTGATCGGATCGATTCCGGCGACGACGCCGGCCATCTGATTCCACTCCTCCACCGGTTCGTCGTCGAACTGCGGTAGCACCTCCTCCTGTGCGTCCTCGTCTTCGGCCGCTTCCTCTTCTTCGGCCGCCTCTTCGTCTTCGTCGTCTCCGTCATCCCGTTCCCGTGCCTCGTGTAATTCGTCGCCAGCGTCGCCGTCCGTTTCGTTACCGACGGCCGCCGTTTCGTTACCGATCGCTGCCGTCTCGTTTCCGGGCGTCTCGTCGCCTTCTCGCTGCTCGCCGACTTCAACCCCGTTCTCGCCGTCTTCCTCGCCGGGTGCTGCACCGCTCTCCCGCTGTTCGCCCTCTTCGGCGACGTCCGTGGTGTCCTCCGGGTCTTCCTCTCCCACGTTAACCGGTTCCGTCCGCCGCACGGTGTCCATCCCGATGTAGGTCTCTCCCGCCTCGTACTCCACCTCGAACCAGGAGAACTTGATCGGGTAGTTGGTCCCTTTGACGACTAACGTCTGCGTCTCGGGATCGTACGCGCTGGGCTGCGGATTGGTCCCGCCGATGAGATCCGGCATGATCCAGGGCGCGCTCTCGAGGTCGTCGTACGGCGGCAGACTGTACATATTGAGGTGCTGGACGTACTCGTCGCTACGCTGGTGGAGCTGCCCGGTCTCCATATCGACCGTGTACACCCAGCCCGTCTTGCCGGGCCACGTCGCGAATTTTCGCGTCTCGCCGTCGACGTCCGCCTCGAAGACGACCGGCGGACTCGGCGAGTCGTAGTCCCACCAGTCGTGGGGGGAGTCCTGATGGTGCCACTGATACTCGCCGTCCGCGGCGTTGACGGCGACTTTGCCACAGGAGTAGGGGTTGTATCCCGGTCGAACGGTGCCGTACCACGGTCCCGGATTCGCCGACGGGATAACGACCGATCCGGCGTCAGGATCGATCGCGCCCGACGCCCAGGCGGTCGCACCGCCGTGTTGCCACGAGTCGCCGACCCACTCGTGTTCCGGCGTCATGTTGACGCGCCACTGCGGGCTCCCGTCCTCGAGGCTGATCGCGTCGAAGAAGCCGCTGACGCCGAACTCGCCGCCGAAGCTGCCCTTCATGAGCATGCCGTCGTAGATCAGCGGCGGGAACGACGACGTGGTCCCCCGGGATCGCTCCCACATCAGTTCCTCGTGCATGAGATCATCGGCGACTTCGCCGCGATAGGCGGCCGCGCCGTTGTAATACCACTGCTCTTCGCCGGTGTACCGATTGATCGCGATGACGCCCAGATCGAGCGTGCTCTTGTAGACCGTGTCTCCGAGGACCGCGGGCCCACGTTCAGCGGGCGGCGTCGCGTCGGACGCACCCACGAGGGGTTCGTAGAAGTGCGTCCACAGGAGTTCCCCCGTTCGCGCGTTGATCGCGTACAGCATGTCCGGGCCGACCGTCGTGTACATGGTCGGCGGGTCGCCGTCCACGACGATCGGCGAGCCCTGGAAGTCGTTCGGATCGTCCGCAACCTCGAGTCGATACTCGGCCTCGAGCTGATCGACGTTCTCCGGCGTTATCACGTCGGCCGTCGTGTGGCGCTGGGCTTCGTACGAGCCGCCCATGATGAGCCAGTTGGTCGGCTCCTCGCCCGTCTGCGCGAGATCCTCCTCGGTGACGTCCACTTCGGGTATCTGGTCGATGTTTCCCTGTTCGATGACTGATTCGCCCGGTTTTTCGTTCCACGGTGCGTCTTCCGGTAGTTCGATGAGGTGGGATTCGTAGGTCATATTCGGATTCACCTGGATAGCGGTGCCGGGTTCCTCGGCGCACGCTTGTCGTCCGTAATCCGGATGACGTCGTTGATGAGGAACTCCTGCCCGATGATCATGATCGCGGTACTGGCGGTCGTCAGCGTCGTCAGATGGTCGTCGGCGATGTCGCCGGCCGCGAGGTCGCGCGCGGCAGCGCCCAGCAGGTAGTACCCGCCGAGCATCGTCTTGGTGTCCCAGAGCCCTCTGCCAATCATCTCGTCAGTGACCAGCGGCTCCCGCTGCCAGAGATAGTGATCGAGTCCGTCGATCCACAGCAGCGACCCCTCCGCGGCCCGCTGGTGGAGCGGCGCGACGTACTCGTGAACGACGCCGTCGTCGACAGCCTCCGCCGGCGGATAATCCGGCGTCGCCATCCACCACGACAGCTGCTCGCGCGAGTTCACGATGTTGGTCACCAGCGCCGTCTGTTCCGCCTCGGCGAACCCGATCTCGGCAAGCGTCGCCGGCAGCGCCTCGATGTGCAGGAGTTGTCGCGTCGTCGCCTCGATGTGTTCGGGCTCGAACGCGGGTAAGTTCTCCTCGGCGCTCGCGAAGAAGCCGACCTCCGAGAGGTGGTCATTGATCGCCCACGCTGCCGTCGTCAGCTCCTGGTACGCCGACGCCCCCTGCTCGGGAATTCCCATCGACTCCAGTTCGGGCAACAGTTCGAAGCTCTCCTCGAGCCCCGCTAGTTGCTCGTTCAACAGCGCCGCGTCGAGCGTTCCCGTTAGTCCACCGCGAACGGCCTCGCCCATCTCGGCGAGCCCCTCCGCGGCGCCACTCGAGACCTCCGCGCGGAGATCGTGCAGCGTCGCACCGGCGATACCGCCGCCGGCGATGACGCCGAGGGCTTTGAGAAAGTCACGACGATCCGCGTCGCTCACCTCCCCGTAGCTGTACCTCTCTTCGGGGTTGATACCATATGCCATGGTGCCTCTCGAGAGAGACCGTCCGACTCAATAGAAGCTTCCACAGTTTATGGTATGGAATATATTTCTTCGGGAGCGTCGATTCGCTGTATTTGTCTCGTTGGACAGCGGTAGTTAGTATCACACAATAACCGACTGTTAGTATACCGCCCTGACGGGCAATCGGCTGTTTCCGTCCTCGAGAACGGAGTAATTCGGCACTCCGCTCGGAGAATCACACTCGAGCCGTCGCTACCGAACGAGCGGAGATCGGCCGTCCGGGGTTGCCATCGAGCCCTCTCAATAGCTCGATGACTGAACGCGGTTACTCCGTATCGAGTTCGAACTGTTCGTTTTCGGAGACGGCGTTCAGCACGATGCTCGTATTCGACTGGTTAATGTCGGGATCGGTGATCAGAGACTTGATTTCGTCGTTCATGTCGTCCGTATCTTTGAACTTCCCGATGGCGATCACGTCGTAATCCCCCGTGACCTCGTAGACGGAGATCATCTGGCGGTGGTCCTTCAGCGTCTGCGTGATTTCGGGAAGCGCACTCCCTTCGGCTTTCAACTGCATCACGGCAGTGACATCGTACCCCACCGCTTCGTAGTCTACTTTCGGCGTGTAGCCCTCGATCACACCTTCCTCCTCGAGGTCGGAGAGGTGGTTCGAGACCGTCGTGACGGAGACGTCGAGTTCCTCGGCGAGACTGCGGAGGCTCGCTCGGCCGTCGTCGAGCAGTTTGTTTACCAGATCTGAGTCCAAGTGTTCGTAGGTCATTAGCTGGTATGAGGTGCTCCTTCTACTAGGAGTTTACGAATATCCAGTTCTATCCGTGGCTACTGAGACGATGTTGTGAGATAAACGGACGAGCCTCGTATGGGCGTGGA
This sequence comes from Natrinema sp. DC36, assembly GCF_020405225.1. Classification (NCBI taxonomy): domain Archaea; kingdom Methanobacteriati; phylum Methanobacteriota; class Halobacteria; order Halobacteriales; family Natrialbaceae; genus Natrinema; species Natrinema sp. DC36. Next base: position 1,559,809 of record NZ_CP084472.1, read on the forward strand.
TTGCTGCAAATAGACGAATCGTCATCACCGCTTCGGAGTCATGTGCATCCGCCAACCGAACGAACGTCACTACCCGACGGACCGATCGAAACTGCCGGTATCACTCGTCCTTTCCCGATTCGAATTCTCGGACGTGACGTTGACGACTCGAGAATTCGGTCGTCATTACTAACTACTGTGAAGCGGTAGGCCTGTCAGCGGACTCCAGTCAGCGAAACGACCCGAGAGCGGTTGAGGTGAGTAAGAGTGAAAGTAAGTAGTGTCCGTTTGACAATTAGCTCTGGGCGGGGATTTCGGTGTCAGCCTCGGCGTGTTCGTACTTGTCCTCGAACTCCTGAATGAGCTGCCCCATCTTCGCGTACCAGTCGTTCAGCATCCGCTGCATGTCGTTCGCGATCTGGGTCGGATCAGTCGGGTAGTAGACGTGGTAGTAGCCGCCTTGGTCGTAGTTGATCTGCTCTTTCTGAATGAAACCGCTCTGGAGCAGTCGCTGAATCGATCGATACGCAGTGGAGCGCTCGCGGTCGACCCGGTCGGCGACCTCGTCGATCGTCAGCGCTTCCTCGCTTTCGACGAGCACGCGGAAACACTCCTTGTCAAGTTGCTTGAGCCCGTGGATGCACTCGAGTAGCCCTTCACACTCCATGTCCTGCTGCAGTTGTTCCGCCATCGAGTTAGCCATTGTACTATCTCGAGAGAGGGAACGCGTCCGTATAAGGATTTTGTGAGTATTGTACAATCTCAATGAGCCGGGACCAGAACGGGGTGAGCGGCGTTTGTTGCGTCAGTCCGCGGACGTTACAGACGCCTTCGTCTGGGCTCGCATCGTCGAGATCGTGCTGTAGACCACGGCCCCGCTGACCATGAACGCCGAGAGCAGGATCAGGGCGAAGCCGATCGTGTTGAAGATCTCGATCCCGAGGTAGTCGCCGGCCTGCTGGAACGCCACGGCGATCGATCCACCCAGGAGCATCAGCCCGAAGTAGATCTTGATGTCGTCTTCGTTGACGATGCCAGTCGCGGCCGACCCGATTCTAGCGCCCAGCGCGCTCCCCGCGAGTAGCGGCGCGACGATCGAGAGGTCGACGCCGCCTTCCATCCCGTAGAGGAACGAACCGATTCCGCCCGAGAAGACGATCTCGAACAGATCGGTCCCGACCGCGACGGGAACGGGCACCCCGATGAGGTAGAACATCGCGGGCATGCGGATGAACCCGCCGCCGACGCCGAGGAAGCCCGACAGCAGCCCCGTCGTGAACGCGACGCCGAGGACCATCCACAGCGAGACCTGGATGCCGCCCGCGATCGTCATCATCGGCGGGACGCGGTACGACTGGATCTTCTTCGCGATATCGGGGATCGCGTCCGGATCGATCGCTTCGTCAGCCGTGTCGTGGTGCCCGCCACCGGAACTATCACTGCCGTCGTTTTTGAGCGCGTTACGCGTGACGAACACGCCGATCACGCCCAGCAAGACGACATACGTGACACCGATAACGCCGCTGGCGAGGCCCAGTCCCTCGAGGTAGAACACCCCGATTCGGCCGATCTCGATGCCGACCGACGTTCCGACGATCATCAACCCGCCGAGTTTGTAATCGACCTGTCCCAGGTCGTGGTGTTTCAGCGTCGCGATGACGGCCGTCCCGAAGACGAACGCCATTCCGCTCCCAACGGCGACCCGGGCAGGATACCCCATCACGAGTAACGCGGGCGTGACGAGGAACGACCCGCCCATACCGAAGAAGCCGAACAGTACGCCGACCATGAAGCCAAAGCCCACGAACAGTACGAGCGTCATCAGTGCGATTCCGAATAGCTCCATCTATGCGTGTTTGATTCGTTCGACGACTGGCGTTGCGACCCGCTCGAGTCCCCCGTACGCCACGTAGAGGACGAACGCTTCGAGGAGGACGGCGCCAACGAGCGCGCCTGCTTGTACTGCTGGCGAATACGCGGCGAGATCGATCATCTGGATCGACCATCACCGTTCGGTTGTGTGCGAACCATGGTTTTCTACTCAATATCGACTACCCGGAGGAGGGGTATAACGCTTTTGGGAATTGCGCACAATATTACTGCAGTCAATCTCACGGCTAACCTACGGAGATATTCAAATAACTTATACAGCCATATAGTTCGTTCGACGATCGGCCCGTACAGTTCGCGCGCGGTCGGATCGACTACGTCGCGCGGTTCCACCATTCAGATCAACAGAGTGTTACTGGCTGATAGTTGCCGGTGACCGGATCACCGTCTCCGTCGGTCACGACCGGTAGCGCGGATTTGGTATTGGTAACCACAAACAATATTATGGCGTCGGTCCTACGAGTAGTATGAAAGCGATCTGTGCGACCGACCTCTCCGCCGCCAGTGAGGCGACGATCGAGAACGAGACCTGCCTCGAGTGTCTCGGCCGAATCGGCGTCGAGGAGATCCACCTCGTGACCGTGATCCCGTCGAACGTCCACGCGGGCATGCCCGGGATGGACTTCGAGAAACGACGCGAGCAGGCGCTCGAGCGCTACCGCCGCGTCATCGAAGACGCCGGCTTCGACGTCGAGGCACACGTCGTTCGCGGGACGCCCCATCGACGCATCAACGGGATCGCAGAGGCGGTCGGCGCCAGCCTCACGGTCGTCGGCTCGCGAGGAAAGAGCCCGCTCGAGAACCGCATCATCGGCTCGACCGCGCGCAACCTCGCGCGGACGACGGTCGTTCCGCTGCTGGTCAACCGGATCGAACGCGGGGCGGACGAGCCGGCCGTCGTCCGCGAACACCTGTTTCGGCGGATGCTGTACGCGACGGACTTCTCGGAGAACGCCGAACGGGCGTTCGAAGCCTTCTCGTACCTCCGTCACGCGACGCGGGAGGCCACGCTGGTCCACGTCGAAACGCCGAAGGATCCGAAACTTCCGGAGGACGCCGACCCCGAAGCGCGACTGGCGGAGCTGGTGACGCAACTCGAGGACTGGGGAATCGAGACGCGAACAGCGGTCCGTCAGGGTGATCCAGCAGACGAGATCCTCGCCGCGGAGGTGGAGTACGAGCCGACGACGATCCTCGTCGGCTCGCGCGGGCACAGCAGACTCCGCCGACTGTTGCTCGGGAGCGTCTCCGAAGACGTCGTCGCACGGGCGGACGGAAACGTCATGCTCGTTCCACCGGACCGAACGGCCTGACGCCGGCTGTGAATCGGGCCCGACCGGTCAGTGAACCGGTTTGTGCATGCCGGTCATGGTTCTGAATGACTCTCTCGTAGCCACTGAAACGATGGACACACTGATCGCACCGCTATCGTGTGATCGGCTGTGCAGTGACTTTCAGTAGCTACTATCGTTCGACGTACTCGAAAATCTCGCGCATGGGAACGACCCGCTCGTAGTTGATTCGGATGAGGGCGTCGCCGTGCTCGTCGCGATCGAGCGGAAACCGGCTTCCTCGTCGACCGTTTTGACGATGATCGCCACGTCGTCCTTCCGTTTCCGTCGCTTCCCTCCTCACCGTCGGAATCGTGCGTCTAGTTCACATGGGCAAGGGAACGAGGTCGAAGTCGAACTCGAGGCCGTTCCGAACCGAAGTCGTCGCGAGGCTTCGTGATCGGTGCGCTCGGTCATCGAACGATCGTCACTGGCACCGGCGATCGCCGCGTTACGGTTTCAGCCACGCTCCCGAGCAGAATCCGTGCGACGCCGGTCCGACCGTGGCTACCCATAACGATGTGGTCGACATCGTTCTCATCAGCGTACTCGAGTATCGTTCGTACGGGCGGCCCCGTTTCGACTACGGTTTCGAGGACGGTCGTCTCGAGAATCCCCGCGTCGTCTGCTCGGGTGTGCGCCTGTTCGCCGAGTTCTTCGCCGCGTTCGACGGCCCGATCGTGGACCTGCGCATCGTAGTACCCGCCGCCTCCGTAATCGCTGTATATTCCCTCCATTGGATCGACGACGTGTACCGTCGTGATCGTCTCGCCGTCGTAATTCGAAACCGCGTGGTCGAATGCGGCCCACGATTGCGGTGAGCCGTCGAGCGGGACGAGTACGTGCGTTCCCATACCGAGGGAACGTCACGAGAGTACAAGAAATTCGCCTCGACCATGACGCCGCTGGCCGCGAGGCTGATTCCTTCGACGAGGCCGTTATTAACGGCTTCGGAGACGCTCCTTCCCTGCGTCACCGCGCCGGCGAAACCGAGGATACCGACAAGTGACGCCGCGCGCATCCTCGGAATCGCGTTCGCGCCGACGGCCGGTGCAAAGAGGGCGTCGTGCCGCTCGAGCCGGCGCCGATCATCTAGACCATGAACAGGCTCGCGACGGCCGCGGTGGCGAACAGCAGTCTCGTTCCCGGATCCAGTAGTGGACGAAAATCCTCCGTCTCAGTTCTCGGAACACGGAATTCGAACGGCGTCAGTCGCCTCCCGCCGGGGCGGCGTCGGTCACGGCGCGCTTGCTGCGCCAGACGCCCTGGAGGTACGCACCGACGAACATGCCGACGAGCGCCCATAGGATGGCGACGTTTCCGATCCCGAGGCTGGCGTAGGCCGCACCGGGGCAGATCCCCGAGAGCCCCCAGCCAATACCGAAGATCCCGCCGCCGATCAGGACGTTCCGGTCGAACGACTTCAGCCGACGTTCGTACCGGTCGCCCGTCAGCGGCGCACCGTCTCGGACTCGGGGCATCACGGCGAACGCGATCCCGGAGACGATCGCCGCACCGAACATGACGAACAGCAGGCCGAAGTCGTCGAACTGGAGGAAGTCCAGGACGACTTCCGGCCGGGCCATGTGGCTGTACGCCAGTCCGAAGCCGAAGATCAGGCCGCCGAGGAGGATCAGCGGCATGAACAGCTGGTGACGATTGCTGCTCACGGGTCGTCACCTCCCCGTTCGCCGTCTCGAGACCCGCCCGTTGTCTCCGCGCGGCATGGCCGCGCGGACGGTTCGCGGGATCGCTGATCCCGCGCTTGTTGCGTCTCGACGCTCATCTTACGGACTCACCCCCAGTGCAGCGACGATCTGAGCGGTCACAATCGCGACCGTCAGGAACGTGATCACGCCGACGATCGACGTTCTCGAGGCCGAACCGACGCCGCAGACGCCGTGGCCCGACGTACAGCCCTTGCCGACGCGCGTCCCGATTCCGACGAGGACGCCGCCGAGCAGGAGCCGCCAGGGCTGGACGTTGGTCGTCCACGTCCCGCCCTGCCAGACGACGGCGTAGACGGCCGCTCCGAGGATGATTCCCAGCGTGAAGACGACGCGCCAGTCCCGGGAGGCGCGGTACTGCTGGAACCGTGACTGGTCCGAGACGTACGACAGCGTCGACTCGAGGAACGTGCTCGCGCCCGCGGCGATTCCCGTCCCGAGGTAGATGACGACCGCGCCGAGACCGACAAGCAGTCCACCGATCGCGTACCGGGAGATGCCGTTGGGAAACGGCTCGGCGGGCACGATCTGACCCGGAGCAAGGAGTTCGGCGAGCATTGCGATCTCGAGCACGGTGATCAGTCGCCTGCCAGCGATTCCTGGCTGGCCGCACAGTTGTTCGGGCCGAGCTCGAGCTCGAACGCCTCCTCGTCGTCGGCCTCCTGCTGTCCGAGATTGGTGGGGATGATGTCCTCGTAGTTGGCCGGTCGGGGCGGCATGGCCGAGAGGACCAGCTCGATGAACTCGTCTTCGTCCATCGTCAGGGCGTCCATCTCGTCCGTGAGCTGGCCGATCGGTGCCGTGTACGTGCCGTCATCGGCGGGCTCGGCAGCATCGCTGAAGTGAGCGCTGCCGATGAGCGTGTCGTCGGGTAGCGTCAGGACGCGCTCCTGTAGCGACTCGTAGAGCTGGGCCGCCGCCTCGGGAGCACCGTCGTCGCCCTCCTCGAGGTCGGGACGGGCGACGCTCTCGACGAATAGGCCGTCGCCAGTAGCGAGCAGCGAGTCGTCGATCAGGTCCGACGTCATCCCGGAGGTGTGACCGGGCGTGGAGACGGTTTCGATCGTCGCGTCGCCGACCCGAAATTCGTCGCCGTCCGCTGCGAGCGTCATCTCGTCGGCGTAGGTGACGCCGCGGTCGACCGCCGCCTCGGGGATGACGCCCTCGACGCCCTCGTCGGCGAGTTCACGGACGCCGGAGATGTGGTCCGCGTGGATGTGCGTATCGATCGCGTACTGCAGATCGACTCCCAGATCGTCCGCGTCCTCGAGGTATCGATCCGCGAACGCGCGCAGTGGGTCGATCACGGCCGCCCCGTCGCCGTCGACGACGAGATAGCCGAGACAGCCGCTCGAGGGACGCTGGTACTGGTAGAGCGTTCCGTCGCCGTCGTAGCGCTCGACTTCGACGCGTTCGTAAATGCGCGCCCAGCCGTTCATCCCGTCCTCGAGGTGATCGACGTCGTAGCCGCGCTCTTTCAGCGTTCCGGCGACGTATTCGCTCGAGCCGCCCTTCGCACAGAGGACCGTAATTTCGCGGTCGTCGGGAATCTGCGCAAGGACGTCGTCGTCGATCTCGTCATCCAGGAACTCGAAGTACGGCACGTTGATCGATTCGACGGTTTCGCCGTCGATTCGCCACTCCTCGTACTCCGATTCCATGCGGGTGTCGAGGAGTGTGACATCATCACCCGCGTCGATTCGCTCCTTCAGCCTGTCAGGGCTGACCGATTCGACTTCAACGTCTGGCGTTGGAAAGTCCGTCTCGTCCATGTTGTACATCCCTCAGTACCGCCTGCGATCACTTAAGAGTTTGCATGGTATTTTACTTATTACACAATACCAATGTGTGCGAAGTTCGGAGCAATACTGATTAGATGCTCGAATATGCGAAATGAGTTTGTTTGAACGCGTTTGTGAAATTTCGATATTGCTGTCGCAACCGATCCCGCGCCGCAGTTGTTCGAATATTGAACAATAATCGACGGGTTTTATGGTCGCAAATGATATTGTGTGATAGCTCCAATACAGAGCACATAGATGAACATGAGTTCGGAATACACCGTTACGGAGACGCTCGACGTGAAAGGACAGTCCTGCCCGATGCCCATCGTGAAAACCAAGCAAGCGATCGACGATCTCGAGGCCGGCGACGTCCTCGAGGTCGTTGCGACTGATTCGGGCAGCATGAGCGACATTCAGGGGTGGGCTGACGGCACCGGCGGCGTCGAACTCCTCGAGCAAGAGGAAGCCGACGATCTCTACACCCACTACGTGAAGAAAACAGAATAATGAGTACGGATAACCCAACATCGTCGGCCGACGAGACGGACGCCAAGCCCGAGTTCGACGCCGCCGAGTTGCAGGCACTGCGCGAGCGCGTCGAGGAATTAGAGGAATCAGTCGCGGAGGCGAACGCGGGCGACGAGCAGAAGAAGTTGACCATCGTCGCGACGCAGGGGAGCTTCGACATGGCGTATCCACCATTGATCCTCGCGAGCACGGCGGCCGCCTTCGGCTGGGAGGTCGTCGTCTTCCACACGTTCTGGGGGCTCGACATCCTTCACGAAGAGAAGTCGACGGACCTCAAGCTGAGCGCCGTCGGGAACCCGAACATGCCGGTTCCGAACGCCGTCGCTGCACTGCCCGGGATGGACGCGATGGCAACGAGAATGATGCGGAAGAAGATCGACGAGAACGGGACCGCCACCATCGAGGAACTAATCGACCTCTCGCTCGAGAGCGGCGTCGATCTGCAGGCCTGCCAGATGACCATCGAGCTGATGGACTACGACGAAGACGACTTCTACGACGGCGTGACGACGGGCGTCGGCGCGGCCACCGCGCTGCAACACATGGCCGAATCCGACATTCAGCTCCTCGTGTGAACTACCCCAGCCTCCTCGCTTCCTCCGGTCGCTCCGTGACAGTACTTGCCGGATCAACTCGACACTCGGATTGAGACATCTCTGCAGTACCGATGAACTGATCCTCGATCTCGAGGATGCGACCCCATACATGTACCCGCTTGATCGAGCGAAGCTATTAATCTGAACACGGCCATCTGCCCGGCCGCGAAGATATAGGAGTGGGACACTCCGAAGAACCGTCCTCAGAATCGCGGCGCGATTCTGGTGTCGAGGTGAATCAGAGATTCGCCGACCACTGAGAGCGCTGCTCTCCGAGAGGCTGCGAAAATCGCACAGTGATTTTCGAACGCCTGTGGAGACTACGCTCCCTGTGGATACACCTGTGTCTGCAAAGCGCGTCTTGGAAGCAGGAAGCCGTATCTGCTCACGGCGGCTTCGCCGCCGTTTGCATGGTCCGCGAGACCGAAGGTCTCACGCTACCCTCGAGGAGCGAACGGCGTCAGCCGTGAGCGAGGAGGAGAGGGGAGTTCACTGCGACGGCGATCGAGAGATCTTCGCGTCTATCGGTGAGTGACATCACCGCCGTTGGCCGCGGCTTCCCGTATAAACACATGCATCGCAGAAACGCCGGCCAGCGGCCAGCGTTGAGCCCCCATCCCCTGTAGGTGATCTGTCGCCAGGGGAGGGTCCGAGACCGATGTGCGTGACAATTGGCTTCACGTCGGAACGTGATTCGATCTCGGAAGACGAGGGACCGTCTGTCTCGTGTCGGACGGATTCTGTCAGGCAACGACTGAACCCATTCCCCCTCGTCGTCATCATGTCGGGTCCGTTTTCGAATAGCTCTATTGGCTGTATATGTTGGTAACAACGATGTTACCAGTGGGTGAACGGAAGGGAAGCCTCGTTTGCTCGTCAGCTGATTCGTCGATGTCGTCCCCGTCCAGGTGCCGTTCTTCTTGGGCGACGTCGGTAGCCGGCCGGTCCTCCCGTTGATACTCTCCGGCGTATTCGGTGTTGACGTACTCAAGGAACTCGGCTGTACCGCCGGCCGAAAGGGACGACAGGACCACGGTCCCCGTTTACTCTCGTTGGTGGAGTAGTAGCACTCGTGCTGTGGTGCACTGTCAGTGCAGTTCGTGGGTCTCGAACCGTCGTATCGCCCCACGATAGGCGCGCCAAGCGACTAGTAGTCCACCGAAAACCAGCAGCATGCCGAATCCGCCCCGGAAGGCAGTGAGCGGGAGCCCCCGAATTGTCGCACCAGCGTCGGTCAGCGACAACGCGAGGGTGGTGAACACTCCGCCGTCGGCGATCAACCCGAGAACGAATCCTGGAACGTAACCGATCCCAGAGAGCGCCAGCCTCACCAACTCCGGTGCTGCCACGAGTCCAACCAGCGCCGCGCCGGGAAGCCACACCGACACAACGTGAAGCACACCTGCGAGCAACCGGGGTGGTCGTACTCCGTCGCTGTTGCCGATGCGAATGGCGCTGTAGCGCGGGAGCCGCATTCCGAGTATCGGTGCGAGTATCGCCCCGACGACGGTGAGGAAGCATCCGATCAGTGTCAGCGCTATCGCTGCCAGTAGTCCGTATCCTCCGACGAGTGCCGTCACGAGCGTGACGACGGTGATGGCGGGCGTGAACAGCAGACTCGGGGCGATGAGCCCGCGGACGAACGCCCGACCCGAAACGGCGGTCAGGGTCGTCGGCAGGACGACTCCCTCGTCACCGAACGGGTTGAGACCGAACGCCGCGCCGGCGGTCCACCCCAGCAACACGGCGCTGACCGGTCCCAGTATCGCGAGCGAGCCGTACCCCTGTAGCATCATGCTCACTACTGCTGAGCCGCCACCGAACACCGGGATCAGCAGGAAGTTTAACCGCTGGGGTTCCCGACGCGCTCGCAAAAGGGACCATTCAGCAACGTGACGGGTTGGGCCGGTGATGAACGGTACGCCAAGGGGGCTGATGGCCCGCTCAAGGGCTCGCTGATCGCCCTCCATGCGGGTGGAGACGGGGGTCTTGCCGGTGTCAGAAACGTCGACTGGCTCGTCGAACCAGAACGAGGTTGCAATATGCTCGGCCAGCCAGCCTCCACCGACGAGCACCACACCAACCGCGGCCACTCCCCCGAGAACGTGTGTCGACGACCAGCCGATGGGCGTGCCAACCACCAGCAAGTCTGCGAGCCACCCAGTCGGAATCACTCCGAGCGTGGCTTGACTGATAGAGATCGGCAGTTGCGGTACTTGGAACAGGAAGTAGGTACCAAAGAACAGCATCGTAACCGTCCCGCCCAGCACGCCCTTGTGACGAGCAACGAACGGCACCGTGGCCACGAGCCATGCGGCACAATATCCCAGCAGGCGACCGGCCGTGACTGCGCTGGCGACGTACAGACTGCCGACCAGCGGGACTACCAGAAGGGGCAGTGGTGAACTGAAGGCGTACGCCCCGGCAAGGGCGAGGAGGAGGCCGACCGGGAACGCATACGTCAGCACTCGCAGGCTCTCGGCGACGATGCCCCCGACGACGGCGGTTCTAGGTGAGACGGACGTCAGCACGAACGCATCGGCGACCGGTTTACTGTGTGCCGTTGTCGTCCGCTGCGCGAGCATGAATACACCAAATATCCAGAGCATGGCGAGCGTTCCTCTAACGGGCCGGTTTACCGAGAACGCTGGATCCGTCCCCCGGAGTTCTGGAACGAACAGGACCGCGAGTCCCGTTAGCAGGAGCGTCGGGAGCACTACACCGCCAGCCATCAATATCAGCCGACCAGTGTCGTCCCGAATCGCCCGGACAGAACGCTGATAGTCGAACCAGCCCATCCGAATGGCATGCCCGAACCAGCCCGATTCAGCCATCGGTGTTCTCCCCGACGACCCGCTGGTTCGCGGTATCGGCGGCACTGGCCTCACCGTCCGCTGCTCCTGCGGTACCGCGCTCGTCGGTCGTGAGTTCGAGGAACGCATCCTCCAACGAGCGCGTCTCACCGGTCTCTGCGCGGCGTTCGAGAGCAGCGGGCGACCCTTCGGCGACCAACTCTCCGTCGTAGAGGATTCCGACCGTGTCGGCGACCTCCTCGACAACAGGGAGGATATGCGTCGAGAGGAAGACGGTCGTTCCCGCGTTGGCGAGTTCCGTAATCATTCCCCGGAGCGTCCGTGCAGCGCGTGGATCCAGCCCAGATGTGGGTTCGTCAAGGAAGACCACATTGGGTTCGTGGAGGACGGCCTGTATGTAGGCTGTTTTCTGCCGCATTCCTTTCGAATAGTCCGCAATCCGCGTGTCAGCATCTGCCGTGAGATCTAGTTTGCTGAGGAGTGCATCGATTCGGTCGCGTGTCGCTTCCGCGGGGAGATCGCGGAGGCCGGCGGCGTATTCGAGCTGTTCGGAGGCCGTCGCCTGGTCGTACAGTGGTGGTTCCTCGGGTAAGTATCCGATCTGCGTGCGGAGGCCGTCTCGGTCCGTGATTGAGACGCCAGCAACGGAACCGGTTCCATTGGTTGGCCGTGTAAGCCCAGTTAACAGTCGCATCGTCGTGGTTTTCCCTGCGCCGTTTGGCCCGAGAAATCCGTAGACTGATCCACTCGGGATAGAAAGATCGAGACCACTAACGGCGGTCGTATCGCCATATCGCTTTGTTAATCCGTTAGCGAAGACGGCAGGCTGATCGTTCATAGGATGGTGTTTTACACGCACATTATAACCTTTATCGTAACGACTCGTCTGTTCGGTTCGAACGGGGACCGAGAGCAGCGTTGACGTCGTCACGAGCCGAGTATCAGCGAGCGATGCGTGGATCAAGCCGAGCTGGTTGAACTCGTCACAGAGAAACAGTGTAGCATCGAGTTCGTTCGCGAGGGTGACAGCGGCGTTCTCGCCGTCATCAAGCGGAATCTCCGCATCGAGGTCGACCAATCGTGTCTCGAGCGTCTCAGTTCGGTCGAGTACGGGGTTGCAGCACGACGTGTGCATCATCGTACGAGGCAATCTCCTGGAGTTCCTCGATGACCGTCGTTGGGACGACGACCTCGTATTTCGTGTGTACGATATGAGCATCTCCGGGCTCGTGTCGATGGCCTCCCGTCCGACGGGCGGCCAGACACGCGATGCGCTTCGAGGTCGCGTGTCCAGGAGGTGGCTGGCCCGCCGGGCTACAGCGGTCGCAGAGCTGAATCAGTCCCTCGAGATGGCTATATTCGACGCGAAACCGCGTGAGCCAGGCGGGACCTTCCTGCTGGAACCCGGCGTGAAACGCCGGTGACGCCACGAGCAAGTCGTCGACGAGTCCACAGCCGTCGCAGGCGTGGTGGTTGCGCTCGTTGGGTCCGACCGCGTCTGGATGGCGGAGTCGACACAGATCGCGTGAGTGACCCGCTCGTCCTGTCCACAGGAATGCGTCTCGCCCGTCTTGGTACCGGGCGGGGCGTCGCAGAAGGCACAGCTAGCGAGCGTCTGCTGCCTTACTTGTACTTATACCGAGTACTCTTCTGGATCGACCAGTTCCTCGTACATCTGCAGGTATCGAGCGTTCTCCTGGTACCGACGAATACGGTCCGAAGCACAAACCCCAGAGATATCTACCGTAGTTTATATGGATCTTGACTAGTGAAGTTATTATCTATTGTAGTAGTGGGAGAGACACACAATATATACACGAACACTTCCCGATGGTCAACTTATGAGGAATGGAGGCAGCCAACCCGTATTTTCGGTCCTAAATCACTTTTCGATGCTGTTTCGCTCGACACAGTCGAGCTGACTACTCACCCTTGACCAGGAGAAAATAATTAGATATCCGTGTCCATCGCCGAGAAAGACTGTGTCACAGAAACCGTATTTCTCTGTTATTCGGTGCAGAAAGGCATCGGTTTGGCAGTTCCTTGTCGTCTAACGATTGCGTCAACAAAAAACCGAGACCCCACATTCTTGTTACATATTAACAATACTATGCCCCTCTAATACTGACAGACAAAGCATCAATTATGGTCCAAACGGCTCTTGTTGTAGGCAACACGATCTTCCTCACCGAGACTCACTCGTGGGTTCCCGACGAGATCGAAAGTGACCATGCGGTGCCACTGGCATGCAGCACCATCGCCGCCCCCTCTCTCTCTATCCGCGTGTAATAGCCATGTCATTCCTACTGCCATCGTACCGATTCGCAGAAGGCACAACAACAGCCTACGACGTTTTGGCTGGCCCGAAGGCACACGAAAATTCTGCGAATCAATTTTCTTTACTGTCGGCCCGAAGCTGCGTAGGGCTACCGTGGCGTCGAGCCCGCGCTCCGTCAGTGCTCAACACTGTATGGCCTACAGCACCTCCTCTTTGAGTGCCTGCTTGTCGAGTTTGCCCATGTCCGTCAGCGGCATCTCGTCCCGGATCAGTACCTCCCGCGGGCGCTTATATGCGGCCATGTTCTCGGCGCCCCATGCAACGATTTCGTCAGGAGTCAACTCGTCATCCGTACGGGTGACGACCGCGATCACTTCCTCGCCGGCACCGCGATGTCCACTGTGTGGTGCGAGATAGCCGTGTGTCTCGTCACGGTCTCACCCTCGAGAGCCGATTTCCTGTTGGATTCTATCGTTCGTAGTTCGGACAGGAAGGTGATTCTCATAAAAGTACGCTTGATTATTGAGCTAACCAAGTGCAGTATTCATATGTCCAATTCTCCCGACATCTGTGGGTAGAGGCGTGGAACGTCCCAAATCTCCCCGTCATAAATTATATATGCCTATACCAAAATACCGTGGCTAAACACGAGGCTCGCTGGCATCGCGATACGGCCGACGAGGCCGCTATGTACGACTATCCGCCCCGATACGATCGAACCAGGATGCCCGGCATTTCAGTGATCATCCCGGATTCGGTACAAGCGCCGAGGAAGACGCTCGTTGCCAAGAGGATTCACACGTACGTCATCACGTCCGTGGAGTACGCCTCGAGCTGTGTCACTTCCGATTGTAGTCGGCTCCGAACGGCTGCTGTCGACCGCGGCTGCATTTACAAGTGTATGGATGTAACTCAAAATGGTCCTGAACCATGACGACGATTCTCTTGTCATCGAATACCGTGGAGCAAACTCATCATCTCCGCCGTCAGTCGCAGTAAACGAATTATTTTCGCCCGTCTCGCGCTCCGGTTACTACGGCCCCTTTGCATCGCACTTCCGCAACGGGATGCCCGACCGCTCCCAGTCATTTGGCTTTACAACCGTATAATTGTAAACGGCCGCTTTATCGATCTCATTATACAATTTAGGGTCCGAACGGCGGAGAAAGACGGGCGGAAAGAGCAGAAGGGAAATCGAGATCGAACGGACGGCCGACAGCCCGCCGTTCTATATCGTGAAACGGAAGTCACTGATGTTGAATGTTGAGCTCTATTACGTTCGCGATTCCCAGAACCGTCTCCGGGAGTTCCTCGTAGAAATACGCACCCTGCATGCGATGCGTGGGGCCGGCAACGCTGATCGACCCGATAACCTGACCGGTAGCGTCGAAAATGGGCGCGGCGACACTTCGGAGCCCGTTCAACCGCTCCTCGTCGTCGAACGCGATCTTCCGTTCGCGGATTTCCTCGAGTTGCTCGCGGAGGGCGTCCTCGTCCGTGATCGTATTCTCGGTGATACGGACCAGGCCATATCGGTCGATGATACCGTCGCGCCGGTCGTCAGGGAGGTGTGCCAGAATGACTTTTCCGAGCGCCGTACAGTGGAGGGGCACGCGGTCTCCGATGCCGGTGTCGATATGGGCCGCCTCTGCGCCGCTGTCTCGGTAGATGAACACGCCCTCTCCGTGTTCTTCGACCATCAACCCCGAAATTTCGTCGGTCTTTTCGGCGAGCTTCTCGACTTCGGAGTGAGCGACCTGGTACAGCGCATGCTGTCCTCTCGTGCGTTCGCCGGCTCGGAGGAATTTCAATCCCGTTCGATATTCGCCGTTGTCTCGGACGACGTACCCCGCTCGCTCTAGCGTTAACAGGTGATGGTGAACGGTACTTTTCGGAAGGTCGACGTGATTCGCCAGTTCCGTCACTCCCGCTCCCTCGAGTTCGATCATCGCTTCGACGATTCCGAACGTCCGCTCGATCGCTTGTATGCCGGTCGTGCCTTCCTCTGCCATGGAGTAGGTATGTGGTCCCACCCACATAGTTGTTCGGTGTCGTAGAACGGCACTCATTTTCCCGGACAATTGTTTACTATTCTTCCTGCGTCGTACACGTTCCGATTCTAAATCCCCCATGCAGTTCATCACTGCAACTTCAGAAACGACTCGTTCGAAGCACATACTCACGAACCCCCGCTCGAGTTCCGTCCTGTATCGTGGAACGGGCGTGGTGCGGAATAACACATATACTATTCGAGCCAGTGTGTGCGAGTATGAGTCGGACAGGGAACGAAGACCCGTGGGGAATAACGACGCTCGACCTCTTCGAGTTGCTCGAGGACGCCGTTCAGTCAGACCGGTCGTGGGCAGTCGCGACCGTCATCGCCGTCGACGGCTCCGCGTACCGCAGACCGGGTGCGAAGATGCTGTTCGGGCCCGACGACTCGGCGTTCGGCGGTATCACGGCCGGCTGTCTCGAGGGGCCCCTCGCGGACGTCGCCAGCGAGGTTCGTCGGGCGGGCGAGCCGGAGGTCGTGACGTTCGACCTGACGTCCGACGACGATGGCTGGGGCCTCGGTCTCGGGTGTGAAGGGGTCGTCGACATACTGGTCGAACCAGTGACCCGATCGTGGCGAGCGCCGGTCGAGGCGTATCATCGTGGGGAGTCGATCGCACTCGTCACGGTAATCGATGACACGGCGTCAGTTCCGGTGGGTGCCCGTGGGAGTCTCACGGCGGACGGAACGCCGATCGAAACCGACGAGCCGTCACTCCCGTCGTCCGTTCTCGAGGCCGTCTCCGAGCGAGCCGGGGAACTGGCGGCCACAGGTCGGTCCGAGACGGTAACCGTGACGACGGGGGACGGATCCGTCGACGTCTTCGTCGACGGAATCGACCCGATCGACCGGCTGCTGATATTCGGTGGCCAGCCCGATACCCGCCCGGTCTCGCGGCTCGCGCGGTCGGTCGGTCTCCACGTGACAGTCGCGACCGCGCGAGGCGGGCAGGCCGACCCGGACCGGTTTCCGAACGCGGATCGCGTCGTCGCGACGCACCCGACCGATCTCGCGGAGTTAGTCGACGACCGGACCTCGGTCGTACTCATGTCTCACAATCTCCTCGACGACCGGCTCGCCCTCGAGGCGCTGCTCGAGACCGAAGTCACGTTCATCGGACTGATGGGACCGCGCGACCGATTTCAGCGGATCCGTGAGGCCCTCGAGGACGACGGGGTGACGCTGTCGGCGGCCGACCGGGACCGCATCGCCACGCCGGTCGGTCTCGATCTGGGTGGCGGAGAGACCGTCGAAATCGCGCTGAGCATCGTCGGAGAGGTCGTCGCGGCGAGTAACGGTCGTGACGGCGGGCGGCTACGGGATCGGGAGGGACCGATTCACGACCGGGTTCAGTCGCATCCGGAGTAACGCAGGCGTCGGAGATCGGCCACCGTATCGACGTCGACCGCGATCCCGGAATCGTCGACGGAGACGAGACGGACGTCGGCCGACTCGAACAGCGCTCGGCCGCCGACGTCACCCGAAACGGCCGTCAGGGAGTCGAAGTGGCGTGCATCGAAGAGTACCGGATTTCCGCGACGGTCGTCGGCGATCGGTGCAACGATTCCCTCGTTGCCGTCGCGGTAGCCGTCGACAACCGCTCGAACGGTCGCCGGATCGACGCAGGGCATGTCGCCGGGAAGAAAGAGGACGGCGTCCGCATCGGCGTCGCGTGCGGCGCGAGCGCCGAGTCGAACCGAGCGGCTCTGTCCGCGGTCGTAGTCGTCGTTATCGATCGTATCGTCGACGAACGCCGCCACCACGGGACGGACGCGCTCGGCGTCGTGGCCGACGATGCCGATCGTGTGATCGAGCGGTGACGTCGCGAGCGTGCGCGCTGCGTGACTGACGATCGGTTCGTTCTCGAGTCGAGCCAGCAGCTTGTTGCCGTCCTCGAACCGCGAACCGGTACCGGCGGCCAGTAGTACGCCCACGACGTCACTCATGGCTCACTCGAGCGAGACGCCCTCGGGGCCGCGGGGCAGGTAGTTCCGGTCGCCGGGTTCGGCGAGCAGTTCGCCGTCTTCGACGACGACCTCGCCGCCGACGATCGTGTGCGTCGGGAGCCCGGTCAGCTCGTCGCCGTGGAACGTGGAGTAGCCCGGCTCCATCGTGTGGTAGAAGTCGTCGTCGACGACGGTGCTCTTCTCGAGGTCGACGATGACCATATCGGCGTCGGAGCCCTCGGCGAGTGCGCCTTTGCGCGGGTACAGTCCCCAGCGCTTGGCGTTGTTGGTCGAACAGACGTCGACGAGGCGCTCCATGCTGACGCGATTCTTGTTGACGCCCTCGCTCATCATCACGGGCAGGAAGTACTCGATACCGTTGTTGTCGCCGGGAATCGCGTCCCAGATGTCGCCGTGTTTCCCCGTGTCCTTCTCCTTGAACTCGAGTTTGTGCGGACAGTGATCGGTGCCGACGTAGTCGATGACGCCGTTTCGAATCCCTTCCCAGAGGCGCGTCTTGCTCTCCTCGCCGCGAAGCGGCGGCGAGATCTTCCCCCAGACGCCGAGGTCCTCTTGCTCGTAGGTGTGCGAGAGGAACGCCGGCAGCGTCTCGGCGTGGAGGTTGACGCCCTGCTCCTGGTAGCGTTTACAGATGTCGACGCCCTCGGCCGTGCTCATGTGGACGATGTACGCCCGAGAGTCGGTGTACTCGGTCAGACGGCCGATCTGCTCGATCTGCATCGCTTCGCAGATGTTCGGGGCCGACTCGGACCAGGCCTCGAGGTCGTTGCGTCCCTCCGCCTGCAGTTCCTTCCGGCGCTCGATCGCGAGGTCCTCGTTCTCTGCGTGGAACATCACGACGCCGCCGGGGATATCGGACACCCTGTCGAGCACTTTGTAGACGCCGCCCGCGTCGGAGTGGTCGATCCCGAGCTCGGGGGAGGCGTTCTTGTACCAGTTGAAGAAGATCTTGTAGGATCGAATCCCCTCCGCGGCGAGTTCCTCGATCTCCTCGACGTGGTGGTCCTGGTGGACGATCGCGTGGTAGGCGAAGTCGATGTAGGAGTTCTCCTCGCCCGCACGCTTGAAGAAGTCCATGTCGGGCAGGTAGGGTTCCTTCTGGAGAAGGAAGTTGACGACCGTCGTCACGCCGCCGTGGATCGCCCCGCGCGTCTCGGTCTCGAAGTCGTGCTCGAGGCCCTCGTGGTAGTCGAACTCGTACCGGGAGAGCCCCCAGTGGACGTGCGGATCGATGAAGCCGGGGATCAGATAGTTGCCCTCGGTGTCGATCTCTCGATCGGCCTCGGGGAGGTTCGATTCGGTGCCGACGCCGACGATGACGCCGTCGTTCGCCGCGACTCCGCCGTTGATAGTACCATCAGGAGTGACCACTCGTGCGTTGACCACTCGAAGGTCTACAGTCGATTCGACCATACAATGTGTACTCTTCCCACCCTACTTGAGTGTAATCGTTCGAACGCGCGGGCACCCGGATCGCAACACAACGTTTATGGGCTGTTCGGAGGTAGAGTGAACATATTCCATGAGTACTGATAGCACAGACGGTGCTGCCGAACGACCGACCGAAGAGATCACCGTGATCGTCAACGGCGAACCGGTCACTGCGGAAGTCGAACCGCGACTCAAACTCTCGGATTTCCTCCGGTACGAGTGCGACCTCCACGGCGTCCGCGTGGGGTGTGAACACGGCGTCTGCGGCGCGTGTACCGTCCAGCAGGACGGGCGGACCACGAAGAGCTGTCTCTCCTACGCCGTTCAGGCCGACGGTGCCGAGATCGAGACCGTCGAGGGACTCGCCGAGGAGGAGACGGACTCGCTACATCCCATTCAGGAAGCGTTCCACGAGACCCACGCGCTCCAGTGTGGCTTTTGCACCAGCGGCTTCGTGATGGCGACCAAGGAACTCCTCGAGGAGAATCCGGATCCGACGCGCGAGGAGATCGAGGAGGGGCTGGCGGACAATATCTGCCGCTGTACCGGCTACCAGAACATCTACGAGGCGGTCGAACGGGCCGCCGACGCGATGGAGGACTGACCATGTCTACGTCACACCCGGCCGAAACCGACGCCGACGCCGAATCGGACTCGAGCCGCGAGTCGTTCACGGGGCAGGGACTCCCGCGAGTCGAGGACCACCGCATTCTGACGGGCGAAGCCGAGTACATCCACGACATCACGCCGGAGAACTGCCTGCACATGGCGCTGGTGCGCAGCATGCACGCCCACGCCGAAATCGTCTCCATCGATACGGCGGAAGCGGAGGCCCACCCCGACTGCGAACTCGTCCTCACCGCCGAGGATATCAAGGCAGACTACAACCCGATGCCGACCGGCGTCGGCCGCGTCGCGACGGGCGAGGGCGGCGAGCCGGTCGAACTCCCCGAGTGGGCGCTGGCCGACGAGAAGGTCCGATTCGTCGGTGAACCGGTCGTCGCCGTCGTCGCGTCCGACAGATACGCCGCGGAGGACATCGCCGACCTGGTGGATGTCGAGTACGAGGCCATGGAGGCGGTCGCCGACGGGATGGCCGCTCGCGAAGACGAGGTCGTGCTCCACGAATCCGTCGGCTCGAACGTCGTCGACAACGAACGCCTCGAGTTCGGCGACCCCGACGCGGCGTTCGAGGACGCCGATCACGTCGTCGAAGGGGAGTACACGTGGGGACGCATTTCGGGGGTGCCACTCGAGACGGCCGGCGCCGTCGCCACCTACGACGAGGAGTCCGACTCCTTCGACATCGACTGTAACATCCAGTTGCACACCCTCGTCGACGACATGATCTACGAGACGCTGGGCTACGAGGCCGACGACGTGCGGGTGAACGTCCCCGCCGACGTCGGCGGCAGCTACGGGACGAAGATCGGCATCCACCGCTACTGCTGCCTGACGTCGATGGCGAGCCAGCAACTCGATCGCCCGGTGAAGTTCGAGGAAGACCGGCTCGAGAACCTCCAGGGCGGGGACATGCACTCCTCGGACCGGGAGTATCGGATTCGGATGGCCGTCGACGACGACGGAACGATGCGCGGACTCGACGTCTGGTTCGTCGACGACTTCGGCGCGTACCCCCGCTATCCGATCAACCAGGTGCTCAAGCCGCTGTCGGTGCTGACGAACTCCTACGAGATCGACGACGTCACCTACGAGTACGACCTCGTACTGACCAACAAGACGTCCCAGACCGCCTACCGCGGGTTCGGCGTCGATCCACACATCTACGCTCTCGAGATGATCGTCGACGAGGCGGCTCGAACGCTCGACATGGATCCGACGGAGTTCCGCCGCCGGAACCTGATCCGACCCGAGCAGATGCCGTACACGCTCCCCTCCAAGAACCTCTACGATTCGGGCGACTATCCCGCGACGCTCGACCGGATCGAGGAGATCATCGCGGACGAGCGCGACGGCGGCCTGCTGGATCCCGAGATCGTCGCCGCGAAACGCGAGGAAGGGAAGTACCGCGGCGTCCAGCCGAGCGTCATCATCGAGCCCGGCGCAAGCGGTTCCGACTGGACCGACCGCCAGCGGACCGACAAGGACGATCTCGCGACGCGCTCCCGCGACGAGGTCGAGGAACTGCCCGAGCACCTCCGCGCCGAGATCCGCGAGGACGGCTCCGTCCGCGCGTTCCTCGCGACCGACTCCTCCGGACAGGGCCACCAGACGCTGGTCTCTCAGCTGCTCGCGGACGAACTCGAGGTCCTACCGAGCGACATCGACGTCGGCTACCTCGACAGCGTCGACGCGCCGACCGAGTATGGAAGCGCGGCGTCCCGCATGGCCGTCATGCTGTCGGGCGCGACGGTCGGCGTCGCCGAGCGACTCCTCGCCAACGTCGAGGAACTCGCGGCCGACCACTGGGGCGTCTCGACCGACGACGTCACCTACCACGACGGGACCGTCGATCGGCTCGGCGGCGGCGACTCGCTCTCGCTGGCCGAGATCGCCGAACTCGACGCGGAGACGAACGCCGCCGGCGAGCGGCGGACGCGCGTGAGCTACAACTACGACCATCCCGCGACGGGCCTCGAGGAGTTCGACGAGGCGCTGACGGAGAAGCTTCCGGTCTACCCGACGGCCGCGTTCGGCGCGAACGCGCCCATCGTCGAGGTCGATGTCGAGACCGGTCAGGTCGAGATCCTCACGTTCCACACCGTCCGCGACTGCGGAACGATGCTCAACCCGATGATCGTCGAGGGGCAGGCCCACGGCGGCATCGCACAGGGGATCGGTGCCGCCCTGCTCGAGGAGTTCGGCTACGAGGAGAACGGCCAGCCCCAAGCGATCACGCTGTTCGATTACCTGCTGCCGTCGATCGAGAACGTGCCGAAGATCGAGATGGAACACACCGTGACGCCGTCACCGTTCACCGAAACGGGCGCGAAAGGAGTCGGCGAAGGCGGGATGATAGATGCGCCCGCGAGCATCGCGACCTCGATCAACGCGGCCCTCGATCCGCTCTCGGTCGAGGAACCCGCAAATCAGATCCCCGTCGCCCCGGACCACCTCCGACGGAAGCTCCGCGAGTCCGAAGAGTAGGCGATTCGGCGTCTCCGCTCCCGTTCGTTCGCTGTTCGGTTCGAACCATCGGCACGGAACACTCTCGCATTATTCGCACGGAACACTCCCGCACTATCCGCACGGAACGGCAGTGCTTCCCCGAGTAGCGACAGTGCACCGCCGAGTGGCAAGTGTCCGTTCTCTCCACAGCCCGGCGAACGGACGGCCCGAGAACGCGCTGTCGAACCGACAGTCGACACTCGAGCGAGAACACATCGAACGGACCGAAAACCATCGAACGGGCCGAAACGAAATCGGGGCCGCGCTCGGCCGAAAACTGCGCGATTAGTCGTCCGTCTCGAGCGTGGCGTCTTCCTCGGGCGCGGCCTCGAGTTCGGACTCGGCCTCGACGCCCTCGTCGGCTTTCGCCTGCATCTTCGAGAAGAACTTCTTGACCAGCCGCTTGGTGACGCTCTTGAGCGCGCGGCCGCCGAGACTCGCGATCGTTCCGGAGACGTCGGCGGTCGCCGACCAGACGACGGTCGTACCGCCGCTGGCGTTCTCTTTCAGTTCCATCTGCGCGACCGTCTCGAACTCGTTTCGCGGCGCGTGGCCGACCGCTTTCATCTCGAGGACGTCCGGCCGATCGGCGCGAGTGACGACGACGTCGACGTCGAATTCGGGCTTGACGCTCCCGACGCCGACGGCCATGACCGCCTCGATCTCGTGTGGTGAAACGAGGGTCATCTCCTTGCAGCCGGGCGCGCACTCGGCGAGGATATCGGTGTCCGTAAAGTACGGCCAGAGTTCCTCTTTCGACTGTTCCATCTCGTTTTCGCCGGTGAATTCTAACATTATGTCTCGGTTGCTACTGCGCGTTCGTACGACGTTTCGAGCGAGCGTTTGGCGTACTCGCCGGCCACTTCCTCCTTGTAGTCCCGATCGGCGTGCATCTCCGATTCGGGGGTGACCGCTGACGAAACGGTCTCGACGACTGCCTCGAGGGCCTCCGCCGAGAGCGAGCCACCTTCGACGTGGGCCTCGGCGTCCTCGACGCGAAGCGGGATGTCGGCGGCGTTCGCCATGGCGATCCGGGCGTCCTCGACGATTGGTTCGTCCGCGGTCGGATCGTCGACCCGGATCGAGGTCGCCGCGCTGACGGTCGGGAACGTCTGGGCCGCCCGTTTGAGCTCGAGGAACGTCATCCCGGTTCGCTCGGGCGGGAACGGCTCCGTCGGGATCGAGACGGACTCGATGAGCTCCTCTTCGCGGAGGTCCGTGAACATGTAGGCGATGAAGTACTCGTCGACGGGGACGTCGCGGGTCCCGTCGAGCGAACGGAGGTGGATCGTCCCCTCGAGCGCGGCCAGCGCTGCGGGATAGTTCCCGGCCGGATCGGCTTCGCCGATGCTTCCGCCCAGCGTCCCCTGATTGCGAACCGACGGACCGGCGATCTGTCCGGCGGACTCGGGGAGCATGGGCATGGTCTCGGCGAGTCGGTCGGAGCGCTCGATCGTTCGGTGCCGGGTCATGGCCCCGATCCTGACCGCGTCGTCGTCCACGTCGATGAACGCGAGTTCGTCGACGCCGTTGAGATCGACGAGGTGGTCGGGCGTCGCCAGCCGGTTCGCCATCACGATACCGAGCGACTGGTTCCCCGCGAGGAGTTCGGCGTCCTC
The DNA here is from genome assembly GCF_020405225.1 of Natrinema sp. DC36. Classification (NCBI taxonomy): domain Archaea; kingdom Methanobacteriati; phylum Methanobacteriota; class Halobacteria; order Halobacteriales; family Natrialbaceae; genus Natrinema; species Natrinema sp. DC36. The sequence continues at coordinate 1,582,934 of NZ_CP084472.1, forward strand.
GAGTTCCTCGAGGCGCTCGAGGGTTTCGTCGACCGTCTCCGGTCGGTGGTGGGTGAACGGTGCTGGCTTCATACTCCCTCGGGGCGGGTGATCGTGGAGCCGACGGCGGCCCGTTGGCAGTCGAAACTGAACCGATGCGTGTGGGTGGTATGGGTAATCATGGGTCTGTCACACGGATACCAAACGATTTGATCAACTGCAGTAATAAATGTTGTCACAACTCGTTGTGAGAAACCGGCTGACTGGATCCGTGTCGGGCGTCCGAACGATCCGCTCGATAGCAGCCGGCTACCCGCGGTGGTATCCGACAACCCGGTTTACGTAGGTTTAAGTGAGAAGCCCGGAATGTAGCATCCATGCTCGATGGCTACGAGATGTACGACTTGACGCAGCCGTGGTCGGTTGACACGCCAGCGTGGCCGACGTACGACAACCCCAAGGTCTGGTACGAAAAGAGCCTGGACACGGAGAAGGTGAACGGGCAGAAAATCGAGTTCATGAACCACACCGGGACGCACCTCGACGGCGAGAAACACTTCGTCGCTCACGGCCGGGACATCGAAGAGGTCGGTCTCGACGAGCTCGTCGGCGACGCGGTCGTCGCCGACATCTCCGACAAGGTCGACGACTACGACGTCTACACCAGCGAGATGATCGAGGACGTCTGTGACGTCCAGGAGGGCGACATCCTGTTCATCCATACGGGCTACCAGGACTACGCCTGGCACACCGAGGAGGCGGATCCCCACCGGTACTTCTGTAAGCACCCCGGTCCGAACGCGGAGTTCGCCGACTGGTGCAAGGAGATGAACCTCAACTACCTCATCCTGGACTGCGGGAGCGCCGATCACCCGATGAACACGGTCATCCAGGAGATTCGACCCGAACTCGCCGAGGAAGCGGCCGACCACTTCGGCGTCGACGACCTCGACGAGGTCTTCCCGCCCGAGGGCTACCAGCTCATGCACAACGAGCTCTTCCCCGAGGGGATCATCCACGTGGAGAACGCACAGGTCCCCGAGGAACTGCTCAACGAGCGCGTCCAGATCGGGACCTTCCCGTGGCGCTTCCGCGGCGGGGAATCCAGCGTCTCCCGCGTCGTCGCGTTCAAGTAATCCGGTCGCAGCGGTTCGTTTTTCGGTCGCTTTTCGATCGCTTCTCGAGTCCGATAGCGCGGCGGCCCCATTCGGCGTATCACCGGGAACGGGAAGCGGGCGAGAACCGTGCCGAAAACAGAGCGAAACCAACTCGCGGCCCCGGCGAGAAGAGATCGTGTACGCCTCGAGCGAGCGGCGTGGTCCAACGTCCGCCGGTCGGTGGATCGACCGCGAACGCGTTACCGCGGCTGAACCGGCAGTTCGATCTGCGTCGCGTACTCGGCGTCGTGGTGGACCGTGTTGGTCGCGATTTCGGACTCGCGGTCGCCGTACAGCGGCCCGCCGGTGTTGTGGTTCACGTCGAAGCGCGGGTAGTTCGACGAGGAGATGTCCAGCCGGATGCGGTGGCCCGCCTTGAAGACGTTCGCCGTCGGGTACGGCTCCATCTCGAACTCGTAGACCTCGCCGGGCTCGAGCAGGTCGGGCTCGTCCCGGTAGCCCCGGTAGCGGCCGCGGCAGATGGAGTCGGCGAGGTTCACCGCGAAGCCGTTCGGGAACTCCTCGCTGGGCGGGTACTCGTCGACGAGTTTCGCCGTGAAGTCGGTGTCGGGCGCGTCGGTCGAGCCGAAGACGCTCACGCTGATCGATCCGGTGATCTCGAGGTCTTCCTCGAGCGGCGGCGTCCGGTAGACGAGGACGTCGTTGCGCTCGTCGAGGGGGCCGTACGGCGACTCGGCGCCGAGCGTATCGGGGCGCGTTCGCTGGTCGAAGCCGCCGCGGCCGGTGATGTCCTGCAGGTTTCGATTGGCGAGCGGGTACTCGATGAGGTTCTCGTCTCGCGGCTCGTATGTGATGTACGACGAGCAGTTGCCCCCGAGGGTGGGGACCGGATCGCTCGGATCGAACTCGTAGCTCGTGGCGGCGTCCTCGACGGTCGGCTCGTCCGTCGACAACCGGCCGTCCTCGTGGATGTAGTAGGTCGTGAACTCGGTGTCCGACAGGGGCCACTCCTCGCCGGAGCGCCACTCGCCGCTGTGGAAGAGCCGCCCGTCGCGAGTCTGCGAGCCGTCGCCGGTCCCCATCTGGAAGTATTGGACCGTCGGCTGGTCGCCCCAGGTGTCCTCGCCCTTGAGGTAGTGATCGAAAAAGCGCAGCCGCGTCTCCTGGTAGTCGCGCAAGGCCTGCTCGCCGAACTCGAGTTCGCCGGAGTAGGACTTGTTCCACGAGGGCAGGGGATAGGTGTTCCAGCCGTGGGTCCACGGCCCCATCAGGAGGTAGTGGTCGCTGTCCTTTCGCTCGGCGAGCGCCTCGAAGTTGTCGCAGGTCGCCTTCGTGTAGGAGTCGTACCACGCGCCCGAGTAGACGGTCGGAACGTCCGCCGACTCGTCGTAGTACGCCTCGAAGTTGAGCCCCGGCTCCTGCCAGAGTTCGTCGCTCGCGGCCCCCTGCGTCATGATGTCGAACGCCCACTCCTCGTAGTCGGGGATGTGCCGCAGCGGCGACTGCCCCCGCTGGATCGGCCCGTTCTCGAGCACGTCCCGTACGTCGACGTTGGCGAGTCGGCGCTGGACGTCCGAATCCTCGAGCGCCCGCTTGGCGAACCCGCCGCCGAGGGTGTACGCCCAGCAGAGCCACCGGAGCTCGAAGGCCCCGTTGTGCCGGAAGGTCGCCTTCCGTCCGTTGGCGGCCCCCTGATTGATGAACATGGCCTCGAGGTGCGGCGGGTCCTGCGTGGCGAGCGCGTTCTGCACCCACGCGCCGTAGGAGGTGCCGATCGTCCCGACCTGGTCGTCACAGTAGGGCCGCTCGGCGAGCCATTCGACGGTGTCGTAGCCGTCCTCGGGTTCGTTGACGAAGATATAGTAGTCGCCGCCGCTGTTGAATCGACCGCGACAGTCCTGAATCGCGACGACGTAGCCGCGCTCGGCGAACCACTCGCCGTGTCGTTCCATTCGTCCGCGTTTCCCGTAGGGGGTTCGATCGAGAAGCGCGGGCTTGGGATCGTCGATCGGTTCGCCCGTGTCGGGGTCGGCCGGACGGTAGACGTCGGTCGCCAGTTCGACACCGTCGCGCATCTCGACCATCACATCAAGTTCAGCAGTGACTGCGTACTCCGGATCAGATGCCATCACGTCTACCGATACGGTCGAACTGTAATAGTTCATTCCCTCCGATCTGGAGCCGCCGCGCTATTCGGCCGAAGCGGCGGCTGTGTCGACGAAATTCGGGATCGACCGTCCGATCGGTGAGCGGTCGGCAAAAACGGGCCGATGCACTCGTCCGTCCGCTCAGTTCGCGAACGGGGCGATCTCGAGCCGCTCGAGCGTCTCGTCGGTCGGAACGCCGTCGTCGTCCCAGCCGCGGAACGCGTAGTACTCGTCCAGCATGGCCTCGAGTTCCGACGGCGGACAGAACATTCCGGCCGACGGTCCGTCGGGAATCGCCTCGTGCATGACTCGGTAGGGGAGCGTGTCATCCGCTCGACCGGCGATCCCGCGCTGGACGTTGACGAGTCGCTCCAGGTTGTAGATGCGCTCGCCGATCCGCTCGAGTTCGGCCGGGTCGAGGTCCCAGCCGGTCGCGGCGTTCACCGCCTCGCTGTAGCGCTCGTTCAGTCGTTCGCCCCACCCGCCCTCGCTGACGAACCGACACTGGGTCAGCGAGTCTCCGACGGCCGTGAAGTGCTGCGAGCGAGCGGCGAACTCGGCGGTCCCGTCCGTCGTCTCGTCGTGTTCCCCCTGATACTGGAGCGTGGGCCGCGTGTCGTGATGCGAACCGCCTCGAGTCGCGGTCGCGTATCCGATCGACATCCCCTTGAGACCCCGCGGCGAGTGGGCCGCGAACTCCAGCCCCTTCGCCCCGTGCAGGTACCGCTCCGCCGCGTCGTCCAGCGAGTGGGAAAATCGGAACGAGCCCGCCGCGAGCCGATCGCCGATTCCGTCACGTCGCGCGGTCTGTTCGGCGAGTTCCACGAGACCGTCGGCGTCGCCGAACGCCAGGTGCGGTGAGGCGTCCGCGGACAGCAGCCCCTCCTCGTAGCACTCCCGCGCGAACGCGACGGTCACGCCCCAACTGATGGTATCCATCCCCAGCCGGTCGCACAGATCGTTCGCTTTCATCACGCGCTTGATGTCGTACACCTCCTGCATCGTCGCGGTCCCGAACAGGCTCTCGAACTCCGGAATCTTCGCCTCGGTGATCCCCTCCGATTTGACCGCGACGTGTTTCCCGCAGGCCACCGCGCAGTTGGCGCACGTGGTGTCCTCGGTGACGAACTCCTCGCGGAGCCGTTCGCCGCTGATCGCCTCCGCGTTCTCCCGGGACGTCCGCTCGGTTTGGTTGTTGCGCTGGCCGAGCTTTCCCGTCTCGTTGACCGGGTTCACGAGGCCGCTGGTCCCGAAGTCCTGTAGCATCTCGGTCCCCTCCATCAGCGGTTTCATCCGCCCGGTAGCGAGCGTCCGAAGTCGATCGGGTGCCGCGAGTTCGGGCTCGAAGTCGCCCTCCCGGACGGCGACGGCTTTGACGTTCTTCGAGCCGAGAACCGCCCCGCTGCCGCCCCGACCGGCGACGCCTTCGCGCCGTTTCGACTCGTGCAACAGGCAGGCGTAGCGCACTCGATTCTCGCCGGCCGGGCCGGCGGCGATGACGTGCGTGTCGTAGCCGACGCCCTCTCGTTCGCGTACCCGCTCGCAGGTCTCGTACGTGTCCAGGCCGGCCAGGTCGGCGGCGGGTTCGACGGTCGCGCCGTCCGCCGTGATGTTGACGTACGAGAGGTCGTCGGCCGCGCCGTGTAACGCGATCGCGTCGAACCCCGTCGTCTTCTGGGCTCGCGGGAACGTCCCGCCGAACGTGCTGTCGAAGAACCCGTCGGTCATCGGACTGACGAACCCGACGACGCCGCGACTCGTGCTCTGGAACGGCGTGGCGTTCATCGGTCCGACCGCGAAGACGACGACGTTCTCCGAATCGAACGCGTCGGCCGACGCGGGGACGTGTTCGGCGACGAGCTTGACGGCGAGGCCGTTGCCGCCGAGGAACAGGCGCGCGTCCTCGGGCGTGATTTCCTCGCGCTCGCTCTCGCCGCTCTCGAGGTCGACGTGGAGGATTTCACCGCCGTACGCCGGCGGGAGGTCGCTCATTCGTTTAGTCCTCCATCGCGGCGTCAGAGTGCTCGAGCGCGGCGTCTAACGCTTCGATACCCCGATCGAGGTCCGCTTCCGTCAGTACCAGCGGCGGCGCGATGATGAGCGTGTTGATCATGTTCGCGACGTAGACGCCGTGATCGCGGGCGCGGGCGGCCACTTCGTCCACCACCGTCGTGCCCGTCGAGATCTTGTCCGATCGCTCCCCGAACGGAACGCGTTCGTCGGTCGACCGGGTGAGTTCGAGACCGCGGAAGAGCCCGACGCCGCGCGCCTCGCCGACGCTCGGATGATCCGCGGCGAGTTCCGCGAGTCGCTCGCCGAGGACGTCGCCGATCTCGCTCGCGCGCTCGATGAGGTTCTCCTCCTCGTAGGTCTCGACGGCGGCGAGCCCGGCCGCACAGGCGACGGGATGCCCCGCGTAGGTGTGGCCGTGACAGAACAGCTCGTCCTCGAAGTAGTCCGCGATTTCCGGGGTGACGATCGTCGCGCCCAGAGGGGCGTACGCGCCGGTGAGGCCTTTCGCCATCGTCATGATATCGGGCGTGACGTCGAAGACGTCGCAGCCGAACCACTCGCCGGTGCGGCCGAACCCGGACATCACTTCGTCACAGATCAGTAACGCGCCGTGATCGTGGGCGATTCGCTTGAGTTCGGGGAGATACTCGTCCGGCGGAACGAGAATACCGTTCGAGCCGACGATCGGTTCGACGAGCACCGCCGCGACCGTATCGCCCTCGAGGTCGAGCATTTCGTCGATGTACTCGAGGCTCTCCATCGGCTCGAGCGTCGAGCCGTACGCGTACGGATCGGGCGCTTTGATCGCGCCGGGAACGCTGGGTTCGGCCGGCAGCCGCCGCGGATCGCCGGTGACGCTGATCGAACCGGCGGTCGCGCCGTGGTAGGAGCGGTACCGCGAGATGATCTTCTGCTTTCCCGTGTAGAAGCGCGCGATTTTGATCGCGGCCTCCACGGCCTCGGTGCCGCTGGTCGAAAAGAACGTTTTAGTGAGGTCTCCCGGTGTGACCTCGGCCAGTTTCTCGCCGAGTTGGGCGCGTGCCTCCGTCGTGAAGCCGGGCGCGAAGTACGCGCCCTCCCGGGCCTGCTCGGCGATCGCATCCGCGACGCCGTCCGCGGAATGGCCGAGATTGGAGCACATGAGCTGTCCGGAGAAGTCGATGTACTCCTCGCCGTCGGCCGTCGTGAATCGCGCTCCGTCACCGCCGACGACCTGCGTCGGGCTGACTTCGCTCTGGAACGACCACGTGCCGAAGACGTGTCGTTTGTCTGTCTGTTCGATGTCGTTGAGGGGTGATAACTCGTCTCCCATGAGACTACGTACGAAACAAAAGTTAAAAGCTGTTGGTATAGTATCGCTCAAGATTGGCCTGGATCCAATTTACTTGGTGTATATCGAACAGTTATATAGTGACGCCGTTTCGACGAATCGGAAGGGCGTGACGAGCGGGGATCACGAAAAACGGGCACCGTGACGAGTCTGTATCCAGATGGGGGTCACTCCGACAGACGTGGACGAAGCGCCTCGTAGGCAGCGTTCGGACGCTCGGGAAACACTGTGAGCGGTTTCGTGCGACCGGTGACTTTGAACGAGAGCTTGCCGCGCTTCCGGTACGTCACGAAGAGGCTCGCGACGCCGACGGCGGCGAACGCGATGCCGCCGAGTACGTGTTCCGTCGTCGAGTATCCGCCGAATACGACGAGTCCGACGCTGAGCACGGCGAGAAACCAATCGAAGGCGTTGTACTCGACCTCTACGACGTCCTCGAAGGCAATGCGTATCGGTTCTCCATCGCCGCGAGCGACGTAGATGTGGTCCGCTGTGATCGCGAACGCGTCGCCGCGACGAAGTGCGAACGTCTCCGCGGCAGCGGCGTCGACATCGTCGAGCGCGTTGTCGGTGGTCACGAGTACAGCATGAGCGGTCACTGTCGTTACTGTTATGGTCGGGTCGAGGATCGCACTCCCAACCGGACCCTCGAGCGGGCAGACTGGGACGTGCGGACGAAAGCGGATACCGACTACCCGCGGGACAACGAGGTGGAGACGCTGTGTGACAGCGAGGACGAGTCCGCGCGACTTAGACCGGTTGAACGAACTCGACGACGTAGCCGTCAGGATCGTAGACGAACGCCGCTCGCCTGTTCGCCGCGTCGAACGTCGTCGGTTCGAGGTGGACGTCGCACCCGCTCTCCTCGAGGACCCGCGCGAAGGTCGCGTCGACGTCCTCGACCGAGAACGCGAGGTGGTCGATACCCGACGGATCGACGGCCCCGTCGGCGTTCGGGTCGAACTTGAACTGGAGGGAAGCGCCGGCGTCGGTTCCGACGTAATAGTTAACGACGCCGTCGTCTCCCGTGAACTCTCGCTGGTACTCCAGCCCGAGCACCCCCTCGTAGAAATCGGTCGTCGCCTCGAGGTCGCTCACCGTGACGGCAGTGTGTGTGGCGTGCATACCCCACGAACGAGCCCACGTCTACATATACCTTGGTTCCACCGCGACGAAACCGCAGTATTGTATCGATGTGTCCGATTATCGGGGAGAAGGAGGAGCAGTATTCGAGTATTTCTCCGTCATTGGGACAAGAGCTAATACGTGCCGTGACAGTCGTGAACGTATGTCGATTGGGATTGACAGGGAGCGGTTCGTCGAGACGATGAAAGAACAGGCGACGATCGGCGGCACGGACGACGGCGGCCTCCACCGGCTAGCGCTGTCCGACGAGGACAGGGAGATCCGGGACTGGTTCCGCGAGCAGCTCGAGGAACTCGGGCTCGACGTCCGAATCGACGAATTCGGAAACACGTTCGGGCGTCGCGAGGGCGCGGATCCCGACGCCGCGCCGGTCCTGGTCGGGTCGCACCTCGACTCCCAGCCGTACGGGGGGATCTACGACGGGGCACTCGGCGTGATCGCCCCCCTCGAATTACTTCGCACACTCGAGGAGGACGGGATCGAGACCGAACACCCGATAGAGATCGTCAACTGGACGAACGAGGAGGGGTCGCGCTTTCAGCCGGCGATGCAGGGCAGCGGCGTCTGGGTCGGTGCCCACGACATCGAGACGGAGTACGAGCGGACCGACGAGAACGGCGATCGGCTGGTCGACGAGCTCGAACGGATCGGGTACCGGGGCGACGTCCCGGCCGAACCCCAGGAGGAGTACGAGGCGTACCTCGAGCTTCACGTCGAGCAAGGTCCGTACCTCGAACTGGAGGGCAAGGAGGTCGGCGTCGTGACGGGCGTCGTCGGATTCTACTGGGGTGCGATCACGTACTACGGCGAAGCCGACCACTCGGGTCCGACTCCGATGCACTTCCGCAACGACGCGCTCGTCGGGGCCGCCGACGTGATCACGCAGGTCCGTCGCATCCCGAGCACGCTGGGCGATCGAACCGTCGGAACGGTCGGCTACGTCGACGCGCAGCCGAACTCGATCAACATCATCCCCGAGGAGGTGACGTTCACGTTCGGATTCCGGGACCCGTCCGACGACATCGTCGAGGAGGCGAAACGCCGAGTGCTCGCCGAAGCGGAGGCGGCAGCGGATCGAGAGGGCCTCGAGTGGGAGTGGGAGAAACGCCACGAGTCGGACAGCGTGCGCTTCGCCGACACGTGCGTCGACGCCGTGCAGGCGTCGGCCGACGAACTCGGCTACGACAGCATGCGCATCTTCAGCGGCGCCGGCCACGACGCCGTCCACCTCGCCGACGTCTGTGATACCAGCATGGTGTTCGCGGTCAGCGAGGACGGCAAGAGCCACACCGAAGCGGAGTACACGAGCTGGGACGACTGCTACTCGTCGGCGAACACGATCGCCAACGCGGCGTTCCGACTCGCAAACGGCGAGTAGTCGACAAAAATAGCCGAGTACGCGGGCGGACACCGGACGGCCGCCGGCCGATACCGGATTGGTCCTCGGCCCAGATCAGAACTCCCAGTCGGGGAGGTCCCGCTCGACGAACTGGCCGTGTCCGGGCTCCCCGACGATTTCGCCGTCGTCGGCTACGAGTTCGCCCCGAACGAAGGTCTTCTCGACGCGACCGGTGACCTCTCTGCCCTCGTAGATGGAGAAATCGGCGACGCTCGCGTTGTCCTCGGCGTCGATGGTGTCGGACGCGTCGGGATCGAACACGAGGACGTCGGCGTCGGTCCCCGGTTCGAGCGTTCCCTTCGAGGAAAGCCCGAACACTCGAGCCGGGTTCGTACACATCGCGCGAACGAGGAACGGATACGAGTAGCCGCGCTCGTTGACCGCTTCGTCGTGGAACACCGGCAGGCTCGTCTGGAGGGCGTTCGCGCCGAACTTGCTGTCCCACCAGTTCTCGACCTGTTTGCTCTCCTCCGTGTACCCGCAGTGGTCCGTCGAGACGACGTCGAGCGTTCCGCGCTCGAGGTGCTCGAACATCGCCTCGTTGTCGTCGGGTTTCCGAATCGGCGGGGCGATCATCGGGAGGTGCCCCATCTCCTCGAAGATGGAATCGTCCAGCGTCGTGTAGTGGGTACACGTCTCCGCCCGGATCATCTCCTCGCCGAACTCCTCCCGGAACTGCGCGAGCACCTCGGCGGACTTCCGACAGGTCGTGTGGATCCCGTAGTACCGACACCCCGCCTCCATCGCCATCCGGACGGCGTCCTCGGCGGCCATCGCTTCCGCGTAATCCGGCCGCGACTGTGGATACCATTCGGGATCTCCCTTCCCCTCGGCCTGGAAGCGCTCGGCCAGATAATCACAGAGAGCGCCGTCTTCGGAGTGCAAGACGGCGACCGCGTCGTGGTCGGCCAGTTCGCCGAACGTCCGGTCCATGAACCCGTTCGTCAACCCGAACTCGTAGGCGGTGAACAGCTTGAACGTAGGGACGCCAGCCTCGATAACGGCCTCGAACTCCTCGAAGACCCCCTCGTCTTCTCGAGTGATCGCGGCGTGGAGTCCGAAGTCGACGACCGGGTTCTCCGCTTTGTCGCGTTTGCGCTCGATTCCCTCCAGAAGCGACCCCTCCTCGTCCCACAGGCTCGTCTCGCCGACCCAGGCCTGCCAGGCGAAGTCGATGAACGTGGTCGTTCCGCCGAGGGCCGCCGCCTTGGAGGCGCTTTCGTAGGTGTCGAACGAGAACATGTCGTCGATGTGGACGTGGGGATCGACCACGCCGGGCAGCACCAGTCTGTCAGTCGCGTCGACGACCGTCTCGGCGTCGCTCATCTCGTCGCCGTCCCCGACGGCAACGATGCGTTCGCCGATGATTCCGACATCGGCCTCGAACATGTCCGTGGCCGTGACGACGGTCCCTCCTCGTATGAGTATGTCTACCATATACGATCGTATTTAGATAGAACAATCAAATATAGATTTCGGTCAAATATGGAAGTTATTATTCCGACTTCGGACCGGCTCTATGCAATAAATGCGGATATTTTTGAACATGCTTTGTCAAGAGCTAGCAACAGACTTAAGTAATTGTCTTTGAATTATGAGGGATGTGGGGATGACAGCTCTTCACACAATCGGAGCCACGATATGACAGACAACGATCCACCGAACGACGGCGACGGCATAGCCGCTGCAGAGGGGAACATTCCGGCCCCACAGGAGTCGGATTTCGTCGAATACAGCATCGAAGACAAACCGCCGCTCCTCGAGTCGATACTGTTGGGGTTCCAGCACTACCTTACGATGATCGGTTCGACCATCGCTATCCCGCTGGTCCTCATCGGGGCGATGCAGGGTGCGGGCGCGTCCATGCCCGCGTCGGCCCAGGCGCAACTGATCGGGACCTTCTTCGTCGTTTCGGGCGTCGCGACCCTCGCGCAGACGACGATCGGTAACCGGTACCCGATCGTTCAGGGCGGGACGTTCTCGATGATCGCCCCCGCACTCGCGATCATCGCCGCCCTCGGCGCCCAGGGCGTCGGGTACGAACTCATGCTGCGGGAGCTACAGGGTGCGATCATCGTCGCAGCGCTAGTCGAAGTGGTGATCGGCTACACCGGCGTAATGGGTGCACTGAAACGGTTCCTTTCGCCGGTCGTTATCGCACCGACCATCGCGCTGATCGGTCTCGCCCTGTTCAATACGCCACAGATCACGAGCGGGGCCCAGGACTGGTGGCTGTTCGGCCTCACCCTGGTGCTCATCATCGCGTTCTCACAGTACCTCGACAAGTACCACAGCGTGTTCCGACTGTTCCCGATCCTCCTCGGCGTCGGTCTCGCGTGGATTATCGCCGCCCTTCTCTCGGTGGGCGGCGTCTACGGCACCGGCGCAGCTGGATACGTGGACTTCGGAGCCGTCACCTCGGCGTCCGCGATTCAGCCCGTCTCGCCGTTCCAGTGGGGTATGCCCACATTCACGACGTCGTTCATCATCGGAATGTTCGCCGGCGTCGTCGCGTCCATGATAGAGAGCTACGGCGACTACTTCGCCGTCGCCCGCCTCTCGGGAATGGCCGCACCCAGCAAGAAACGCATCAACCACGGCATCGGCATGGAAGGACTCGGTAACCTGTTCGCCGGCATCATGGGGACCGGGAACGGATCGACCTCCTACTCGGAGAACGTCGGCGCCATCGGGATCACCGGCGTGGCGTCCCGCTACGTCGTCCAGATCGGTGCGCTCGTCATGTTGGTCGTCGGCTACGTCGGCTACTTCGGTCAACTGGTCGCGACCATCCCCAATCCGATCGTCGGGGCACTGTTCCTCGCGATGTTCGGACAGATCACCGCGGTCGGTCTCTCGAACCTGAAGTACGTCGATCTCGATAAGAACCGGAACGTGTTCATCGTCGGTCTCGCGCTGTTCTCGGGGCTCGCGATTCCGAACTACATCAGCAACGTCGGGGCCGTAACCGACTTCCAGGCCGGACTCGAGGGCGTCGCCGTCCTCGGCCCGGTGTTGGGAACCGAACTCGTCTCGCAGACGCTGTTCGTCATCCTCGGCACGGGAATGGCCATCGGTGGCATCATCGCGTTCGTCCTCGATAACACCATCGAGGGAACGACCGAAGAACGCGGGCTCGACGCCTGGGACGAGCTCTCGGAGGACGAAGACGACTTCGTTAGCGTCTTCGATCGGCTCCGCTCGGACGGCGGATCGAAACCCGTCGATCGCGCGGACTGATCGCCGATCACCGAACGCCGATCGTCGCGCTTCCTCGGCCGGTCGAGGAAGACGACCAGGAGCGGTTCACGTTTCGCGACGAAGCCGACCCGTGGGACCGTTTCTCTCGACCGCAACGAACGACTCGGCGAGCGCTGCGGCGCCGCGATCGTCCCAACCGAACCTTTTTTTCCGGTCACTGACGATTCTGGGGCATGGACGATCACGATGAGATGCTTTGGCGGCGAGAGGCCGTCGACCACGTTCTCGCCGCTCGCGAGGAGTTCCTCGAGGATCGAGCGACGTCGACCGTTCCGGTCGCCGAGATCGCCGGCCGTCGCCTCGCCGAGCCGGTCGTCGCCGAGACGGCCCAGCCGACGATCGATCGCGCCACCATGGACGGCTACGCGTTCGCCGCCGGCGACGACGGGCCACTCGAGATCGTCGAGAACGCGGTGTTCCCGGAGACGAAACCGCCCGCGCTCGAGGCCGGACAGGCGATCGAGATCGCCACGGGGGCGCCGCTTCCCGACCGGGCCGACACCGTCGTCAAGCGCGAGGACGCGGTCGTCGACGGCGACCGCCTGCGGACGCCCGACCTCGCGGCCGGAACGTACGTCTACGAGCGCGGCTCGAACGTCGAGGCCGGCGAGCGACTCTACGCGGCCGGTGATCGGCTCACCGCGCTCGACGCCATTTTGCTTCGGGACCTCGGTCGGGAGTCGGTCGTCGTCACCGCGCCGCTGTCGGTCGCGGTGCTCGCCACGGGAACCGAGATCCACGAGGGCCGGCACACGGACCTCGATTCGCCGATGCTCCGTAACCTGGTTCGGTCCTGGGGGCACTCCCCCTCGTATCGGGGATCGGTCCCCGACGAGGGCGACCGAGTCGAACGGCGGATCGCCGACCTCGCGAGCGAGGCCGACGTGGTCGTCACCACCGGCGGGACGAGCGTCGGCAAGAAGGACTACGTGATCGACGCGCTCGAGTCCCTCGGCGACGTCGTCTTCCACAGGGTTCGGATCCGACCGGGGAAGCCGATCGCCGTCGCTCGGTTGCCCGACCACGACGCCCTGGCCGTCGCTATTCCCGGAAAACCGATCGGGGCGTACGTGAGCGCCGCCCTCGTCGCACGTCCGCTGTTCACGGGCGATCGAACGACGCCGACGCTCGAGCGAACGTTCACCCACGACGTCGGACTCGGCCCTGAGGGCTTCGAGTACGCGATTCCGGTCACCCTCGAGGACGACGACGCCACGCCGCTCGGGCACGTGGACTCCCCGCTCGCGGTGTACGAGGAGACGTTCGACCCCAGCGTGCTCTCCTCGAGTTCGCGCGCGGCGGCCGCCGACGGCTTCGTGCTCACGACCGAGCCCCTCGACGCCGGAGCGCGGGTGGACGTGATTCCGACGGACAGTCTCGAATGAGGCGAGGCTGGGTGATCTCGACGGCCACCCTCGAATGCGTCGGAGTCGGAACTGCCGATAGGAAGGTTTTTTGCCGACTGTCCGAATCACTCATGGTATCACATGACTACCGGTGATCGCATTCTCGACGGCGTGAGAGTCGTCGATCTGACCACGTTCGTTACCGGCGGCTTCTGCTCGCTGATGCTCGCCAATCAGGGGGCGGAAGTAATCAAAGTCGAGCGGCCCGGCGTCGGCGACGACAACCGACACTCGGGCCCGCCGTTCATCGACGGCGAGTCGCCGTACTTCTGGACGGTCAACTACGGCAAGAAGAGCGTCGAACTCGACCTGAAGAGCGACGCCGGACGGGAGGCGCTGTACGACCTCGCGAGCGAGGCCGACGTCTTCCTCCAGAACTACCGCCCCGGGACGGCCGAGCGCCTCGACGTCGACGAAGAGACGATCCGTTCGCACAACGACGACGTCATCTACTGTGCGATTTCGGCGTTCGGACAGACGGGACCCTGGCGCGAACGGCCCGGCTACGATCTGCTGATTCAGGGGATGAGCGGCATGATGAGCGTCACCGGAGAGCCCGACGGTCGGCCGGTGAAAGTCGGCCTCCCGACGACCGATCTCATCACCGGAATGTGGGCTGCCTTCGGTATTTCGAACGCGCTCTACCGGCGCGAGCGGACGGGCGAGGGCGAGTACATCGATCTCGGCATGCTCGACGCCGCGCTTCCGTGGCTGACGAAACAGGCCGGCAAGGTGTTCGCGGGCGAGTGCCCCTCGCGCATGGGAACGAAAGATCCGGTGCTCGCTCCTTACCAGACGTTCGAGACCGCCGACGGCTACCTCAACGTCGCCTGTCTCAATCAGAAGCTCTGGAACGGGCTGTGCCAGGCGATCGATCGCCCCGAACTGGCCGACGACGAGCGCTTCGAGACGAACGCCGACCGCGTCGAACACATGGACGAACTCGAGAGCGAGCTCGAACGGACGTTCCGTGAGCTGACGACCGACGAGTGGATGACCCTGCTGGTCGACGAGGCGGGGCTTCCGGCGGGTCCGGTACACGACGTCGAGGACGCGCTGTACAACGAGCAGACGGCGGCTCGTGAGTCGGTCACGTCGATGGAACACCCGGAACACGGCGAGATTCCCGTGATCGAGCACCCGTTGAAGTACGACCGCTCGAGCAGCGGCTTCGAGTCGCCGCCCCCGAAACTGGGCGAGGACACCCGGAGCGTCTTCCGTGACCTCGGCTACGACGAGGAGAAACTGGACGAACTCACCGATCGCGGCGCGTTCGGGTCGGAGTGATGGGAGGTCGATCGAGATGACCGACGCGTTCGTTACCGGCGTCGGAATGACGCGATTCGAATCCGAGAGTGCCGGATCTGCACTCGAGTTAGCCGAACGGGCGGCGTGGCGAGCCCTCTCCGACGCTGCCGTCGAACCTGCGGACGTGACGTCCGTCCACGTCGGCAACATGGCGGCCGAGGCGTTCGAGGGGCGAACGGGGCTCGAGAACGCCCTCTGCGGTGCCCTCGGCGTCGAGGGAGCGATCGCGGATCGGATCGAGAACACCAGCGCGAGCGGTGCGAGCGCCGTCCTTCGCGCCGTCCACGCGCTCGAGGCGGGCGCGTCGTCGCGCGCCCTCGTCGTCGGCGTCGAGACGATGACGTCCGCCGAGACGGACGCGGCGACGGAGCTCATCAGTCGTCTCGTCCACGACCGGGAGTACGCGCAGGGCGTCACCCTCCCGTCGTTCGCGGGACTCGCGGCCGAGCACTACCTGCGGACGTACGACGTCGATCCGTCTGCGTTCGCGCGGGTGGCCGTCAAGAATCACCGCAACGCCGCGACGAATCCGTACGCGCAGTTTCAGGAGCCGATCACGCTCGAGGAGGCGCGAACCTCGCCGCCCGTCGCGGAACCCCTTCGCCTGTACGACTGCTGTCCGACGAGCGACGGTGCCGCCGCGGTCGTCCTCGAGAAGTCAGAAGAAACGGACGGGATCCGGGTGGCGAGCGTCACCGGCGCGACCGGCACCCACGCGGTCGCCGAACGACCGAATCCGCTCGAGATCGAGAGCGTCGAGCGGGCCGGTCGGCGGGCGCTGACCGACGCGAACGTCACGCGGAATGACGTCGACGTCGCCTGTATTCACGACGCGTTCACGATCCTCGAGTTGCTCGAACTCGAGGAGCTGGGGTTCTACGACCCCGGCGACGCCTGGCGGGCGACGGCGGACGGCGAAACGGCCCTCGACGGACGGCTGCCGGTCAATCCCGGCGGCGGACTCAAGGCTCGCGGCCATCCGCTCGGCGCGACCGGCGTCGCCCAGATAATCGAACTGACCTGGCAGTTGCGCGGCGACGCCCCCGAGGAGCGACGCGTCGAGAATCCGCGGACGGGGCTGGCGCTCAACGTCGCCGGATTCGGAAACAA
Organism: Natrinema sp. DC36; assembly: GCF_020405225.1. Classification (NCBI taxonomy): domain Archaea; kingdom Methanobacteriati; phylum Methanobacteriota; class Halobacteria; order Halobacteriales; family Natrialbaceae; genus Natrinema; species Natrinema sp. DC36. The sequence continues at coordinate 1,599,151 of NZ_CP084472.1, forward strand.
CGCGGTCTGTACGATCCTGCAGGGACCATGACTCGAGACGTTCCGACCGACCACGCGTTCGTCTGTGAATCGTGCGGAAACCGCTGGTATTACACGCGCGAGCGGTGCTCGGAGTGTCGGTCGACGGCGACCCACTCCTACCGGCTTCGGGAGGGAACCGTCGTCACCGCGACGACCGTCCACGCGACGCCGCCCGGCGTTCGCTCGCCGAACCGGCTCGGGATGGTGCGGTTCGACGGCGACGTGACGATCGTCGCACAGCTCGGAGACGACAGTTCGGCCGGCGATACCGTGCGGTTCGGAGATGTCTCGGTCCTTCGAGAGGGCGATCGATCCACCTCCGGGCCCCGGCTCGTCGGACTCGAGTGAGCCCGTTTCCGGCTCGGTGAATTCGGGGACGCTGCGATACTCGACTCGGTAGTTTCGAGCGGGTGTGACTGCTTCTAGCGTCGCGATCGAAGAACAACTGCGGCGTCTACGGGCTGCTGACACTGTGTCCCGCCGCGTTCGTCTGGCGGATCGTGGGTGCACTGGAACTGACCGACGGTACTCCGTCTCAGCTCATGAACAGCCGTCTCCCGGCGCGTTCGTGGTTCATTCCCATGATTTCGGCTAGTGGGGCGAACGACGCCATCGCCGCCGGCTCGTCGTCGACGTGGCGCTCGCAGACCTCGGTTATCGTGGGCTCGAGTCGCTCGAGCACGGACTGGATCTCGGTGTGTCCGAACCGACCGAGCCGCTGGGCCGCCCCGAGCAGCCCCGACACGAACGAGTAGGCGTGTGCGAGACAGGCCTCGAGTCGCGAGAGGCCCCGCGACGCGGTGACGACCCCGAAGACGACCGGATAGTGGCCCGGCGTCGAACCGATATCGACGGCGTCGGCGACGGCGGTCGCGAACTCGCCACCGTCGGTCGCCGCTTCGGTCGCGTCGGACGAGGCTCCGTGCCCGTGCCCGTTCCTCTCCCCCGCGTTCGAGCCCGCCGTCCCGTTCGACCCGAACAGTTCGGAGAGCTTCGCGCCCGCCTTGGTCGAACTCTCGCGGAACTCTCGAGGCAGGGTCACCGCGTGGAGTCGCTCGTCGACGGCCAGCAGCCGCTCGAGATCGGCGTCTGCGCACGCGGCGTGGGCGTTCGCCAGCGCGACGGTTTCGCAGGGACCGACCACGCGACGGAGGTAGGCCGCGAGCAATTCCCGCAGATCGTCGCCGGTCTCGACCCGATCCTCGTTGATGTACTGCTCGAGGCCGTAGGAGGTCGTGTAGCCGCCGACGGGAAGAAACGAATCCGAGAGTCGGAGCGCCGTCAGGAACGAACTCGGGTCAGTGGTCATGGCGAGAGTCGTGCGGTTGTTCGTGTGTGTGGTCGCGACCGTGAGCGTGGTCGTGATCGTGGGAGTGACCGTTCTCGTGCCCATGACCGTGTCCAGACCCGTGCCCGTGTCCGTGCTCCGAGCCGTGATTGACGCCGCGTGCGCCGCCGGGATCCGCGTCCTCGAGATCGGTCACGAACAGGTCGGCCTCGACGGTCGTCTCGCGGATTTCCGAGCCGGGGACGACGTCGGCGACGACCCGCTCGACGATGTGGCGATCGGCCTCGAGCGGGACGTAGACGTCCCCGTCGTCGATCGCGAGATCCCAGTGCTGGTTGCCGATTCGGTGGCCGAGTTCGACCGCCGCCTCGAGTCGCTCGGCCGTCGCGTCGGGCAGCGAGACGACCAGCGCGTCGCGGGGTTCGAACGCGACGACTATCAGCCGGTCGTCCTCGGCCAGCAACACGTCGCCCGCCGAGACCGCGGCCTTGTCCACGACGACGCCGACGTCGGTGCCCGCATCCGTCGTCGCCCGGAACCGCGACCGCCGACGGTCGTCCGCGTCGATGACGACGCGCTCGAGCGTGCCCGCAGACTCGTGGTCGGCGTACAGCGCCGCGAGGTCGTCGTCGGCGTGGACGTTGCCGACGATACCGTCGATTCGTTCCATCAGTATCGCCGGTCGGCGGGTACGCCGACCCCCAGTAGCTGTCGTCTCGTCGCGTCCCACGCGGCGCGCAGCGTCTCGGTCACGTCCGCCTCCCGGTGGCCGAGGAGACGGACGACTGCGCCGACGTCGTGGGGGAGCCGCGAGACGCCGGCCTCGACGCCGTCGCGGTCCGCGATCTCGTCGTAGATCCCGTCGATCAGTGTCTCGAGGTCGCTCTCGCCCGGCGCGGTCGCGTCGTCGCGATCGTCACCGCTCGGTGCGAAGACGTACAGCGAGCCGACGACGCCGTACTCGCCGACGCTGGCCGGATCGCGCGGATCGCGCTCGTTCGGTCGCAGGTCGACCGCGTCGGCACAGACCAATCGCCCGTCGTGTTCGGCCTCGACGCGCGACTGGTAGTGATCGAAGCCGAACGGCTCGTGATCGCTCAGTCCGTCCGGAACGAGGACGTCGGCCATCACGACGACCGCATCGTCTGCCAGTTCGACGTCGACCGTCTGGAGACAGCGCGCGTCCTCGTTAACGATCGTCGGTCCCGGAACGTACTCGAGGTAGCTCCCCTCGGCCGCCCGGAGCGCGGTGTTCAGGTGGGCGTAGTTCGCGTTCATGCTGTGGACCTTCGTCGCGCTCTGGGTCGTCACGTGCGCTCGCGCCCCCGCTCGAGCGTCGATGCGCATCCGGTGGCGGTCACCCTGGGCGACGCCGCCGGTCGGCTCCTGTGCGACCAGCGTCGTCAGACCGGGCACCGGATCGGTGTCGAGCGTCCCCGTCAGGTGGTAGGGGACCGTCACGCGGTCGCGGATCAGCCGGGTCGGTCCATCGCTCCGCCTGGCGAACGTCGCCTCGAGCAGGCCGTTCTTCCCGGGACCCCCAGCGGGCGCCTGGGCGAGCGATTCGTCTGCGTAGGCCTCGAAAGACGGCGGAAGGGAGAGTCCGTCGTCCGCGGTCGTCCCCGAGCGCCCCGCACTCACGCGAACAGCACCTCCCGCTCGACGTGCTCGAGGACCGCGTCGATCCCCTCGCCGTCCTTGCAGTTGGTGAAGACGAACGGGTCGTCGCCCCGCACCGCGTTCGTATCGTCCTCGATCACCTGCAAGTCGGCGTCGACGTGCGGTGCGAGGTCCGTTTTATTGACGACCAGCAGGTCGGCCTGCATGACGCCAGGGCCGCGCTTTCGGGGGATGTCCTCGCCCTCCGCGACGCTGATGACGAACAGGAAGTAGTCGGCCAGTTCGGGGTTGAAGGTCGCGGCGAGGTTGTCGCCGCCGCTCTCGACGAGGACCACGTCCAGATCGGGGTGGCGTTCGGTGAACTCGTCGATCGCGGCGAGGTTCATGGAGGGGTCCTCGCGGATGCCCGTGTGCGGACAGGCGCCCGTTTCGACCCCCTCGACGAGGTCCGCGGGTAGCAGATCGGCGAACGACTCCCGGAAGACGTCGGCGTCCTCCTGCGTCATGATATCGTTGGCGATGACGCCGACCTCGTAGCCCCGGTCGACGAGTTCGGGGACGATCCGCCGGACCATCGCCGTCTTCCCGGAGCCGACGGGGCCGCCGAGACCGACTTTCGCGACGTCGCGGTACCCCATCAGTCTCCCTCCGTGGGTTCGGGGCCGCCGCCCGTGGTACGTGCCTCGCTCGAGTCGTCGCTTCCCAGTGCGTCGGGATCGGTCACGACGTCCTCGTCGGGGTCCGGATCGACCGTCTCGAGTTGGTCGGGACCGTCCGCGCGAATCGGATCGTGAACGGTCACCAGCTTGGTTCCGTCGGGGAAGACGGGCTCGATCTGGATCATGTCGACCATCGCCGGAACGCCGTCCATGACGTCCTCGCGGGTGAGTAACTGGGTCGCCTCCGAGCGGATCTGCGCGACGGACTTGCCCTCGCGGGCGGCCTCGCAGGCCCAGTCGGAGATGTACGCGACCGTCTCGGGGTGGTTGAGCTTCACGCCGCGGTCCTTTCGCCGGCGGGCGAGTTCGGCGGCCACGAACACCGTCAGTCGCTCCATCTCCTTGGGCGAGAGGTTCATCGGTCCCCCTCCGTTCGGACGGGAGTTTGGTTCGAGCGACTCGAGCGCGGCGTCCTCGAGGCGGTCGAACTCGAGCACTCGGTCGTCGGTCGCAGCGTCGATACGGTCGGAATCGTCGGTGTGGTTGTCTTGCGGTCCATGATTCAGAGCAGGTATCGCTGCGCCAGCGGGACTTCGTCGGCCGGGTCACAGGTGACGTGTTCGCCGTCGACCTCAACCTCGAACGTCTGCGCGTCGATTTCGATGTCGTCCGGGCAGTGATCGTTGTGCAGCATATCCGATTTTCGAACCGATCGCGTGCCGCTGACGGGCCGGACGGGCGTTTTCAGGTCGTAGGCATCGCCGACCTCGTTCTCGTCGGCGGCCTCGCTGACGAACGTCACCGAGAGGCCGTGTTTCGCTCGCCCCTGTGCGCCGGCGCGTTCGCGACCGATCACCGGCTCGCAGGTCATCAGCGAGCCGTTGGCCTCGCCCATCTGGGACCAGACCGGGAAGCCGCCCTTGATGACGACTTCCGGCTTGCTGCCGAAGAAGGCCGGGTCCCACAGCGCGATGTCCGCGAGTTTTCCGGGCTCGAGCGAGCCGACGTAGTCGTCGATTCCCGCCGTGATCGCGGGGTTGATCGTGTACTTGGCGACGTAGCGCTCGATGCGAGCGTTGTCAGCCTCGGTGCCCTCATCCGCCTCGAGCGGGCCGCGCTGGGCTTTCATCTTGTGGGCGGTCTGCCACGTCCGACACACCATCTCGGCCATCCGGCCCATCGCCTGCGAGTCGGTGGTCATCATCGAGATGGCGCCGGTGTCGTGGAGGACGTCCTCCGCGCCGAGCGTCTCCGCGCGGATGCGCGACTCGGCGAAGGCTACGTCCTCGGGGACGTCCGGATTGAGGTGGTGACAGACCATCACCATGTCGAGGTGTTCGTCGAACGTGTTCTCGGTGTAGGGCATCGACGGGTTCGTCGACGACGGCAGCATGTGCTCGTGGCCGATCAGTTCGAGCACGTCCGGCGCGTGGCCGCCGCCGGCGCCCTCGATGTGGAACGTGTGGATCGCGCGGCCGTCGATGGCGTCGAAGGTGTCCTCGACGAACCCCGACTCATTCAGGGTGTCCGTGTGGATACAGACCTGGACGTCCTCCTCGTCGGCCACCTCGAGGCAGGTATCGATCGCCGCCGGCGTGGAGCCCCAGTCCTCGTGGAGTTTCAGGCCGCACGCGCCGGCCTCGACCTGCTCGTGGAGCGATTCCGGTCGGCTGCTGTTGCCCTTCCCGTAGAAGCCGACGTTGACGGGCCAGTCCTCGGCCGCCTGCAGGAACCGCTGGATGTTCCGCGGGCCGGGCGTACACGTCGTGGCACCGCCGCCGAACCCGCCCCCGAGCATCGTCGTCACGCCCGAGGCGAGCGCGTGGTCGACCAGTTGTGGGCTGTTGAAGTGGACGTGGATGTCGAGCGCGCCGGGCGTCGCGATCAGCCCGTCGGCGGGGATGGTGTCGGTGCTCTGCCCGATCACCATGTCGACGCCGTCCATCGTGTCTGGGTTGCCCGCCTTTCCGACGCCGACGATCTTCCCGTTACGGACGCCGATGTCGCCTTTGCAGACGCCCAGTACGGGATCGATGATCACGACGTTCGTAAAGACCCAGTCGAGGGTCCCTTCGGCCTGCGTCGTGCCGGATTGCATCCCCATCCCGTCGCGCATCGTCTTCCCGCCGCCGAAGACCGCCTCCTCGCCGGGGACGCCGTAGTCGGTCTCGATCTTCGCGAACAGGTTCGTATCGCCCAGCCGAAGCCGGTCGCCCTCGGTCGCGCCGAACAGTTCCGTGTACTCCCTGCGCGGGAGTTCCCGGCTCATTCGTCGGCCTCCGCGATATAGCCCCGCTCTCGAGCGCGCTCGATCGCTCGAGCCCGCACGTCCTCGTCGTCGAGGTCGCCGCCGACCAGGCCGCCCATCCCGTGAACGATTCGGTCGCCGCCGATATCGACGAGATCGACCTCGCGTTCGCAGCCGGGCTCGAATCGAACGGCCGTCCCCGCCGGAATATCCAGTCGGGTTCCGTACGCCGACTCGCGATCGAACTCGAGTCCCGGGTTCGCCTCGAAGAAGTGAAAGTGTGAGCCGACCTGTGCGGGCCGGTCGCCGGTGTTCTCGACCGTCACCGTCGTCGTCGGCCGTCCCTCGTTTATCGGTACCGGCTCGTCGGCCGGGAGCAACTCACCCGGAACGAACTCGCTCATTCCTCGATCACTCCGGACGCGGTATCGGAGACCGTGATAACACGTGTACTCGTCATTGGTAGCGGTCAGTTGTTTGCGGCGTCCCGCTGTGGACGGATCCAGTCGCGCAGCCGATCCGAGACCGAACCGAGTCCGAGTCCCGCCACGAACGAGAGGAAACTGGGGACGAGTATCCAGAGGAGATCGGGGTGCTGTGCACCGGTGTGTAACGGAGCTTCGAGCATACACGTTCCCCATAGCTGATTACGGCAGTTAATATCCTGATGGCGGCTATATTTGCCATACCTACAGCTAAATCTGGCATTCTCTGTGGAAACGAGACGTGTTTTCGATCAAAGTCCACTGTTCGTCCACGACGTTGAAATAGTCGATCCGATCTTGTAGCGCTACGACGGCATCGATACTAGCTGTCAGCGAGACCGCGGAGTCGATGTGGACTCGAGAACGAGTTCCACCGGTGCGGAAACGCTCGCGAATATCCGTCGCGGGATCAATTTCGGCTCCCATCCGGTCACATTTCGGCTCGTCATCGCTCTGTCGACTCCCATTTCCGTGGATGATCGTACTCCGGGGAGCGCGAAGCGATGCTACGAGATCGTTCGATCGAGTACCGCGCTCCACCTGGCCATAGTACCGATTTCGAATAATGTATCTATTTCATAGAGGTCGGCGTCAATCGGTTGAAATTGAGGTGCTACAATCGGGTGCAAAAAGCTGACCGACGACCGAGCGACGGGAACGACGGAATCCCGTTTCGGCCGACGAAACTGCGATCCGACTCGATACTCAGCGCGACTAGCTGGCCGCTCCCGTCGATCCCGTAACCAGCTTATTCGACGTATTCGACGTTTCTCGACTCGAGAGGCACCACTATCATCTCTCGTCTCACTACGTTTAAAGAGAAACATGACATCACAGTCGCCGCGTTCCCCGTCGAGTCCGCATCCCGAATCTACGCTGCACTCCATCGCCACGAACTCCAATTTCGAGACGACATGTATGGGACTCGGAACGCTTCCAGAAATATAATATATATTAGGGATCTTGATAAGTGTCTGTTCCAATATTATTGTGGCAGGGGATTCGATAACCGCCGAAAGGCGGTTGCAGAGCGATGCATATATTGGAAGAATCAGCTCTGAATGACCTCACCGCTCGGTCACGGAGATGGTGCTCATCCGCACCTCCGATGAACCGCTTTGCGTGGCTCCGAATCGAGTGGATCTGAGAACGGATCGAGTACTCTCGTCGGCTCAGACGCCGAGCGAGCCGGTACGAGCGAGGACTCGACGGAGATTACGAGTCAGGCAGTACCCCCCACGAGATGTGGTCCCACGTCCGCTCATAGACGTAGTACGTCCCCGTCTTCAGTAAATTAGTTATGAGACCGATATTTATCGCGGCGCTTACGTCCCCGACGATCAGCCACGCGACGAGTATCGTGATCAGCATCATGAACAGCCGGTAGCAGAGCGTTTTGACGATAGCCCGTTTCCGGGCCTGAATCGCTGACCGGGAGACCACGTTCCGTCCCATACTGCGTTCTCGGAGAGTGACCCCATAAATAACCACTATTGGGTACATAATTGCCGACTAGTAACTAGAATGGGTTTCGTGTCGAGTAGTCCGTTCCAGCGATGCCCTGCTCCCGCTGCTCGAGTTCGTTCCAGGGGGTGTCGAGACTCGTGAACGATCGTTCGGTCACCACTCCCGGGTCGGTACGGGAAAAGGTAGACCGTTCGTTTGGAGAGGATACCGACGGCTGCCAGTCGCTGGGAGGGAGTGTCCGGAAGAGTGATCACCGGGAGGGGAGCCGCTCCGCTGAAAGCCCCGATTCCCGACAGCGGTCTCCGATACTGGCAGCCCCCGTCAGCGAGACGTGAGGCCGACGCCATCGGCCAGCAATTCGTGAGAGCGGAGCGCGTCGTCGTGGTCGGCGACGACGTGTTGGATCATCACTTCGTCGACGCCGACGCGATCTGCGAGTTGCTCCAACAGGCCCGCGAGCGTGTCCGGATCGCCGGAAATAGCGCGCGGCCACTCGTCGGGACCGAGCGTTGCAGGCGTTGGCTCGGGGACGCCACCGAGTTCGTCGATGGCCTCCTCGATGGACGGTCTGGTGCCGACCTCTCCGCGTTGCATCCGCTTGAACGACGCCTCAGCCACCGCTCGCACCCGTGCCGCCTCCTCGTCGGTCTCGGCACAGACCGCGTTCACCGCGATCATCCCCTGGGGCTCGTCGATGCCGTCGGCCAGCCGTGACGGCTGGAACTGCTCGCGATACGCCTCGAACGAACGCGCGGCCAACTGCGGCCGAATGAACGCCGCGAAACAGTACCGCAAGCCGAGTTCGCCCGCGATAGCCGCGCTGGAGGGACTCGAGCCGAGCACCCACGGCACCGGTTCGTCCTCGCCGGAGCGCGGGAGCTCGAGGTCGCTGTAGGCGTGCCCCTCGGGATAGTCGTCGTAGAGGTGATCGATGACGGCCTCGATTTTCTCGGCGTGGTCGTCGTCGGGATTCTGCACGCGCCGGTCCGTCCCGAGGGCGCGGTCGGCGGCCGGCGACCCGTTCGCCCGCCCGAGACCCGCGTCGATGCGACCCGGTGCGAGCGCGTCCAGCGCGCCGAACTGTTCGGCGACCTTGAACGGGCTGTAGTGGTTGAGCAACACCGCCCCCGAGCCGAGGCGGATCGAGTCGGTTTCGGCGGCGAGGTGCCCGAGCAATACCTCGGGCGTCGTCCCCGCGATCCTGTTCGCCATTCCGTGGTGTTCGGCGACCCAGAACCGCGAGTAACCGAGTCGTTCGGCCTGCTGTGCCGCTTCAACGGTGTTCGCGTAGGCATCGGTTGCGGTGCCGTCGTCGGGAACTGGAGACAGATCGACGGCGGAGAGTTCCATATCCGGTTTCGGTGACTACGAGGGATAACAGTTCGGTTAGTGGACCCTCGCGCTGTGATACGCTCGCCCGTTCGCACGATTTCGCCTCGATGATCGTCTCTCCGCTTTCCCACAGACGGAACACGGAGTCGCCATCGGTGCCTGTTTTCCGGCGACAACCGTTGTATTCCACGAGAGACGCAACTGCCACTATCCACCATATGGAGAAAGTATATCTGTCGCAATCCCCTCGCCTTCGATACTGAATCGAATTCTATGAGTAACAATACAGACGTTGATGACTCTCCCGAAGACGCTTCGGACACCGCCGACGAGGAACGGTCCGAGCGGCAGGGAGATCAGTCGTCGCTCGAGGAGGACGGCAACCGTCGTCCCGACGTCGACGAGCCGATCGACGAGTTCGAGCCGTCGTCCGACGAGGAAGAGGGAGACGACATCGAGACCGTCGACGACCTGGGGAGTACGGTCGAGGTCGATCCCGGCGTCGAGGTCGACGAGGAGATCGCCGAGGACGACCTGCTGGGCGGTCTGAAGATCGACTCGACGGAGGACATCGAAGTCCCCGATCGACTCGTCGATCAGGTCATCGGTCAGGACGAAGCACGAGACATAATTATCAAGGCGGCGAAGCAGCGCCGCCACGTCATGATGATCGGCTCGCCGGGGACCGGCAAGTCGATGCTGGCGAAGGCGATGAGCCAACTGCTTCCGCAGGAAGACCTGCAGGACGTCTTAGTCTATCCCAACCCGGACGACGACAACGAGCCGAAAGTACGGACCGTCCCTGCCGGAAAGGGCGACCAGATCGTCGCCGCTCACAGGGAGGAGGCAAACAAGCACAACCGGCGGCGCTCGATCCTGATGTGGGTCATTATCGCAGCCATTATCGGGTACGCTATTATCGTCGGTCCTCTCCTGCTCGGTTTCCTTGCAGCGGGAGTCATCTGGCTGATCTTTCGGACCATGGGCAATGGTGGGGACGCGATGGTGCCGAACCTGCTCGTCAACAACGGCGAGCAGCGCGTTGCCCCCTTCGAGGACGCGACCGGTGCCCACGCCGGCGCGCTGCTGGGCGACGTCCGCCACGACCCCTTCCAGTCCGGCGGTATGGGGACTCCGAGTCACGAACGGGTCGAACCCGGCTCGATCCACAAGTCCAACAAGGGCGTGTTGTTCCTCGACGAGATCAACACGCTCGATATCCGGACCCAGCAGAAGCTGATGACGGCGATCCAGGAGGGCGAGTTCTCCATTACGGGCCAGTCCGAGCGCTCCTCGGGTGCAATGGTCCAGACCGAACCCGTCTCCTGTGACTTCATCATGGTCGCCGCGGGGAACCTCGACGCCATGGAGAACATGCACCCCGCGCTCCGCAACCGGATCAAGGGGTACGGCTACGAGGTCTACATGGACGACACCATCGAGGACACCCCCGAGATGCGGCGCAAGTACGCCCGCTTCATCGCTCAGGAGGTCGAACGCGACGGCCGCCTCCCCCACTTCACCGACGACGCCGTCGAGGAACTTCTCCTCGAGGCCAAGCGGCGCTCGGGTCGGAAAAACCACCTCACGCTACACTTCCGTACCCTCGGCGGGTTGGTCCGCGTCGCGGGGGACATCGCCCGCGCCGAGGATCGCGAGTACACCACTCGAGACGACGTTCTTCGAGCCAAAGACCGATCGCGCTCGATCGAGCAACAGCTCGCCGACGACTACATCGAGCGCCGCAAGGACTACGAGCTACAGGTCAACGACGGCGGCGTCGAGGGCCGCGTCAACGGCCTCGCCGTCATGGGCGAGGACTCCGGTATCATGCTCCCCGTGATGGCCGAGATCGCGCCCGCGCAGGGCGGCGGTCAGGTGATCGCGACCGGTCAGCTCAAGGAGATGGCCGAGGAGTCGGTCCAGAACGTCTCCGCGATCATCAAGAAGTTCTCCGACGTCGATCTCTCGGAGAAGGACGTCCACATCCAGTTCGTCCAGGCCGGCGAAGGCGGTGTCGACGGTGACTCCGCCTCCATCACGGTGGCGACCGCCGTCATCAGCGCGCTCGAGGACATTCCAATCGACCAGTCGATCGCGATGACCGGCTCGCTCTCCGTGCGCGGTGACGTGCTACCGGTCGGCGGGGTCACCCACAAGATCGAAGCCGCCGCGAAGGCCGGCTGCACCAAGGTCATCATCCCCGAAGCGAACGAGCAGGACGTGATGATCGAGGACGAGTACGAGGAGATGGTCGAGATCATCCCCTGTTCGAACATCAGCGAAGTCCTCGACGTCGCCCTCATGGGCGAACCGAAGAAGGACTCGCTGGTCGACCGGCTAAAGTCGATCACCGGCACGACGTTCGATCAGGGTACCGTCGGCTCGACCGCCGGCTCGAATCCGAGTCTGTAGACGCTGCCTCGAGAGCCGACGTTCGTCGGTATCGCGACTGGGCATCCTCGCTCTACCGTGCGACTCACGGCAAATTCCGTACGACACTCACGTTCAGATGCAGTGAGAAACGTCTACTACCTCTTTGACGGTCAGGTCTCTGTGACTAACTACAGCTGTCGCTACGTCAACTACCCCACAGCACACCTGATCGGACGACGCGAGCGCGGTTCGGAGCGAGCGCGGTTCGGAGCGAACACAGTGAGCGAGAACCGCGGGGATGCGAACGGTGAGCGAAGCGAGCCGTGAGCGAACACAGTGAGCGAGAACCGCCGATGATGCGATCAGTGTGTGATTCGTTTCAGTGGCTACTCTCGGTTAGTTATCAATCAGTGATACCATCTCCCATACGCTCCCCGACGGTCTCTGCAACGAACCCATGCAAGGGGTAATAGAATCATTAAAAGGATCCGAGTCGGTATCGACAGGCAATGCCCCTCGGTGGTGTACTCCCGGACGTGCCCGTTGTCAATGGGCTCGTCATCGTCGTCGCAACTGGCTTCATCTGGTTTGGCAGTAACTGGCTCGAGGACTCGGCGGAACACCTCTCGGCGTACTACGGATTGCCAGCAGTCGTCCAGGGATCGATCGTCGTCGCTATCGGCTCGAGCTTTCCCGAGTTGTCGAGCGTCGTCTTCACGTCGCTCGCCGGAACGTTCAACATGGGTATCGGGGCGATCGTCGGTTCCGCTATCTTCAACATTCTCGTCATCCCCGCACTCTCCGGGATCGCGACGGACGGCGACCTGGACACGAACCGGGCCATCGTGTACAAGGAAGCACAGTTCTACATGATCGCCGTCGCCGCGCTGATCATCACCTTCGCACTCGCCGTCATCTACGTTCCCGTTCCCGACGGACCCGAATTCGCCGGACGGCTCACGCGTCCGTTGGCGTTGCTCCCCCTCCTCCTCTACGGGTTGTATCTCTTCATCCAGTGGCAAGACGTCAGCGACTACGAGGGCGAAGACGCACCTGCCGGGATTTCCGTCGGTCGCGAGTGGGGAAAACTCGCTGTCGGCTTACTCGTCATCCTCGTGGCCGTCGAACAGCTGGTCGGCGGTGTCGAGTCGCTTAGCCACACGTTCGGTATCCCCGAGTTCCTCGCCGGTGTCACCATCATCGCGGCGGCGACGAGCCTTCCGGACACGCTCGTGAGCGTCCGGTCTGCCAAGGCGGACAAGGGGATCACGAGTCTCGGGAACGTGCTCGGGTCGAACACGTTCGATCTCCTGGTAGCGATTCCGATCGGCGTTCTCATCGTCGGGAGCGTGTCCGTCGATTTCGCGGTAGCCGTCCCGATGCTCGGAGTCCTCACCCTGGCCACCGTTCTCTTGTTCACGTTTTTGCGCACCGATCTCTCGGTTACGAGGCGGGAGTCGGTCGTGCTACTCCTGGCCTACGGCCTGTTCGTCACGTGGATCATCGCCGAAACCGTCGGCGTGACCCACCTTCTCAAGGGAACGTAGCAGGTAACTGAGATATCTCGGCCCGTGGGACGAAGATGTCCGGTCCAAGTTCCTCAAGGGCGGCCGGCACCGCGAACGGCCACCATTGTGGGTTTGGATCACGCGGTGAGTCGGTAGCGATCCACTCCGAGAAATGCGGATCCCCTCCTTCCGAGATCGAATCACGTTCCGACGTGAAGCCACTACCCACGTTGTTACACCGATCTCGGACCCACTCTTAGATCGACACAGCGTGGGAATGGAGGCTCAAATGCTGGCCACCGGCCGGCATTTCTCGAGGTACCGATCTACCATGAAGACGGTTCTACTCACGATACCAGATATACATCGGAGGGACGTCGCTCGAGATTCGGTGGTGGTTTTCTCGAGAAGCCTCAAAAGACCCGGAGAGCCGGGGGCAACGGCCGCCGCCGGGTGAGGCTGGGACAATGTTAGGGGTGCAATTGGATCGTCCATGTCGCGTAGTGGGAAACGCGACGGTGAGACTATTCGGTGCGACTTTTATCAATTTCGTCCCAATTCCAACTTTCTCGGAATCGTCCCTGCACGTCACTACAGCCGCTGTACAGTGGGAGTCGAACGTTCTCACGGTTCTCGAAGATCTCGCGGTGTCAGAGAAGGTTACACCCGATCGCTGTTGCGCTGGGCTTGATCACGGATGTCCTGAACGGACGTATCGTCTACCTGTTTTCTGATTTCACCAGCGAGTGACGACGAGATCGCTGTCGAAGAATCACAAGATGCCCTCGACAACGTAGAGAGAAGAAGCCGACACAACGTCTATTAGCGGCAATAGCGCACAAAAATGGTCTCAGCCAGACCGAGCTAGCCGAGTGGTACGACGTTCAACGACGGACAATCTATAGCTGGCTCAAACGACTCGACACTGACGAGTCGCTCGAGCAGGCAGTATGATGTTCATAATCTGAGATGAAATGAAAAGCATGAGAAAAATATCAATACGAATTCGAGGAAGCTGTCCACGAATCACCCGAGGAAGTTGGTTTCGATGCGCCGGCGTGGACGCCAGTACTCGTCCTGCAATATCTCGACGAAAGCTCTGCTGTCGACTACTCGATCCCGAGTTGTCGGCGGCTGCTCAAAGAAGCGAAATTGAGGTGTCAAAAACCCGCCGTACAGCCGCGGAATATGAGCCTGACAAGCAAGAAACGTTTCGTAAGGAACCCGAAAAAAGCGGCGGGAAATGGACGCCATGGTGGTCTCTCTTGACCAAACCAAGAAATCCGTCCAAGTCAAGCCGCGTGGGTTCCGCACGGTTCGCGGCTGTCTGTCGAAGTATTCAGGCAATGCGGCTGGACGTGTCTCCCGGGCGTGATCACCGAGGATGGTGATCCCTTTTTTCTTTCGATCCGAAGCGTATGTTACCGCAACCCATCCGGAACATCTCACTTTTGCAGTATACAACGTATTCGAAGATGACTCGATCCTAGTTCTGGATGGAGCACCGTACTTGCTGGCGTCGGTTGTCACAGGCCGCGAGGTCAGTGATGACCTTGTAATCGTCGCGCTGCCGGCGTATTCGACGGAACCGAATTCAGTCAAATCGTGTAGGCGATAGCTGCAACTCCCTCTCAGCACTCGGTTCTTCGACACCCCTGGCGAGTTACCCACAGCGACTGATACCCCTCTTACTCAATCCTCAGTTCAGAAGTGAGCAATTATTCCTGTTACGCCGGCATTCCTTGATATAGACCCTGACAAGTATTCTTACCACGCCCCGATCATCGAACGGGCCCGGTATTTACAATCTTACAGCTGTAATACATAGCGTCGATGCTCTCTAATCCGTCCCGCGGCATGAATGGCATATTTTCTAGAGTGTAGTAGAGTGTATGGGAGAAGAACAAAGACGCGATTGGGAAGTGTGTTCCGTACTGCTGAACATCTTGTGGCGTCCGTTCACGCGAATCACGATCCCGCCCGCGGTACTCAACGTCTTTCGTTCTTCAGGGAGACAGCTGACCATGGCGAGTAAAACCGCTGGCAATCGTTCACAGCGGCGCGCTGATTCCGTTCTCGAGGCTGAGCCCTGATTTCGTCGAGTGCGAACATGCTCAGAGGTCCTCCGGTTGGGTTCCGATCCCCTCCGGCCAGCCCGGCGGCTCCGCGGCGGAGGGGTCGGCGTGTGAGCGTTTCAGCACCATCGGCGTGCGCTCGAGGCTGAGTACAAGGTCGTCGTGCTGGTTGTACGCCCGGAGTTCGGTTTCCACGATGCCGACGTGGTCGCGGGACTCGAGTTCTCGCTTGCTCAGGACCTCGCTCTCGGCGAAGAGGGTGTCTCCGTGGAAGACGGGGCTGTGGTGACGAATATCGTCGTAGCCGAGATTCGCCGTCGCGTTCACGGAAACGTCGATAACGCTCATCCCGACCGCGAGCGCGATGACGAAGGTGCCGTCGACGAGGCGCTCGCCGAACTCCGTCTCCTCGGCATAGGCCTCGTTGAAGTGCATCGGGTTGAGGTTCATCGTCACGTTCGTCATCCAGACGTTGTCCGTCTCGGTGACGGTCCGGCCGAAGGGATGCTTGTAGACGTCGCCGACCGTGAAGTCCTCGTAGTAGCGGCCGTGCCAGCCCTCGACGAGCCGTTTATCTGTCGTTTCCTCGCTGTCGTCCGTCGTCTCGCTGTGGTCCGTCATGGGTTTCTATCGTGGGCCGTGAGTCGTGTTTCGATCAGTACGAGCGCGGCAGGCCGAGTACGTTCTCGCCGAGGTAGTTCAGGGCGAGCTGCTGAGTAATCGGCACGAGCCGAGTCAGTCTGGCTTCGCGGAAGTAGCGCTCGACGTCGTACTCCGTCGCGATGCCGAATCCGCCGTGGGTCTGGACCGCGGCGTCGGCCGCCTCGTAGGCCGCGTCGGCCGCGAGGAACTTCGCCGCGTTCGCGTACGCGCCGAGATCGACGTCCTCGTCCGAGGCCGCTCGGTCGGCCGCGTTGTACGTCAGTTGCTTGGCCGCTTGCAACCGCGCGTAGGCCTCCGCCAGCGGATGCTGGACCGCCTGATTCGAACCGATCGGACGGTCGAACACCTCTCGCTCGTTGGCGTAGTCGACCGCCCGCTCGAGCGCCAGTCGCCCCAGTCCGATACACTCGGCGGCGATGACGAGCCGCTCCTCGTTGAGGCCGTCCAGCACCTGATAGAACCCCTCGCCCTCGACGCCGATCAGGTTCTCGGCGGGGACGCGCAGGTCGTCGAACCAGAGTTCGAACGAGTGAACGAAGTCGCTGGCGGACTTGGGGATCGCCTCCATCTCGAGTGCACCCTGCTCGATGGCGTCCTCGATGTCGACGAGAAACATCGAGATTCCGTGCGTTCGCTTGTCGACGTCCTCGAGCGAAGTCGTCCGCGCGACGAGGACGATGTAGTCGGAGACGTCGACGCGGGAGGTCCAGATCTTCTGACCGTTGATGACGTACTCGTCCCCATCCTCGGAAGCGACGGCTTCCGAGGGGTCAGCCGAGGTTTCCTTGGCGAAGTCTCTCTCCGCGCGTGTTTCGATCGCCGTCGAGTTCGAGCCCGCGTTCGGCTCGGTCAGGCCGAACGCCTGAATCGACGCCTCGCCGTCCGCGACCCGGGGAAGTAGGTCGCGTTTCAGTTCCTCACTGGCGTACTCGACGATGGGGACGGAGTTGTATACGCCGCCGTGGACCGCCTGTGCGGCACTGAATCCGCCGCCGTTCGCGGCGATTTCCTCCATCATGACGACGGTTTCCCGGGTCCCCATTCCGGCACCGCCGTACGCTTCGGGAATGAGGACGCCCATCCATCCGTGGTCGATAAGCGTATCGACGAATTCTCGAGGATACTCGCCAGCTTCGGCCTGGTCGCGCCAGTACTGGCGGTCGAAGTTCGAACAAACGTCGCGGACGCTGGTCTGTACCAACTGCTGACTTTCGGTCAGCGTGACGGCGTCGCTGAGGAGGTGGGCCATCAGTCGCATATCGGTGGAACGTGGTAAAAGTATTGTGTCGTCGTTGGCGAGACGAGTTATCGACAGTCGGTTTGCGGTGCGAAGCGCTGCGAACGAGGGATTCGTCGATCGACGCTCCGTTTCGGCGTCTCCGGGCGAGACGGAGGACTCGCTTGCTGTGAGCAGTTCTCCGACTCGGACGCGACGGGCGGTTACCGTGTACCGGTCGTCGCAACGAGCATCAATTTTCGGGAATTTGAAACGCCAGGTGGAGCATTCCGGCCGCAGAGACGGTCTGTATCGTGACCCCCTCGTCGAAGAAGTCGCGTTCGGCTGCCGCTCCGAACGGGACGGGGCTACTCGCGCCGATTGTGAACTCGAGGGATCGGAGAATTCCGACTGTGGGACGACGGGCGAGCGTTTATGATCGCTGATGACATGCACCACGACACGATGGCGTCAACCGAATCGGACCCCGAACCGGAGTTCATCGACGATACCAATCGACTGCGAGAATTCGTCGAGACGGTGAAAGCGACCGCCGACGAACACGAGGAGGTTCCACCGCTACTCGAGTCGCTGGCGGACCCGTTCGAGGAACTCCTCGCGGACGATGATTGGCTCGCTGAACGGTATCAAGAACTCGCCATGGACGACGTGGACGATAAGGGCAACATGGGAGAGGACATCGCCCAGTGGCTGCTGTACCGGGAGGGGAACAAACTGTCGGTGTTCACGCTCGTCCTTCCGCCGGGCGCCTCGACGCCGGTCCACGATCATCTCGCCTGGGGACTCGTCGGAATCTACGGTGGAACGCAGCGCGAGGACTTCTACCGGCGGGTCGATGACGGGACGAACGACGAAGGTGAGGCGGAACTCGAACGGATTCGGACCGAGCGCATGGAACGCGGTGACTACTACGAACTGATCCCGCCGAACAACGACATCCACTCCGTCGAGACGACGTCGGACGAACCCAGCGTCAGCGTACACCTGCTCGGTGCGGATGTCGGCTGTATCGAACGGCACGCGTTCGACGCCGACGGTGGCTCAGTCGAACTGTTCCATTCCGGGTACACGAACGTCGAGTGCGAGGACGTTCTCGAAACGCCGGATGCGGGGCACGGACACCAGCATGGGCACGAACACGACCATACCCACAACGGCGATACGTGACCGATTGTGGGTAAGTCGGAACGACGACTCGAGCGACGGGATCCATGGCAACAGCCGTCTGGCTGGGATCGTCTCGCCCCTTCCGCTCGCTCAGGTGGACTACCCCACACCACCGTTCCAGTTCCGAAAATTCGAGGGAGATTAGCGGCAACACAGTCGATGTCACGGGCTATCAGTCGTCGATCTCTTCGTCGGAAAGCGAGTGCGGATCACGGCCGGGGTCGTCGACTGATGGCGCGCCGAACGCGAGGACAGCGCCACCATCCTCGCTGATACAGCGATGGCCGTGGCCGATCTTCGGGGCAGCGACCCAGAAGGTCCCCTCGTCGGCCTCGACGAACTCCTCCTCTCCCGAGCGGCCGAGTTTCAGCGAGAACGTTCCCTCGAGGACGTAGAAGAGTTCCTCCTGCTCCGTGTGCGCGTGATATCCGATCTCTTCGCCCTCGTCGAAGTACCAGATCTTCACCGCACTATTCTGACAGTCGAGCTCCTCGTCGACGGCCCGAACGTCCAGATCCGGCGGCATTTCGTCGATTTCAGAGAGGTCGGTAAGCGGTACATCCTCGCTATCGACAACTGTGTACTCCATACCCATGCCACATACTACCTAGAGAAACTATAACTTTCTGATTTCTGCGACGCTCCATCACGAGACCACCTCGTGACGGTGTGCAGAGATAGTTGAAAGAGTACGGCGTGGCGTTTCAACGTGTCCATGCTCTAAAACGCACGACTCGGTCCTCGTATCGGCTATCTAAACCAGACGTTCGTGGAGCGAAATGGAACGCCGCAACCAGTAGACGCTCAATATCCAACTTCATCTTGCTAAGCTTTCTCTTTCAAATACTATTAAGGTTCTAGAATGGTTCGGTATTAACCGGCGCGATCAACAGTCGTAGATAAAGCCGATTTGCATCCCGATACTGGCTATGGCCCGAATCATGCCGCGGTCGACGAGACGGCAATCTGTCCTGACAGCGCAGGATCTTGGCTATACGCCACCGACGATCCCGAAACGAGCGAATTTGAATATACAACCGTTGGGGCGCACAGAAACGAGGGTATTGTAATCCGTTTTTCTCGATCGAGAGACAAGACGTCGAGGATGCCGTGTTGCTCGTCGATAAAGAGCGATCGTTGAACGGCACCTGTCAACGATACGGTTTCGGTTACAGAGACGGAAACCGGAGCCGTGTAGAAATATAAATAAAGAGATGAATCCTCATAACTACTTGATTTCAGACTTTTACAACAACACGGACCAGAAACGGCTGATGAGGGATCGGGATCGTTCACCTTCGCGTTACGTTGTTCGGCTGCATACGATGGTGCTCGCGCACCTGACATTCATCAAATTTGGACGCCAACCGCGGCGAAGCAGATGTCCACGGCCTCGCACAGTGCACAATACGTTCGCGGCTCGTTGAGCAGGTAGCCACCGGCCTCGAGTGGAGTCAGTAGTGCTAGTGGTTCACGCTGGTTACTGAACTCGTCACGACGATTCCGGTCTGGCTACAGTTCCGGTCGTACCAGTAGCCTCCCTTGAGATTGGGATCGCTGCTCGTGTGATTCGTTTCTCGAGACCGTCTTCGTACGTGTAGCTAATTTACGCATTCTGGGGAGTATTCTTAAGCAATGAGAGAGCGATGGTGTTCACACGAACCCGAGATGAACGATCTCACCGATCCGCGGCCACCGCTTCCGGAGTGGATTTTGGATTCGTACGACCTCCTTTGTACTCACAGCCACGATTCGGACGATCACGAAGACGTGCAGTCGATCTCGCGCGAGCAAGCGTTCGAGATCCTCCTCGAAGCCGACGAACTGGAACTCGAGTCTGCGGACGCGGACCATGCAATTACCCGACTGCTCGAGCGGGGCTACTTCTACGAAGTCGATGATGAACTTCGTGTAACGGTGTCAGAAAATTGAGTTCGTTCTGTGCGCCAGAGTTGGAAATTCCCTGCCGCGTACAGTTTCGGATCGAACGACAAACGAGGTGAACTCAAATGCTTGATCAGTGGACGTACCTCGTATTGACGGGCAAGTCGCTTGATTTTCTGGTCGTCACGCTCTTTGTCACCAAGAAGAATGTAATACGTTCGGAGTAGGATGCCGGATCCGTTGAGACTGAGTCATCAGCGGTGACCAACATAGCATTATCGCATGGTACGAGTAGTAATGACGACCGGCGTCGTGACGATTGTGGCGAGCGGAGGCCGAGAGCGTTCCGAAGAGAACGATCGAAGCCATGGTATACTGGTTTCAGCCCATCACGCCAAGGCTCTGCTTCCGTGAAGCGTCATCCATAGGATAGGACAGTAGTAGTATGCAATCGGGGTATTATCTATTGACACAAGGTGGAAAAAGGCGTTCGTAGTAGATATTACCTTTAATTTCCCAAGCGTTTCGCCAGTAATAGTGACATTCTCTAATACCAAATTACAATGGAAAATGTGTTTTCACCCCTGAAGTATATTCTCTAATCAACCACCTAATGAACGAAATGATGGGCAAACAAGACTTTTCCTCTAGCGATGGAAAACCGGACGAGATATCGAAACTCTCCAAAGACGAAATCTTTCATCTCCTCCAAGCAAGCCGTAGAAGAGATGTAATCGCCTACCTGATGGATAACGATGAACCGATCAAGATGGGGGACCTCGCCGAGATCGTTTCGGCAAAAGAACACGATACGACTGTCGCAGAGCTAACCTCCACCCAACGCCAGCGCGTCTATATCCCGCTTTACCAAGAACATCTCCCGAAACTCGATACGAAGGGAATTATTGAATACAACCAGCAACGCGGAATCGTCCGACCAACTGACCGATTAGCTCTCTTTCAACCACATCTCGAAGCAGTGGATACAATCGACGGAGTTGAGTATGCGGATACCGGTCCTATCCGCTCCCTTATCGCGCGTGGCATTAGTTTCGTTGCATAATGAAATTGAATGAATCGGTAGCCTGCTTCCTGCCTCCGTAATCAGGCTACTTCCACCTCCACCATGAGTCGGGGCGGTATCGTAGCAACCAGCACGGTACTCTTCGTTGCCCTTCTCGTCAGCGGCCAATTCTTGAGGGTTCACTCCTGAGAACTCTATACAGGGGATAGTAGCACGGTTTCGGTATTCAGAAGAACTCACGAAACTCGCGGTACGTATAGGCGGAGAAGTGCACACTCACCGCGAGCGAACCGAGTGAGCGAGCGGGCCGACGACCGACCCGTAGGGGAGGGAGGAGTGCATTTAATCAACATTTTGCCGAGCGACCGAGCGCTTGCGAGGGAGCGCAGAGCAAAATGTTGGAACGTATAGTGAGCGTGTATTCCGCGCTAAAACATACCTGAATGGTGGGATTTCAACATACCCTCGAGGATCAGTATCGAGTCTGTACTTTCCGAACGCACTGTTCAACGGCGACGACCCGATCCAGTGAAGCGCAGATCGTTGAGAGCAAAAGCCCGGATTCAGGTAGACGAGAGTGTCCCAAACAGTTCCCCGAGCGCGACGCGATCGATCTTCCCTGTCGCCGTCCGAGGAATGTCGTCGACGAATTCGATTCGTTCCGGCGCCTCGTGTTCTCTGAGTTGGGCGGCACAAACCTCGCGAATTCGAGCTTCGGTGATATCTCCGTCACGCGTGACGATGGCCGTGATGACTGCTCCCTGACGATCGTCGAGGGCATCGATGATCGCCGCCCCCGTGACGCCGTCGATCTCGTAGAGGACCTCCTCGATTTCGCGCGGGAAGACGTTCGCACAACCGACGGTGAACATGTCCCCGCGTCGACCGACGACGAAGAGGTGACCGTCCTCGTCGAGGTATCCGATATCGTCCGAGCGGAGCCATCGGTTTCCATCCCTCTCGACGAAGGACTCGGCCTCGCGCTGTCGTCGCTCGAATCCCGGTGTCACCGTGTCGCCCCGCCAGAGCAGTTCGCCGCGCTCACCGCGGTCGACCGGCTGCCCCGTTTCGATATCTTCGATGCGCAGGTCGACGACTTCGCGAGCGGGTGGGCCGACACTACCCGGCTTTCGCACCGCCGTATCAGGTCGATTGAACGCCGCTAGCGGTGTCGTCTCGGTCATCCCGTACCCCTCGAGCACCGTCGCGTCGAGTGTCGCCTCCGCATCCTCGAACTGTTCCGTCGGCATCGGTGCACCACCGACGACGACCCGCTGCAGTGACGAGAGATCGTAGTCGTCGACGTCGTCATCGGCAAGCAGAGAGCTCATCATGTCCGGTGTCAGGAAAGTGTAGGTGACGTTGCGATTTTCGATGGTCTCCGCGACGGAAATGGGATCCCAGCTCGGCAGAAGCCAGTTCTCCGCCTCGGCGAGGAGTAGTGGGGTCGTCGTGACGTTGAGGCCAGTGACGTGGAAACAGTTACTCACCGTTAGACCGACATCGTCCCGCGTCAGGCGATGATAGATACGAATTCCGCGCGCGTTGGCGATGACGTTGCCGTGAGTATGCCGAACGCCTTTCGGCCGCCCGGTCGTCCCGCTGCTGTAGACGACCGCTGCCGTCTCGTCGCTCCGCCGCGGATGTACAGTGTACGTGTCGGCTGCTTCCTCGAGCAAGGTATGGAAGTTAGCACCCACACTTCCATCGATAGTTACCGCTGTTTCCACGTGAGTTGCAACCGATTCGAACGCCTGGTCGGTCACAATTACCGAGCTGTCACTGGTGTCGAGCACGTAGTGGATCTGCTCGTCGGTGAATCGCGTGTTGACGGGAACGGGGACGGCCCCGCGCTTCATCGCGCCGAGGTACGCTGTCAGGAACGCGACCTGATTTCGGAGACAGATTGCGACGCGGTCGTCGGGCGCCACACTGCGCGCCGCAAAGACGTTCGCTGCTGCGTTGGACGCTGCCGACAGTTCAGCGTACGTTAACTGCCGCTCCGGGTCCCCTACCGCCCGCGCATCCGGAGTATTCCTCGCGATGTGGTCGACGACGTTTCCGAAGTTCATAGGCGGACGAATTACCTACCGGACCATCTGACTTTTTGAAAAACCAGCTACATGTCAGATTAAACTCATAACTAGTTGTAAGTCGTTTACTTCGAGATTTCGACTCACGCGCTGATCTGAAATTCCCCTACGTGTGCCATATTGTGGGACGGAAGTGCGAGCGAACTCCGTGATGGAGACCACGCGGCAGGACCCTTCTCGAGACTGAGCTTACTCGAGGCTATCGAAGACGATGTCTGCCCTGATGTCGTCCGCAGTTTCTTTAACGAGGCCGGGAAGCCCCTCGTCGAGTGCCTCTTGCATCTCGTGCCCAGCGCCGTATGCGGCGACTGCGCCGTGAACGGTCCGTTCGGTCGCGATGGGAGCGGCGACACCGAGCATTCCACTGACGAGTTCTCCCTGATCGACGGCGTACCCCCGCTCGCGTATCGTCTCGAGTTCGGATCGGAGCTCGTCCTCGTCCGTTACGGTCAGTTCCGTCCGGGGCGCCAGACCCGTCCGATCGATCACCGCCGTAATCCGTTCAGGCGGCAGGTGAGCGAGGAGCGCCTTGCCCGGCGCATTCGTGTGGAGATACGCGCGCATCGGATACGTCCGTTGAACGGGCCGGGCTCCCTCGTCGGGAACCCACTGCGTCGACTGAATGACTACCGTCTCTCCGTTTTCCTCGACGGCGAGTTGACAGTATCTGCCGGATTGCTCCGCGAGCGCCTCGATGGCGTCGCGACCGTGCTGGAATACCGCCCGCGAGTTTCGCGATTTCTGCCCCAGGTGGAGATATCGAGCCCCGAGGCGGTACGTCCCGTCTTCTTCGACGAGATAGCCCAGCGTCGCGAGCGTGCGGAGGTGGTTGTGAACGGTGCTCTTCGGAAGCCTCAGCGCGTCCGCGAGCTCGGTCGCCCCCGCTCGGTCACGGTCGCAGATCTCGTCGACGATCGTATACGACCGTTTTATCGAGTTGATCGGGACAGATGGGTCCTCGTCCATATACTCTCGTGGGTGTTGGCTCCCCTTGAAACTGTGCGACATTGTGGGACGGAACTGCCTCAATTACACACATTCAGTATTACAGAAATTAGGAAATATAAAAATACTAGTATTACTACGAGGCGGAAATTTTGAATTCGATATGGCGGTTAGAGATATTATTATAGAACCTATAACGCCTATTGGTCGCCCTATATGGCCCACATATATGATGGTGTAACTCTATAATAATGTAGTTTGTATCAGTTGCATAGATTTATACGCTATATTCTGGTTCAGTTGTGATGGAGTCACACAGTGACTGACCGATAGTTGCTGACGTGGCCCGGACACACCATGCAAGAGAACGATAGGAGTCAGATAGGCCGACGGGGAGTCGTGAAGGGCATCGGCGGACTCGCAGCGCTGTCCATGTCGAACGCGACCTTCGCGACTGCACAGGCAGCGATGGATTCGCCACTACAGAGT
This sequence comes from Natrinema sp. DC36, assembly GCF_020405225.1. Classification (NCBI taxonomy): domain Archaea; kingdom Methanobacteriati; phylum Methanobacteriota; class Halobacteria; order Halobacteriales; family Natrialbaceae; genus Natrinema; species Natrinema sp. DC36. The sequence goes on from NZ_CP084472.1 coordinate 1,623,732, forward strand.
GATCCGCACACCGCGGACACGTACCGATCGATCGTCGACGCGATCGTGCCACGGACGCCACAGCTCGAGGACGAGCTCGGGCCGGAGCACGTTCCGGGCGGTATCGACGTCGAGTTGGAGAAGTTCCTCATCTGGGACTTCAACCACTTTCAGGAGATCCGCGCCGAGATGGTGACCGAGAAGGACGACCTCCTCGAGAGTACGCTCTCCAGCGATTCGGGACCGGAGATGCCGCGGAGCCTATTCGAGGTAACGGTCGATACGACGGGGCTCGGCTCCGATCTGGATGCGCTCCTGGACCTCGCGGATATCAGCCTCCTGGACCTCGATCTGGACGGCGAAGCCCTCGAGGAACACCTCACGTTCGGACCGATCGAACGCTTCGAGATCGGGTTCGCTGACCTCGACGATGCGGCCGAAGGAGTGGCCGAGTTCGACTTAGTCGTCGAGACGGCCAACGAGACCGTCCACCGCGTCCTCCAAAACTACCCCTATGCGGCGCTCTTTACGCTCGTGTTCGACCTCGCAGCCGCGGAGTTCGTCGCGCTCGGAAAGAACGAAGACCCCGTTTCGCCGAACGAGCAGTTCCCGGGCGGCGGGACGTTCACCAGGCTCTCTCGAGAGGACCGACTTCGGTGTCTGTGGACCATCATCGACGGGGGCGTCATCGACAGGCTCGACGACCTCCTGTCGCCGCTCGTGCCCGACGCCGGCATCCTGAAGTACGTCGTCATGGCGGTCAACGGCCTCCACGGCTTCGGCTACTACACCGAGTGGTCGGGATACGGTGACACGAAGACGAACACGCCCAACGAACGCGAAATGCAGACGGAACCGGGAGCAGTCCAGAGTCACCAGCAAAGCGGCTATCCGGGGCCGGCACCGGGGTACGCGGCCGATTGGCGCCACGCCGTTCCGGGCGGATTCAGCGACCCGAAAGCGAAGAACCTGAACCTTCCGGACGATCTGACCGGCGACGACGTCATCGACGGGATCGGAGGTGACACCTGATGAACGATCCCGATGTCGTCGTGATCGGTGCCGGTGCGGACGGTCCCGCCGCCGCGTCACGACTCGCCCGCGAGCACGGCCTCGACGTTCTTATCCTCGAGGGTGGCCCGTGGCACGGCAACGACCAGTGGCCCGAGCCACACGCCGACGCCGGCGGGACGGTGAGTACGGATCCCGACGACCTCGACGGAAAGCTCCTGGACGAGCAGTTCACCCACCGGGAAGCCGACGCGAACGACCCTACCCACGGGTACCTCCGCGTGGGGCCGGCGGACCACTCGCGAGCGCCGTGGTTCCGAAACCTCCACCAGAACGCGTTTATCTGGCAGGTCGGCGCGGTCGGTGGCACCTCGCTCCACTACTTCGCGAACCATCCTCGAGCATACCCCCACGCCATCGACGAGCAGGATCACTGGCCCATCTCCTACGAGGAACTCGTCCCGTACTACCAGCTCAACGAAGAAGTGACGAGCACCCAGCAAGCGCCGATGACGGCGAAGGAGGAGGTATTCATCGAGGGCGCGACGAACGTCGGCTACCCGCGGATCGACACGAAAAACGTCACGGAGACGGGCTGGCGACCCCAGGCGAACGCAGTCTCGGACCCCGGAGAGGAGACCGCGACTAACCAACCGCTCGACGCCGACTACGAGGGGTCGTTCAGCTACGACGACGGGTTCCGCGGCGACACGCTCGTCGGGGATCACTTCCAGGGTGGGTCGACACCCGTCGACGCACCGGTTCGCGAAAAGTCTCGGAAGTCCGCCAACGTGAGCTGGGTTCCGCGAGCGCTCGACACCAACGACAACTCCGACGCGGGGAACGTCGCGATTCGCCCGAACGCCTTCGTCACGAATATCGAGACGAACGACGGGTTCGGGACGATAGAGGCGACCGGCGTCACGTTCCGCGACTCCTGGTCGGGCTCCTCACAAACCGTTTCGGCCGACGCCGTCGTCCTCGCTGCCGGCTGCATCGAGTCGCCACGGCTCTGGCTCAACTCGGGCCTGCCGGACGACGGCTGGGTCGGAAAGGGGCTCACGACCCACTGGTTCGATTGGGTCGTCGGCGTCTACGACGACGATACCGTCGCCGAGATCAACCCCGAGAACGAACACATGGACCCCTACGTGGGGCACAACTCTGCAGTTCGGTTCGACAAGCCCGGCGTCGGCGGCATGGAAGACATCGGCATGTCTCCCGGCCTCGTCTCCTACGCCGACTACCTCTTCACCGAAGCCGGGTACAGCTTCGACACCCCGGTCGACCCCGGCGAGCCGTGGGACACCCGCGGCTACGTCGTCGGCGAGGAGCTCAAGCGAAAGATGTCGGATTACAGGCAGACGAAGGCGCTCCTGATTCTCACTGACGACCTCCCGCGCCAGGACAACGGCGTCTCGCTGGACAATACCTTCAGCGACGAGCACGGGCCGGTCCCGAAGGTCAAGTACGAACCGCATCCGGACGACGACGCGAAGCGCGACGAACTCGCACGCATCGCCGCGAACATCCATCGAGAGGCCGGCGCCGAACACGTCCACCGCAGCGAGTGGCCACCCTTGCTGCTCCACATGCAGTCCACGATGCGAATGGGGAAAGTCCTCGACGAGAACGCCGAGGCGAAGAACGTCTCGAGGCTGTTCGTCGCTGACCACTCCGCGCTGGCGAACGGGGTCGGCGGCCCGAACCCGACCAACACCGGGCAGGCGCTCGCACTGCGAACCGCCGATCGCATCGGCGACCTCTACTTCTAACCGCTCTTCTCTCGAGTCCCGTTTCGGTCACTGGGCACAGCACGGAACAGGGTTGGCAACCGTATTCCGTACAAAGACGCGCCCTGTCGGCTCAGCCGGCCCGTTCCCCTGAGACGAAGCGTGGGTACGGGCGTACTCGACGAGTGGGAGTCGGCTATCGGGGCGACGAACGGTCAGATCGAGTACGAGTGACAACGTGTGAGAGTAGTCCGTTCTCCGTCGTCGATGGCGGGTACAGCTATGCATCTCCGTCCTGTGAGGGACCCATGATGCGGAGGCGGCTCCTCAGCGTACTCATCGTTATCGTCCTCGTCACTCTCGCAGGGTGTGGTGGAGTGATCAGTGACGAATCCACGTCGCCGGATGAAACGACGGGGCCAACACCTGAATCGCCGGGTGAGACACGGGACGAGCGAACGGGGAGTCCGAACGGAACCCTGTCGGTCACGTTCATCAATGTGGGCCAAGGCTCGAGTACGCTGATCGTCGGCCCGACGAACGAGACGATGCTCATCGACTCGGGGGACTGGTCTGACGACGGCGAAGACGTGCTCGCCTCTCTCAAGAAGCACAATATCGATCGAATCGACTCCCTCGTGACGACACACGCCGACGCGGATCATATCGGCGGCCACGAGGCCGTCATCGACTACTTCGAGACGGAAGGCGATGGAATCGGCGCCGTGTACGATTCCGGGATCACGTCGACGTCCCAGACCTATGAGGGATATCTGGATGCGATCGACGAACACAACGTGACGTTGTACGAGACGCGAGCGGGTGACCCGATTCCGTTCGAGGGGGTCGAAACGCAAGTGCTCGCGCCGCCTGAGGGGTATATCGCGGACGGTGATCGAAACGAGAACAGTATCGTCCTTCGGCTCGGCTTCGGCCGCTCGAGCTTCCTGCTTCCCGGGGACGGAGGGACGACCAGTGAGCAGTTCCTCGTCGACGAATACGGGGCCGGCCTCAACGCGACGGTCTTGAGTGCCGGCCATCACGGGAGTCAATCGAGTTCGGGAAGCCAGTTCCTCGACGTCACCGACCCGCACATCGCCGTCGTCTCGAGCGCGTACGACTCCCAGTACGGCCATCCCCACGAATCGGTCCTCGATCGGTTTTCCCAGCAGTCGATTCGTACCTACTGGACGGCGACGCACGGAAACGTCCGGTTGACGAGCAACGGGTCCGCGATCACGGTCGCGACCCAGCGCGATGCACCGACTGCGCCGCTGGCACTTCGAGACGGGGAGCCGATCGAACCCGGTGTCGATGATGATCTCCAGATTCGGACAGTGATCTCGATTACGGAGTCGACGACAGCACCGGCCGTGCCCGATGGTGGAACGGAAACCGACCCAACAGAGCCGACAGAGCCGACAGAGAAAGCGGGAGCGTTGTCGATCGCCACGATCCACGAGGACGCCTCCGGGGACGAGAGCGACAACCTGAACGACGAGTATATCGTCTTCGAAAACACCGGCGACCAACCGCTCGAGCTCGCCGGCTGGTCGGTCGCCGATGAAGCGGATCACACCTACACGTTCCCGAGCGAGTTCGCGCTCGACCCGGGCGCACAGGTCACCCTCCACACCGGCAGCGGAACGGATTCATCGAGCGGTCTCTACTGGGATTCGGGCCGTGCAATCTGGAACAACGACGGCGATACCGTTACCGTGCGAAACGACAGCGGGACCGTCGTACTCGAGGAGGAATACTAATGACACCCGACGGAATCTATACGGCGGTCGTGGACCGGTTTGAGGACGACCTCGCGGTATTGTTGCTCGAGGACGATGGCGACGCGGTCGACCAAGCAGTCCTCGACACGGAGCGACTCCCTGAAGACGCTCGTTACGTCGATGCAGTAGTGAGCGTCGAACTCGAGGACGAAGAAGTGATCGACATCACGTCCGAAGAACGTGAGACGGTGGAGCGCTCTGAGCGAGCCCAACGGCGATTTGACGAGCTATCCCAGCGTCCCCCGTCACCAGAGGACGAGTCAGAGACGTCCTGAACGTGTCCGTTGTCGGTTGAGCGGGATTCACTCCTGTGCTCCTCCCTCGAGCGGGGATCGATTCAGCGGCGCTGAGGTTCGTATAGCTAACGCAATAGAGAACTGAGAGAGGGTGATATCCCCATTTAAGAACGGAGAGCGGTGTCACGAGAGCTCCACGCACTGTCGAGTACGGAGATTCGCCTACTGCGATCCGTTACTCCGATTCGGAAAGCAACTCGCCGACGTACTGGTCTTCCCACTCTCGGCGAGCCTCGAGTTCACGCCGACCGCGAGCCGTAATCGTGTAGTAATTCGTTCGCTGGTCGAGTTCGCCTTTCTCGACGAGGCCCTTGTCGACGACCTCGTCGAGGTTCGGATAGAGCCGCCCGTGATGGATCTCTTTTTCGTAGTAGTTCTCGAGTTCGTCTTTGATCGCGAGGCCGTGCGGGTCGTCTTGCCCGGCGATCGTATACAGCAGGTCGCGCTGGAAACCAGTGAGATCGTGCATATCGAAGTTTCCGTGTGTTAGCAGTTAAGGATTCCGAGAACGAACGGACGGATTTAACGTGTCGGACAAGCGCCGAGTCATGTGTATTCCCGTCCGACAGAGGTTTTCTCGGGGGGAATCTGTTGAAAGGGCTCAATTGGATCCCAAGACGGCGACGGGATTCAACGCTGAATCGCCCAGTTGCTGTTGTATACGAAGGCGACGAGGACGAGTTCGCGGAATTGACGAAACCAGCTGCGGCGTCGATGGTTTCGCGGCCGGACGTACCCGAGGCGGGTACCGCCGATGACGTTGAGCGGGGATCCTCGTCCGCGATATCGCCGCTCGTCCCGGCCAGATATAAAAGCCGAGAGCCGTACGGCCGCCTAGCTCGCTCCCTCGGAGGCGATCTGCTCGGCGAGCTCGACGATCAATCCTTCAGGACCGCGGACATAGCAGAGGCGATACGTGTCCTCGAAATCACGGATCTCGCCGACCGTGTCGAAGCCTTTGGCTCGCAGTCCGTCGACGATCGTGTTGAGGTCATCGACCGCGATAGCGATGTGGCGGAAGCCCAGCCGGTTCGCCGGTAAGGGGTTCGCACCCTCGGTGTCAGCCGGCTCATGGAACTTGATGAGTTCCAGCTTGCCGCTGCCGTCCGGCGTCCGCACCATCACGATCTCCACTCGGACGCCGTCGAGCCCGACGACCTCGTCCACCCACTCACCCTCGACCGGCCCGCCGCCCTCGCGCTCGAATCCCAGATCGAAGAAGAACGCAGCCGTAGCGTCAAGGTCATCGACAACAACACCCATATGATCGAGGCGCGGCAACTCCATATCATTCACTCTTAGACGGCCCTTATATTGAATCTTAGCAGGTGTCAGGGTGGTTCTGTTTCGTTAAGCGTGAAAAGTGAGGCGGTACGATTTTGTGGTGCTCTATGCCAAAAATCCACCGCCTCAGTGGATGTAGCGACTGGATCGATTTGAGTTTCGTGGAGCGAGAGCGGACGCCGCGTCAGCTGATGGAGCTCGGTATTCGGCTCCATCTTGCAGGTTTTTCGCTTTCGAATACCGTTCGAGAATTGGAGAAGTTCGGTGTCGAACGGAGTCGCAAGGCAGTCCACGATTGGGTTCATAAGTGCGATCTACAGCCGGCAGATGATGAGAAGCCGAATCACGTCGCGCTTGACGAGACAGTGATTCAACTCGATGAATATCGGTATTGGCTGTTCACTACTGTCGATCCGGAAACGAACAAAATCGACCATATACGGCTGTATTCGACGACTAAGGCCGTGTTGACAGAACGAGTTCTGCAGGAACTCACTGAGAAACATGACCTCGACGATGCCGTGTTTCTCGTCGATGGAGCAAAACATCTCCAGACTGCACTCCATCGATCTGGGCTCCGATTTCGATACGAAAAACATGGAAATCGGAACGCTGTAGAACGTGTCTTTCGTGAGATAAAACGACGTACCTCTTCGTTCCCAAACTGCTTCAGTCACGCAAAATCATCAACAGCAGAGTCATGGCTCCAAGCCTTCGCTGTCTGGCACAATGCTACAAACGAAACACGACCGGTGATCAGCGGCATATTTTTAGGGACTACCGGCATCGGTTGCGACGTGGGACGCTATCATCCAGGGAAACACGACTCGTTCATCAAGTGTGATACGCCTCGATGTGGGGCAAACAATGCCCCAGAAGGGTCTGCAGAATACGAAACGGACTGTTGGCGGTGTGGGGAGCCCCTCGGCGGGAAACCCGAGCCCGGAGAGAAGGTCACCGTCGATATCGTCGATGAGAAATCCGACGGAACGCTCGTCTGCAAAACCGAGAGTGGATTCGTCCTCTTTCTCGAGGAAGACATTGCAGCGATCGAGGCCACGGTTCGCGTTACCACCGTCGATGAGACGCACGGAGAAGCGGAACTCATCGAAGCGGGATCGTAGCTCATCCGGTAGTCCTCTGGTCGATGATACGTGACGTGCTCACTATGTTTGCAGACGCTCGTCGCGGTAACGCCTTCGTCTGTACGTATCACAGCGGGTTTTGGCCCTCTAGTAGCTGAAAGTCACTGCACACCCAATCGCACGATAGTAGCGCGGTTCGGAGCGAGCGCGGTGAGCGAGAACCGCGGGGACGCGAACGGTGAGCGAAGCGAGCCGTGAGCGAACGCAGTGAGCGAGAACCGCGGACTGTGCAGTCGGTGTGTGAACCGTTCAGTTGTTGCGATAGCTCTCCTGAGATGGGAACCAGTACAAACAACACGGTTCAGCGACGGAAGAAGACGCGTTACTCGAGCAGGCCGAGATCCTCGAGGCGGCTCACGATCACGTCGACGGCCTGATTGGCGTCTTCCACCTTCTTCCCGCCGGTGATTACCAGTTTCCCGGAGCCAAAGAGGAGGGCAACGACTTTCGGCTCATCGAGGCGATACACGAGTCCGGGGAACTGCTCCGGTTCGTATTCGATATTCTCGAGCCCCAGCCCGATGGCGATCGCGTTCAGGTTGAGGTTGCGGCCGAGATCAGCGCTGCTGACGATGTTCTGGACGATAATCTCTGGATCCGCTTCGACCTGGATCTGGAGGTCACGAAGTTCGTCGAAGACGATATTGAGACTCTCGTGGACGGCGTCAGTGCTTTTCGCGCCAGTACAGACGATCTTCCCCGAACGGAAGATCAGTGCGGCGGACTTGGGATTCTGGGTGCGGTAGACGAGACCGGGGAACTGTTCGGGGTCGTAGTCGGCCCCCTCGAGGTCCATTGCGACGCTCTGGAGGTCGAGTTCCTGCCCGATACCGGTCGACGCCACCACGTTTTCGATGTTGATGGATTCCTTCGGGTCAGCCATAAGACGTTCAAAAAGATGTATTTAAAGCTTATAAACCTGCGTACTGACGCTGCTCAGATTGGCATCCGTCTCGGCGTGAACGCGGAGGAATCCCACGGCACCGCACCGCTGGATTGGGAGAGTACGGGTTGCAGTCTTCCACTTGTTCCTGCGGTTGGAATCCGTGGGACAAGTCGTGAAGTAGAAGTCAATATACACCCGATCGCACGACGGGAGCGGGATTCGGAGCGAGTACCGCGAGTGAGAGTCGCGGACTATGCGATCAGTGTGTCATTCGTTTCAGTGGCCACTGTAGTTTTCAGTTGGCTCCGTCCGCTGTAGCCGTGTTCGTCCGCAACCGTATCGAGATCGTCCCGGAGTCGCTCCGTCATCGAAGAGCTCACGAGAGGCATATATTAAAGATGGTAGAAGTAGCGGTCCAGAGTAGTACTATTAATAATACTTTTGCAAGAGGATATCAGTGACTAGTGTCAACTGGACTTCCGAGTTCATTCCTGATTCGCGCGACGTAGTCCACGAAATCGTGAGCCGTTCGGTCACGTGGGCGCTCCAGGTCGATAGAGATGGTCGACTGCACGGTTCCTGGGTCGGCGTCCATGACGACCACGCGATCAGCCAGCGTCACCGCCTCGTCGATGTTGTGCGTGACGAACACGACGGTCTGTCCGGTTTGCGTCCAAATATCGAGCAATTCGGCGTGTAAGCGGTCGCGCGTCCGAGCGTCGACACTGCCGAACGGTTCGTCCATCAACAGGATCTCCGGATCGACGGCGAGGGCACGAGCGATGCCGACGCGCTGCTTCATCCCGCCGGACAGTTCCTTCGGATACGCGTCCTCGAAACCGTCGAGCCCCACCAGGTCGATCAACTCTCGGACCCGTGCCTCGCAGTCGGGGCAATCACACGCAGGCCGGTCGAGGCCAAACCGGATATTCCCGCGGACAGTTCGCCAGGGGAACAGTGCGTACTCCTGAAAGACCATTCCCCTGTCCAACCCGGGACCGGTAACCGGATCTCCGCCGACCAGTATCGACCCACTGTCCGGGTCGTCGAGCCCAGCGATTGCCCGCAACAGCGTGGTCTTCCCACACCCGGACGGACCGACGATACAGCAGAACTCACCCTCCGTAACCGAGAACGAGACATCTGCGAGCGCTTGCGTCGACTCGTACGATCTGCTGACGTTCCGTACAGTGATCTTCTCGCTGGACGGATCCGTACTCAGCGCCATACGAGTACCCTCCGTTCGACGAGCCGGAACCCGACGTCCATACAGAGGAACGCCAGACTGATCAGGAACATGTACGCGACGCTGGTCGCCATCGCGAGGTTGTTCGAGGCGTTGATAATCTCGTAGCCCACACCGGGTGCGCCGAACAACTCGGCGCCGACGACGATCATCCAGCACCGACCGATGCTCGTCCGGAACCCCGTCAACACCTGCGGAGCTGCGCTCGGGAGCGCGACGAGTTTCAGCATCGAGAGATCGCGTTCCACACCGAGCGTCGACGCGACGTCGGTCAACTCGCTCGAGACGCCCTCGACGCCACCGTACGCTCCATAGAAGTTGATCCAGAACGCGCCGACGAAGACGATAAACGCCGCGCCGGTGTGATGGATGCCGAACCAGACGATCGCGAAGACGACCCACGCCAGTGGCGGGATCGGCCGCAGTACTCGGACGAGTGGCCGCAACCAGTCGTAGAGCACTCCGTTCCAGCCCATCGCCAACCCGAGCGAGATCCCACAGCTAGCTCCGAGGAGGAGGCCAGGAACGTAATGGAACAACGTCTCTGCGAGGTGCGCGAGCCCCGTTGGAAGTACCAGTTCCGACCCGAAGAGGGGAACTACAATTGCAGTTGGCGTTGCGAACAGATCGATGAACGCGCGCACCGAATCGACCGGCCCCGGTACCAAATACGACGGCTGGGTCGTCATCGCGCCGACCCACCAGACGAGGAGGAACACGAGCAGACCGCCAAGACCGCGTAGATACCTCCGTACGTCTCCCTCGAATCTGGCCGCGACCACCGTGTCGGAACTGGTATCGGTTTGGCAGCTCATTACTGGATAGCGTCGTAGGGGTCGAACGCGAACAGGTTCTCGGCCGCAATCGGTTCCTCGATGTTTCCGACGTTCGAGACGAACTCACCCATCGTCGCGGTTTGGTCAGTAATCGCGTGTGGGTCCGAGAGGAAATCTGACGCCTGTGAGTCCATGGCCGCCGTAGCGAGATTCTCGCTCACTCCGGACCCGATCACCGACGCAGCATCGGTAGCGGCTGCATCCGGTGAGTCCGTCGTAAACTCGGTTGCCGCCGTATGCTGTTCGACCAATGACTGCGAAACCTCGCTATCGTCGATCACTTGCTGGTTCGCGAACAGCACCGTGACCGGATGGTTTTCAAAAACAGTCCCGGACCAAGCGAGTTCGCCGAAGTCGTCATCCTGGCCGATGATCGTCGCGAACGGCTCTTGGATGATCGTCGCATCGATGTCGCTCGATTGGATCGTCTGGACCGCCTTCGCCGGAGAGACGTTCGACTTGTTGATGGCGGCCTCCATCTCACCGAGGTCGAGGTCCTCCTGAATCCAGTACCGAAGCACGATGTCGGGGACGCTCCCGTCCGGAGGGGCACCGAATCGTATCTTGCGGCCGTGCTCCTGCTCGAAGTGCTCGAACGCGCCTGCCCCTTCCTGTTCGTACAGATCGACGAGCTCGGTTGTCGCCATGATCTTGAAGCCATTTTTCGAGTTTGCCGCGAGAATACCGGCTTCGGTACCCTTATCGACAAGTATCATCGCAGGGGTAATTCCAAAGAACGCAACGTCGACGTCTCCGCTGGCGAAGGCCTTGACGACGTTCGGTCCAGAGCTGAACTGTTCCATAGTGACATCTACGGGGATATCGTCGTAGTACCCCTCTTGTTCCATCACGTAGTGCTGCATATTCGGATAAATAGGGATGTACGCGACAGTCACTGACTCGAGTGAGCCGCCATTTCGACCCAGACAACCTGCCATTCCCGGTACCGTAGCCGCACTTGCGCCTGCCCCCTGGAGCAGTCTTCGTCGCGTGGTTTGGACCATCAGTGTTACTAATAATTTGGACCATTATAATAATTTCTACGATTCCAACTCCCCGGGTTAATAGTGCGGCGAGATGGAGGCAATCTACGAGAGTCGGTGATCGCTCAGTACAGACAACTGGGTCATCGACCCCAGTCCTCGATACCAAAATCGCCTCTCCGGATAACGACTGACGTAATTGTGAACGTCTTAATCAGAGCGTCAAACAGTTGAAAAGACACTTCATACTGACGAACAAATAGATATAATTATCTTCAATATACTAATAAATAGATGGTGGAAGAAGTAGTTCTTGGTCTTGTATTTATCACCGGGTTGAAAGAATCTGAGGTCTCAGATGATCACATCTGGGACATACGCCGTAGGATCAGTTATCGCTTCGATCGCCTTTTTTATATTGGCGTTCTCCCGGAGATACCAATATAGAGACAACGAGCGAGCAAAATGCGAACGTGAGAAAAGGGGTTGTTGCATACCGGTGAAGTACACACCGTTCAGTAGCCTCCGTCTGGGATTTGGACCACGCGAAGACGTTCCTACTCGCTCACTTCGTTCGCTCGCGGACTGCGACTTCTCTGATTCAAATCCCAGAGCGTGCGCGCTTTTCTTCGCTCCACTCCGCGGTGCTACGTTCCGCTTGAAAAGTGCTCCGTCTGGGATTTGAACCCAGGTCATCGGCTCGAAAGGCCGAAATGATTGGCCGGACTACACCAACGGAGCATATCGCTACGCTCTCTGCCCCGAGCATCGACGGACTTCATCCATCTCAGCAACGGAGCCATCTGCCACACGCGCTGTGTGCAACTGGTCGTTGCCGGGGGCTAGTAAAAAGGGTTCCGTTCCGGACTGGAGATGTTATGCTATCACACAGGCATCTAGTTTCACTCAAGATTGTCGGAGTGACCCCCCTCGAGCCCGAGTAACTCCACGATCGTCGGCGTCACGTCCGTCGCGTCGACCGGCCCGTCGCCCTCGAGTTCGGGCGCTGCTGGTCCGCCGAGGCCGAAACAACCGAACGCGGATTCGTCGACGCGACCGTGGGAGCCGCTCACCCGCGAGGCGTCCAGCGAGACGAGCCCCTCGTCGCCGAAGAACAGCTCGCAGGGGTCGAAGCCGGGTTTGGCGTGGATGTCCATCTCGGTCGCGTACGGCGGCGCGTTCGCGCGGTCGTCCCACCAGTAGTACTGGAACCAGGCGTCGGGCTCCGCCACGAGGACGAGGTCGCCCGCGTTCGGATGGTCGATCCCGCGCTCGGCCTTCCCCGAGTCGTCGAGCACCGCGTCGATCCCCTCGAGCCCCGCGAGCGCATCGCGCGCGGCGTCGAGCGCTCCCTCGTCAGCGTAGACGTGTGCGATCTGGTGGTCGACCATCGCGAACGCGTTCGAATCGGGGATGTCGGCGTCGCCGCCCGCGTCCGTCTCGAGCAACTCGGCCTCCCGTAGCGCGCGGTTGGGGAATATCGGTCGATCCACCTCGTGAAACCCGTACTCGCTGACGAGGGTGAGGACCGTCTCGTCCCAGCGGTCCGTGTCGGAGCAATCGGCGAGGAACGTCTCGAGGAGATCGTCGACGGTCTCGAGTGCCGTCGCGAAGGCGTCGCTGTCGGGGCCGTCGCTCTGGCCGGCGTAATCCAAGTGGGGAACGTAAATCCACAGCAGGTCAGGATCGAACCGGTCGATCGCTTCGCTCGCGGCCGCGAGGATCCAGCGGCTCCCCTCTTCGTTCGCTCCGGGACCCCAGTAGTTGTGCAGGGGGAAGTGTCCCAGTTTCTCCCGAAGGTCGTCGTAGAAGCCGTCGGGGTTCGTCCAGCAGTTCATCTCGAGGATGTCGTTGTTCTCGTCCTCGATCGGCGACGGTGTGACCGCCACGTCGGCGCTCGTCCCGATCAGGTGCTGGAAGTTCAGGACGCCGGTAGTCAGCCCGGCCTCGTCGCTCGCGGTCTCCCAGATCCGATCGCGACCGCCGCGGTCGCGCTCCCAGAACTCGGCGGTTTTTCGCTCGCGGTCGTACTCGCCGCTGGAGACGTCGCCGTGCTCGCCGGGACCGCGCCCGGTCGCGAGGGTGGTCTGAGCCGGAACCGTGACCGCCGGAAACGGTGGCCTGAGGTCGGTCACGCGTTCGCTCGGGAAGTGCGACTCGAGCGTCGGCGTACGGTCGGCGTCGATGTGCTGGGGCTGGAGGCCGACGACGTCGAGGACGATCGTTCGGCCGGCCGTCTCGGTCGTTTCGGGAATCGTGGGTGCGGTCATGGGGTCACTTGGGGCGTGTCGGGATGGAACGGAGTCGGTGGGTATCGTTGGGAATCAGCGATGCTCCTCGGCGTAGTCGTACAGTCGATCCAGCTGCCGGGAGAAGTCGTGCTCGTCGACGCCGATGGGGGCCTTGAAGAACGACGCGAGCTGTGGCTGGAGCCCGCCGTCGCCGTGTTCGTCGGCGTGTGAGATCAGCCGCACCAGATCGAGCACGAGCGGCGCGGCCAGCGCTGAGTCCGACCCTTCCCACGTGAACTGCATCTTCATTTCCGTCTCGAGGAAGCCCTCGAAGTGGATGTAGTCCCAGGCCGTCTTCCAGTCGGCCAGGGAAGGCGTGTAGTCGATCCGGACCCGGTTGTGGCCGATGTCGGGGAGGATCGAATCGAGCACGTCGCCCTTGCTCGAGAGCTTGCCGGCGGCGTTTTCCTCGTCCTCGAGAACGAGGCCGTCCTTGTTGCCGAGGATGTTGTGACCTTCCCAGCTCATGACCCGCAGATTGCGGCCGGCGAACATAGGTGCGAGCGCGGACTTGACGAGGGTTTCGCCGGTCTTCGCGTCGCGTCCCATATGCGGAACCTCGTTTTCGGCCGCGAGTTCGCGGACTCCCCCGAGCGCGTCGGCCGTACTCGGTGTAAAGTTGACGAACGGATACCCGCTGGATATCGCGGCGTAGGCGTAGAGGACACTGGCAGGGAGGTCGCGGTCGTCCTCGTCGATCGCTCGCTCGAGCGCGTCGCGCGTGTCGTATCGCTCCGGCTCCGGCAGTTCGGGTTCCGTCGAGGCGACGTTGACGACGACGAGTCGCTCGAGGTCGTGGCTATCGCGGAACGTCTCGTAGTCGTCTCGGATCTGATCGACGACGTCGCGGATCGGCAGGGTCTCGTCCAGCTGTTCGCTGTCATCGGAAACGGCGGCACCGCAGTTGACCGCCGTGCCGACCTCGATCCGCTCGTCGATCGCGACCAGATCGTCTCGAACCGTCTCGAGCGTGTCGGCGTCCGGAACGCCGTTTCGATCGCGCTGGCGTTCGGCCTGCGCGACGAGCGACTCCGGTTCGATGTCGTGCCCGCCGAAGACGAATCCCTCGACTGACGGGAGCTCGAGGCTCGAGACCGGGTCACGCTCGGTGACCATCCCGGTAGTGTCCGTCGCTCCCCTGGCGATGGCGCGAGCGCCGACGATCGACATCGTAGCGACGTTCCCGCGCGCGCCGACGAGCCAGACGCCCGTTCGGTCCGCGTCGTCGACCGCTGGGTCCTCCCCGTGACTCATCGGGTCGCATCCCCTCCCGACGGCTGCTCGGTCCGGACTGCCGACGCACGTTCACCCGACCTCTCCTCGGGATCGATCCACGGCGGGTTCCTCGCTGCCGTCGCTCGGTCGCTCAGGGTCATTCCCACGAATGTGGGGGCCGAACGACTTTCGTTATGACTCGCGTAGCGGGAGTAATACGGTTTTGCCCGCTCGTAACACCGTATTCCGCCGGTGAGAGCTATCGATTCGCCGTCATCAACCTCGGGTTTGGCGATCGAACGACCAGTAGCACCAAACCGTTTCGTCGTCGGACTGCCCGTATGCGGATTATCGATCCTCACATGCACATGGTATCGCGCTCGGCCGACGACTACCGGCGAGCGCGGCGGGCGGGTATCGAGTGCTGTATCGAGCCCGCGTTCTGGAGCGGTCAGGACAAACACCACGCGGGTGCCTTCTTCGACTACTTCGAGCAGATCATCGAGCACGAGACCGACCGCGCCGAGCGGGCCGCCGGGATGGACCACTACGTGACGATCGGTCTCGAGCCGAAGGAAGCGAACTACCGCGAGATGGCCGAGGAAGTGGTCGACCGGATCCCGGAGTACCTCGAGCGCGACCCCGTCGTCGGCGTCGGCGAGATCGGCTTCGATCAGGTGACCGACGACGAGGAGTGGGCGTTCCGTCGCCAACTCGATATCGCGGAAGAGCGCGAACTCCCCGTCATCGTTCACACGCCTCACACGGACAAGCCCGCTGGCACCGAACGAATCGTCGAGATCATCGAGGAGATGGGCGTCACGCAGGAGCGGATCATCATCGATCACAACACGGAGAATACGATCGATATCTCGACGCGGACGGATTGCTGGATCGGCTTCACGCTCTATCCGGGCAAGATCGAGACCGAGTCGGCGATCGACCTGCTCGAGGAGTACGGCACCGACAACGTGATCTTCAACAGCGCCGCGGACTGGGACCCCTCGGATCCGCTGGCGGTGCCGAAGGCTCGCGACCGAATGCTCGACCGGGGCTGGGACCGCGAGGAGGTCCGAAAGGTCGTCTTCGAGAATCCCTACGAGTTCTTCGACCAGTCGCCGAACTTCGACTACGAGGCCTGAGATGCGCTTTGGCTTCTCCACCAACGCCTTCCGGGAGTACCAACTCGAGGACGCGATCGAGGCCATCGCCGACGCGGGCTACGAGGGCGTCGAACTGCTGCTCGACGAGCCCCACCTCTACCCGCCGACCGCGACCGACGAGGAGCGCGACCGCGTCGCAGAGGTGCTCGAGCGACACGACATCGCCGTCAGCAACGGTAACGCCTTCATGCTGACCGCGATAGAGGACTTTCACCATCCGTCCTACATCGAGCCCGACGAGGAGTACCGTCAGCGGCGGATCGACTACACCCTCGCGGCGCTCGAGACCGCGGCCGACCTCGGACTTCCCTACATCTCGATCGAACCCGGCGGGCCGATTCCCGACGGAAAGTCGCGCGAGTGGGCGATGGACACCTTCGTCGACAGCCTCGAGCAAGTCATCCCGACGGCCGAGGCGGTCGGCGTCGACCTCCTCGTCGAGCCCGAGCCCGACCTGCTGATCGAGACGAGCGAGGAGTTCCTCGCCCTGCTCGAGCGGGTCGACTCCGAGCGCGTGAAGTGCAACTTCGACGCCGGCCACTTCTACTGCGTCGGCGAGGATCCGGCCGAACTCGTCGAGCCGCTCTGGGAGCACACGAGTCACTACCACCTCGAGGACATCCCGGCCGATCGGACACACGAACACACCCAGCTCGGCGACGGCGCGATGGACATCGACGCCTTCCTCGGCGAACTCGCGGACCGCGGCTACGACGGCTTCGTCACCGTCGAACTCTACCCCTACGAGGAGACGCCGATCGAGACCGCACGGGAGGCGATGGCCTCCCTCGAGGAACGCGGGTGGGCGTAGGGTGGCCGGCGGGCTGTCGTCGGACCGAAACGGGAACGCGGGGTCGAACGCAGACGCAGAGGCGGACGCAGACGCGGAGGCGAACGAAATCGACGGCGAGAGCGAAACCAAACCCGAACGCAGTCTGCGGGCAACCCTCGGCGCGGTCGGCGAACTGGTCCGTGTGCCGAACCTCTTCACCGCGCCGCCGGATGTGATCCTCGGAGCCGCACTGGTGGGCGTTGCCGGCTCCGATTTCGTCCCAGCCACTGTCGCCGGACTCGCGATCGGTTCCGTCTGCCTCTACGCCGGGGGAACGACCCTCAACGACGCGTTCGACGCGCCTATGGACGCTCGAGATCGACCCGAACGCCCGATACCCTCCCGTCGCGTGTCCCGACGCGTCGCGTTCGGACTCGGATTCGCGCTGCTGTTCGTCGCCGTCGGGATCGCGTTCATCGTCGCCGGCGGCCCCGCTGCCGCGGCCGCCGGACTGGTCGCCGTCGCCATCGTCGCCTACGACGGGCTCCTGAAGGGATCCGCGGCCGGCTTCCTCGCGATGGGTGCGACGCGCGGGCTGAACGTCGTACTGGGCACGACCGCAGCGGGGGGTGTGGTCCTCGGGTTTCCGCTCCGACTGCTCGCCGTTCCCGCGGTCGTCACCGGCTACATCACCGCCGTCACGTTCATGGCGGCTCGAGAGACCGAGGGCGGCAACCGGGCTGCCGTGGCGGTCGCCGTTGCGGGTGCGGTTGCAGCGGTGCTCACCGTCGGCTGGTTCCTCGTGAGTGGGAGTCCGACCGCGCTCGAGGCGATAGTCGCGACCGCGTTCGCCGTCGCCTTCTGCTGGTGGGTCGGTCGGCCCCTGCGAGCCGCGTACGCCGATCCGGTACCGAGTACAGTCGGCCCGGCGGTCGGGGCGTGCGTCCTCGGGCTCGTGCTACTCGACGCGGCCTTCGCCACCGCGGCCGGAGTTCGGTGGGGACTCGCTGCCGGCGTCTTTCTCGTTCCGGCGGTGGGTCTCTCGCACGTCTTCGACGTGACGTGACTACCCACATGTGGTGGTACGGGATGAGGGAGCATCGCGACCGACCGAGTCGGTTGGGGAGGGAGTGGAAATTCCTCGTGGCCACGTGAGCAGGAAACCTGTGTCGCAATAGAACCTTAAAGAAGCAGTCGTTGATAGTACGATTTCTTTATTCAGAATCGGCGCGAAACTGAAATAGCCGATTTGGTCACTACGTGTGCGAACTGCTCGCGAGGAGATCGGTAGCGACCTCACTGGCGAGTAATCGTCAACTCCTCACCATCGATCTGCACCCGATAGTCGTCTACTAGGAACGATAGGTTGACGAGTTCTTCGGCAGCGACAAGCGTGTCTAACGCTTCGGGATCGACGTAATCGTACAGTGTGGTACCGAGAACATCGGAGAGTTCCACCGGATCGACCTCTTCGAGTGTTCCGAGGGCAGTGATCGTGGCCATACTTGCCGCTGTATCCGACCAATCGTACGTTCGGCGGAATACTGGCTCGCGTGCATCGACAGATTGATCGGCACCTTCTCGGTCTGCGGCCATACTCTTTGTATGGGATCGAGAAATAAGAGTGTAGTGTGATTTTCTGAGTGAACCGTCGAGTAGCCTTACGACGGCTGGTTCCCGCTGAGTCGCCAGGTGAAAATCGCCCGCAGGACGACGACGAGACTGTTTCGCTCACCGGCACCCCATATCGCCGTCTCCTCGATCTCTTCGCTAGTGGACATATCGTCCACGAGCGCGCTCACGAGCGCCGTTTCTTCGTCCGTGATCAGCAGGTTTCCAGCGGGCGTCTCCTCCCATTCCCAGAGGGTCTCGAACAGTTCAGCTTCCGGTATCGTCTCCTGAATACGTTCCTCGACTTCTTCGGAGATCCCCGCCAAGTAAATCTCGACACCACGCTCTGCGGCAGCCCGAAGCCTGTCGAGGTGTTCGTCGGTGACCAAGTCGTCGATAGTCATGTAGACGAGCTGCTCGTCAGCGTCGGCGATGAACTCATCAATGCGGGATGACACCGCCTCCCGTCCAGTGACCGTCCAGACGCCGAACTGTTCGCGTTGTGGCTGGGCGGGGCCGATCTCCTCGAGAGACTCCGCGAGTCCGGTAATCGTGTTCTCGCGTTTGATGTTGAGCATTCGGATGAGCGTCTCCTCGGAGGTCACGGTGAATTTTCGCGGTGTCGTGTGCTGGATGTCGATGAGTCCCAACTCGTGGAGTCGCTCCGCCGATTCGTACACGCGAGTCCGGGGGACACCGTTGATTCGCGTGATGTCCTGTGCGGTTCCAGTCCCGAGCCGTATGAGGTTGATCAGTGTTTGAGCCTCGTACTGGGACAGCCCAAGGTCTTGCAATCGCTCCAGCGCCTCGGCTTCGGCCTGCTCCTCTTCAAAACTCACCATAGTAACTAGTGACCTGTCGAGGACAAAAGGCAACCGCCGTTTCGAGTCCCCTATTCTAACTCTTCGGTGACGAATTGGAGCACCCTCTCGACGCGCCCGTTCGGGCTATACCGGATCGTTTTCGTACGCGGGTCGTACTCGATCAAATTTGCCTCCTCGAGTTTTGGGAGATGGATGTGGTGTACGTCGACCAGAAGGGAGTCAGCGTGAGTTGCAGCGGTCTCCGAAGAGGGGATCTCGGGAGAGATGCGATCGACGAGGGTATCCGCCGGAACCGTGGTCGCCTCGCTGTCGATCAACTGGGTGAGGATTGATCGCCGACATGGATCTGCCACTACCCGTAATGCTGTTTCGGTCGTGACAGTTTGGGTTTCCTGGCTCATTGACGGATCTCATAGCAAAAACAGGGGGCTTACGGATAACTCCCTCATTCACCCGAAAAATCACATTCGGACAGACGCAAGATCGAGTAGTAACACCGGAACAAGCTGGTGATACACGCATCCCTGTACTGATCACTGTCCTCGAGGACGGGATTCGCGGACACGCTACTCGGTAAGTAATGTGCGAACCGAACACCGAAATTTCTGGTACGTATGGGCCAGGTTCGTCAAGTCGTGCGAGATACACAGCGCGTGTCGATCCTTCCATCTTCTCGGTCTTCGATGTTACGTATAGAGGGAGTTGGTAACGACCTCGGATACCGTAGCAGTGATCCCACTGTTTGGGTCAAGATGCACCTAGTACCGATTCTTAGGCCGAGAGATTACGCGCTCGGGTACAGTGGCATCACGAGAACGGTAGTTGATCAGTAGCAGACCTTTACACTGGAAGCCAACGGTACGGACGATGGCTACTGAGGCGACGTTCACGGTTCCGTCAGACCAGTTCCCCTTGGGGACAGTGTTCCACCAACTGCCGAACGTGACGGTCAAACTGGAGCGACTTATCCCCGCACGGGACGTGGTGATACCCTACTTCTGGGTTCGGGGAGCCGAAGTTGACGACATCGAGAACGCGTTCACTGAGCACCCGGGCGTGAAGGATATTCGGCTCGTTGACTCTGTTGAGGACGAGTACCTGTTACGCGTCGAGTGGGCGCTGGACTACGACGACGTGATGACCGTACTGGGGGAGACGGAGGTTCCACTGATCGAGGCCACCGGTACAAACCAACAGTGGACGTTCGAACTCCGCGGTGATAACCGAAGTGACATTGCCGCCTTTCAACAACGTTGTCTAGAGCGGGATATTCCGATAACGTTGACGGAGTTACACGCACTGACGCCGGTTGAGACGGCGACCGAAGCCGCCCTCACTGACACCCAGCAAGAGGCGCTGGTGCTTGCCTACGAGCACGGGTACTTCGAGTCCCCCCGCGAGGTCACGTTGGAAGCCCTCGGCGAGGAACTCGGCATCTCACAGCAGGCCGTCGGCTCCCGCATCCGAGGGGGGACCAAGCACGTCCTCGGGAGCACGCTCCCCGCCCTGACAGTCCGATCCTGATCAGGGGCTTAAAGCTGGTTTGTATATGAAAAAGTCAGCGTGATTTCCGTTGGCCATCTGCATTCGTATAATGAGTAAGGATTCTATCGCCTTCGACTCGGTACTCGACCTGTGTCAACACCAGCACCGTCGGATCCTACTTGGGGCGTTCACAGAAGAACAGCGGTCGTTAACGCTCAATGACCTTACGAAAATCGTCCTCAAGTACAACCATCAAACGCCAATTACAGAGGTGGCTGAGGATGTGCTAACAAAGATTCGGCACTCGTTATATCATGTCCACCTCCCGAAGTTGGTCTCGGAAGGACTCATAAACTATGAGCCAGAACGCCAACTCGTGGAACCGACCGAGCAATTTGATCAGGTGCAGCCGACCCTGTCTACGATCCTTGATGCCGATCCCTCGCTCGAAGCGCCGATTAAACTGTAGTGTCAATCAACCGCTCTCAATCCTCGTTCACCCGGATCGCTTCAATGAAAGAGTGAGGACGAAAACAATACAGCTTATTTAGCACAAATTGATTGGAACAAATGATAGAGGGTCGCTGAATTCATCCTCCGTACTCAGCACGCTGTTTTTGCCAGCTATTGGATAGGTAGATAGCCGCTCCGGGAAGGCCTTGATCTGTACTTGCCGCAAGTTGCACGGGTTTTTCTAAATAAAGAAAGCGTGTTACGATCTACTTGAAAGAGCTGTTCATACTGGTGACAGGGAATCTCCACGCCCTCCTCAGCCGGTTCACTCGCTCCGTCTGCTCACGGCCGCGAAACGGCCGTTCGCACGGTGTGCGGGACCGGCGGTCCCGCACTACTCGTGACGACCTCGCACGACTTCGTTTCGTGCCACTGTACAAATACGACCGATCACTGTTCGCGCTTCGAGTGTGACGGGCCAACGAATTAGTGTCCCTCCGGTGTACGAGGTCCAGATCGATGGTCGAACTCGCTTTCTCGACGAACGCGTACACCCGTCACTCGCTCCCCGAAGCCGTCCGCCGAATCGCCGACCACGGCTACGCCGGCGTCGAACTGCTCGGGGACGACCCCCACGCCTACTTTCCAGCGTTCGACGACGCCGATCGAGACGCGCTGCTCGAGGCCCTCGCGAACACCGATCTCGCCGTCTCGAATATCAACGCGAACACGGCGATGGGCTACTACGACGACGCGCCGCCGTCGGCCTTTTTCGAGCCGAGCGTGATCCGCGCGGACGACGAGGCCCGCGAGTGGCGCGTCGAGTACACGAAGCGAGCGATCGATCTCGCCGAGACGGTCGACTCGCCGGCGGTCTGTCTGGCAACCGGCCGTCCCCTTCCGGGAACGACGCCCGAGGAGGCCCGCGACTCCCTCCGCGAGTCGCTCCACAAGGTCCTCGACTACGCCGAGGCCCGCGATATCGAGGTCGGTATCGAGTTCGAACCCGAACTGCTGATCGAGAACACCGACGAGGTGCTCGAGTTGATCGACGAGATGGGGCGGGACTCGCTGGGCGTCAACCTCGACGTCGGCCACGCGGCCGTCTACGGCGAGGACGCGGCCGAAAGCATCCGCGCCAGCGCCGGCTCCATCACGGGCGTCCATCTCGAGGACATCGTCGGCGGCCGCCGCGGAAAGCACTATCACCGGATCCCCGGCGAGGGAGACATCGACTTCCGAGCGATATTCGACGCCCTCGAGGACATCGGCTACGACGGGTTCGCGACGCTCGAGCTCTACACCTATCCTGACGAACCCGACCGCGCGGCGCGGGAGGCGTTCGAGGCGCTCGTGGAGTACGTGTAGCGTCCCTCCCTGCCGGACCGACCCACCGGCTCGAACACCCTCGAGCGAGCCGCCTTCTCAATCCTTTTTATCCCCTGCGACCATCCACCGACTATGAAATACGTCCGATTTCGCGATCCGGCCGGTTCGGTTCGCCGCGGCGAGTACGAGAACGGAACCGTTCACTTCGCGAACGAGAGCTACTCGCTCGAGAGCGACGAGATCGACGTCCTGCCGCCGTCGGAACCCTCGAAGGTCGTTTGCATCGGGAAGAACTACGCCGACCACGCGGCGGAACTCGACTCCGAGGTGCCCGACCGACCGATGCTCTTCCTGAAGCCGCCGAACGCGCTCGCGGCTCACGGCGACACCGTCACCCTGCCCGCGGGCAAGGAGCGCATCGACCACGAGGCCGAACTCGGCGTCGTCATCGGCGAGCAGTGTCGCCACGTCCCCGAAGCCGACGCGATGGACGTCGTCGAGGGCTTCACCTGCGTCAACGACCTCTCGAACCGCGACGACCAGCGGCAGGAACAGAACTGGATCCGCGGCAAGGCCTTCGACGGTGCCGCGCCGATGGGGCCCGTCCTCGCGACCCCCGACGAAGTCCCCGCGGACGCCGCCGTTCGGACACGCGTCAACGGCGAAACGAAGCAGGACGGCTCCCGCGAGCAACTCATCTTCTCGATCCCCGAACTGATCGCCGAGATCACGACCTATCTCACCCTCGAGCCCGGCGACGTGATCGCGACCGGCACGCCCGAGGGCGTCGGCCCGCTCTCCGACGGCGACGAGATCGAGATCGAAGTCGAGGGCGTCGGCACGCTCGAGCACTCGGTTCGGATTCTCTGACCCGGTCCGGACGAAGTCGCGGCCGAGCGCGAGTCGAACACTTTTCGGCCTGCTCGAGGAACAGGGCGGACATGACCGTCCGATTCGACGCGGTGACCGTCGACTGGTTCGGCCTCGCGACCGTCCGCCTCGAGGGCCAAACCGGCGCAGTCGTCTATCTGGACCCTGGCCCCGAAGAATACGGCGCGCTGGACGATATCGAGCCTCGCGACGGCGACCTGATTCTCGTCTCCCACGATCACCACTACGACCCCGAGTCGATTCGACGCGTCGCCCGTGATGACGCGCTGGTCGTCGTTCACGAGTCGATCGACGCGGGCGATATCGATCGCGTCGACGAGAGGCCCGAGGACTTGGCGTTCGAGGTCGAACGCGTCGCTGCCGACGAGTCGTTCGTCCTCGGGCCGCTCGACCTGTTCACGACGCCGGCGTACAACGACCCCGACGGCCCGCACACCGACGAAAACGGGACGCCGTACCATCCCGAGGGGCAGGGCTGTGGCTTCGGCGTCACCGTCGACGGCATCACCGCGTTCTGGCCCGGCGACACCGACGTCCTCCCGGTTCACGAGGACGTCCCGGTCGATCTTTTGCTTCCGCCGATCGGCGGCACGTTTACGATGGATCGGCGCGAGGCGGCGGCGCTGGCCGACCGACTCGAGCCGGACCTCGTGCTCCCGGTTCACTACGATACCTTCGCGGCGATCGAAATCGACGCGGACGCGTTCGTCGTCGACGTCGCACACCGCGGCGTTCCGGTCGTCCTCGACGAGTGAGGGGAGCGGCTCGGTGCTGGCGTTCAGACGCCGACGCGCGACCAGGCGAACACCGCGATGACGACGAGCACCAGCACGCCGAACGCGATCCACTGCCCGAAATTGGTGTCGGCGATCGGTGCCAAGACGTCGACGAGACCGGTTCCCTGGAGGAGACCGAGTGCGAGCAGGAGCATCGCACCGATCGCGATGAGACCGATCGTGACGCCCTCTTTCATCATCCACGCGGTCTCGTCGGCTTCCTGCGCGCTGGAGGTCGTGGGTTCGTCGATCGCCTCCTTGTCCGGATCACTGTGCATCGGCTGTTCGCTGTCTTTGTCGTCGGACATACCAGTCTAGATGATAGCACTCTCCACAGACGGGAACCGGTTGTACCTGCAGTCACAGGGACTCGCCACCAAACCGGTCGCTTTTCCCGACGAGAGCGACGGGAAAGTATGTCGACTCCGTCATCCCGGTGATGTGGGTGTTGTCCTCCATGCAAGAAGCGGTTGCCCTCGGCGATTCGCACGATATAAGTGGTGGCTGGGGAATTCTTCGACACCTATGATTCGCGTTGGCACAGTAAATGCGACGAACCTCCCTATCTCGCCGGTTTCGGAAACCGAGATGGCGACACCTGTGATCGGTGATCGCGATGGGCAGTGAAGGGGCGACGAACGTTTCCGGGGCGGACCTCGAGTATCCGGAACGGGACTGGCGCGGCTTTTTCAGGGAACACTTCGGGCCGTCGATGCTGTGGGCGCTGATCAGCATCGGCGGGAGTCACATCGTGCTGGCTCCCACTCTCGGCGGAACGTTCGGACTCGTGGCGATCTGGATGTTCGGCCTCATCTACGCCGCGAAGTACGGCGCCTGGGAACTCGGGATCCGCTACAACTACGGCGTCGGCGCGAACCCGATCGAGGCCTACGATCAGCTTCCCGGTCCCAAGAACTGGGCGCTGTGGGTAACGATCCTGGTGTTTACTGGCATGTACACGTTCATCACGGCCAGCGTCGGGATGAGCACGGCCGCGTTCGTCGCCGCACTGACCCCCGGCTGGTTCACCGCTACCATCGCGTACATCGTCTTCGTCGGTGGCGCTGGACTGCTCGTCGCAGCGTCTCGCTATAGCCTGCTCGAGACGGCCCTGATCGCGTTTACCATCGCGCTGGGCGTCCTCGTCCTGCTCGGTGTCCTCGTCGGTCCGCCCTCGGGCGACGTCGTCCTCGAGACGGCCTTCGCGGTGCCCGACCTGACCGGCCCGGTGTTCATCGCACTGTTCGCCGCCGCCGCGGGCTTCGCACCGACCGGCTTCAGTACGAGCATCCTGATCGGTAGCTGGAGCATGGCGAAAGACGAAGGCGCGAGCGAACTCGAGGAGAAGGGACTCGATCCCGACGACCCGAAGCACCACGACTACATCCGTGCGTGGATCCGAACCGGTCGCCGGGACTTCAACATCGGCTACGTGTTTAGTTTCCTGTTGATCGTCGCGATGGTCGTGCTGGCGTCGAACGTCCTCTATCCGGAACCGCCGACGGACGCGAACCTCGCCTTTGCGATCGGCAACATTCTACGCGATTCGTTCGGGGAGTGGTCGTATTACGCCATGCTGCTCGGCGGGTTCGCCGCGCTGTATTCGACCGTCATCACGCTACTGGACGGCGCTGCGCGCGCCACCGGTGACATTCTTCCGATGGCACTCGAGAACGACGATATCGACAGCGAACGAGTACGGAAACTGGTCGTCCTCGGCGTGGTCGTCGTCAGCAGCGCGATGGTCGTCGCGCTGGGCGAGATCCCGCTGACGCTGTTGCTCTACGTCGCCGCGGTCCTCGCGGTCACGGAGATCTTCTTCTATCCGGCCAACTGGTACGTCGTCGAGAAGAACCTGCCCGAGCCGTTCCGCCCGTCGCGGGCCTGGCACGCCTACTACGTCGTCAGCCTCGTTCTCGTGCTCCTCTTCGGTGCGATGGGAGCAGCGGTTCGGCTCGGACTCATCGGCTGACACGACGACTGAACTCTCGATTTCGAACGAACCGTGCTGGCTGCTATACTAAACAACTCGGTCCAACGAGAGCCGTGACGAATGGCCGGTTCCGTTACGATCGCCCGCTCACGTCGTCCGCGGAATCGGGACCACGGCCGAACCGGGACACCATACTGCGCAAACTGGAGTGACTCTCCTCGAGCGCGAGCCTCAGTACGGTGTAAAAACGCGGAGACGTCGGTCACTCCGGTCAAGATCCGTTCCGAGTTGGGAGCCTCGCTACAGGACGCCCATATCGTCCAACCGCTCGGGCAAATACGTATCCGTCACGAAGTCCAGCCCGTGAGACGCCAGCGATTGCTGTTCGGACTTCTTCCCGAGATCGAGTTGTAGTTCGATCTGTTCCTCCCAGTAGTCGGTCTGGAAGCGCGGGTCCTCGAGTTCGCTCTCGAGGGCGTTGATGTCCGAATCCGAGAGCGGGTCGGTCGGCAGCTCGTACTCGACGATGTCGGAGGGCTGGATGCCGATGAAGTCCGCCTCGGGGGTCGCGAGATACTCCGAGAGATGGGCGGACTTGATCGAGCCGTAGGCGACGGAGCCGTAGATCCGGTACGACCACGGGTCGCCGTCTGTAAAGACGGTGACGGGAAGGTCGAGTTCGTCGTGGAGCCGCTTGGTGATCCGGCGGGTCGCGCGTGCAGGCTGGCCCTTGAGGTGGACGATCAGGGCGTTGTACTCGTCGTCGAACCCGTTCTCGACCAGCCGGTCGCGCATCCCACCGGTCTCCACCGCGAGGATGAAGTCGGCGTCGCTGTCGAGGAACTCGATCGTGTCCGGGTTGTTCGGAATCTGGTAGCCGCCCTCGCCGACGTCCTCCTGACAGTGGATCTCGCGTTCGCCGCGACGGGTCTGTTCGATGAGGTGCAGCGGTCCCATGATCGTCGCACCCGACTCCTCCGGGCGCATGTGGAAGTCCTCGCGGGTGACCCCCGAGACGATCTCGAGGTCTTCGATCATGCCGTTCGACTCATCCTGATCGTTGAACTGGGCCTCGTCGTTGTCCCAGCTCTCCGAGAGGTAGTAGAGTTCACGCAGGGTCGACGAGCGATCTTGCTCGAGTTGATCGGACAGGAACTCGATGGTGTAGATCGCCTTCAGGAGCTTGCGCGCGCCCCGGACGGAGTTCGCCGATCGGGTCGATTCGCGGTCGCCGTAGACCCAGACGGACATGTCCTCGTCGTACTCGATGTTGTTCTTCGTCCGCGTCGGCACGGACATGTGGGGAATCTCGCCCAGTTCGAACTGGTCGTAAAACTGCGCCGCGAGATCGATCAACTGCTCTCGTGCCTGCTGGTTATCGTCCGTGCTCATGATTTCACCGTCAGCTTCTCGCTCTCGACGCCCTTGACGTCCAGATCGTACGTCGCGTCCTCGGGTACCTCGTACTCGAGTGCCGCCTCGTCGTCGCTCGAGACCTCGGGTTCCCACGTGATGAACCACTCGCCGTCCATCTCGACGACGGTCGCCCCGTCGGAGAGGTTCGTCGGCTCGACCGAAACGATGTCGGTCACCTCGAGGGACTCGTTCGTCCCCGAGTTGTTCTCGACGACGACGGAGACGACCGTTCCGTCACCGTTTTCTTCGACCTCGCGTTCGACGAGGACGTTGTTCATGATGCGTGCGATGGCATCGTCGATGTCCGGCTCGTCACGGCCGGTGACCTCGGCGACTTTCGTGGCCATTTCCGGGAGGATCTTCCCGAGGACGTTCTGTTTCTTCCGACGCTTTTCCATCGACCGGCGCTTGTTGAGGAAGCTCTTGAGCTCTCGGGCCGCCTCTCGAATGGCGAGTTCGATCTCGTCTTCGATCTCGGGAACGTTCGCGACGGCGTCTTTCGATTCGCTGGTGAAGGGAACGTTCGTCGAGGCGACGTGGACCATGATCACGACCGGCCCGTTGGGCAGGCCGGAGCCGCCGGGCTGGTCGAGCCCGTAGTTGCGCCAGCCGATCGACTTGACGACGTCCGTCGTCGCACAGGCACCGCGCTGGTAGACCAGCGGGACCCGGTTCGCAAAGCGCATAACTTGGCCGGTTCCGTCGGCCTCGAGCTCGCCGCCGTAGGCGATCCCCGCTTCGACGATGAACGGATCCCCGCCGGAAACGCCGGCGTCGCGCGTCGCGGACGAATAGAACTCGGCGTCGAACTCCTTCTCGAGGCCGGCAGTGATGAGATCCTCGGAAATGGGCGCGAGACACCGCGTCGGCGGCGCCATGATGTCGGTCGCGCGCATCGCGTCGACGAGGTTGCTGGTGGCGTCGCGGTCGCCGTTCAGTTCGCGAACCAGCGGCGGATCGTCCGGGACGGTCGCCATGACGCTCCAGATGGCTTCGATGACGTTCTCGCGGGCCGTCTCGCCGAAGGAAACGTCGTCGTACTCCTCGGTGAGATCCGCGGCTCGATCGACGTGCGCTCGGAGTCGCTTGTGAGTGAGCCGGTGGCGAACGTTCTCGTCCGCGTGTTCGTCCTCGAACTTGGCCGTGAGTCGGTCGGCGAAGGCGTGAATCACCTCGTCGTCCTTGCGGGTGCTCGTCGCGTCGTCCGCGAGGTCGTACAGATCGGCGACCAGCCGCGACTCGCCGTCGGACCCGGTCCCGTCCTCGCCGTCCCCTGCGTCTGCTGCCGTCTTCCCGTCCGCTCCGACGGCGTCGATCAGCTCGAGCCAGACGGCCTCGACGGCGTTTTCGCGGACGGTGTCGCCGAACGTCGTTCCGTGATCGTCCTCGACCGCGTCGGCGGCCGATTCGACGGCCGCAACCAGTTCGTGGTGAGCGATTCGGTCAGAATCGGTGACTGCGTCGGCGATGGAATCGGCGAACGCAGCCGTCGCGTCGTGGCCCTTGTTCGCGGTCGCGTCCTCCACTGCGGCGTGGAGATCGATTCCCTCGTGGCTCGCCGGCGGCCGCCAGCGCATCTCGCGGCCGAAGTGGCGGTCGCGGAACTCGTCGATGACCGACTCCGCGGTCTTCTTCCCGACGCGGGTGAACTCCTCCTGCAGGAATCCCGAAACCGTCTGGGAGTCCGTCGCCGTCAGCATCTTCATGACGGTGCCGAGCTCGACGCCGTGGGGGTGCGGGCGGATCTCCTCGGTCTCCTCGGGCAGCTGGTCGGTCGCCCGCTCGAACTTGAAGTGTTCCTGTGGTTCGCGCAGCTCGAGGCGGGCGTGGGGGTTGACGACCGCCGTGTGCTTGATGTAGTCGTGGAGCTGCTGACGGGCGCGCATGTTGGCTTCCATCTCGAGTTCGATGCGCGTTCCGTGGGGCCGATCCCAGGAGGTCGTTCCCTCGACGCTGATCTCGGGCTCGTTCTCGTCGGTATCGATGATGAGCTCGAAGTACTCGGCCTCGCTCGAGCCCTGGGTTCGACTGGTGATCTTCGCGGGTTTCCCGCTCGTCAGCTGGGCGTAGAGAACGGCGGCAGAGATACCGATCCCCTGCTGACCGCGGGATTGTTCGCGTGCATGGAAGCGAGAGCCGTAGAGGAGCTTCCCGAAAACCTTCGGCAGCGTTTCTTTCGTGAGTCCCGGACCGTTGTCCTCGACGATCAGGCGGTAGTAGTCGCCGGCTTCCTGAATCTCGACGTAGATGTCCGGGAGAATGCCCGACTCCTCGGCGGCGTCCAGGGCGTTGTCGACGGCCTCCTTGACGGCCGTGACGAGGCCTCGAGCGCCGCTGTCGAAGCCGAGCATGTGCTTGTTCTTCTCGAAGAACTCGGCGATGGAGATCGACTGCTGGCTTTCTGCCAGCTCCTCGGCGATCCCCGGCTCGTCACCGAGTGTCGACTGTAACGACGTCATCGTTGTCCCTTACTAACGGGGAGGCTAAAAGGTGTGTGCTACCGGAGTGAAAGTGAATCTACACGGGGTTTTTCAGCGGTTCGAGGTGAAGACGAGAGGCCGCTGCCGGCTCGGAACCTCGATTAGAAGGTGACAATCTCGTGGTCGTCGTTGATCATCGAGCGAATGCTCGGGTGACCGTCGTTGTCGTCGATGGTAACGACGCCGGCGTCGTCGACCGCTTCGTCTACACCGAACGCGCCGGAACAGTAGTCGCAGGCTGCGGCCTCGTCGCTGACGGATTGGTAGAGATCGTGGTAGTCGTGCTCCTCGTCTTCCAGTTCCGGGATCCACTGGGTCCCGGCACCGTCGAAGATGAGCTCGAGGTCGTCCTCGGGGTTCTCGGAGAACTCCTTCGCTGCCTCGAGTCCATTGACGAGACGGCCGAGGTCGCTGTGTGATTCGGTACCCGCCAGAATGATAATCGCTACTTTCGTCATTACGGGCAGTATTCGGTCGCGGGTTCACAAAAGGGGAATGCGGTCGTGTGCAACGGACGCAAATCCGCCGCCTGCGGAATTACAGTGGAACAAACGGTCGCGCGGATCGGAAACGCCGACCGAGTCTCGATTCACTAACGGCTGGTTTCAGTGATCGTGGTCGTGGCCGTGACTGTGGTCGTGCCCGCCTCCCCGAGTGAATTGCCCGGAGAACGCGCGCTGAACGACCTCGGAGAGCGCGGGGTGAATGTGAACGGACTCCCTGATGTCCCGTATCGTCCCGGAGCCGGCCGTCATCGCCACGACGACCTCCTGAATCAGGTTCGACGCCTCGGGACCGATAATGTGACAACCCAGGATCTCGCCCTCGAAGTCGATGAGTGGCTTGACGAATCCCTCAGCCTTCATCGCGCTCCCGCGGGCCGTCTCCTCGTAGCGATAGGTGCGTTTCGCGTACTCCCGGTCTGCAGCGCGTAGCTCCTGTTCGGTCAGCCCGACGCCGGCGACCTCCGGGGAGGCGAAGACGGCGAAGGGCATCGCCGAGTAGTCGACCGGCTCGAGTTCGTCGCCAAATAGATTACGTGCGACCGCCTGCGCCTCGTGATTCGCATTGTGTTTCAGCAAGTATTCGCCGACGATGTCGCCGAGCGCCCAGACGCCGTCCGCGGTCGTCCGCAGGTA
The DNA here is from genome assembly GCF_020405225.1 of Natrinema sp. DC36. NCBI lineage: Archaea > Methanobacteriati > Methanobacteriota > Halobacteria > Halobacteriales > Natrialbaceae > Natrinema > Natrinema sp. DC36. The sequence goes on from NZ_CP084472.1 coordinate 1,654,693, forward strand.
CTCGTCCGTCTGCACGAACCCGGCCTGATCGGTTTCGATACCGGCAGCCTCGACGGTTAGCGTGTCGGTATTGGGAACGCGACCGGCCGCGACGAGCAGTTCGTCGCCGGTGACGGAGATGGGATCAACCTCGCTCGCCGCGTCGCCGTCCGGCTCGGGGAAGGGTTGTGCCTCGACGGTGATCGAATCGTCGTCTCCGGAGACGGCGGTCGCTTTGTAGCCGGTGTACACGTCGAACCGGTCGGCGTAGCGTTCGGTGAACGCTGCGGCCACTTCCTCGTCGGCGTCGGGGAGCAAGTTCGGCCGTCTGCCGATAATGGACACGTCGCTGCCGAACGTGCCGAAGAATTGTGCCAGTTCGGCGGCGATGTAGCCGCCGCCGACGATGACGAGGTGATCCGGCGGGGTTTCCAACTGGAGTGCTTCGGTGCTGGTGAGGTAGTCGACAGTATCGATGCTGTCGATCGGTGGAATCGCCGGCCGCGTGCCCGCCGCCACGAGGACGGTGTCCGCGGAGAGGCGCTCGCCGTCGTGATCTCCGCCGACGAGCTCGAGCGTTCGGTCGTCGACGAACCGACCCTCCGCCTCGTACAGTTCGTGGCGGTCGGACGAGCTGAGACCGCGCTGGATGGAGTCCGAACTGCCGTGGACATCCTCGGTCACCTCCCGGACGATGTCGGCGAACCGAACGTCGTTCACCGTGGCGTCGATTTTGAACTCGCCGGCACGCTCGATCGTCTCCATGACGTGGGCGTGGTACAGCAGCATCTTCGACGGGATACAGCCGCGGTTGAGACAGGTACCGCCGAGCCGCCCCTTCTCGACGACCGCGACCGACTGTCCCTGGTTCGCCGCCGCGTTCGCCACGTCGAGACCGGAGCCGGAGCCGATGACGAGAAAGTCGTACTCCTCCATACTAGATCGGGTGACTGCGAACGCAATGAATCTCGACCCTGCTCACGATGACTCTCGGTCCTGCTCGGACGGACGACTGGAAGTCAGTTCCGGCGCACTCGAGACCCGCCATGCGAGTGCGCCGATACGCGGGACAGCAGCCCGTTTCACTCCTCGAGCGGCGGCCACTCCCACGCGTCAGCTTCGACCACGGCGAGCAGGCGACGGCGTCGATCGGTCACCTCCGCGAGGGCCTCGGCGAACTCTTCGTCGGAGACGGTCGGAATGTCGTCCTCCTGTAGCCGACCGAGATCCGGCGCGCGTGGGACGGCCGGCTCGGGTTCGATAAACGATTCGTCGAGCGTCTCGAGGAAACTCTGTGCGCTCGAGCGACCGGTTGCGATGATCGCGGGATCGAGGCTCTGGTCGTCCGGAATTCCGTACCGAAAGAGCATGAGCGCTTCGTCGAGGATGGGGACGGCGACGGCGGCGGCTTGCTCGCCGTCTTCGCTGTGATAGTAGTGGAGGATGGGATAGGATTTGTGCTGTTCGGCGAGCATGCTCAGTTCCGACGCGAGCGACTCGACGGTCAACTCGAGGCCCTGGAAATCCTCGCCGGTCCAGCCCGTTCGGACGAGCGCTTCGCTTCGATCTCCCAGTCCCGTGACGGTACTGGCGAAGGAGCGTTTGTCGGAGACGGCCCCGAGGACGGTGAGCACGTACGAGACCCCGAGCGTGACGAAGGCCATGCCGGAGGCCGTCGTGAACGCGCTGGCAACCTCCCAGACGTTACCGCCGTACACCGGGGTGTAGTCGCCGTTACCGTCGGTGAACATCGTATAGGCAACGTAGTAGAATCGCCCCCACCAGTCGGCGGGGCCGCCGGTGCGCGAGTTCACCACGGCCATCGACTCGCTCGCGAAGATGAGCGTCCAACCGATCCAGATGAGCCCGATCCACATCGCGAGCGTGGCGGTGAGGATGATCGGCCCGGCGAGGCTGAGGGCCCTGTTGTGATCCCCCGTCACGATCCGGAGACCGCGCCAGATAGCGGTCGTCAGGTGGCCGGAAATCGGACCGGATCCCCCGTCGACCCAGAGGGTCGTCCAGAGGATGTCTACGATTGCACCCGCGAGGAGGACGATCCCGGCGACGAGGTAGACGGGATTCATTCCACGATTGCCCGACGCTCGACGACCTCGGCCAGCACGTTCGCGATTTCGGCGTTCGTTTCGGGGCTGTAGTGACCGCCCTCCCCGCGCTCGACGTACAGCGACTCGACGTCGCCGTCGTCGGGCGAGAGATGGGTCGCCATGTCGATCGTCGTCAGTTCGTCGTAGCGTTCGTCGAGTCGATCCATCAAGTCGCCGTAGATCGGGCCGTGTTCGGACTCGTACGTCGCGTACCGAAGCTGCTGAACCATCACGAAGGTCGGTTCGAAGTCCTGCTCGTCCGCGTAGTCGACGAACTCCTGGATGAGCGCGTCGAAGAGGTCCTCGTGGGTATCGAACAGCCGCTCGTGGTACCGCACGCGGGGCTGCTCCAGTCGCAGCGCCGACTGGGTCTGGGCCAGATCGAAGTCGACTCCCGGAACCGACCGGCCGAGGCGGCGCTCGAGTTCCTTCCCGGCCGTATAACCGGCGTACCGGAGGTGTTCGTTCTTCTCGAGGAAGTCCGCCGTGTACGGCCGCGTCGCGAAGTGGGGCCTGAACCAGTGGTCGTAGTGGAAGTCGTACTCCCGGAGGAAGTCGGCCTTCGACTCGAGGTCGAGCAGTTCCTCCTTCTCGTCGACGGGACTCTCGACGCGCTCGAGGTCGCCGTTCTCGAGGACGTAGCGGGGTTTGACCGCGAGAATGTTGCCGAACTCCTGATAGTGTTTCCAGACGCTGAGGATGCGCGCGATCGATGAGGCGGTGACGACCATGAAGACGTGGTCGGTCGGATCGTCCGGGTACTGACGCTTGAGGCGCATAAGGGCCTGGTCGAGACCGTAGTTGCCGCCGCCGTAGTTGGCGACGTGGGTGTCGAGCTCCTGTGCGAGATAGTTCTGAAAGGTCTCGTCGTCGTCGACCTCCCGGCAGAAACAGTAGGAGTCACCGTAGGTCGAGACCGTGTGGTCGGCGTCGGGATCGCGTTCCTTCGCCGGGCAGACCCGACTCGCGTACTCGTCGGTCGAGTACGTAACCGTGGTCCGGACCTCCTCGCCCGGAAGGTGATCCCCCGTGTCCTTCTGTTTCTCCCGGTTGGGCTGGGGTACCCACCCGAGTTCGGGATCGAAGCTACTGAATTTTCCCAGTAACTCCCGATCGATCTCGGGGAACTCCTCGGTGGCGACCGAAGGGATCCGTTCGAGCGCTCGATACGACACGGCCTCGAGAATCACCGCACCGACGACGAGAGCGAGCACTATCGCGACGAGCGGAAGCATCGGACCACTGTACCAGAACAGGGGATAAGTGGATTTTGCCGGAGTGTGCCACTGTCACCGAAACCGACAGCAACACGACCGTGACGTCGGACCGCCATGGGGTTTCGGGGTTCTCCATGCCGTCGCAGTCGCTCATCGCGGTTCTCGGCTCGTCACCTCCCTCGGCGCAAAGAACGCGCTGCCCGTGTGTGCAAGGGTCCGAGGCGGGACTGCCGATCTAGCCCGCAGGAACTCACCGAACGACCGTCACGGGCACCGGCGAGTGTCTGACGACGACCTCCGCGACGCTGCCAAGCAGGATCCGTGCGACGCCGGACCGTCCGTGGCTGCCGATGACGACGTGATCGACGGGGTCGCGTTCGGCGTACTCGCGGATCTCCTGGGCCGGCGTTCCCAGTCGCGTTCGCGTTTCGACATCGGTTCCGCGTTCGTCGCCGGTGGCTTCGGCCTCGGTCAGCAAGTCAGCGGCGTCGGCCAGTAGCTCCTGCGTCTCGTCAGAGGTCTCGGCATCGTCGGTGGTGTTCGGAATGTACGGCAACGAGGTGGTATCGACGACGACCAGTACGACGAACTCGCCGTCGGGAAACAGATCGAACGCATACTCGAGAGCGTCGCGAGCGGGTTCGGAATCGTCGAACGGGACGAGGATCCGCGGTGGCATGGGGATGTGTCGACGTCCACGCGCATCGCCTTCAGTCTGGTTCTCCGACGTTAGTCCGATTCCATCCGACGCGCCGGTCCGCCGCTCACAGGGCGAGGTAGGGGCCGACGCCGAGAAGGACGACCCCCAGCGCGACTTTCAGCTTCTCGGGATCGATAGCGTAGGCGACTCGCCACCCGACGACAACGCCGAACAGGAGCGGCATGCCGATGACGACCGCGAGCGGCACGAGGACGTTCCCCTGCAGGAAGTAGCCCGACGCCGCGAACGTCGCGATGAAAATCGACTGGACCTGTGCGACGGCGACGGCGAGCAACATCGGGACGCCGACCAGTACCAGCGCTGGTACGGCCAGCACCGGCCCGCCGATCCCCAGCAGGCCGCTGCAGACCCCGAGGACGAACCCGAGTCCCGCCAGGACGATCCGGCCGCCTCGAGTCAGGGGCTCGAGGTCGTAGATCGGGCTGAACCCGCGACGCTCGCGGTAACAGATGATCCCGCCGACGGCCATCGCGACGCCGCCGAGCAGGAACCCGAACACCGAGCGTGGAACGAACGTGTTCACGTACGCACCGACGAGCGCGCCGAGAATGCTCGCGCCGCTGAGGACGATCGCGATCGTGCGGCTCTCGCCGGTGTTCATCTCCCCGGAGTGGAGGTAAGCGGCGCTCCCGACGAGTCCAGTGACGACGAACGTGGCGTGGGCGGTGCCGGCGACCTGACTCGAGGGCAGCGACGTCAGGGAGTAGAGCGCGATCGTCACGAAGATTCCGCCCGGGCCGATGGTAGTGATGCCGATCCCCGAGAAGAAGGCGATCGAGACGAGCAACAGGACCAGGGAGAGTTCGAAGGGCAATCCGAGCATTAAATCAGAGGAGTTATCCAGTGGTCCGTGCCGATCGAACTAACTCTTCTGATTTCGAGTTCTTTCGGTCAGCTACCGAGCAAATCGCGGATCACTGTCTCCCGTGACCGAAAAAGCAGTCCGGATGGTCGCGATCACGCGATTGGTTGCGGATCTACTGACACGGCAGCGAATATCGATAGGGGGAGCAGACCCGATTGGGGTCGTTGTGGGCGGTTAAAGCGGAGAACAGAACTAGCGTGCTCACCAAACCGGTGTCGTCCGTTCGCGGTTAGAGAAGTTAGTTCGCGGTTAGAGAATGGTTACGATCGTCTCGTAGAGCGACTGGACCGTCATGAGGCTCCCGATCAGCAGGACGATCCCCGCGGCCAGGAACCCGGCGTTCTCGTACCATTCGATGTCGTAGTACCTGTTCACGGCACCGATGAGGGCGAAGACGGTCAGGGGAAGCCCGACCGCGCCGTTGACGGCCGGCATGATGATCGCCATCTCGACGGGACCGAATCCAGTGTATATCAGCATCGGCAGGGCAGTCGCAGCCGAGAGGACGACCAGTGCGATGACCGTTCGTCGGAACGCGGTATCACCGAAGACCGTGTGTCGCCCGAGCGACTGCGGAATGATGAACCCGGCACCGAACAGCGTTCCGGTCGCCGACGTGATGGTGGCACAGAGCACCGCGACCATGAACAGGACGAGTGCACCCTGGCCGATAATCTCCGCGAGCGGGACGCCGGGCCCGGTCAGCGTCATGTCCCCCTCGGAGAGGGTGACTGCCGAGACGATCATCACGAAGCTGCCGATGGTGAGCGTCGTCGCGATTCCGGCGGCGTTGTCTCGGCGGTAATCCCAGATGTTCGACCACTCCTTCGTCGGCTGGATGCTCGACTGGATGAAGAAGTTCGGCCAGTAGACCGTCGTCCCCAGCAGGGCGATGACCGCAGTCAGGTAGCCGATATCGGTTGCAAGCGCCGGCTGGAGCCCCGCCGCTACGGATTGCCACGGAACGTCGAGCCCCGCGAGGAGCAGTCCGTACGAACCGAATACGGAGAACACCATCACGGCGATAACCGCTTCGATCCGATCGTAGACCTTCATCTGCACGATGGCGATGCCGAACCCGGCCGCGAGTACGATGCCGACAAGCACGTTGTCGAAGAACGGAACGAGCCAGGCGAGTACCGCTCCGGCGACGGCGTAGTTCGACACGGCCCACAGCGCGGACATCAGCGAGACTCCGATGAGGAGCGGTCGACCCCCGATCGGAACGGCGTCGAGGATATAATCGGCGAGGGGTTCGTCGGCGACGGCGAGTCGGGCGCTCATGTCGTGCAGTGCGATATCGATGAGGAACGCGAGCGGGAGTACCCACAACAGGGAGTACGCGAAGTTCGCACCCGTGTCGGCGAGGATATAGACTGACCCCGCTCCGAACACGTTCGCAGCGAACATGATTCCCAGCCCGTATCTGTAGAGCGCCCCGTGTATCGTTTCACCGCCGGGGATGGCCTTGACGAAGGCCGACGCCGAGGCCGACTCGCTGCTCATGCGCGATCACTCCGAGGCTCGAGCGCGACTCCGGCGGTCGCTGCGCCTCGAGCGGACGGCTCGGACGCCGTCGATCGGCAGTCGGTCGACGGCGGGAGGGACTTCGACGAGCGATATCCGGACTGCCAGTCGGGTCCTCTCAGCGCGGAAGCGGACCCGGCCCCGAAGAACGTCGCCGGGAGGTGGAGCCCGAGCCCGCGTTTGAGAATGGTTTCGGTCACCGATTCGACGGGGACATCGACCGCGGTACAGTGGTCTTCCATGTATGGTAGTCTTCCGAAAAGTCGCAGGTGTCTGGCCCCTCGAGGCCACACCGGTCGCGGGCCTCGAGTCGGCTCAGCCGGGCGGATTTTACCTGTGTACTGTGGTACGGAATCCTGTACCTGAAGCAAGGACTGGGACTTGTTTGAGCGGAAAGCTTGAGATAGCAGACGACCTCTCGAATAGCCGGCTCGAGTAATTCGGTATTTACCGAGTGCGACACGTGAGTCCAGCGGACACTCTCGGACGACGGAACGGCCACAGAGCGACAACGAGTGCCGACATCACCTTCTTGGGAATCCGGGGCGAAGGGAAGAGTACACACGAAGTTGCCTTCAGAAGAAGGCCTATAAATGTCTATCCCTTACCCGAGGTGAAGACTAATGCAAGGACAATCCAATCAGCAGGCGTACGATCGGGGGATCACCATCTTCTCCCCGGACGGACGTCTCTATCAGGTCGAGTACGCCCGCGAGGCCGTCAAACGCGGAACCGCGAGCGTCGGTCTCCGCACGCCCGACGGCGTGGTCCTCGCCGCGAATCGACAGGTTAGCTCGCCGCTCATGGAGCGCGAGAGCGTCGAAAAGATCCACAAGACCGACGACCACATCGGCGTCGCGAGCGCCGGCCACGTCGCCGACGCGCGCCAGCTCGTCGACCTCGCCCGTCGTCGCGCGCAGGGCGAACAGCTCCGCTACGGGCAGCAGATCGGCGTCGAGACGCTGACGCGAGCGGTCACGGATCACATTCAGGAGTACACGCAGACGGGCGGCGCTCGCCCGTTCGGCGTCGCCCTCCTCGTCGGCGGAATCGACGCCGGCGAGCCGAAACTGTTCGAGACCGACCCCTCGGGGACGGACTACGAGTGGAAGGCGGCGGCCATCGGCGGCGACCGCGACACCATTCAGGGCTACCTCGAGGAGAATTACCGCGAAGACCTCGACGTCGACGGCGGCATCGAACTCGCCGTGAGCGCGCTCAGCGAACCCGAAGACGGGGTCGTCAATGCCGAAGACGTCGACGTCGCGACGATCACGACCGAGGACGAGTCGTTCCACTCGGTCGAGACCGACCATCTCGAGTCGATCCTCGCGGAGATCGACGAGACGGAGGAGGAGACCGATGAATAACTGGACCCAGCCGTCGACGCCGCAGGGCAACGACGACCCGTCGCCGTACGAACCCGAACTGGGCTCGCTCCCCGACGGCAACCAGAGCGACGACTACGGCGAGAACGTCAACTCCACGGGAACGACGACGATCGGCATCACGACCGACGACGGCGTCGTCATCGCGACGGACATGCGCGCCAGCCTCGGCGGGCGGTTCGTCTCGAACAAGGACGTCCAGAAGGTCGAGCAGATCCACCCCACCGGCGCGCTGACGCTGGTCGGCTCGGTCGGCGGCGCACAGTCGTTCATCCGAACGCTGCGCGCTGAGGTCAACCTCTACGAATCCCGTCGCGGCGAGACGATGCCGATCGAGGCGCTCGCGACGCTCGCGGGCAACTTCGCCCGCGGCGGCCCGTTCCGAGCGATCAATCCCATCCTCGGCGGCGTCGATAGCGAGGGCAGCCACGTCTACAGTATCGACCCCGCCGGCGGCGTGATGGCCGACGACTACACGGTCACCGGCAGCGGGATGCAGCTAGCATACGGCCTCCTCGAGAACGAGTACGCCGACGACCTCTCGCTCGACGAGGCACAGACGGTCGCGGCTCGAGCCATCAAGAGCGCCGTCGAGCGCGACACCGGCTCCGGCAACGGCGTCTTCCTCGCCGAGGTCACGGACGAGGGCGTCGACATCCAGGGCCACAACGACTTCGACGCGGTTATCTAGGCCGTTTCGACGGGTAGTGGACCGCCGCCTCGGCCGCCCGACTGCTCGCGCTCGCGCGCGTACACGTGACTTTTATTAGGGCAGGGGCGCTACCCGAAAGCAGGTTTTACATGTCCCAGGAAAGCGAGTACGGCGCCGGACAGATTCAGGTCCTCGAAGGCCTGGAGGCTGTGCGAAAGCGACCGGCGATGTACATCGGCTCTACCGATTCTCGAGGCCTCCACCATCTCGTCTACGAAGTGGTGGACAACTCGATCGACGAGGCACTGGCCGGCCACTGCGACGACATCACCGTCTCCATCCACGAAGACGGCTCGGTGAGCGTCGCCGACGACGGCCGCGGCATCCCCGTCGACACACACGAAGAATACGACCGCCCCGCACTCGAGGTCATTCTGACCGTCCTCCACGCCGGCGGCAAGTTCGACAACAAGTCCTATCAGGTCTCCGGCGGCCTCCACGGGGTCGGCGTGAGCGTCGTCAACGCCCTCTCTCAGCGACTCGAGGCCGAGGTCAAGCGCGACGGCGGCGTCTTCCGCCACGCCTTCGAAGGCGGCGAACCCGTCGGCGATATGGAGCGCGTCCGCGACATGGAACCGGACGAGGAAACGGGCACCCAGATCCGGTTCTGGCCCGACACCGGCATCTTCGAGACGGGCGAGATTTCGTTCTCGACGCTCTCGAACCGGCTTCGGGAACTGGCCTTCCTCAACTCGGGCGTCCGCATCACGCTCCGCGACGAGCGCGAGGACGACGACGAGGGCGAACCCGTTTCCGAGACCTACGAGTACGACGGTGGCATCCGCGAGTTCGTCAAGTATCTGAACGAGACGCGCTCGGCGATGCACGACGACACCATCTACTTCGAGGACGAGGACCAGAACGTCCAGATCGAAGTGGCGATGCAGGCCACCCAGGAGCTACAGGGGTCGATCCACGCCTTCGCGAACAACATCAACACCCGCGAGGGCGGGACCCACCTCACCGGGTTCAAGACCGCGCTGACCCGGACGGTCAACGACTACGCCAACGAGAACGACCTGCTCTCCGATCTCGATAACAATCTCACCGGCGAGGACATCCGGGAGGGACTCACCGCGGTCATCTCGATCAAACACCCCGATCCCCAGTTCGAGGGCCAGACGAAGACGAAACTCGGCAACAGCGAAGTCCGCGGGATCGTCGAGAGCGCCATGCACGAGGGACTCGGCACCTACTTCGAGGAACATCCCGACACCGCCCAGGCGATCGTCATGAAGGCCGTCGAGGCGGCCAAAGCCCGGATGGCCGCCCAGAAGGCCGAGGAACTGACGCGCCGGAAATCGGCGCTCGATTCGACTTCCCTGCCCGGCAAACTGGCCGACTGTCAGACCAAAGATCCGGACGAAGCGGAACTGTTCATCGCGGAGGGTGACTCCGCGGGCGGCAGCGCAAAGCAGGCCCGAAACCCTGATTTCCAGGCCATCCTCCCAATCAAGGGGAAGATTCTCAACGTCGAGAAGCACCGCCTGGACCGAATCCTCGAGAACGACGAAATCCGGAACATGATCACCGCAATCGGCGCGGGAATCGGCGACGAGTTCGACGTCGAGGATGTCCGCTACAAGAAGATCATCATGGCGACGGACGCCGACGTCGACGGCGCGCACATCCGGACGCTGCTGTTGACGTTCTTCTACCGGCACATGCGTCCGCTGCTCGAGGGCGGTTACGTCTACGCGACCCAGCCGCCGCTGTACCGCATCCGGTATCGCGGCGAAACCTACGATGCGATGACCGAAGCGGAACGCGACGAGATCATCGAGGAGAAGTGCGACGGGAGCGCGACGCAGGTCCAGCGGTTCAAGGGCCTCGGCGAGATGAACCCCGAACAGCTCTGGGACACGACGATGAACCCCGATAACCGCATCCTCAAACAGATCACGATCGAGGACGCGGCCGCGGCGGACAAGATGTTCTCCGTCCTGATGGGCGACGCCGTCGAACCCCGCAAGCAGTTCATCAAGGACCACGCGCCGGAAGCAGAGTGGATCGACATATAGCGAGTTTACGAGAGACATGAGTTCAGACGTACCCGATCCGACGGACGTAGAGGCACGGTCAGTCGAAAACGTCCGTATCGAAAACGAGATGGAGCAGAGTTACATCGACTACGCGATGAGCGTCATCGCCGGTCGCGCCCTCCCCGACGTCCGCGACGGGCTCAAGCCCGTCCACCGGCGCATCCTCTATGCGATGCACGAGATGGGCGTCTCCTCCGGGAGCAGCCACCGCAAGTCCTCCTCGATCGTCGGGGAGACGATGGGTGACTACCACCCCCACGGCGACAGCGCGATCTACGATACCCTGGTTCGGTTGGCCCAGGACTTCTCGATGCGCTATCCGCTGGTCGACGGCCAGGGGAACTTCGGCTCGATGGACGGCGACCCGGCCGCCGCGCCCCGATACACAGAGGCGCGGATGGCCCCGCTCGCCGAGGAACTGCTCGAGGACATCGACAAGGACACGGTCGACTTCTCGTCGAACTACGACGACCGCCTGCAGGAACCCGACGTGTTGCCGGCGGCGTTCCCGAACCTCCTCGTGAACGGCTCCTCCGGGATCGCGGTCGGGATGTCGACGAACATCCCGCCGCACAATCTGGGAGAGGTCATCGACGCGACGATCGAGTTGATCGACGACCCCGACGCGACCGTCGACGACCTGATGGAGCACGTCAAGGGGCCGGACTTCCCGACGGGCGCGAACATCGTCGGCCGGGACGCCATCTACTCCGCCTACAAGACCGGCCGCGGTCGAATTCGGGTCCGCGCCGAGTTCGAAGTCGAGGAGTGGAAGTCGAACCGCGAGCGCATCGTCATCACCGAACTCCCCTTCCAGGCCAACAAGGCCCGCCTCGTCGAGCGGATCGCCGAGGACGTCAACGAGGGCGAGATCGAGGGCATCTCCGACCTGCGCGACGAGTCCGACCGCAACGGCGTCCGCGTCGTCGTCGAACTCAAACGCGGCGCGAACGCGGAGGTCGTCGAGAACAAACTGCTCGAGAACCACCTCGAGCGGACCTTCGGCGTCATCAACCTCGCGCTGGTCGACGGCCAGCCCCGCGTGCTCTCGCTCAAGGAGACCTTAGCTGAGTACATCTCCCACCGACGCGAGGTCGTCCGGCGGCGCAGCGAGTACGACCTCCAGGAGGCGGAAGACCGAGCGCACATCCTCGAGGGCCGGATGACGGCCGTCGAGAACGCCGAAGATGTCGTCGAACTGATCCGGAACAGCGAGGACCGGTCGGCCGCGAAAGCGGCGCTGCGGGAGGCCTACGACTTCTCCGAGGAGCAGGCCACCCACATCGTCCGGATGCAACTCGGGAGCCTCACCTCGATGGAGGCCGCCGAGATCGAGGACGAGTACGAGGACGTGCAGGTCGAAATCGAGCGCCTGACCGCGATCCTCGAGAGCGAGTCCGAACTGCTCTCCGTCATCAAAGACGAACTCCGCGAGATCAAAGACGAGTACGCCGACGACCGCCGGACCTCGATCGTCGAGGATCAGGGGACGGTCACCCACGAGGACCTCATCCCGGAGGAGGAGGTCTTCGTCGTGATGACGGAGGACGACTACGTCAAGCGGATGCCGATCGACGGCTTCGACCCCCAGGGTCGCGGCGGGAAAGGGATCATCGGTGCCGACGTCAAAGCGGACGACAGGGTTACGACGGTCTTCCGGGCCAACACTCACGACTACCTGCTCTGCTTTACGAATCAGGGCGAAGTCTACCGACTCAAGACCTACGAGATTCCGGAGATGGGCCGGACAGCGCGCGGGAAATCGGCGATCAACATCCTCGATCTCGACCCCGGCGAGGACATCACGGCCATCGTCGACACCGACGCCTTCGGCGACGACGAGTTCGTGACGATGGCCACCCGACACGGCTACGTCAAGCGGACCGCCGGCGAGGAGTTCGATAACATCCTCTCGACGGGGATCATCGCGGCCGACCTCGAGGAGGGCGACGAACTGGTCGACGTCGACGTGACGGACGGCTCCCAGGACCTCGTTATCGCGACCGAGGGCGGCATGACGATCCGCTTCGACGAGAACGAGGTCCGCGCGATGGGACGGAACGCCCGCGGCGTCAACGGTATCAAACTCCAGGACGGCGACGCCGTGGCGGGACTGGTTGCGACGGACGAGGACGACGGACAGGCGTTGCTGACGGTCACGGAAAACGGCTACGGCAAACGAACGCTGCTCTCCGAGTACCGTACCCAGTCCCGGTACGGCAAGGGGCTAATCGACATCAAGACGGGCGAACGCAACGGGCCCGTGACGGCCGTCAAGGCGGTCGACACGGACGATCAGCTCGTAATGATGAGCGAGCGCGGCCAGATCGTCCGGACGCGAGTCGACGAAATCTCGACCGTCGGCAGGAACACGATGGGCGTGATCGTGATGGAAGTCGAGGACGGCGACGCGGTCGCGAGCGTCGACGTGATCCCGGCGTCGGCGGTCGCCGACGCGGACGACGCAGTCGACGACCCGAACTGACAGCTCGAGATCCCGTTGCGATACTGACGCTGACTCCAGACCGTTTTCGCGTCGCAACTGTCGAACGCCAGCGCAGGCGCTCGTAGAAGAAGCGTGGTGAACGCGGCCGATCGTCGTTCAGTGTGCCGGTTCTTCGGCGGGCGCGACCATGTCGTCGATGCGCAGGATGAGGATGTTGTTCGTATCGTCTTTCCCGTCGACCGTGCCTTCGATGACCAGTTTCGAAAGCGGCGTCGGGCCGACGGTGACGGAGTCGTTCTCGTGAATGTCGCTGAGGGTACCCTGGATGTGAATCTCCGCGCGGCAGAGTTCCGGATGGTGGACGCTCGAGAGATCGATCTCCTCGATGATGGTGTCGTCGACGGGTTCGCCCTCGTGTTGCATCGGGACCGCTGCGGGCTCGTCCATCTGCTGGATCTCGAGCGCCTCGTAGGCGGCGGCCGTCGGTTTGTAACCGCCTTTTGGCCCCGGTACGCCCTCTACCAGTTGCAGGGCTTTGAGACTCTGCATCTGGTTGCGGATCGTCCCCGGATTGCGGTCGACCTGTTCGGCGATGTCCTCCCCCTTGATGGCGTCTTCGGTCTCTTTGTGGAGATTCGTTAGCGCGCGGAGGATTTTCTTCTGGCTGGGGGTGAGTTCGATGGATGACATAGTGATATATTCGTATTTGGATTCCTTAAACCCGGCGGGTGAGCCGAGCGTTTTGGCAGTATTGTGACGGTTGAGCCGGCGCTAGGAAGAAGTTTCGGTTCGTTCGCTCTACAGCAATTCGCATCCGTTCGATTGGAACCGCCCCACTCTGATCGAACCGCTCGAGTGATTCCCGTCACCTATGACGACGGTGTGGGCTCCGTAGGCGTCGCAACTCGGACGTGATGGGCGACGGATTCGGGAAGCGAGACCGGCTCGTCGGCTTCGCTCGAGCGAGCCGTTACCATCCCGAACGGTGCGATCTCGAGAATCTCCAGTTCGACACCGGGTTGGACGCCGTTGTCGGCGAGGTACGACAGCACGTCGGGATCCTGGTCGGCGACTTCGGCGACGGTCACGACGGTCCCCGCCTCGAACTCGGTGATGGCCTCTCCGTCGGGCCGTTCCGGCGGCTCGAGGTCCGCGCCGGGGATCGGCGATCCGTGGGGATCGACCGTCGGCTCGCCGAGGGCGTCGGCGACGCGGGCCTCGAAGTTCTCGCTGATGTGATGCTCGAGCCGGTCGGCTTCCGCGTGGACTTCCGACCAGTCGTAATCGAGGTGTTCCGTGAGGTACGCCTCGAGCAGCCGGTGGTGGCGGACGACCTCGAGGGCGACGGTTTCGCCCTCGTCGGTCAGAGTCACCCCGCGGTACTTCTCGCGGTCGACGAGTTCGCGCGCCTCGAGTTTATCGAGCATGCTCGTGACCGTCGGCGACGTGACCTCTAGCTCGGACGCGATCTCGGAGGTCTTGATCCGATCGTCGGTCTCGCGCTGGAGCTGATAGATCGCTTTGAGGTAGTCTTCCATCACGTCGCTCAGCATCATGCTGTCCCGGGATTAGACGCGTCTAACCCTAAAGCTATCGCCAGCGTCGGACCGGATCGTCGCTCCCGGCGAACCACCGCGAAACTCATCGACTGGGTCGCCACGACACCCATCGTCGACATCGCCACGACCAAGCCCGTCGACGGCGTAGCGCACGTATGGGACGAACCGTCAGAATCATCGGCGCACCGATGGACTACGGGGCGAACCGCCGCGGTGTCGATATGGGGCCCTCGGCGATTCGATACGCGGACCTGGCCGACGGCCTCGAGCGAGCGGGCGTCGAGCCGATCGACGACGGCGACCTCTCGATGCCGCGCGCCGAGGAGCGCGATCCGGACGCCGACCAGCCCAGTCGGGGAAACGCGAAATTCCTCCGGGAGGTCGAGGATGTCTGTTCGCGCGTGGGCGATCGAGTCGCGGCGACGCTCGCCGACGGCGAGTTCCCCCTCGTGCTGGGCGGTGACCACTCGGTCGCGATCGGGTCGCTCGACGGCTCGGCGCGAGCCGCAGATCTCGGCGTCGTCTGGTTCGACGCCCACGCGGACCTCAACACGCCCGAAACGTCACCCAGCGGGAACGTCCACGGGATGCCACTGGCCGCAGCACTCGGACGCGGCGCGTTCGGGGAGACCGAGTGGGCACCCGCGGCCGGACTCCGGGAGTCGTCGATCGCCTACGTCGGCCTCCGGAGCATCGACGACCGCGAGCGCGAACTGATTCGAGAGAGCGAGATGACGGCCTTCACCATGTCCGACATCGACCAGCGGGACATCTCCGCGGTCGTCGAAGACGCGCTCGCGGTCGCAACCGACGGGACCGACGGCGTCCACGTCAGCCTCGACCTCGACTGGCTCGACCCCAAGGCGGCCCCAGGTGTCGGCACCCCCGTCCGCGGCGGCGTCACTTACCGGGAAGCCCACGCCGCGCTCGAGGTAATTTCTCGACGCGACGAGGCCGACGGGATACTCAGATCGATGGACGTCGTCGAGGTTAATCCGATTTTGGACGAGGCGAACGAGACGGCGACACTCGCGGCCGAACTGACGGCGAGCACGTTCGGGAAACGCATTCTTTAATCGGTTCGCTGAAATGTCTTGAACCGGCTCCACGAGCGGTGCTCCGGCATGAGAACCGAAGACACACTGATTCCCGTTTCAACACCTTTGTATCATAGTGTTTCGCAGTGTTGCATATGACTGAGAACGTCGTCGTGCTCGGTGCTGGCTACGCCGGTACCGGTGCGGTCAACAAACTCCAATCGGAGCTCGAAGGCAACGCTCGGCTGACCTGGATCGCTGACGTCGACTATCACCTCGTTCTGCACGAATCCCACCGCGTGATCCGAGATCCGGACGTCCGCTCGGACATCACGTTCCCGGTCAACCGGATCGCGGACCCGTCGACCCGGTTCATTCAGGACGAAGTCACCGGTCTCGACGTCGACGAACAGACCGTCGAACTCGCCGACGGCGATGACGTCGACTACGACTACGTTCTCGTCGGTCTCGGCAGCCAGACCGCCTACTACGGCATCTCCGGCCTCGAGGAGCACTCCCTGACGCTGAAGAGCCTCGACGACGCCCTCGAGATCAACGAGGCCGTCACCGAAGCGAGCCAGGAGGCGACGCGCGGCGACCCCGCACAGGTCGTCATCGGCGGTGCGGGCCTCTCGGGCATCCAGACCGCCGGCGAGATCGCGGAGTTCCGCGACAATCACCGCGCGCCGATCGAGATCCACCTCGTCGAAGCGCTCGAGGAGATCTTCCCCGGCAACGATCCGGAAGTCCAGCAGGCGCTGCGCGACCTGCTCGAGGAGGCCGGCGTCCAGATCCACACGGACGACCCGATCACCGAGGCCACCGCGGACCACATCGAGTTCGACGAGGGCGAACCGCTCGATCACGACGTGCTCGTCTGGACCGGCGGCATCACGGGTCGCGACGCGATGGACGACGCCGACCTCGAGAACGAACACAACCGAGTGACCACCGGGGCGAACTTCCAGACCTCGGACGAGCGCGTGTTCGCCATCGGCGACTCGGCGATCATCGACCAGGGCGACCAGCCCGCACCGCCGACGGCACAGGCCGCCTGGCAGGCCGCGGACGTCGCCGGCGAGAACATCGCCCGCGCGATCGAGAACCGCCCCCTCAAAACCTGGGAGTTCGAGGACAAGGGGACCGTCATCTCCGTCGGCGAGAAGGCCGTCGCCCACGGCGTCAAGCCCGCCTTCGGAATCTCCCTCCCCGTCGACACCTTCGGCGGCTACCCGGCGAAGAACCTGAAAAAGATGATCGCCGCCCGCTGGATCGCGGACATCACATCCTGGAACGTCGCCCGCCGATCCTGGTCGTCTCTCTAAGCCTGTTTTGGCTGTTGCCGTTCGAGCAGTGGCGGTTGTTTCGTCCTCGACTCTTCGTAGATTGTTAGACCGTCACTGACCGCTAGTCGACGGTCACGCCAGCGAAACCCGTACGGCGTGAGGGACTCGAAGCCGATCGGTTCGCTGGAGCGAGCAGCGCTGCACTCTACTGTTGCGCTCGAGACGGCCCGTTCAGTCCCGATCCTCGGCGGCCGTCTCGCCAGTCGACTCACCCATCGTTTCCGCCGGAACGCCGGCGACCGTCGCCCCGGGCGGGACGTCGCGGGTCACGAGCGAGTTCGCCGCGATCCGGGCCTCCTCACCGATCTCGACGCCGGGCAACACGATCGCGCCGGCCCCGATCATCGCTCGTTCACCGACGACGACCTCGCCGGTCCGGTACTCGTCCTGCAGGAACTCGTGACAGAGGATCGTCGCGTCGTAGCCGACGATCGCGTCCGCTTCGACGGTGATCAACTCCGGCCAGAAGACGTCGGGCGTGGCCTCGAGGCCCCACGAGACGCCCTCGCCGACCGTGACGCCGATACGCCGCAGTAGCCAGCGTTTGAACCGGAGGCTGGGCGAGATTCGCACGAGCCAGACGACGATGTAGTTGATCGCGACCCGGAGGGGGCCGCGAGCGGTGGTCCAGTGGGCCAGCGAGTTGCGCGGTCCGGGCGTCGCGTGGCGCTCGACGCGCTCGTGTCGCCGCGTCGTGTCGTCGGAAGTCGTCACTGCCCCGTCCTTTGACGTATCGCTACATGAAACCGATCGATGCGGAACCGGAATCGAATCGACGAATCGACCCTAACTGGGTAGGGGATATCGCTGTCCCGATTCGCGCGAATGGAAACTGTATGTCCCAGTCTCAATCGAAGACCCTCGAGTCGCAGACGATCTGGACGCTGCTTTCGAACCCGACGCGTCAGTCCGTTCTCGACGTGCTTCGGACGGTCGAACGGGGGACGCCCGAGGAACTGGCCCACCGGATCGCCTCGTCGGATCGCGACTTCGAGGGCAGCGAGTCCGGACCCGCCGCCCGGCGAACGATCACCATCGCACTGATCCATAACCACCTCCCGCGACTGGACGCACACGATGTCGTCGAGTACCGCGGTCCCGAAGCGGCGGTAACGCGGGGAGAAACCTTCGAGGATCTCGTCTCGGTTCTCGACCGATCGTGACGGTGGCGAGCGGGAGAGAAACCCGGCGCTTGCCGCCGCTCGGTCGAGAGCGATAACGCACGCCTGTCGCCGCCCTCACTCGCGGTCGGGGTGATCGATCGCTCGTGCTCCCGGAACCCCCACCATCTCCCGAAACGCAGACCCCGAAAGAGCACAGCGATAGGCCGGCTTGAACATCATGTTCGACCCGCCGGCGCGGACGTTCCACTCGGACGCGATTTCGTCGCGCAGGTAGTACTGCGGCCGTTCGTTGCCCGGCGCGACGTAGTAGTCGCTGAGCCGAATCGGCTCCCGCTCGAAGAGTCCGCCGGGCGTGCGGCCGTCGACGATGACGACCGGCTTCTCGAGGTAGAGATCGCTGCCCCGGGCGCGTTTCGCGTGTGCGTTCTCCGGATGCGCGTCGAGGATCGCCTCCCGCTCGTCGGGGGACATTTCGGGGTCGACGACGACCACCTCCTCGACCGTGAAATACCCGATCAGGTAGCGGTGGGCGCGGTCCCCGCCCGGTCGACGCAGTCCGGCGTAGAAGCCGACGACGTCTCCCGGCTCGAGCGCGCGGAGCCGCGAGACGTAGCCGCTGGTCCGGTGTTCGCCGTAGGTCAGCGCCTCGAAGTTCGGATCGCGGTGGAGCGGCCAGTCCGCGAGCGCGTCGCCGGTGACGGATTCGGTCCCGTCGTGGACCGGCTGAGGCGTGATACGGGTCGTCAGGTCCGCTGCGGTCCCGTCACCGGCACGGAGAGTCCACGAACCGAGGGTTTCCGACTCCGCCGTGTCGGGGGTTTTCTCCGGGATCGGGACGTATTCGAAGCGGCCGTCGTCGTAGAGGGGAGCCAACGCACCGACGTTCGTGCTGTCGGCACCAACGCCGGCGAGAACGACTGTCATAGGGGTGTTCGTACTCATCGGTCGGATCGACGTGGCGATAAATCCGCCGAAAGCTCGGGACGGCCGGGAGGCCGGGAAGCGATGACGCGGTCGACGACCGATTCGGGTCAGCGATCGGTCGAACGGGCCACGTAATAGAGGGGAACGAGAAGGATGAGGAAGAGGACGCCGGTCGCGGCGACGCCGAGCCACACCGTCGATAGCCAGCGCACGGGAAGCATGCCGGCGACCTCGAGGACCCACAGAAGGCTGTAAACGCCGACGATCAGCAGGCTGGCGACGTACACCCGCAGGAGCCAGCCGACGATCCGGTACAGCGTCGTCGTCGTGACCGCCGGCGGAAAGGAGTCCTCGAGGTGGCCGATCATCTTCTCACCCGCCGGTCGGTAGTGCGGGCGAAATCGTCGGTAGCGATGGGACGCTCACCGCTCGAACGCTGGCAGCCGCGGGTCGTCGATAGCGATACCATCGAGCCGATACTCCACAGTGGTTAGTCAAATCGCTTGAATCTTTGTGCTGTTCGCAGGGAGACGTTCGGATATGCTCACCGCACTCCGTCCGCAATGGTTTCAGTTCGAAGGGTGCCTCGAATAGTTGTGCCCTGATAACGGTCTCGGTGGCGGCGGCGGTGTCACCAGACTCTTCTTAAACGAGAGCGGCGACGATGCCGATAATGGGAGATCGGTTCGGTATGCGGACAAGATTGGTGACGGCGCTATTATCGTGGCAATCCCTCGGATTGCTCACGGCCACCATCGTACTCGTGGTCGGTACGACAGTCACTCCACCGGCGGCCCTCTCCGTCGACGGGCAACGCACACTGGCAGTGTTCCTGTCTGCGCTCGTGCTGTGGCTGACTCGGCCCGTGCCGTACGTCGTCTCGAGTGTTCTCAGCGTCACCTTGCTGTTCGTACTGGGGACCGTCAGTTCGTTCAGTGCGGCGGCGACGGGTTTCACGTCGACGCTCGTGTTCTTTTTGCTACTCCTCCTGTTGCTGGGTGACGCGACGACGAGTGTCGGTCTCGATCGACAGCTAGCGAGACGCGTACTGACCGCGGACAGTACGCCACGCCGTGCGTTGCGCTCAGTTGCTGGGAGCGTCCTCGCGCTGGCACTGGTTATGCCCTCCGCGATGGCCCGCGCGGTAACGTTTATCCCGATCGTGAAGCAGCTCACGTCTGCGTTCGAACTGGACGCCGACAGCGGGTTTGAGAGCGCAGCGTTTCTCATCCTCGGCCACGTCAACCCGATCGCATCGATGGCGCTGATGACCGGTGGCGGAATGGCGTTGGTCACCTCCGAAATCGTCGCGACGTCGGTGAGGCCGATAACCTGGGTCGACTGGGCCGTGTTGATGGTTCCACCGACGATTCTCCTCTACACGTTGGCAGCGCTCTGTGCGGGCCTGTTTGCGATGGACGACGCAGAGATGACCGCCGGCAGGAAAAACGCCGCGCAACTGGAACCGGACGGCAACGGGACGACCTCACTGACTCGTGAACAGCGTCTCGTCGGAATCGTTCTCTCCGGAGCCGTCATAAGCTGGATCGTCGGCTCGTTCGTCGGACTCCCGACAGTCCTGCCGGCCGTCGCGGCGGTCGTAGTGCTCTCGCTTCCATCCGTGGGCATTATCACAGCCGAGGATATTGCGGATGTGAGCTGGGGGATCATCTTCCTCATCGGCGCAATGTTATCGATTCTGGATGTCTTGGAGGTGACCGGTTCGATTACGGCAGTCATCGACGTACTCGCACGATGGATCCCGTTCGCGGCGCTCGCCCACTGGCAGATCGTCGCAGTGCTGATAGGCATCGCCGTCGGCATCCGTATCATGTTTTCGACCGGCTCGGCAGCGATCGTCGTTGCACTTCCGATCGTCCTCGAGTTCGCGAGCGTCTTCGGTATCGACCGACTGTTTCTTGCACTCGCCGTCTTGCTAGTCGTCGGCTCGACGACGATCCTTCCGTTCAATACGACGGCGGTCCTGGTGTCGATGGATCGCGGACCGCTCTCTCACCGTGATGTCGCCTCGTTCGGCCTCGTGACGATGGGACTCTCGCTCGGTGTCGCTGCCGTCTCATGGCTCATCTACTGGCCGCTGGTGACCTGACCGCGATAAGCGTGAGCTATATATGACCGGATCGGACTCTTCTCTGTAGGAGGGTCCCCCAATTCTACGCGTCGAGTTCACGACTGTGCCGACGGGTGTGATGGCAACGCTCCATCGAGAGCTGGACGACGTCCGGAGTATCGAACTCGACAACGCGTTCTACGTCGAAGACGGGACGTGGATCGAGTCGCTGACCGTCGCGTCGAACACGGAGTTCGACCCCGAAACCGTCCTCGCGGGCATCTCCGGCGTCTCGCTGTTCTACAGTAGCGAGATTCCGACCGCGTCCGACGATCTCGAGATCCGTCGACTCACCATTCTCGCGAACGAGTCGTACCCGTACATTCTGAGTTTGATCCTGCGTCAGGAAGCGATTCCGAACCGCATCGTCCTCCAGAACAACGTTTTCGAAGTCGTCGCAACCACGCGGGACTGGGATCAGTTCCGTTCGATGGCCGACGAGATACAAGAGACTCTCGGCGAGTTCGAGCTAGTATCAGTCACGCAGAACGAAGACCCCGGCGAACCACTGGATAGCGGGCGACTGACGGAGGTTCTCGTCTCGAAACTTACCGACGACCAGTTGATGATCCTCGAGACGGCGTACACTCACGGCTACTTCGACGTTCCTCGGGGGGCCTCGGAGACTGACCTCGCCGACGAACTCGATATCACCCAATCGACAGTTAACGAGCGACTCAGGACTGCCGAACGAACCCTGCTCGAACTCATCTACGGTCCTCGCGAGTGACAGCGGTCGGAGACGATTTCGAAGCCGGTCGGCTCCATTTTATCTGCCCTGATTTAAAGTTCGATAGATATCGGCCGCTATTGGGAGTAGAACGAACCTAGTTACCCCGTAACGTGGGACTGAATGACGCCGAAAGAAAACCATGACAGTTCGGTCACCGGAGAAGGTGATCGACTCACACGACGCGGCTATATCGCCACGGCCGCCGCGGCGCTCGGAACGAGCGCACTCGCGGGCTGTAGCGGCAGCCGTGGCGAGAGTCTCGAGCCGAATGTGCCCGAGGGGGTCCCGAAAACCGTCGACACCCAGTACTGGCGCGAGTGGGAGACGATCGACGCCGACTCGCCGCCGCTGGACTACAGCGCGACCGCGGGCGCGGTTCTCGACCGGTTGCCCATCGAGTTCTCGAGCGAGGACGACCCGTGGATGCGCGAGCACGCGTTACTGGTCCAGCGCGGCCTCGACGATCTGGGGATCGCGGTCGAGCTCAACGACCGGCCGTTGAACCAGCTCTACGCCCAGAGCTGGTCGACGAAGGGGCTCGAGGCGGTGATCTCGATGAGCACGCACGGGCCCGACCCGCAGCGGGGGCTCGATCCGAACCCGCTGTTGATGCGCCGGACCGAGGGATCGCTCTCGAACTACGATAACTACTACCACCCTGAGCTGCAGGAGATCCTCACCGAACAGGCCCGGACGACCGATCGGGCCGAGCGCGAGGAACTCGTCGATCAGGCACAAGAAATTTTCGCCGAGGACGTCGGGGCACTGATCACGCTCTTCCCGAACGTCGTCACGGCGGTCAACACGGAGCGGTGGTCCGGCTACGTGAAGACGCCGGGCAACGGCCCGACGAAGGACTCGTTCGTCTGGACCGAGGTCAACCTCCAGCCCGAGACAGATAATCGCACCTACGTCAAGGGTGTCTCGACGTCGATGAACTCGCTGAACCTCCCGTGGGCGGCCGGCGGCGCAGAGGCCAAGCGGCTGACGTTCATCTACGACGGGCTGTTCGACGCGGCACCCAACCTCGACGTGGTCCCCGCGCTGGCGACCGGCGGCGGCTTCGTCGACGAGACGACCGTCGAGCTCACGCTGCGCGAGGGCGTCGAGTGGCACGACGGCGAACCGTTCACCGCCGAGGACGTGAAGTTCACCGTCGATCTCTATCAGGAGTATTCCTCCTCGAGTCAGGTGCCGTTCTACGAGCCGATCGAGTCCGTCGAAGTGCTCGGCGACCACGAGGTGCGGTTCAATCTGACGAACCCCGACGCGGCGTTCATGACTCAGCGGGTCGTCCGCAGCGTCATTCTCCCAAAACACCGATGGAATGACGTTGACAACCCGTCCCAGCACAACCCGGACGCGCCCGTCGGGACCGGACCGTTCCAGTTCGAGGACTGGGAGCAGGGAACCCGATTCTCGGCCTCGCGCAACGACGGCCACTGGATGTTCGACGACGACTGGCGGGCCGACGCGCTGGGCGACCAGACCGAGCACGGCCCCGGCATCGAACGGGTTATTTGGATCAACGTGAGCAACGTCGACGCGCTGATCGGCTCGCTACAGAGCGGAGCGATCGACGCCGTCGGGACGACCCTCTCGACGCTGCAGGCCGACCGCGCGGCCAACGCCGACGGGGTCGAGCAGATGTCGGCCGGCAACTACGCCCCGCTGGACACGAAGCTCATGTTCTCCTGTCCGCTCGTCCGCGACAAGGAGTTCCGCGTCGCGCTGGCGAAGGCCGTCGATTCGCAGGGGTTCGTCGAAGACTTCCTGCAGGGCGAAGCGACGGTGCCGGCCGGCGAGAATCCGATCTCCTCGCTCACCCAGTGGCACAACGCCGAGACGACCGGATACAGTTACGACGTCCAGGAAGCGCGCGACGTCCTCCAACGGGCGGGCTACACCTGGGACGACGACGGCAACCTGCGCTTCCCCAACGGCGACGCCTGGGGTGCGTTCGTCGAACGAATCCAGCCCGAAAACACCTACAAACGCCGCTCGGACCTCGATCAACCCGATTTCTAACAATGAACTGCACGACCACCCTTCCCAAAAGACAGACCCAAACGGAGGCGAACAAGCACCCCGACCGTGCCACCGCTCCAGCCGATCGTGCCGCACCAAACGGCCGTACGGCGACAAGTGAGAAGACGCCGGCGAGCGACCGCGCAGCGGTCGACGCGATGGCACAGTCGGCGAACAAGACGGCGATTGTCCCGGAGGGCGACCGATGACGAAGTTCCAGCGGTTCCTACTCAAGCGGTTCGCGATCTCCGTGCTGCTGACGCTGATCGCTGTTTCGGTGATCTTCGTCGTTCTGCGGCTCCTACCGGGCAGCCCCTTCGAGGCGCTCGTGACCTCGGGGAATCTGAACCAGGAGCAGATCACCGAGATTCGGTCGATGTACGGCCTCGACGAGCCGATGTGGAAACAGTACGTCAACTACCTCACGAGCTTACTAACCTTCCAGTTCGGCTACTCCATCCTGCGGAGCCAGCCGGTCTGGACGGTCCTCGAGCCGCGCCTGATCAACTCGCTGATCCTGCTCGTGCCCGCGCTCGTGACGACGGCGATCCTGAGCTCGCTGCTCGGCATGTACGCCGGCTGGAACCGGGGCAGCCGCCTCGAGAAATTTAGCATCGTCTCGACGACGCTGCTGCGCTCGACGCCGGTGTTCATCACGGCGATCGGCTTCATCATCGTCTTCGCGTATAACTTCGAGATCGTCCCCGCGCTCGGCATGCGATCGATCCGGGCGACGCCGGATAGCTACCTCGAGACGTTCGTTTCGCTTGACTTCCTGCATCACTACATCCTCCCCTTCACGGTCGCCGTCCTCTACTACAGCGGCGACTTCCTATTGCTCGCACGCAACGGCGTGGTCGAGAAACGGGGCTCCGAGTTCCTCAAACTCCACCGTGCGAAGGGGCTCACGGAGATGCAACAGCTGGCCCGCGCAGGCCGGAACTCGATGCTGCCCATTCTGACGTACTTCACGCTGCGGTTAGGGATGATCTTCCAGGGGCTGATCCTGCTCGAGGTCGTCTTCAGTTGGCCTGGGATTGGCCGCGAACTCGTGTTGGCCATCCAACAGCAAGACTACCCGCTGGTGCAGGCAGCGGTCTTCATCATGGCGCTGGCCGTGATCCTCGCGAACCTCGCCGCCGACGTCCTCTACGCGTACTTCGATCCGACGGTCTCGACTAACGGAGGTGGTGCCACATGAGTACCGAAACGAAACCAAAGGGAGCGCTGTACAGTCGCATTGACGACCTATGGACGACCGTCCGCGACCAGTTCGCGTTCCTGCGGCAAGATCCCCTGGCGTTCGGAGGGATGATCGTCGTCGGGGCGTTCGTGTTCCTCGGGCTGTTCGGGCCGCTGCTGGCTCCCCACGATCCGATCGAGTACACGGTCCGCGGCGACGGCGGCTCCGTCCTCCGGCTGTCGGCCCCGAGCGCGGAGGCGTTCTTCGGGACGACGTCGTACGGAAAGGACGTGCTGAGCCAGTTCCTCGCCGGCGCGCGACCGACGCTCATCGTCGGACTGTTCGGCGGGCTAGGTACGGGCGCGCTCGGGTTCACTGTCGGCGTCGTCAGCGGCTACTACGGCGGCTGGGTCGACGAACTCCTGATGCGACTGACCGACCTGACGTTCTCGCTGCCGTTCATGCCAATGGCGCTGTTGTTGCTGACCTTCATGACGCCGAATATCTGGCTGATCACGGCGATCATCGCTGCCTTCCTCTGGAAGATGCCGGCGCGGGTCGTCCGCTCTGAGGTGCTATCGGTCCGCGAGCGAACGTTCGTCAAGTCCGCTCGAGCCAGCGGCGCGAGCGACCTGCGGACGATGCTGTACCACGTCGCGCCGAACGTGTTGCCGATCGGCTTCCTCTACACCGCCTACGGCGTCGCCTGGGCGATCGCAGCGCAGGCGAGCCTGGCCTTCCTCGGCTTCGGCGACCCGACGATGACCAGTTGGGGCCGAATGCTACGGCAGGTGTTCGCGTCGGGGAACATGCGCGTCGCGTGGTGGTGGGTGCTCCCGCCGGCCATCGGTATCGCCGCGATAACCACCTCGGTGTTCCTCATCGGACGGGCCTACGAGGAAGTCATTAATCCCGAAATTCAGACCAACCAATGACGCTACTCAACGTCGAAGATCTTAAAGTCACGTACGCGACCGACGACGAACCAGTCCACGCCGTCAACGATGTCTCGTTCAGTATCGACGAGGGCGTCAACTACGGCCTCGCCGGGGAATCCGGCTCCGGGAAGTCCACCGTCGCGGAGGCGCTGCTCGGCCTGCTCCCGACCAACGGGACCGTCGAGGGCGGTACCATCGAGTTCGACGGAACGGACCTCACGTCGCTTTCCGAGGCTGAGCGCCGGGACATCCTCTGGGAGGACATCGCCTATATCCCCCAGAGCGCGATGGACTCGCTGGATCCTGTGATGACGACCGGCGACCAGATCGCACAGGCGATCCACACCCACCGTAACGTCACGGAGACGAAGGCGTACGACCGCGTCCGCGAACTGTTCGAAATCGTCGGCCTCGACCCGGGCCGAATCGACGACTACCCCCACGAGTTCTCCGGCGGGATGCGCCAGCGGGTCACCATCGCGATGGCGCTGGCCCTCGAGCCGGACCTCATCATCGCTGACGAGCCGACGACCGGACTGGACGTTATCGTCCAAGACAAGATCATCGACAAGATCTTGGAGATTCAAGAGCGGATGGACAGCTCCCTGCTGTTGATCACCCACGAGATCGGCGTCATCGCCGAGACCTGCGACGAGTTGTCTATCCTCTACGGCGGGAAGGTGATGGAGCAGGGCAGCGTCGACAACGTGCTGGTTAATCCGACGAATCCCTATACGATGGGACTGAAGAACTCCTTCCCGGAAATCGACGAGGACGAGGACCCCGTTGCGATCCCCGGCTCGCCGCCGAACTTGAATCGGGAGCCGACGGCCTGCGTCTTCGAGGACCGGTGTCCGTTCGCCACGGACGAGTGCGGAGAATCCCATCCGGAGCTGGTCGATCTCCCCAACCGAAACCACCGGTCGGCTTGCCACCGCGTCAAGGAGGCGGCCCAGCTCCGACGGGACGCGGACGAGCCGGAGACGTGGAACATCCCCGACGACGGGGATGTCGAGTCCGACCGCGGTGAAGTCATCCTCGAGACAGGTGACCTCGAGAAGCACTACGAGCAGAGCCAACCGCTGCTGAGCAAGTTCCGCGGCGAAGACCCGGATCGCGTGAAGGCAGTCGACGGCGTCTCGCTGTCCGTCCGCCGCTCGGAGGTGCTCGGCGTCGCCGGTGAGAGCGGCTGCGGGAAGTCGACGCTCGGCGAGACGATAGCGCTCCTCGAGGATCCGACGGGCGGTGAGATGACGTTCGACGGGGAGCCCTACGAGTACTACCAGGACGGCAACCTCCAGGAGTTCCGGCGAAAGGTCCAGATCGTCTTCCAGGATCCGTTCGACTCGCTCAACCCCCGCCAGACCGTCCGTAAACTCGTCGGCGAACCGCTGACGATCCACGATTACCGTACCGACGAGAAGGAGCAGGCCATCATCGAGACGCTCGAGAAGGTCGGGCTGACCCCCGCCGAGAAGATTCTCGATAACTACCCTCACGAACTCTCGGGGGGGCAGCGCCAGCGCGTGGCGGTCGCGAAGGCGCTCGTACTGGATCCCGACTTCCTGATCTGTGACGAACCGGCATCGATGCTGGACGTTTCGCTGAAGGTCAACCTGCTGAACCTGCTGCGGGGGCTCGCCGACACCGAGGAAATCGGGATCGTCTACATCTCTCACGACCTCGCGAGCCTGATGCAGGTCTCGGACCGGCTGGCCATCATGTACCTCGGCCGGATCATCGAAGAGGGTGACGTCGATCGCATCGCGACCCGGCCCAAGCATCCCTACACCTCGTCGCTGCTCTCGGCTGCGCCGGAGAAGGACCCGACTGCCGATCGAACTCGCGTCCTCCTCGAGGGAGAGCCGCCGGACCCGGTCGATCTCCCCTCGGGCTGTACGTTCGCTCCGCGCTGTCCGAAGGCCAAGGAGTCGTGCTGGGAGGACGAACCGGCCGTCGGCGAGGCCGGTGGTGAGGGCCATCGGGCAGCGTGTTACTTCCCGGATGACGAAGACGAGCAGTCCGTGTCGGACGCGTCGGCGATGGACGAAACCGAGTTCCCCGGGTCCGCGAACACCGATTCAGTAGGTGACTGAATTCCATGTCCGGCCTCGAGATAATCGCCGCGCTGAACGCCGTCGGCGTCGATCTTCCGTCGGATCTCGTGGCCGTCGCCGGCATCGGAACGCTTCTCGTATTGCTGATGTTATCGGCGTTCTTCTCCTCGGCGGAGATCGCGATGTTCTCGCTGGCTCAGCACCGAATCGAGGCGCTCGTCGAGGACGGTTCGCCCGGTGCCGACATCGTACAGACGCTGAAAGCCGACCCCCATCGGTTGCTCGTAACGATCCTCGTCGGGAACAACCTGGTCAACATCGCGATGTCGTCGATCGCGACCGGACTGCTCGCGATGTACGTCGGGCAGGGCCAGGCGGTGCTGGCGGCGACGTTCGGCGTGACGGCCGTCGTCTTGCTGTTCGGCGAGAGCGCTCCGAAGTCCTACGCCATCGAGAACACGGAATCGTGGGCGCTCACCGTCGCTCGGCCGCTGCACGTCTCGAAATACGTACTCTATCCGCTGGTGGTGACGTTCGATAGGCTGACCCGCATCGTCAACAGCCTGAGCGGCGGCGGAACCGCCGTCGAGTCCTCGTACGTGACCCGCGAGGAGATCCGGAGCCTGATACGGACCGGCGAAAACGAGGGCATCATCGAGGCCGACGAGCGCGAAATGCTCCAACGAGTGCTCCGGTTCAACGACACGATCGCGAAAGAGGTGATGACGCCGCGGTTAGACGTCACCGGCGTCCCTCGAACGTCGACGGTCGACGACGCCGTCGAGAAGTGCGTCGAGAGCGGCCACACCCGCTTACCGGTGTACGAGGGAGGGCTCGACACCGTCGTCGGCGTCGTCACACTCGCCGATCTCGTCCGCGACCATCAGTACGGCGAGACGGTGGACGACACGCTTGAGGACCACATCGAGGAAACGCTGCACGTCCCGGAGAGCAAGCAAATCGACGACCTGTTCCGCGAAATGCGTCACGAGCGCGTCGAACAGGTCGTCATTATCGACGAGTTCGGGACGACCGAAGGGATCGTCACGACCGAAGATATCGTCGAAGCGGTCGTCGGCGAGATACTCGATACGAAGGAAGCGGAACCCATAGAGACCGTCGATGAGCTGACGACCTACGTCGACGGTGAGGTGAACATCGAAGCCGTCAACGACGTGATCGGCGTCGAGTTTCCGGAGGGAGAAGAGTTCGAGACGATCGCCGGTTTCCTCTTCAATCGCGCCGGGCGGTTGGTCGACCCCGGCGAGACGTTCACCTACGACGGCGTCGACCTGGCCGTCGAACGCGTTGATAACACGCGAATCAAGCGCGTGCGTATCACCGAACCCGACCCGCAAACGGCCGACGATTTCGGTGTGACTGCGTCGAGTTAGTGTTCCGCGACTACTCTCCGTCCGATATAACTGTCACGACCGGCCGATCAGCCTCGAGAAGGACGGACTGAGTCGTACTCCCGAACAGGGCCTTTCCGGTGGGTGAGCGCTTTCTGCCGCCGATAACGATGTATTCGGCATCGATATCGGTGGCAACGTCCAGAATCGATGGGACCGGCTCGCCAACGCGCCCGAGCGTCGAGACTGTCTCCAGGTCGACGTCCTCGAGCGTCCCAACGACGACCTCATTCGCGACGTTTGCCGCGGCTTCGGCGCGCTGGGACTTACTGTATCCGCGAACGTCAGAGACGCGCTCGACAGTCTCTTTGCGGGACTCGAACGCTTTCTGTGAGACGACGTGGAGGACGGAGAGCGTCGTCTCGTAGGCAGAAGCCAAATCGTGTCCGGTCTCGACGACAGTATCGTGTTCATTTGTCGCATCGACAGCTGCGAGTATAGACATGCGAAAACTACAACGACCGAATGTTGTAAAAGTACGGCATCATTACCGCGGTATTGGCGAGAAACATAGATTGTATGGGATAATAATACGAATGCGAACTGATACTGGGGTTGTCACTGTCGTGAAACGTGGAAGGGGAATGACTCGGTAGACGGATCCGGACACTCAAGCTTGCGACTCCTCGAGTACGCTCTTAGACGTCACGACCTCGACTCCGTTCGTTTCGCAGCCGGTCATCGCCTCAAGACGATCGGAATCGTCGACGCGTCGCGTCACCGGTCGCTCGGACTCGAGCGCTGGCGGATCCACCGTTCCGATCGAGAGCGGCCCGCCGTAGGGCTCGAGTACTGCAGCGCGCACGGGTCTGCGTCGAACAGCAGCGAGTGACCCGTACCCCTACGACGGACGAGAACGGGAGACGACAGCGAAAGGTACCCTTATCGGCTCGGGCGTTCCACACCCTCGTATGCGTGTCACCTTTCTCGGTACTGGAAGCGCCATGCCTACGGGGGATCGGTTTCAGGCGGGGATTCTCGTGCAGGCGGACGGCCGGACGCTGCTGATCGACTGCGGTGCCGGCTCGCTCCAGCGGCTCCAGCAGTCCGGCGTCGGCTACGAGAACGTCTCGACGGTTCTCCTGACGCACCACCACCTCGATCACGTGGCCGACCTGCTCCCGCTGATGAAAGCCCGCTGGCTCGCCGGCGAGGAGCACCTCGAGGTCGTCGGCCCGCAGGGGACCAAGGCGCTGGTCGACGACCTGCTCGACGTCTACGAGTACATGCGGGACAAACTCGAGATACAGGTTCGCGAGGTCGTCGCCGGCGAGTTCTCCGTCGCCGGATTCGACGTATCCGCCTACGAGACTCGCCACTCGCTGCCGTGTCTGGCCTACCGATTCGGCAATCTTTTCACGTTCAGCGGCGACAGCGAGGCTTTCGCGGGACTGGCAAACTTCGCCGAGGGGTCGGCGATCCTCGCTCACGATTGTTCCTTTCCCGACGACGTCGACGTCTCGAACCACCCGACGCCCGACGCACTCGGCCGGGAACTGTCCGGCCGGGAGATCGGCCGAGTCTACCTGACCCATCTCTATCCCCACACCGAGGGCCGCCACGACGAGATGCTCGAGTCGATCGCCGCTCACTACAACGGCGATGTCCGGTTCGCCGAGGACCTCCAGACGGTCTCGATTACATAGTTCTCGACCAATCGTCGCAGTCACGCCCGCGTCAAGCTCCGTTTTTGCTCCGGATCGACCTTCTTCTTCGAGCCTGTCGTGAAGCGCCCGGATTTCCAGAACCGTTGACGTGACTTCCAAACACGTATATACAGTCGAGTTTGTAGGATCATAACAACAGCATGGACCCCACCGAATTCGCCAACGCGAACAGCGAGGTACTCGAATGAGCGTTCCCGAACGGATCGCGGACGCCATCACCGGGCACACGCGGATCGTTCTCGTAGTCCTCCTGCTCCTGACGGCGTTCGTCGGAGCCGGAGTGCCGAGCGTCGACGACGACTCCTCACTCTCCCAGTTCGAGAGCGAATCCGACGAGGCAAAGGCCCTCGAGCGGATCGACGAGAACTTCACGAGCGAACAGCGGGAGAACACGACCAGCGTCCAGCTGATCGTGCGCGGCGATAACGTTCTCGAGAAGGAGTCGCTGGTCTCGTCGCTCGAATTGCAGCAGGAGATACGAGCCGACGAATCGATCAACTCGACGCTCGTCGAGAACCAGTCGATCACCGGCGTCGAGAACATCGTCGCGATCAGTGCGATCAGAAGCGAGCGAGCCGCTGAACGGAACGAAACCGGCGTACAAGGCCAGCAGCGCCAGGCAGACGGGAACAACACCACCGACGCCGGGGACGGGGCCACCCGAGCGCAGCCGTCCCTCGACGAACAGATCGCGGCCCTCGAGGACCTGAGCGACGAGGAGTACGAGCGACTCCTCGAGCGGACGCTGTCGGGAGAGAGCGCGGCTGACAATATCGCGATTGCGTTCATGCCAACCTCCTACGAACCGGGCAGTACGCAGGCCGACACCCGGATGACGTCGATCACCCAGTCGACCGCCAGTGACGGTGCAGGCGGTATGGGCGGCGGCGCGATCAGCGACGAGATCATCGACAGTCAACTCGAGATTCGCGAGTTGGCCGAGACGCAGGACCAAGAGTACCTCGTCTTCGGCGGCGGCGTCATCACCGACGAGATCAACCGATCGATGGGAGACAGTCTGGCCATCGTCGGCCCGCTCGCAATGTTGTTCGTCGTCGTCGCGCTGGTACTCGCTTACCGCGACCTGCTCGATATCCTCCTCGGCGTCGTCGGCATCGTCGCCGTCCTCGTCTGGACGTTCGGCTTCATGGGCTGGGCGGACATCGCGTTCAACCAGATGTTCGTCGCGGTGCCGGTCCTCCTGATCGGCCTGTCGATCGACTACGCGATTCACGTGTTCATGCGCCATCGGGAACAGCGTGAAGCGGACGGCACCGGCGGAACCGTCCGCGGCTCGATGACGATCGCGCTGGGCGGCGTGGGTGCCGCCCTCGTCTGGGTGACCGCGACGACCGTCATCGGCTTCCTCTCGAATCTCGTGAGTCCGATCGGCCCCATCCGCGAGTTCGGGGTCGTCAGCTCCGTCGGCATCGTCGCCGCGCTGATCGTCTTCGGCGCGCTGATTCCGGCCGCCAAGATCGAGATCGACGAGTTCCTCGAGTCCCGCGG
This sequence comes from Natrinema sp. DC36, assembly GCF_020405225.1. Lineage (NCBI taxonomy): Archaea > Methanobacteriati > Methanobacteriota > Halobacteria > Halobacteriales > Natrialbaceae > Natrinema > Natrinema sp. DC36. The sequence continues at coordinate 1,687,346 of NZ_CP084472.1, forward strand.
CTACGATCGCCGAAAGCGAGCGTTCGGGACCGGCGGCGGCCGCTTCAGCGACGTTCTGACGGTCGGCTCGACCGCCGCTCGTCGAATCCCCCTCGCCGTCCTCGTCATCGTCGTCCTGCTCACCGCGGGCGGCGCATACGGGGCGACACAGGTCGATACCAGTTTCCAGCAGGAAGACTTCCTCGCAGAGAGTCCCCCGGCGTGGACCGAAAACCTACCCGGCGGAATGGCTCCCGGCGAGTACCACGCCAAGGACGACCTCGAGTTCGTCAACCAGCACTTCCAGCGCGAGGACAGCCAGGCACAGCTACTCGTCGAGGGTGATGTCGACGACGACGAGTTCCTCACGAAGATCAACGAGACGCGGACCGACGCCGCGGGCGACGACGGCATCGCGTACACGTTAGCGACCGGCGAAGCCAACATCCAGGACCCGCTCTCGACGATGGAACGGGCCGCCAGACAGAACGAATCGTTCAACGAGTCGTTCACCGCTGCCGACACCGACGACGACGGCGTCCCCGACGAGAACGTCTCGGCGCTGTACGACCAGCTCTACGAAGTCAACGGGGAAGCCGCGAGTCAGGTCCTCCACCGGACCGATGGCGGGGAGTACCAGTCGGCTCGGATGATCGTCGCCGTCAAGGGGAACGCGACCGCCAGCGAGACGACCAGCGAGATGCGGACGCTCGCCGGCGATCTCGAGGAGGGGAGCGACGATCGCTGGAGCGCGATCGCGACCGGCGATCCGATCGTCAGCCACATCGTCGAACAGGACCTGTTAGACACCGTCCTCGAGAGTCTCGTGATCACGCTCGTCGCGGTGTTCCTGTTCCTCACCGCGGCCTACTGGCTGACCGGAGCCAGCGCCTCGTTGGGCGCCATTACCCTGCTTCCGGTCGCGTTCTCCGTCAGCTGGATCCTGGGGACGATGTACCTCATCGGAATGCCCTTCAACGTGTTGACGGGGATGATCACGAGCCTCACCGTCGGGCTCGGGGTCGCCTACAGCATCCACATCAGCGAACGCTACAGGCTCGAGCTCGAGCGGCAGAGGAACGTCTGGTCGGCACTGCGAACGACCGTCACCGGCACCGGCGGGGCGCTGCTCGGCAGTGCCGCGACCACCGTCGGCGGCTTCGGGACGCTCGCCTTCGCGATCCTTCCCGCGCTCCGGCAGTTCGGGATCATCACCGGGCTGACGATCACCTACGCGTTCCTGGCCAGCGTCGTCGTTCTCCCGACGCTGCTGGTGGTGTGGACGCGATACTTCGGGCCGGACGTCTCGTTCGACACGTCGGGTGCGCGGTCGGAAACGGCGACCGCGAGCGATGGCGGGACCGTCTCGGAGCAGGGTGACAGCGAGTGAGCGGCGATCAGAACGAGGCCGTCGACGCCTTCGAACAGCTGGGACTCACCAGCTACGAGGCCAAAGTGTTCATCGCGCTCCACCGGCTCGGCGTGGGGACGGCGAGAGACATCGCCGAGATCACGGACGTCCCGCGTTCGCAGGTCTACAGCGTCGCAGAGAGCCTGGAGAAGAGAGGCCTACTCGAGGTCCAGCAGTCGAACCCGATCCGGTACCGTCCGGTCAGCGTCGACGAGGCGCGCGAGACGCTCCGAGACCGGTTCGAACGCGAACAGAATCGAGCGTTTGACTACGTTGATACCGTCAAGAACGAACCCGCAGGCGAGGAAACGCAGGAGGACATCTGGACGGTTCGCGACCGCGACCGCGTCGACGATCGGGCCGTTGATATCCTCTCGCAGGCTGACGAACGGATCATCTTCGGGACTCGGCTTCCGGAACTCGTCACCGACTCGATCGAACGGACGCTCGCGGAACGCGCAGCGGACGGCGTCTCGGTGACCATTATTAGCAGAACGGACGCGGTCCGCGATCGGTTCGCCGACGCCGAGGAAATTACCGTCGTGAGCCCGCCGGACCACCGGACGGACGACCAGCGGTCGGGACGGATCGTTATCGTCGACGATGACAGCATTCTGTTGAGCGTCCTCGGCAGCGAGGACGGCGAGACCGCAATCTGGAGCGCCGCCTCGGTGTTCGCCTCGGTCTTGATTCAGCTCATCGAGGCCAGCGACGAGCTACGGGTCGAAACCGACTGACCGGGCGTTCGAGGATTACTCGAGGCGGTATCGAAGCAATGCCGCGATCCCGCCGAGATTGGAGAGCTGCTGGCCGGGCGGGAACTCGCTCGAGAAGACCGTCACGTCGCCGCCTTTCTGTTCCGTCGTCCGGACGATGTCGTCGACGCTGATCGCCCACTCGCCGTCGGGACCGCGTTCTTTCTGTAATCGATCGTCGAGGACGAGCAGCCGTTCGATCGCGCCGAACTCGGCGGCCTGTTGGACCTGCTCGGGGCCGTACGCCGCCTTCGCACCCTCGGCCATCCGCCGGGTGAGTTCGTCGATGTACTCCGCCTCGCTCTCGATGCGGGTCTCCTCCTGAACGTCCGCGACGGCCCCGCGTTTGAGCACCTCGTGGACGCCGCGGTCGCCGACGGCCGCCGTGTCGACCATCGTGATCAGCTCGGCCACCTCGGGCTCGTTCTCCTCGAGGTGCTTGTACGCGTCCTGCTTCGTGAAGCCGGGACCCGCGAGGATGATCGCGTCGACCTCGAGGCGCTTGAGGACCGTCGCGAGCTCTTCGAACAGCTCCGAGCGGCCGCGTGCGTACTCGCCCTTGCCGGTCGTTCCGGTGATCGTCGCCCGCTCTTCGGTGCCGTACTGGGCGACCGAGTGGACGTGGGCCTGACCCTCCTCGACGGTGGCGATGGCGACGTCCGGGTTCTCGGTGGCTTCCTCGGCCTCCTCGAGGCGGGCCGCCTGATCCGGTTTGAACCGCTTCTCGATCGAGAGTTCGTCGCGCGCCTCGACGTTGAGCGTGTGGTGAAAGCCGAGTTGATCTTCGCGCGAGCAGGCGACGATTTCCCCGCCGACCCGCAACCGGTTGGCGAACTTGTGAAACTCGACGGTCTCGACGGCGATGGCGACCCACATGTGCTCGCGCTCGCCGCCCGTATCCCGCATCTGGTCGTCGTTACGCTGAATCCGCCGGGTTGTATCGCCCGCGACGCGATCGCCGGGCTCGAGGACGTACTGCAGGTGCCAGAGATCGTCCACGCTCTCCGGCACGACGGTGACCCGCTCGCGGCCACCCTCGACCTGCTCCCGGTCTTTGATCTGCATGACCGTTCGTTCTCGGGATGTCGGTAAGTGCCCTGCGATCCGCGTGTGTAGCTGTTGTGCCCGACGTCGTGTATTGGTCGTCAGTTCCTCCGGTGCACGAGGGAAGCTTCGATTCGGCAGTCGTTTATTTCATACAGTGAATTTGTCCACTCATATGAAATATAAGCGATACAGTAAAATACTCTGTCAGCGTCTCTATAGTAGGTTACTAATGTCAACGACAAACAATTCAGTGGCCGGAACGGAACCCGTCGAACCGACAGCGACCAGTCTCGGTCCCGAGGAGAACGTGCTCGGTGCGATCTCGTACCTGTTCTCGCCCCTGACGGGCATCCTCGTCTACCTCCTCGAAGACGAAAACGAGTTCGCCCGCTTCCACGCCGCCCAGAGCATCGTCTTCGGAGTCGCCTCGATACTGGTCTACGTGACGCTCAACGTCGCGACGACGGTCATGGCGATGCTCGTCGGCGATCTCCTCGGCTTCCTGATCACGGTGGTATCGTTCCTGTCGCAGATGGGACTCGGATTCGCCCTCCTGCTCGTCTGGCTCTACCTCCTGGTCACGGCGTTCCAGGGGAAGCGGACGAGCCTTCCGCTCCTCGGCTCGATGGCCGAAGAACACCTGCTCTGAGCCGGTACTCGTTTAGGAGTACTAGCCATGTCCGCGTCTTGACCCAACGTGTTCGCGTGGAATCCGGTCACAGCAGCCGAGATTCACGAAATTTATACTCGGTTGACATAGGTAGGGACCGACGCTATCCTCACTGCAGACTTCCGTTCGGGTATGAACCTGAGACACACAGCTCGGTTAGAAGACTTCGGCGTTCGTTCGGTCCTGACCCACGCGATCATGGCGATAACGTTTACGGGTGCGGTCGTGACGGGGCTGTTCGTCGACGGACAGCTCGGGCTCGCCTCGTTCGTCGCGTTTCTCAACTTCACAGCCGGCGTGTGGATCGCACAATCGATTCACTCCCTCGGGAACGCACGGACCGACGATTCGTACGACGGAATCATCGCGGTGCTGCTCGACTCCACCGGCGAAAAGACCTTTCGTGGGCTCGATACCGGCCGGCTGGCCCGACTCCTCACGTTGATCGCAGGCGTGACGGCAGTCTCACTGCTGGTATCCGGGGAGGTCCTCTCCGGCGCGATTGCGTCGATCGGTGCCGTCGCGATCGGTGCCGTCGCGCTCGTGACCGCGATGGTCGGGTTCCTGATCGCGATGGGTTCGACGTTCGACGAATCCGAGCGTCGGGCGACCCGCGTCGGCGAACGCGAACGCGACCGTGACGGGATGGGTCGAACAGCCCGCCAGCCACCCGAGTCCGACGACGGATCCGCCATCCGAATTTCGGTTCGAGAGACCCACGTGGACGAACCGGCGTCCGATCATCGATAATCCGACGGATCACGACGGCTCACGCTCGAGCACGCAGAGCGCGGACGGTCAGTCTCTGAGTTCCTCGAGTTTCCCTTTCGCCTTCTCGAGGCCGGACTCGAACGTCTCCTCGATCTCCTCGACGGAGCGTTCGACGTAGTGGACGCTCTCCTTGGGGACTCGGCGAACGACGTCGTTGCCGTCGTCGTCGGTCCCGTACGCGAACAGCCAGTGTTCTTGAAAGTAGGCGATCCGGTCGTTGTCGACAGTGACTCGCTCGACGTCTTCTCCCGGCGTCTCGTAAACGATCGTCGCGGTGCCCAGCTCCGGCTCCGTGTCGGTGTCCGTATCGATGTCAACCATGGGCGGTGCATTCACGGTCGGCCGTGTAATCGTGAACCCGGCAGATGCAGCCCGCGTTCAAACGCTGGAAAAACGAACGATCGCAGCGAATTGCGCCTACACGGTCAATGGGATCCAGACTCGGTCGAGGAGTTCGCTTGCTCCTCCGCGTTCGTGTCGCGAACACCGCCGTCGTCCGTCGGCGTCGGTTCGGCCTCCTCCGCCTGATACGGTTGGGTACCGGGACCGAGCGCCAGGAACATCACGAATCCGATCGCAACCACCATCGCGGCGAGGACAATCCACCCGATGATGACCGGCCCATCGAGTCCGCCAAGCACTGCGGGGACGAGCGTCTCGAGTAGTGGTATCATCGACTGCGCTAGTTCGGGACCACCAATCAGTGTTGAGCCGTCTATGTCGGGGTCGTGCTCCGATCTCGAGCGACGCGGCACGAGAGTCACGCAGCCATCGTCGATCCGAGCGGATCGCCGCGGATGCGACTCACTCCTCGCTGACCCGACTGCCGCCCGGCGGCATGAAGTGCTGGATCCGGTCGGGACTCGCGATTTTGCGGACGAACGTCTCGTCCTCGAACCGTTCGCGGAACGTGCGGTAGAGTCGCTTTGCCGTATCGGCCTGTGCGTACCGACCGGGCTCGAGTTCGATCGTCGTCACCGCCCGTTCCTCGATGGCCGACGACGGTCCGCCGATCACTCGCGTGTACGGTTCGCACTGAATGCCGACGGCCACGTCGACCGGCGTATCGCGGTGATACGTCCGGTCACCGCGGATCGCGAACCCGCCCTTCTCGAGGTACTCGCCGCTCTCGGGGGTCTTCGTGACCTGATCGGAGTCGACGGCGTAGACGTCGCCCGCGTAGCGGCCGTCCTTCCAGACCGACGAGTAGGAGACGGCGAACCGGGCGGCCTCCTCGATGCTCGACTCGGGGAGGTCGATATCGCTCGAGGAGGCCTCGCTGGGATCGGTCGCCTTCAACACGGTGACGGGGGCGCCGTGGGCCTGCGTGTGGAAGACTTTGTCACCGGGCTCGAGGTACTTCTTGACGAGTTCCTCGTTCTGGTCGGCGTTGCGCCCGCCGATCACGAGGAAGTCGTCGCTGGTCTTGAACCAGCGGAAGCGATCGAACCACGGTTCGTTCTCGCGGATCGGCACTGACGGCTCCGCAAGCCAATCGCGTTGCGTTTCCTCCTCGTCCTCATCTGATTCGTCGTCGTCCGTACTCTCGCCGTCGTCGGCTTCCCACTCATCGCGGCGGCGCTTGGCGTCCTCGAGGTCCTCGCGGGTGTTCTCGATGGCCGCCAGCGCGCCCTCCTTTTTCCCCTCGACGCGCTTGGCCTCGGTGTAGAGTCGGTCGGCGTTCTGTTCGACGCCCTGCTGCGTGACGAGACTGATCCGCTCGCCGTCGATATCGACGGTGACCGTCCCCTCGCTGCCGTCGACATCGACGACCGCCTCGGCGGCCTCGATACCACGGTCGGCTCCCTCCTCGAAGCGTTCCCTGATCTCGTCCCAGGGGCGATCCTGCTGCCGGGCGTTCTGGATCGTCGAGAGAATCTCGTCGACCAGTCCGTACTCTGCGTAGAGCAGTTCGGCCTGCTCGCGTAGCGAGTCGGCCTCCTGCTCGAACCCCTCGATCGCCCCCTCCTGTTGCTCGATAATCCGCTCGTGTTTGGCGATCTCCGATCCGAAATCCGGCCGCTGGTCGGTCGGGTCCGGCTCCTCTTCGTCGTCCAACTCGAGCCGGAAGAAGTAGTCGTCCAGCGCGCTCAGGAACGAATCGTACGGCTCCGCGGCGAGTCCCGAACGCTCCTCGAGCGGGAACGGGGTCACGTCGACGACGTGTGCGTCGGCGGCATCGGCGTCGCCGGTCGCGGCGTCGTCGACGTTGCCGTCCGGTCCGTCCTCGGCGTCCTCGTCGTCTTCGTCACCGCCCTCGAGGTAGAGTCGCGGCTCGAAGTTGCCGTTCCGGATGTCGAGCGCGAGCCGTTCGATCGCCTCGTAAAGTCGGTCGTAGACGTCCTCGTCGGCGTCGGGAATGTCCAGCCCCTTCTCGACGCCGGCGCGAGTACACAGCTCTTCGGCGTAGAAGCCGCCGAAGTTGAGCTGCGTCGCCAGCGTCCGGACGACGTCCGTATCGGAGTCGTTCATCTCGTGATCGAACGCCTCGCGGGAAATCGTCAGCGGGTTCGTCCGGGAATCGGGGAACTCGTAGCGCGATCCCGGAACGACGGTGCGTGATTTGAGCCGGACGGTCTCGAGGCAGTCGATCACTTCGTACTCGCCGTCGGTGACGGCGACGTTGCCCTGTCCGAACAGTTCGACGATGATCCGAGTCGTGCCGTCGTCGCGTTCGAAGACGAACTCGAGGATGCGATCGAACTCGTACTGCTCGACGCCGGCGAAGTCGGCCCCGGAGAGGCGGTTGCGGAGCATCATCGCGAACTGGGGCGGGCGGCCGGGAGCGTCGGGAACGCGCTCGGGGGCGACCGTGTGGGCTCGCTTGGTTTCGCCGACCTCGATGATCAGTTCCGTGCGACCGCGGTCGAAGTCCCGCATCTTGAGCCGGACGAGGTCGTCGCCGTAGAGATAGGCCTTGTCCAGCTTCGCCCCCTCGTAGGCCCCGAGTTCCCCGACGAGGGCGGCGAGGTCGACGCTGGTGAGTTCCCGCTTTGGATCCATACCTCACACTGCCCGTCCCGGTCAAAAAGACGTGTCGCTCCGACGCCAGCGCCTGATCCCAGCCCGACCGCATAGTGTGGGGTGGCCGTGCCCCCATCGGGAAGTGCAGGTGGAGAAGTGCACACTCACCGCGAGCGAACCGAGTGAGCGAGCGGGCCGACGACCGACCCGTAGGGGAGGGAGGAGTGCTTTTAATCAACATTTTGCCGAGCGACCGAGCGCCAGCGAGGGAGCGCAGAGCAAAATGTTGGTACACGTAGTTACCGAATCGCCCGATTCAGTTCGAGTGCGCCTCTGTATACAGAAACGATGCTACTCTCTACCGTGACGAGAAACCCGTCAGCAGTACCTTGAAAGCCCCTTCCGCGCTCGACTCACGGGCCTCGCTGTGCGCCTCGGCTCGCTCCCACCGGTCGCTCACCTGCGGTGCTTGCATCGTCCGCGTTCGTCCAGCGCGGAAGCCCCTTTCATTCCCACCCAGCGGTGGAATGCACGGGTTTCTGAGAAACGTTCGAGATCGCGGATGCTGATCTACGGTTCGACGACGAGCTTGCCGACGCTCTCGCGATCTTGCATCGCCGCGAAGGCGTCGTCGGTGTCCTCGAGCGCATACGTCCGATCGATTTCGGGCTGCAGTCGGCCGTCGGCGGCGAGTTCGACGAGCCGCCGGAGGTCGTCCTGGGTCCCCATCGTGGAGCCGACGATGCGCTTGTGGCCGAGAAAGAGGCTCGCCACGTCGATCGTAGATTCGCCGCCAGCCGTGCGGCCACAGATCGCCATCGTCCCACCCCGTCGCATGACGGACTGGCCGAGTCCGGTGAACTCGCCGCCGAGGTGGTTGATGACCGCGTCCGGCGCGCCGATCGCCTCGACCTCGTCCCGGATCTCCTCGATATCCGCCGATCGAATTCCGTGATCGAGTCCCAGATCGCGGACTCGCTCGAGTTTCGCTGTCGACGAGGAGGTCCCGATCGTCTCGGCACCGAAAATATCCGCGAGCTGGATCGCGGCGACCCCGACGCCGCCGGTCGCGCCGGGGACGAAGACGAGGTCGGCGGGACCGACATTAGTTCGCCGGAGCATGTGATAGGCGGTCATGTACGCCGTCGGAATCGCTGCGGCCGTCGTCACGTCCACGCTTTCGGGCAACGGAACGAGCCGGTCCGCCTGCACGCTGGCGGTCTCGGCGAGGCCGCCGTGGAACAACGAGAACCGTTCGCACATGTTCTCGGGTCCCTCGCGGCAGAATCGACAGGAGCCACAGGTCTCGTTCGGACAGAGAACGACCCGCTCGCCGGGCTCGAGGCCGCGAACGCTGTCCCCGACTTCGGTCACGACGCCGGCTACGTCGAGCCCGGTGACGAACGGGAGATCGTCGGCGTCGACCATCGCCGAATCCCCCTCGAGGATCCAGAGATCGTGACGGTTTATCGCGCAGGCCTCGACGTCCACTAGCGCCTCGTCGGGGCGGGGTTCGGGGTCGTCTCGTTCGATCACGCTCACTCCCTCGGGGCCGATCAAGTCGGTGAAGGCTGCGGCTCGCATCGATTCCCCAGTCGGTCTCGAGGGCAAAGGCCCTAGGGAAGGCGGCACCGCGCCTTGCGGTCCGCCGGCCGCAGGCATTTTTCCCGGCCGGCTGTACGCGTTCCCGTGACAGCCCCCACGACGTGGGATGTCGAACTTCGCGTGCCCGAAGACGCCGATCTGGATGCCGCCGGCGAGTCCCGAACGATCGAGGTCCACGAGGACCAGGCGATCCTCGCGGCGGCCCGCGCTGCGGATCTCTGGCTGTCGGCAGACTGCCAGCAGGGCTGGTGTATCACCTGCGGCGCGAAACTCCTCGAGGGCGAGGTCGATCACAGCCAGGCCAAGCGGTACTATCCGGAGGACGAGGCGGCCGGATTCGTCCTCACCTGCGTCGCGCGTCCCCGCTCGGATTGCGTCATCGAAGTCGAGCGCTACGGCGAGTTGCTCAGACACCGCGCCGATCACGACAGACCGCCGGGCCGGTCGAAACTCGGCTGAGGGCACTCGAGTTTCGTCGGGGGCTCGAGCCGCTGCGGGCGATCGAACCGCGAGGAGACGGGCCGGAAACTGCCCGCCGAACGTTTTCCGCTCTGTCGCCGTAGACACTCCCATGACGAAGCCGACGACACCGCAGTTCACCGGCGTTCTGCTATACGACGGCGACTGTCCGTTCTGTTCGGCGGCCTCGACCGCGATGCGCCAACTCGAGGCCGTCGGCGTCGTTCCGTGGGAGGTGCCGGCCGCACAGGCGTTCCTCGAGGCGCAGTTCGGGGAAACGCCGTTCGCGCTGTTCTTCGCGGATCTCGAGGCCGAGACTGTCTGGGCGGGCCGGGCCGCTGCGACCGAGTTGTGTGAGCGAGCCGGGATGCCGGTGCTCGTCCGGGATATCGTGGACGAGAACTACGAGCGGTTCGCGGACGCCGTCCGGTTCGTCTCCGGAACCGACCGCGAGATCGATCCCTACCACGACGCGTATCCGCTAGCCGACGACGCCGCGGCGCTGTTTGATGAGCTCGCGGCCAGCGGCAGTCGAACGCACGTCCCGACCGGGTCGGGCTGATTCTTCGAGGGACGGTTGTCGCGTCGCCTTACTCCGCCGAGGGGTTCGGCGCGGGCAGGGACCGACGTTCCCGCGGCGGGACGAGGTAGTTCGCTCTGTTCGTGACGCTGATGTACTGGAGAATACCGCTGTTGAACATCGGGGTATCGAGATCGGTTCCGGTCATCGCTTCGCGGGTCTTCACGAAATCGTCGATCGAGCGCTGGAGCGAGAGGAAGTGGGTGGCCGCCGTGTCGTCGTCGGTCGAGTCGAAGTCGCGCCGGAGGATGATCGGTTCGCCGTCCTCGCGGGCGCGAGCGGCCTTCTGGGCGTGGCCGACAGTTCCATTGCCGGTCGACGCCGGGTCACCGCCGACCTCGGTCACGCGACTCGAGTCGCCGAGATTGTGGCCGGCCCCCTCGACGAGATCCTCCGCGTTGTGGTTCGGCGAGAACATCTTGGAGACCCGCTGACCGCGGCTGTCCTGTTCGTACCACTGGTGGAGGTGAAGCTGAATCTTCGAGAGGTGGATCGTCGTTCCGCCCGCGAACGGGCCCTCGTCGATTGTCACGCGGTCCTCGCTCGCTTGATTCTCCCTGAAGCCGGATTTGAACCCCATGAACATCGGTGCGTCTTCCGGAACGGGATCGCTGTCGGGGATGCCGTGGACGCCGGACTGATTGTCGGCCGGGAGGCCGCGACCGATGAACCCGGTTCTGCGGTCGCTCACCTCGAAGATTCCGTCGAACGTTTCCTCGACCTCGATCCCGTTGAGTTCGTCGAGTTCACCTTTGAGAGCCTCCTCGACGCTCAGGGTGACGTGACCGTAGTCGCTGGCCACCTGGAGCAAGGCGTCGTACTCGTCGAGTTCCGGATCGTCGAACGGCGTCAGTGATGTCGGCTCGGGGAGGTCGACCCCCGAGAGGTCGGCGTCGAAGCGGTCGAAGTAGGCTGGGCCGTAGCCCATCGTGAACACCAGTCCCTCGTTGCCGCGCTTGTACGCTCCCTCGAGCGTTCGGAACGCCGCCTCGAGTCGCTCGCGTTCGGCTGTCGCGTCGGCGGGACCGTCGCCGACGTACTCGAGGCCGAGCAGGAGGTGGTGTTCGGGCGGCCGAACGTTTCCGTCGTCGTCCGTCCCGAGGAACTCGTTCCACGCGTGCTGGCGATCCGGGAGCTCATCCGGGGCGAGCGCGGCCTGGGGAACGTCCTCGGCCTCCTCGCGCTGGAGGCAGGCTGACAGCGCGCTCGCACCGCCGATTGCGACGGCGCTGCGGACGAACGCGCGACGCGAGAGTCCGCGATCCGAACCGTTCATACACGACCCTCAGGGGTTGGCGACTAAGGATATTGCGGTCACACCGGTCGGACACGATGAGATCGGTCGACCGAACCGCCCGAGAGAGACGGACGGCGGCGCTGCTCGGATCGGGACGGCAGTCGCAAGCAAAGATTGATGCGTCGAGTTCTGGGAGTTCTTTGGTGCGATGTCCGACGAGAAACCACACGCGGCAGGGAACGTCGATGCGGGGGACACGAGCGAGCGCGTCGGAATGGCCGTGCTCCGCGAGCGCGGGCTCGAGCCCGCAGAACTACGCGAGAAACTGCTGGACGCGATCGGTGCCGAGTTCACCACGTACTACTACTACACGAACCTCCGAATGCACCTCGCTGGGCACGAGGACTACAAGGAGATCACCGAGGACGCCCGCCTCGAGGACCGGGCGCACTTCGAACTCGTCGCGCCGCGAGTGTACGAACTCGGCGGCGCGCTACCCAACGACATTCGGGAGTTCGCGGATCGCGCGTCCTGTCCGGACGCGGAGATGCCGGTGCCCTACGAAACCGAGGGGTTCGACCTCGAGAACCTGACCGCCGAGAGCATCCTCGAAGTGCTGCTCGAGGCCGAGCGCTGTGCGATCCGAACGTGGTCGGAGATCTGCGACATGACCCACGGCGTCGACCCGCGGACCTACGACATGGCCCAGCGCATCCTGCAGGAGGAGATCGAACACGAGGCGTGGTTCGTCGAACTTCTCTCGATGGAACGGGACGGCGAAACGAACCCGGCGGGTCACTTCGTCCGGGGCGAACCCGGCGACGCGCCGCTCTCGACGAACCGGCGGTTCAACAACAGCGCGTAACCTCGAACCAGCCGATCGACTCGTCACGCGCCCGCGATTCGAGGCCGATCGAGGGCCGAATCGACCGCTCTCGCGGTCGATACCGCGTATCCTTCCTCGTTTCGGAGCCGTAACCGAAGTCACCGGCGGACGGGTGACCGGTACAGCCATTCCCATGTGTGTCCTACGATACCTATGAACGTAGTCGAAGTGTTCGTCGAAATCGACGCGCCGCCCGATGTCGTCTGGGAGGCGCTGCTCGAGTTCGAATACTATCCGGAGTGGAACCCGGTCAGTCGAACCGTCGAGGGAATCGCGATCGACGGGACGGAGCGACGGGGCCGGTACCCGCCCGTCGATTCCCGTCGGTTCCTCGATGGACCGATGATCGTCACCGTCGAGCCGTACAGACGGCTCGCCTGGCTCGATCGGTTCGTTCTCCCGTTCGCGCTCGATCGCTACCACGAGTTCCACCTCGTGTCGATCGACGACGGGCGGCGGACGCGATTGCTACAGCGAGAGACGGTCAGAGGTGCGCTCGTCCCGCTACTGTTCGACGAGGGCCGGGTCGAACGCGCGTTCGTCGCGATGAACGAGTCGGTCGCGACCCGTGCCGAACGACGGGCGAGTCCGCCGGCGTAACCGGAATGGATCCTCCCGTGGGGGCGGTTCGCTCGCGTTTTCGAGCGCCGTGGAGGAGAAAATACTTATATTCCGCTTGACAATCCGGGGTCGATCCGACTGCTCCGCATGACTGGCGCTCGATCGACACTCACGACGGCCGACGGCGAGTCGACGACGCTCGCGTCGCTTCGCGCGTTCGGTCGGTCGCGACTCGGGATCGATCCCCGCGCACTGGCTGCGTTCCGGATCGGACTGGGACTCGTCGTCCTCTGCGATCTCCTCTTCCTCCGCGTTCCGGGGCTGGTACCGTTCTACACCGACGCGGGGGTCCTCCCCCGGTCCGCCCTCGCGGAGGCGTCTCCGACGCTCGCGACGTGGTCCCTGCACGCCCTTTCCGGTTCGGTGTGGCTACAGGCCCTACTGGTCGCGATCGCGGGCGGTGCCGCCGCGTGCCTTCTGGTCGGCTACCGGCACCGACTCGCGGCGCTCGTCTCGGCGCTCCTCCTCGCGTCGCTGTTCGCCCGCAATCCGTACCTCGTCAACGGCGGCGATACGATCCTCCTCTCCCTGCTCGTCCTCGCGGCGACGCTCCCGCTCGAGCGGCGCTGGTCGCTTCGTCCGCGTCGCCTCGCGGACAAACGTTCCGATTCCATCGACTCGCGAGACGGCCCGCGGGTCGTCTCGGCGGCAACTGCGACCGTTCTCCTCCACGTCGCGGTGATCTACCTGCTCAACGCCGTCCTCAAGTTCCGGAGCGACGCATGGATGAGCGGCACGGCGGTCAGGCGCATCTTCCAGCTTCAGGACTTCGTCTTCCTGCTCGGCCCGACCGCGGCGGAGTATCCGGCGCTACTCACTGCGGCCAACTGGCTCTGGATCGCCGTCCTGTCGACGTCGCCGCTGCTCGTGCTCGCGACCGGCCGGCTCCGGATCGCGACCGTCGGTGCGTTCGTGGGCGCGCACCTCGGGATGGCGGCGACGATGCGCCTGGGTGCCTTTCCGTTCGTGATGATCGCCGCCCTGCTATTGTTCCTCCCGCCGCAGTTCTGGGATCCCATCGACGAGTTCGTGTCGCAGACCGCGTCGAGACGCCGTCTCGAGGCGCTCGCGACGCCACGGGACGAAAGCGGAACCGGTCCACGGGCTCTCCCGGGCGCGCCACGGATCCGGCGCGGGGTTCGTCTCGGGACGACGGTACTGTTCGCCTGCGTTTTCCTCTCCGTGGTGAGCTGGCAGGTGACCGCGGCCGGCCTCGTCGATACCGGACCAACCCCGGGCGGCGAGGAACTGGGTGGTGCGAGCTGGGCCTTCTTCGCACCCGATCCGCCGGACGAGTACAGCTGGTACGTCGTCGAGGCCGAGCGCGAATCGGGTGCCCCGATCGATCTCGTCGACGGCGAAACGGTCGATTTCGACCGCCCGCCGGACGCCATGGATCGGTATCCGTCGGCGCTCTGGAAGCGCTACGGAACGAAGCTGCGCGGCGGCGGTGGAGACGCTCACCTCGATCCCGCGGCGGCGTACTTCTGTGACCGCGCCCCCGACGACGTCGAGTCGGTGACCATCTACCGCGTCGATCAGTCGGTCGACGCGGACGGCCCGGTCGGCGAACCGGTTCCCCGCCAGCGGATTTCGGTGTCCTGCTGAGGTGTCCAACGGGCCGTCCACCTCTCACGGTCCCGCCGAATGGACAGGAGAGAGGAGGGACGTATCTCCCGGAGCCACCGACCTCGAGAACGCGGACGTCCGCAGGTTCAAGTACGGACGGGCGGCCAGAGCCGCCGTGACCCGTCACACAGTTCCCCGCTCGGGCCTCGAGCGGACCGACTCGACCCACTCAGACAGGGTGGACGATGGGGCATAGGGCCCTCGTCGCCTACCGGCGACCGGATCGGCTCTACGACCTGCGGTACAGCCACTGGGGCGGCGAGACGCTGTCGCTGGCCGGCGAGATCACGTCCGCAACGCCGCTGGCCGACGGCTCGGTCGCGGGGCCCCTGGTGGCGGATTCGATTAGCCGCGATCGAATCCTGACGGATCATCTCGATCCCTGTGTCCACGAGGCGCTGTATCTGGTCGATCCGGCGGCCGACTACGCGGTCGACGCCTATCGGGTCTGCTGGCTCGAGTGGGGCGACGGCCGCGACGGCGGTCGAGGCGCGATCGTCGAAGCCGATTCCGACGTCGCAGATTCGGTCAGGCAATGGTTTCGAGCGACGAAGACCGCACTGGCCGACGTCATCGAGATGGGGGCGCTCTCGCGGCGAGCAGCGCAGGCCTACCTCGAGGCCCGGGTCTGCGAGGAGTACGACGGAACGCTCTACACCTACGGCGAGCCGATCGACACCGAACCCGGAACCGGGTACGAGCCCACGCCGGACCGCTGGCTCGAGGACGAAAACCGCCTCGATGACGAGACCCGTCTCGAGGATCGAACCAACCGCGAAGAAGGGACAGATAACGGTGACGGGAGCGGATGCGGGGACAGGAGCGGGGGTGGGCCGTCGTAACTCACTCGTCGGCGGTCCAGCGAGCGTCCGCGAGCGTCCGCTGGACGACCTCGTTGCCGACGGCCTCGGCCAGCGTCTCGAACCCGGAGCGTTCGCCCCGGTCGCTCGCGTTCGCGACGAGTCGCGAGACGATGAACTCCGGCGTCGAGCGGCCCACCGTGCCGAAGCGGGGCTGGTAATCGACGAGCAACTCGAGGTCGGGGTTCAGCCCCTCCGCGAAGATGCCGTCGACCCGCGCTTGTGGGGGGAGCGGCTCGAGGTCGTCCGCGAGATGGGTGACGAAGACGCCCAGCGCCTCGCGGTCGACGGAGAGCGTGACCAGTCCGTGGAGCAGGTCCGCCGCGCTGCCCGGCTCCGTGATCGCCTCGAACTCGTCGACCAGCATGAGGGTGCGGCCGCCCGACGAGAGCGGGGGGACGATCGACCGCAGCGTGGACTCGAGGACGCCGGCGTTGAAACTCGCGTGCCGGCGGTGGAAGACCAGCGAGTCGACGGGCGTCACCTCGGCTCGATCCGCGGGAACCGGTAGCCCCATCGTCGCTAGCAGGACGATCTGACACAGCGTCTCGAGCAGGGTCGTCTTACCGCCGCTGTTCGCACCCGTCAGGACGGCGACGCGCTGTTCGCCGGGGACCGCGTTCACACCGTCCGGAACGCTCGTGATACCGTGTTCGCCGAGCCCGTAGGTGACCGGTTGGACCGACTCGTCGTCTCGTGCGGCGAGCGTGAGATTGCGTGCGTTGACCACGGAGACGGCCGCGTCTTCGCCCGTTACGAAGACAGGGCGAGTGCAATCGTACTCGAGCGCGAAGCGGGCCAGCGAGAGGTGCAAGGCGATGTCGTCGACCGCTTCGACCGCCTGATCGACGGCATCGCGGGCGTCTCCGAGCGTTTCCCGGAGGTCGCTCGCGACGGTTTCCTCCCGCTCGTCGACAGCCGCCGTGAGGTCGGTCCGCAGCGTTCGCAACGTGTCTCCGACGAAATCGGTCGCGTCCGCCGCGTCGGTCGGCATCGCGTCCCGAACCCGGTCGATCGTCACGTCGGTCTCGCTCAACAGGCGGTCCTCGAACGACTGGCGAAAGCCCTCGACGTCGTGCACCCCTTCCGAGCGAAGGTCCTCGATCAGCGCGAGGGCGTCGGCGTCCATGTCCTCGACCGCACCCAGCGCGTCTCGGAGGCGATCGAGTTCTTCGTCGGCTCCCTCGCGGACTCGGCCGCCGTCTAACGCCGCCAGCGCTTCGGCGGCCGCCGCGAGCCGGTCGCGCTCGAGGTCGGCGATCGCGGCGAACGGCCCCGAATCGACGCCGGCCGCGAGCAACGCGAGCGCGGCCTCGACGGCCGCGTGCTCGCTCCCGGCGCGCTCGTCGTAGCGTTCGTAGGCCGCGAGCACGGCCTCGCGGTCGTCGTTGGCGAGGTCAGCCCAAGCGTCCCTGGCCGCAAGTACGTCGTCGAGGCGGTCGTCCATCGCCGCCCGGCTATTGAGTGGCGTCAGCACGCGAATCCTGTCCGCCGCGCGCTGTGTGACGGCGTGGTCGACCGCGAGATCCAGCAGCTCCTTGTAAGCCGATCGTGCGTCGCCAGTCGCCAGAATGTCCATTCCCGCGCCGCCGATCGCCTGGCGCAGGATCCGCGTCGCTCGTCCGCGGGCGAGTCCGGCGTCGGCAAGTGCCCGCACGTCTCCGCTTTCGATCGCCTGGATCGCCCGCTCGTGACCCAGCTCCTCGATCAACGTCTCCCGCGTCTTCGGGCCGACCCCCCAGTACTCCTCGAGTCGCATACGCTGTGAACTCGGGGCGACTCTCTTGAACGCTGTGTCTCGAGGTACCGCGAGCGACGGCTCGCGGAACGCTCGGCGTGATGCCCGCGGACCGGGCGGCTCGCGTAGATGGGCTGTTCGATCCCGGTACCGGAGGGGCCGGCGGGCGGCCACGAACGCGGGGTCCACGGTCGGGCGCTACCGACTGCCGCTCTCTCACGGCTGGTGGCCGGTATGAGGGTCCGCGGGTTCGAGTGCGCGCGGTTCTCGCTCCTCGAGTCATTCCGCACCTGGGATCGATGAGCGTCGTGACGGCCTGCGCTTCGCAGCCTGCTCCATGGCGTCGGTCCGGAGCGGACCGCCGATGCAGTCGCGAGAACTGTTCACGTTCGTGGGACTCGTCGTCGTGCAGCCGTCGTGAGTCAGTTCGACCGGCCGGAAACGGCGTCGATGGGAACGGAACGAGATTGCCATCGAACGGTGGCGATCGTGGTGTGGATGTCCCGTCACGCAGTTTCTCGACGGATATGCACGAACGTGGTCATAATTCAGCTAGATGGGGAGTCGAAGGAGCACAAACACGGGGATTTTTATCGGCTCGATGCCCTACTGACTCCCATGACTGATGGGCGGGGCGAAACTCCCCGGCGAACAGGAATGACCGAAAAGTGCGGCGTCGTCGGCGTCTCACTTGACGGTCGGGACGCGGCGCGACCGTTGTACTACGCGCTCTACGCGCTCCAGCATCGCGGGCAGGAGTCCGCGGGGATCGTCACCCACGACGGCTTTCAGCAGCACAGCCACGTCGAGATGGGGCTCGTGGGCGACGCGTTCGGCGAGGACGATCTCGACGCGCTCAACGGATCGGCGGGAATCGGGCACGTTCGGTATCCGACCGCCGGCTCGGTCGACTCCTCCTGTGCACAGCCCTTTTCCGTCTCGTTCAAGAGCGGTTCGCTGGGCCTCTCGCACAACGGCAACCTCGTCAACGCCGACGAGATCCGCGACGAACTCGCCGCCGTGGGCCACGCCTTCACCAGCGACGGCGACACCGAGGTCATCGCCCACGACCTCGCGCGCAACCTCCTCGAGGAGGACCTCGTCCGCGCCGTCAAGCGGACGATGGGGCGGATCCACGGCTCGTACTCGCTGACGATCACCCACGACGACACGGTCCTCGGCGTGCGCGATCCGCAGGGGAACCGCCCGCTCTGTATCGGAGAACTCGAGGACGGCTACATTCTGGCCTCCGAGTCGGCGGCCATCGACACCCTGGACGGGGAACTTGTCCGCGACGTTCGACCGGGCGAACTGGTCGTCCTGCAGGAAGACGGCGCAGGGTTCGACTCCTACCAGCTCGTCGAGCAGGACAACACCGCCCACTGCTTTTTCGAACACGTCTACTTCGCGCGCCCCGACAGCGTCATCGACGACACGCTCGTCTACGAGGCCCGCCGCAATCTCGGCCGCAAGCTCTGGGCGGAAAGCGGCGTCGAGACCGATGTGGTGATGCCGGTCCCCGACTCCGGGCGAGCGTTCGCCTCGGGCTACGCCGACGCCGCGAGCGAGACGACCGCCGACGGCGAGCCTCGAGCCGCGGACGACGACGGCGTCGAGTTCGCGGAGGGGCTGATGAAGAACCGCTACGTCGGCCGGACGTTCATCATGCCGACCCAGGACGAGCGCGAACGCGCGGTGCGGCTCAAGCTCAATCCGATCAAATCCACGATCGAGGGCAAGACCGTCACCGTCATCGACGACTCGATCGTCCGCGGGACAACCTCGACACAGCTCGTCCAGCTCCTCAAGGACTGCGGTGCCGAGGAAGTCCACGTCCGCATCGGCGCGCCGGCCATCGTCGCCCCCTGCTACATGGGCATCGACATGGCCACCCGCGAGGAGCTCATCGCAGCCGACAAATCGACCGCCGAAATCCGCGACGAGATCGACGCCGACAGCCTCGCCTACCTCTCGACCGACGCCGTCGCGGAGGTGCTCGAGAAGGACCGACTCGACCTCTGTCTGGGCTGCGTGACCGGCGAGTACCCCTACGACATCGAGGGCGAGGAGACCGACCGCGACGTGAGCCGCCCCGACGTGGGCGGGACGCAGTTGCCCGCGGACGACTAACGACCTTTTACGCTGCGGTCTATCACGAGCGAGGCGCGTCGCGCCTCGCTCGGATGTCCCTCGGTAAAAGGTCGATCAAAAGCACTCCTCCTTCCCCTCCAGCCGCGCGTTGCGCGGCTTCCGGGTCAGTCGTCGGCCCACTCGCGCCTTCGGCGCTCGCGGAAGTACCGGTGTTCTCAGCCCGCTAACCGCACAAGCCAGTCTTAGAACACTTCGGCGAACTCCGTTGGGAGCGTTCCGAGATCGATCTCCCAGGCGATCGGCAGCCAGCCGACCGCGACGAGCGTGATCAGGACGATTCCGATAGCGTTGCGTCCGATCCCGATCGGGCGATCCCGCGGACGCGATCCTCGAGGCAGCCGCGGAGTACGACAGCGACGCGATCGTCGTCGGCGTCGAAGGACGATCGCCCGTCGGCAAGGCGCTCTTCGGGAGCGGCGCCAAGTCCGTAATTCTCGAGAGCGATCGGCCGGTGACGGTCGTTTCGACCGATGAAGCTGAGTAACGTCGCTCGTCGACGACGATCGACGGCGCGGCGACGACTACCGCAGGCAGGCCGCCACGACCTCGAGCATGCCCTCGCCGCGGACCTCGTCGGCGAATAGCGGGACGCGTCGGACCTCGGTGCCGCGGAAGAGGTCCTGGGCCTCTGCCAGCGCGTTCTGCTGAACGTCCCAGCGGCGCTGACAGAACGCGCAGTCGTCGAGGTTCGGCTGGAGGAACTCACCGTCGACGTCGTCGGTGACGTTCGAGAGCGGTTCCATCACCCGGTTGACGACCACGGTTCCGACGGGGATCTCGAACTCCCGGAGTTGCTGGCGCAGGCGCTTCGACTCGAGGACGCTCATCTCCTCGGGGACCATAACGATCCGGAAGTCCGTCCGCGCGGGATCGCGCAGGGCGGCCCGCAGGCGCTCGATGCGTTCGCGTAACACGTCCAGGTCCTCGAGATCGTCCTCGTCGGTGTCCTCGCTCCCGCCGAACATCCCCTTGACGCCGTCGATCATCCCGCCGATCTGCTGGCGGAATTTGACGAGCCGGCCCATCATCGTGTCCATGATCTCGGGCAACTGGAGCAGTCGGAGGGTGTGGCCCGTCGGTGCCGTGTCGACGATCACGCGCTCGAAGCGCTCGTCGTCCATGTACTCGAGCAGGAGTTGCATCGCGGCGGCCTCGTCCGCTCCGGGCATCGCGCCGCCGAAGAGGGCGTCCATTGGCGACTCGCCGCCGAGCATCTCGCCGAGGCCGCCGAGCGGACCGCCGTCGCCGCCAGCGCCACCGGGGAACGGGGAGCCGCCAGCCTCATCGCCGCCGAAGGGCGATCCCTCGTCGGATCCAGGCCCGGGTCCCGAATTCGCGTCCGTGCCCGCGCTCGAGCCCCCGAAGGGAGTCTCGCCCTCCTCGAGCGCGGCCTCGGGATCGATCTCGGCCGCGTAGAGGGGGATGTCGTCGCGAATCCGTCCGGGGTCGGCCGGAATGTCCGTCTCGAACGTGTCCGAGAGCGAGTGGGCCGGGTCGGTCGAAACGACCAGCGTCCGGGTGCCGCCGCGGGCGCTGTCGAGCGCCGTCGCGGCTGCCATCGTCGTCTTTCCGACGCCGCCTTTACCGCCGTAGAGGACGTACTCGGGGCCGTCGATCGGCTCGTCCGACGGCTCGACGTCGATGGTCTCGCGTTCCGCCGGCTCCGCGTCGTCGACCGAGTCCGTCGGCGTCACCTCGATGGTGTGTGCGTCGTCGTTGTTCCCCTCCCTCGCCTCGTCTTCCTCGTCGACCGGTTCGACGTCGATGCCACTCATACGGCTCGGTTCCCCGTCCCAACACGAGTATTCGTCGGTCTCGACTCCCGATCGGTGGCACTTCTGCCACGCTCACTCCGTCAGCGTTCCCGAAACCGACGACTCGTTGCCGGTGACGGCGTCGCGGAGCGCCAGCGCGAGCGGTACGGCCCACAGCGTCGCGTACAGTGCGTGCGCGAAGGGGTTCGAGAGCAGCGAGTATCGTATCCGTACCCAGCGGCTCTCGAAGGGCACGGCGTGCCAGGCCGCGCGATAGGAACGGACGCTGTAGTACGCCCAGACGACCGCGTTGCAGGCGACGAGAGCCGCGAGGAGCGGGGAGAGGGAGAGCCACCCGGCCACGGTCGCCAGTGCGACCACCAGTCCGACCGGGATTCCGACGACGTTCGTGACCGCGAGCAGGTGCGTCAGACCGGTTCCGGTCACGAGCCGGAGTCGATCGAACGCGGACCAGTTCGGCGCTCGAAGGCGTCGGTACGGCTCGAAGACCTGCCGTCGCTTCTCGCGGACCCACTCGTCGATACCGGTCGGACAGCGGTTCCGGACGTACCGGTTCAGGACACCGAGCGTATACCCTCGCCGGAACGCCGCCGCGTCGAGCGGCATCGATCCGGTCGCGCCATCGCGCCGCCAGCGCTCGAGGTCGGCCAGCACGTCGGCCGGCAGGAAGTATCCCTCGTCGAGCAGTCGGTACGGTCCGGTGTTCGAGTTCGCAAACAGCAGGTCCGAGCGAATCGCGCTGCCCGTAGACTCGAGCAGCGGAAGGAGTCCGTCGTCGACGTTCCCCGCGGTTCGTTTCGCCTGCACGATATCGTACTCCTCGAGGCCGGCGACGGCGAGTTCGAACGTGTCGACGGGGAGCCGCGTGCCCGAGTTGACCACGGTGACGATATCGTCGTCATCGACTGAGAGCGTCGCGAACGCCTCGGCCATCGTGGCTGCGCCGACTCGACAGCTGCCGCGGTCGGTCCGCGTCCGGTCGTCGGTTGTCCGATCGGCCGCACGCACTGCGTCGTCGATCTCGACTACTTCGACTGTCACACCGCTCGCCTGGCCTGACTCGATGGCACCGGTTAGCTCGGCCACGGCGGGTTCGCCGGGCCCGATGATCACGGAGACGGAAACGCGGCCGGCGGGATAGCTCTGTCCCGCGATCGACGCGAGCGTCTCCTCGAGCGCCTCATTCCGGGTACCGGAGACGGGCACGAGAACGTGAATTCGCCGCTGCGTGGTCGCTGGCAGCCGACAGTCGGGCCCGGGACCGTCCTCGACAGGTGGTGGCGGCTCCGTCGCGAGGCACAGATCGCCGGCTGTCCGCATCTGCTGTGGGCCCGTCGCGGAGTCGGCCCTCGATTCCTCGAGCACTCGACCGAGCGTCCGTTCGTCGACCGCGTTGAGCGGTCGACGGGCGAACAGCCCTACGAGCCCACAGCTGACGACGAAATAGCCGATCTGGCTCGCGACGAACGCGACGACGACGGCCTCGAGCAACATGACTCACCGGCCCGACGGTCTAGCCGCGTATTTGTATTGTGGCCGGATCGCGTCTCACTCGAAGTACGCCGCTAACCGCTCGGCCGCCTCCTCGACGCGCGACGTGACGAGTGCGAATCGCAGCCACTCCGTCCGCGACTCGCCGAAGGCCTCGCCAGGCATGCCGGCCACGCCGGCCTCGTCGATCAGTCGCTCGACGTTCGCGATCGTACCCGGATAGTCCTCGAAGCGAGCCATCACGTAGAACGACCCCCTCGGCGTGGTGTACTCCGCGCCCGCAGCTTCGAGCGCGTCGGTAAACGTTTCGACGCGCCCGCGGAGCCGCTCTCGGTTGCGCTCGTAGTAGTCCGGTCCCGTCTCGCGCAGCGCCTGCAGGACAGCGAACTGGCCGGGGCGGGTCGTGGCGACGTTAACCAGCATGTGTCGGCTCTTCGCGTTCGCGACGAGTTCCGGCGGGAAGATCGCATAGCCGACCCGGGCCCCGGTGATCGCCATCGATTTCGAAAACGCGTTGGTGACGATCCGGTGGGCCGAATCGGTCTCGAGCGCGCTCGCGAACGCCCCCGAGAGGTCGTAGTGGTCGTACACCTCGTCGCTGATCAGGACGGCGTCGTACGTTTCGGCGATGGCGACGAGTTCCCGCATCGTCTCCGCGGGATAGACAGCACCCGTCGGGTTGTTCGGCGTATTGACCACGATCGCGGCCGTCTCATCGTTCGCGGCCGTGCGGATATCGTCCGAATCCAGTTGCCCCTTCTCGTCCGTCGCGACGAAGCGCTGCGTTCCGCCGAGCATCGTCGTCTTTCCCGGATAGTAGGGATAGACTGGGTCTGTCAGGAGGATTTCGTCGCCGCGCTCGCGCTCGAGGGCCCGTGCCATCGCGAGATAGTTCGCCTCGCCCGCGCCGTTGGTGACGACGATCTGATCGGCATCGACGCCGCGGCGTGCCGCGATCTCCTCGCGCAACTCGAGCAGCCCCTCGCTGGGCGGGTACTGAAACCGGTCCGGCTCGAGGTCGGCGTACTCGCGAAGCCCCTCCCGAAGCGCCTCGGGCGGCTCCCAGTCGGGGTTCCCGCTCACCATGTCGATGACGTCGCGCTCCGCGGCGTCCGCGTACTCCATCACGCGGAAGAACAGCGGCGTCTCGTAGTTCATGCGCGACGGTATAGCGTCGGCTGCAGTCAGTGTGGCGATTCACTCTGCCCGATCCGTATCGTCGCCTTCAGAGACGATCCGAGATCCGCTCGATCGCGGCGGGTGCATCGATACGGCCGGCACCGAGCCCGTCGGTGTTGTCTCCCGAGAGTTCGACCGCACCCTGCGTGATCGCCTGCCGGACGCGCCGCGGGTGTAGGTCGGGCGCGAGTTCGCGGAGCAAACAGGCGAGTCCGGCGACCTGCGGTGCCGCCATCGACGTGCCGGGTTTGTACAGATACCGCTCGCCGTAAATCGATTCCGGGACCGTCGAGAGGACGTAGTTCGTCGGATGCGGGTACGCGACCGCGTCGGGATCGGTCGTCCGTGTTTTCGCTCGCGTCTCGTAGCCGCCGCCGGGCGCAGCGACGTCGACCGCCCCGTTACCGTAGTTCGAGTAGATGCTGCGTTTGTCGGTCGGGCCGGTCGCCGCGACGGTGACTGTTCCGGGGGTCTCGGCGGGGAGCACGTAGTCGGATTCACGGTCGACGTTGACCCCTCTGTTGCCGGCGGCGGCCACGACCACGACCCCCTGTTGCATCGCGTGTTGCACGACGCGGCGAACCGCGGCGAACGCGCGGCTGTTGTTGGGTCGGATCCCGCGAATGCTCGCGTTGACCACGTCGACGCCGAGGTCGACGGCGTAGTCGATCGCGATGAGGATGTCCGCAAGCGTCCCGATAAGCTGGCTGTACGTGGTCTCACCGTACGAGTATACGGGGTCGAAAAACATCGTGCGAAGCGAGACGATCAACGCATCGGGGGCCATCCCGACGATCCCGAAGCTGTTGCGCGGTGCGGCGGCGATGCCGGCGACGTGGGAGCCGTGTCCATCGACGTCGGCGGCGACGGGCTGTGTGATCCGTTCGGTCGGCTTCAATACGAGTCCGGAGTTCGTGGCCGTCCGCACCTCGCCGGTTCCGGCGTGGACGTGTGCGTTTCGAACGAGTCGGCTCCGGTCGGCGTCGACCCGCGATGCGAGATCCGGATGGTTGAAACTGACTCCCGAGTCGATAATCGCGATCGTCGTTCCATCGCCGGTCGCCCGGTCGTGGGCCGCGTCCGCGCGGATGAGTCGCTTATCCCACTGTTTGTCGGACAACGGCTCGTCCCTGCGAACCACCTCGCCCTCGCTTTGTTCGATATCGTCGAAAACGTACGTCTCGTTCGTAACGGCGTCAGTGACGGCCGCCATCGACCGAAGCTCGTCGCGCTTCGCTTTCGGCCCTTGGACGATGAAAACCGCTCCGTCGGCCAGTTCGTGTCGTACTTCGAACCCGGCCCTCGAGAGTCGGGAGCGGAGCCCGGTCCCCCCACCGAGGACGATATAGACCTCGCGGTCGTCCGCCACAGTCCGGTCGCTCCCGCTAGCGGTTCCGACCGCGCCGATGATGCCACTTCCACCGATCCCTTTGATCACCGACCGCCTCGAAATGCTTTTGTACTCTTTCATGAACGTCTGCTCTGATATTTTTTCCACGAAACTAAAATAATTACGTACATTAATGGGATTTTATTTTTGTGAGTGGCTCGGATCGCTCACCCCGACGACTTGACAAGCCGTCGGTTCGTTACTCGAACCGTGAACGACGACATCGATCGCGACCTGCCGATGGACGTCGCCGACGCGCTCCGCGATCGCGAGGAGACGCTGGCGGTCGCCGAATCCTGCACCGGTGGACTGATCGGCGCGGCGATCACCGCCGTTCCGGGCGCGAGCGACTACTTCGACGCCGGGTTGACGACGTACGCCTACGGGGCCAAACGCCGCCACCTCGGGGTGAGTCGCGAAGCGCTGGACGAACACGGTGCCGTCTCCGAACACGTCGCCCGCGAGATGGCCCGGGGTATCCGGGATGTCGCGGACGTGACGTGGGGTCTCTCGACGACCGGTGTCGCCGGCCCGACCGGCGGCAGCGACGACAATCCGGTTGGCACCGTCTACATCGGCGTCTCCTACGCGGGTCCATGGGGCAGCGAGGAGTCGTACGCGACCGTCTCGCGATACGAATTCGACGGCGACCGCGCCGACGTTCGCGCCGAGACCGTCGACCGGGCGCTCGAGGACCTGCTCTCCGAACTCGAGGCGCGGGAAACAAGTCGCTGACCGTCACTGGACGCCCGGTCGAACGACGACCGTCCGATCGGTGTGCGATCCCTTCAGTCGGTCCGATCGGGAGCGCATAGCCCTCGATTCGACTCGGTGACACACTCGCCCGCACCTCGAATCAGTAACGAATCCGATACATGTCTGACATGGTGACAGTTTCGAAAGAAAAACTATTCCTTCCACGACTTCCCAGATGCGGATAGATGAACAAGAAGGGCCACGTGCTGAACGCCGTTCTGTTGAGCATCGGGGTGGGCTATCTGCTCGAACCGGTGGGGGATATGGAGACGTTCAGAACGATCGTGATGATCGGCGTGCCCGTGACGCTCGGAGCGCTCTTCCCGGACGTCGACACCGCCTTCGGCAAACACCGGAAGACGCTGCACAACCTGCCGATCCTGATCGGCTTCGTCGCCTTCCCGTACGTGTTCGGCAACCTCGAGTACGTCTGGATCGGCGTGTTGACCCATTACGTTCTCGATATCTCCGGGAGCAAGCGCGGGATCGCGCTGTTTTACCCGCTTTGGAAGGAGGAGTTCGGACTCCCGATCGGCGTCGCGGTCAGCAGTAAACGCGCGGATCTCATGATGGTAATCGTCACCGTCGGCGAACTGGCCCTCGCCGCCGCGCTCGTGTTCGAAGTCCCCCGGTGGGGCTTCGAGATGGGGCGACAGCTACTCGGTCTGTAGTCGACTGCCGGTTCTAGCGAGAAGTGTCCGAGTACCGACTCGTCATCCCATTACTTACCCGTCCGGCGGTCCGTCGAATACACGAATGCCAGCAGCAGATCGCCAGCGTCCACGGTCGGATTTCACCGATGGCCAGCCGCCCATTCGCTGTGACGAGTGCCGGTCTGCCCTTCGATCAGATCGGCAGCAGGCCGTTTCGTTTCTCCTCCTGGACCAGCTCACGATTCCCGTTCTCAGCTGTGACGACCACCTCGAGCGGTTCACCTCGATCTGTGGGCTCACCACCGAAGCGACGGCCGATCTCTTGCACCACCGACCGGCCGGTGGTATCACCTGTCCCGGCTGTCGCCTCGCACCGTCTAGTTCGACCCAACACATGATACCGGTCCAGGAGGGGATACTCGTCCCCATGGCATGCTCGGAACACCAGTCGAAAATCGTTCAGCGATTCCATACGGGACTCCAGACGAAACAACAGCTGTCAGTCAGCCTCGGCACGACTCCGAACGGCTCATTGTGAGCTACCAGTTTGTGATTACGGACGGCACGCCTACAGCGGTAGTACAGCTGAGAAGAATGACAGCCGAGAAAAACGAGCACCGCTCTCGTTCTGAACCGCTTTCGGCTGCTGACTACTGTCGGTTCGGCGTCCACTCATCGCAGGCGTCCATGTCGTCCATCGCCGTTTCGTGGCGGGCGCAGTAGGGGACCATCCCATCCGAGGAGCGGACGTACTCGAAGTGCGTGCAGTTCCCACAGTAGCGATCCGTCGGTTCGTTCGGCTGCTCGGTCGGCGACTCGACGATCTCCGCGTCGGTGCCGTCGCCCGACTCCAGCGGCGAGGAGATGTCCGAGGCAGCGGACCCGCCGTCGCTGGTCGCAGCGCCGACGGATCGGCGGGTAGGTGAGCCGGTTCCCCTTCCGCCGGACATCCCCGTTCGACCCGTCGACTGTCGCGACGCGGTCGTCCGCTCCGCTTGTCCGTCGGAGACCGTCGTCCGGCTCTGGTCGGCGTCGGCGTTGGTCTGCGTCTCCACGTCTCCGTCCGGCGTGCCGCCGAGGAATCCGATGCCCCCGAGACCGCCCGAGTCGCTCCCGTCGGACTCGATGACCGTCTTGTTGTGTCGGGTGACGTTCATCTGAAGGGCGCCGCCGGGATCGTTGCGCCGCTTGAACGTCGCGACGGCGGTGAACAGACACCAGACCGCGGTCAGGAGCCCGAGCAGGTAGACGACGCTCACCTCGAGCGTGAGCTGGTCACCGCCGTAGCGCCAGTGTTCGGGGTAGGCGTGCCAGAAGAGCGCGACGCCGAGCAGGCAGAGGCTCGCGCTGATCGCGGCGGCGGCCTGGACGCGGCGGCCGGCCGGTAAGACGACGAAGACGCCGACGAGGATGATCGGAACGCTGAGTCCGGCCAGAACGCCCGCAGCACGGACGGTCGCGAACTGGGCGGCCATCTCGCCCGAGAGCTCGACCGCGTAGCCGCCGACGAAGTCGGTCGTCGCCACGAGGACCGCAACGACGGCCAGCGCCGCGCCGAGCAACACGAATGCCGTTCCCGTGTACAGCCGGCGACTCGTCACCTCCGGTGCCGTCCCGTCGTAGACCTCCGTCAGGCTTGTCATACGCGGCCGTTCGGCTCCCCACCACAAAACGATACGTCAGACACATGTCTGTTTTTCTATGCGAACGGGGTCGAAGCCCGGCTCGAGCCGACCGGCGGAAGCGAAAGCTTGAATCGCCGCCCTCGCAAACGAACGCCCATGAGTGACGAGGACGAGGAGGCGGAGCCGGCAGTCTCACTCGGAGAGCCGACTCCCGTCGAGGGCGCGCCGCTCGCCCGCGTGAGTTCGCGACTGACCTGGCCGAAAGAGAAGAGCGAAGTCGACCGACTCGAGGGCGAGAGCGTGATCCGGACCCCCGACGGACCCCGCGAGCTCTCTACCGTGCTCGAGGACGTCGACGAGACGTACTTCCAGCGACACCAGGAGTTCGAAGCGAACGTCCGGAACGTGATCGGTACCGGACCGATTCCGACCGCGGACGAGTAATACCGTGGTGTCCGAGCCGGATCGGTACGACGGTCGCTGGCTCCGGAACCGATTGGAGCTCTCCTGGGTCCAGAAGTCGGTAGTGGCCGGAGCCGTGCTCACGCTGTTGTGGATGCGACTCGTTCCCAGCGGGCTGGATCAGCGAATCGTCGTCGACGGCGTGCTCCTGATCGGCGGACCGCTCGCGCTCGGACTGTCCCACGGGAACCGTCTCGGGTGGCGGATCGACCGCGTCGCCGTCCGAAATACGGTGTTGCTCGCGCTGTTCGTCCTCCCCTTCTACGTCGTCGGCTCGACGCTACCGACGATCCGGGCGTACTATCCGATCTGGGAGACGACGGCCGCACCGGCGGTGTTCATCCCGCACGCGATGAAACTGTTTCTCCTCGCGCTGGCCGCCGAGACCTACTATCGCGGCCTGCTCTGCGTCGGCGTCAAAGAAATCGGCATCAGCGCGGTGTTCATCAGCCCCGTCGTCTACATGCTTCACCACACCTCGAAGCCGCCGATCGAGTTCCTGCTGTCGGGGCCCACGGACGTCCTGTTCGGTGCGGTCGACTACAAATCCAATTCTATCCTCCCGTCCGTCGTTGCCCACGGCGGCGGGCTGATTCTCCTCGACTGGCTCGTCATCCACGACCCGTTGTTCGATCCGAATCGATTGATCCGATTCCTCGAGTGGGCCCCGATTCCGCTCTAGTCGCCACGGAGCCGCCGCGGGATCGACACGGACGAGTTGAAGCAATTCCCGCCCGTCTCACCGGACTCGAGACGGCAAACCGATAAGGATCAGGACGACCAACTGTCGCGTATGGCGCTTCCTATCGACCCGACGAAGATCGATCCGGACGACTACGGCGAGCACCGCGCGGTCCTCGAGATGGAGCACGAAGAAGCCATCGAGCACACCCGGGAGGTGTTCACAGATGTGGGGTTCGGCGTCCCGGCGGAGTTCTCGCCGTCGGATCTGCTCAACGAGAAAGTCGACGCCGACCGCGATCCCTACTACGTGCTCGGGGCCTGCAACCCCCAGATCGCCGACCGAGTGCTGGACGTGACCGAACAGATGGGGGCGCTGTTCCCATGTAACGTCGTCGTCTGGGAGGAGGAGCCGGGCCGACAGGTCGTCTACCACGTCTCGATCATGAAGATCGCACGGCTGCTCGGGATCGCCCCCGACGACGAGAACTGGCAGGCGATCGTCGACGAGACCGGCGAGTTGGTCGACGAAGCCTACGCGAACCTGTAGGCGGCCGGCGTTCAGTTCGGATCTGTGGGCCGTTCCGTCCGAATCTGTGGGCGGCGTTCCATCCGAATCGACGGACAGTGTCGTGGCTGAGGACGCCGTTCCATTACTGCAGAAGACAGTATAGAATATCAACACTTATGCGTCCGATCGGAGAGGCTGCAGTATGGACGCTCGGAGTTCGTTTTTCGCTCTCCTGGTCTCTGTCCTCGGCGCGCTCGCCGCGCTGATCGTGCTCCCGCTGGTGGAGTACGTGCTGGCGGCCTGCCTGCTCGCGGTCGTTCTCCGTCCGCTGTACGAGCGGCTCGCACCGCGAGTCGGCGCTCGCACCGCCGGACTCACGGTCACCGGTCTCGCCGTGGTCGGCGGTGTCGTCCCGCTGGTGCTCGTCTCGGTGGTCGTTCTCCGCGCCGCCGCGTCGGTTCGCGAGACGACTTCGATCGACCGCATCGCGGCGAACGTCGGAGAGTTCGCGCGGACCGAATTCGGACTGGCCGATGGGACGGTCGCGGCCCTCGAGTCGGCGGTATCGGCCGAACTCGAGGGAGCGATCGCGGGTGCGGCCGACGTGACCCTGGCCCGGACCGTCGGGGTCGTGACCACCGCCGCCGACATCGTCGTGGGGACTATCGTCCTCGTGTTCGTGCTGTACTATCTGCTCGTGGATGGGCCAGCAGTGGTCGACTGGATCCGACGGCACGTCCCGCTCGAGAACCGGATTCTCGACGACCTGTTCGAGGAGATTCACGTCGTCGTCTAGGCGGTCCTCCGCAGTCACGTTCTCGTTGCGGTCATCCAGGGGATACTCGGCGGGTTGGGGATCGCCCTTCTTGGGGTTCCGTACGCCCCCGTTTTGGCGATCATCCTCGTTCTCGTGTCGTTCCTCCCGACGATCGGGGTCTGGCTCGTCTGGGGCCCGGTGACGGTCGCCCACGCGGTCTCGAGCGGCCCCGTCCGCGGCGTACTTCTGTTGGGGTACGGGATCGCGGTGCTCGCCGTCGTCGATAACTACCTCCGGGCGATTCTCGTCGACCGGCGGGCCGGCCTCCATCCGGCGATCGTCCTCGTGGGCGCCATCGGCGGCGTCCTCCTGTTCGGGATCGTCGGGGTGTTCGTCGGTCCCGTCGTTCTCGCGACGTTCAAAGTCTGCGTGGCGGCCGTCGATCGGATCGACCGAACCGCACCGGACGTCGACGCTGACGCCGAGAGCGAGCGCGAAGAAGAGCGATTGCTCGCAGACACGAAGCAGTAACGGCCCGCTCGAGACGGAGCGATCGTCGCTCAGTCGGCGGTCTGGGCCTGCGTGGTGCGGTCGGTCGTCGGAATACCGCGACCGGTCAGCGCCATCATGAACAGGACGAGCGGCGAGAGGAACCCGAACAGGTAGAACGGCGCGTACTCGAGCGTGGGAACGCCGGTCGCCGAGGCCATGAAAACGCCGCCGGCGTGCCACGGGATGAGCGCGCCGGTGGGCGTACCAGCGGCCTCGACGGCCCGGGAGAGTTCCTCGCTGTCGAGGCCGAACTCCTCGTAGAGGTTGCGCAGTGTCAGCCCCGGCAAGACGATGCTCATGTACTGCTGAGCGGTGAGCGCGTTGACGAGGATCGCGGACGCGCCGGTGCCGGCGATCAGCCCGCCGGAACTACGCACGCCCTGCGAGAGGCGGTTCGCGAGCACCGCCAGCACGCCGATGTGCTCGAGGAGGCCGCCGAGTGAGAGTGCGGCGACGACGACCGTGATCGTCCAGGCGGAGCCGGTGAGACCGCCGGTCACGAGGAGTTCGTTCACGAGGGCCGCCCCGGTCTGGGGTTCGGTGCCACCCATGAACACCTCCCAGGCGGCGACGAAGCCGGTACCCTGAACCAGAATCGAGGTGAAGACGCCGGCGAAGACGCCGGCCACGAGCGTCGGAAGCGCGGGGTAGCCGTAGAGGGCGAGGCCGAAGGTGACCACGAGCGGCAGGAAGACGAGCACGGAGAGATCGTACGTCCCCGCGAGCGCGGTCTGAATTTCGGCGACGCGACCGGCCGGAATCTCGCCGCCCGCCCGAAGGCCGAGTGCGGCGAATCCCAGTACTGCAAGGCCGAACGCGACGGCCGTTCCCGTTCGCATGCGGCGGATGTGGTCGTACAGCGGCGTGTTCGTCACGCCGGCCGCGAGGTTGGTCGTATCGGAGAGGGGCGACTGCTTGTCACCCGCGTACGCCCCGGAGATGACCGCACCGACGGTCATCGGTCCGGAGACGCCGAGTCCGGCCCCGATTCCGACGAACGCGACCCCCAGCGTCCCGACCGTCGTCCACGAGGACCCGATGGAGAACGCCACGACAGCTGCCAGAATCGCTGTGACGGGCAGGAACACCGTCGGGGTCAGCAACTCGAGGCCGTAGTACATCATCGCCGGAATCGTTCCGGCGTCGACCCAGGTAGCGATCAAGGCGTAGATCGTAAAGAGGATCAACAGCGCCTGTAGCCCCATCAGGAGGCCGTTAGAGATCCCCTCTGAGAGGTCGTCCCACTGGTAGCCAAGATAGCGACCGAACGCGCCGACGAAGACGATACTCCAGAGCAACGGAACGTGGGGAGCCAGTCCGAGCAGGGCCGATCCGATGCCGAGAAAGACGACGATCGCGAGTACCGGGACGAGTGCGAGGCCGGCCGACGGTCGTCGGTCGGGGTCGAGATCGTCGATCGTCGTCGGTGTAAAGTCGAAGGTCATTGGCCCGATTATGCAGTTGAGGCATAAAAGAAGAACGGTTTATTACCACTATGTATGCTATGCGGTATCAGTGGTCATATTCCGGTGCGAGTACCAATCGGATCCCCGACCGTCCGAGCGGAGATGCCTTGAGACGGTCTCCGAAATAGCAGCGATTCTCGGACGGCCGGCTCAAACGTACTGCTTGTCACCGGCTTTCGGACGGAAAAGAGACCGCTTGCCACTTGCTGCTGGACGCGGTACGGAAACGCGCGCTCGCGGATCAGTCCACGCTCGAGAAGGCGCTCAGATTCGACTGTAACCCGGCCGCGAGTTCGGACTTGCGACGCAATCGCGCGTAGGAAACCGGCAACCGGGTGGCGACCTCCGAAACGGCCTCGTGGAAGGTCTCGGCCTCGCCGTACTGCCCCTCGAAGGCGTTGCGGACGCTCTCGCGGACCTGCCAGACGCCGACCGGTGCCCAGTAGTCGTCGGACACCTCGCGGAGAACGAGACACTTCGCCTGCCGGCCGATCGACTCGAGGTACTCGAGAACGCCCAGTCGGGCGGCGTAATAGGCACCCGCGGTCTCCTCGACGTAGCTCGAGCGCCCCTCGTAGCCCTCGCTGGCGCTGGCGAGCCAGATGTTGTCGCCGGGATCGGGATTCCAGATGCTCCCCGGGGCCTTCATCTCGACGAGTTCGAACTCCCAGTTGCCCGGAGCGAGCACGACCCAGTAGCGGTTGCCAACGTACTCGTTGGCCCAGACCTGTACCTCGTCGATGCTGGGCGCGTTTCGGATCCGACCGCGCAGGTACTTTCCGACGGTGTCGTCGACGGCCGTGATCGACCACCGCGTTGGGACCAATCGGCGCTGTTTCGTTTGGCCGAGCGCGCCCGCAGAGAGGATCGAGTTGATATCGTAGACGTCGAAGCCGCGCCGGTAGAGGTAGGTCATCGCCCCCTCGGCCTGCCAGTCGTCGTCCTCGAGCGTCTTCTTGACCGGTCGGGGCACGTAGGGGTTCTCCCGCAGTTCCGCGTTTCGGGCGTTGGCGCGGGGGCCCCGCGGCGTCGCCACGTCCGTTCCCGTATCCAGTCCGAGATCCGGTTTGTCGTCCAATCCGATCTCGAGGTCGACCGGCCGGTCGGCGATCGCGACCTCGCGTTGCACGCCGACGAAGCCGTCCCAGACGTCGTCCACGTTCGGCGTCATCCGGCTCGCGATGGACGGCGAGTCGACGTTCGCGCGCTTGCTCGAGTTCAGGAGTCCGGTCCGTCGTTGGAGCACGTCGTCGATGGCGTACCCCTGTTGGTACCAGTCACCGTCGGTGACGTACTCCTCGGCGTCGTCTTCGTTACCGACCGGCGATAGCAACCCGATGGGGATATCGGGATAGTTCGATCGCCCGACGAAAATCGACGGCGAGGTCGAGCCGACGAGAGTGTCGCCGCTCAGAGCGTCGTCGAACTTCCGCTCGAAGTCCTCGAGGTGATCCGTGATCGCGTAGGACTTCTCCTTGGCGCGGCGGCGGCGCTCGGCTTCCGCGTCGGGCTCGAGATCCTCGATGTAGTCGTCGAGGCGCATTCACTCGAAGGAAGGGCGGCACGGTGTTGAATGTTGAGTTTCCGGAGCGCAGTCGCTGTCAGCGTGGGACCAGCAGAGATGTCAGAGGCAGAGGTTCGGCATCCGTGTCGGGCCACCGAACCTCACTCACGTCTCCGTGCCGGATCGATAAGTACCCCGCCGCGCGTTTTCTGAGTCGGAAAACGCTGCGCGACGAGGGGGTCCCCTCGATCGCCGACCATCGGTAGACCGTCGCCGGACCGATGCTCGAATCGACGGCGGCCTGGATCGACGACGGCGGACTCGAGAAAGACAATCGTTAAAAACGGCGGGCGGGAAGGGAGGGGTATGAGTACGACCGACGAGAGAGAGACGCGTTCCTGTGTCTCCTGCGGACTCAATATCGCAGGCACGAACGCGGCCGCGTTCAAGTGTCCCGACTGCGGCCAGCAGATCTACCGCTGTGCCAAGTGTCGCAAGCAGAGCAACCTCTACGAGTGCCCCGATTGCGGATTCACCGGTCCATAAGATCTCCCATGGGAAAAGTCGCTGCCAAAATCAAGGTCATGCCGGACAGCCCCGAAAACGATCTCGACGCGCTCCAGGAGCGCCTCGAGAGCGCCCTCCCCGAGGGCGCGAAGATCAACGGCGTCGAGCGCGAGGAAGTCGCGTTCGGTCTCGTCGCTCTCTACCCGACCGTGATCGTCCCGGACGGTGCGGGCGGGACGGAAACCGTCGAGGAGAACTTCAGCGAGGTCGACGGCGTCGAAAGCGTCGGCGTCGAGAACGTCGGTCGGATATAAACGGCTCTCGCCGTTCGTTTGCAGCCGTTTCGCTATTTCTCGCGAGCCGCTGGTGTGCGACTCGCGCATACGCGCCCCCAACGGCTTTCGCCGCTCGAGCGATCGGAGAGAAACGACTTCAATGGCTGGTAAGAGAGGCTGGTACCCGTGTCGGCGGTGATCCGGTGGTTCCTCACTCAGTCGTTTCGCTCGTGGCTCCTCGAAGACGTGCCTGCTCGCGGTTACTGCTGCTCTTCTCTGTTCGCGCCGAGATTGGCCTGCGAGACGATCTCCGCGCCGATCGACGAGAGGTCGACGGTCACGTCCTCGGTGACGGCCTTGCTAATCTCATCTAAGTTCCCCGCGAGGACGGTCAGTACGTCGTCGGGGTTGGTGTAGACCAGCATGTTTCCGTCCTGGCCTTCCGCGACGAGTTGCGTGTCGTTCAGGACGACCTGATCGTTCTGAATCGTCGCCGAGACGACCGGTAACGCCGCCGGTTTCCCCTGTTCGTCGTCCCTGACTTTGCGGATGTGGACCGCCTCGAGGTCGATGACCTCCTTGTGTGTCTTGATCTGTTCGGCGCAGTCGACCATGTCGTTGAGGAGGGCGGTCCGGCGCTCGTTGCCGTGATCGCCGTCGAGACAGTGCTGACAGACGCGGAGTTCGATTCGCATTGGTCGTCGTTCGTGTTCGATACCGATGAGAATTCCGCTTCAGTACCAGGCGGGCACGGGACGATCCGAGACGAGAACCCGTTCCGATCGGACACGGTGCGACTGAGACTGCGGTCCCCGCTGGCGGCCAGTCGCTGTCGACCGCCGGTTTCGGCTGTCAGCCGATGACGAACGGAACGGAGCCGCGGCGCTCACTCTCGCAGTTGCTCGCGGATCTCCCGGATCCGATCGCTCCCCTGATCGACGTAGCCGCCGTGATAACACAGCGTGTGGTCGATCTCGAGGGCCGCCAGCGCCCCGACGGACTCGATCGCGCGATCCATGTCCGGCGTGAACTGGGGCTTCGGACCGGCGAGCGGTTCGCGCTCGCTCCGCTCGTGCTCACCGTCGGTTCCCTCATCACCGTCCGCGACGAGCGCGTCGCCGGCCACGAGCAAGTTCCCCGTTGGGAAGTACAGCGAGACGTGTCCGGGCGCGTGGCCGGGCGTTGCGACGACCTCCATCGGCCCCGCGAGCGTCGAGATACGGACCCCGTCAACCAGTTCGATATCGACGTCGACGGGCGAATAGCGGTCGCCGTCACCCTTGACCGGGTCGCGCTCGCCCGACACGTACGGCGCTTCGTCGCGGTGGGTCGCGACGACCGCATCGACGTGCTCGAGGAGTTCCGCCAGTCCACCGACGTGATCTCCGTCGTGGTGGGTGAGGACGACGAGCCAGACGTCCGCGAGTTCGTAGCCAAGCGATCGCAAGTGGGTCCGGAGACCGTCGACGGCACCGTCGGGACCAACGTCGCACAACACGAGTCCGCGTTCGGTCTCGACGACCGTTGGAGTTATCGTAATCTCCCTGCCTCCGTACTCGATCGCGATCGGGAGCGCGTGAACGCCAGCGTCCTCCTGCATACGAGGGGCATTCGGTGCCACCACGATAGGTTTAGGTGATTCGATCGCCGATTTCGGGCGTCACTTCGGTGTGATTTCTAGCTGCCACTCATCGCTTCCCATAGATGATTTTATTACAATATGATTAGAAAGATGATTGATGGGAGATACGGATCAACGCTTCGCCGCTGATATCGACGATGATTCCATTACGACCGTTCGCGAACAGGACCTTCCCGAGTCGGTACTACCCCTTCTCGACGTGTACGACGACGTCATCGGAGACAGAGACCGATTTCTCTGGCAGTGGCTCTATCACCTCTTTCCGACGTTCAGACTCTCGTGTCTCGACGATACCCGCGCTCGCGAGGTGCGCAACGCGAAGCTGACCGCGTCGATATTCGTCACCGTCGCGGACGATGTCGCCGAACGCCACGGTGACCGAGCCACGTTCGACGAACTGACGTCCATTCCGTTCGACCACCGCCGGCCGGATCCGGAGCGACGCGATGTCGACGGCGACGTCGTTCGATTTCTGATGGACGTCTGGAACGAGTTTTCGGCGCTGTACGATGCGAGCCCCCGTTCGAGGGAGTTCGCGGAGCTGTTACAGTTCGATCTTCAACAGACGCTTCAGGCGATCGAGTACTCGTATCTCTCGAACCGGTATCCCGGTCTCGTCTCGGAACGCGAACTGTGGACGTACGACGTCCACAACATGCTGGTCTTTCCCCTCGCTGGGATCGATCTCTCGAACGCACCGTCGTTCGACTCGAGCGAACTCTCATCCCTTCGGCAGGTTCTCGACCGGACCCAGCGGATGGCCCGCATCGGCAACTGGATCTCGACGTGGAAGCGCGAACTCGCCGAGGGCGACTGTAGCTCCGGCGTCGTCGTCCACGCGCTGGAAAACGACGTCGTCTCGCCAGAACAGGTGCAGGCGGTCCGGCGGAACCCGACGGACGCGACGGTCGATCCGGTCGTCGAAGCGATTACCGACGCCGGCGTCGAGGACTACTTTCTGGACCGGTGGGACGCCGAGTACGAGACGGTCGGTCGCTACGAGTCCGAGATCGAGAGCGTCGATGTCGGCGCGTACCTCGAGGGGTTCGAGACGGTGCTGAGCTATCACCTCGCGAGCGAAGGCGAAAAGTGAGCGGAGGGGCGGACGGGATGTCGGGCGACGACCGGGACTGACGGTTGCGGTCCCGGGCGACGACCGGCACCGACGACTGCGAGTCGCCGGGCTACGACGAGAGCGCCGTCTCGAACGCGTTCTCGAGGTCGCCGATCAGATCGTCGACGTGCTCGATCCCGACGCTGACGCGGATCAGGCTGTCCGAGAGTCCGGCCTCGATGCGCTCTTCGCGGGGAATCGCAGCGTGGGTCATCGGTGCGGGCTGCTCGATCAGGCTCTCGACGCCGCCGAGGCTCTCCGCGAGCGTGAACACCTCGGTGTTCGAGACGACTGCACTCGCTTCCTCGAGGCTCGCGTCCAGTTCGAAGCTCAGCATACCGCCGAAATCGTCCATCTGCTCGGCGGCGATATCGTGGCCGGGATGGGACTCGAGACCGGGGTAGTACACCCGGTCGACGGCGGGATGGTCGTCGAGCCACGTCGCGATCGCTCGGGCGTTTTCACAGTGGCGGTCCATTCGGACGGGCAGCGTCTTCGTGCCCCGAAGGACGAGGAACGAGTCGAAGGGACCCGGCGTCGCGCCGACCGAGTTCTGGTAGAACCCCAGTCGCTCGTCCAGGTCCTCGTCGTCGGTCAGCAGCGCGCCGCCGACGACGTCCGAATGGCCGCCGAGGTACTTCGTGAGCGAGTGCGAGACGATATCCGCGCCGAGAGCCAGCGGCCGCTGGAGGTACGGCGTCGCGAACGTGTTGTCGATCGCACAGAGCGCGTCGTGCGCGTGGGCGATCTCGGCCGCCCCCTCGATATCGACGATCGACATGAGCGGGTTCGTCGGCGTCTCGAGCCACAGCAGTTCCGTCCCGTCCCGAAACGCCGCCTCGATCTCGTCGAGGTCGGTCATATCGACGAACGAGAACTCGAGGTCGTAGTCCTCGTACACCTGCGTGAAGATGCGGTGCGTGCCGCCGTAGACGTCGTTGCCGGTCACGACGTGGTCGCCGGCCTCGAGCAGGTTCAAGACGGTGTTAATCGAGGCCATCCCACTGGCGAACGCGCGGCCGTACTCGGCACCCTCGAGGCTCGCGAGGTTCGCCTCGAGATCGGTTCGGGTCGGGTTCCCGGTGCGGGAGTACTCGTAGCCGCGATGCTCCCCGGGCGCGTCCTGCTCGTACGTCGAGTTGGCGTGGATCGGCGTCATCAACGCGCCGGTTTCCGCGTCTGGCTCCTGGCCGGCGTGGATCGAGCGGGTCTCGATCCGAAACTGCTCGCCGTCGCTCTGGCCGTTTGTATCGTCGTCCATACCGACACAACGTGATCGAGCGGGGTTATTCTGCCGACTGGCAGTCGTCGTCATTCGTCGGCGCAGTCCCCGCGAATCGGACGGAGACCGCACGAGTCGTTTCGACTGTCAGTCACCGCCGACAGTCCGTTCTCATGCCGTGTGATTCTCGGAACAATATATATGTTTGATTGTCATTTCGTTTCGTATGCGCGTCCGACACATCAAATCATCAACGGTTGTCGTCGAATCCGGTGACGTCTCGGTCCTCTGTGACCCCTGGATCCTCGACGGCGCGTTCTACGGTGCCTGGGCGCACTACCCACCGGTCGAGTTCGAACCTGACGACTTCGACGAGATCGACTACATCTACGTCTCGCACATTCATCCGGATCACTGCCACCGCGAAACGCTCGAGCGGCTCGACTCCGAGATCCCGGTCCTGATCCACGATTACAACTGGGACTTCCTCAGACACAACGTCGAGGCCGCCGGGTTCGAGGTCCGCGAACTCCCTCACGGCGAGCGGATCCACCTCGGCGGCGACCTGCACGTGAACGTGCTCGCATCCGACGACTGCGATCCCGCGGTCTGTGGCAACCACTTCGCCTGTCCGTGGATGGCCGAAGACGCCAGCAGCCAGGGAGTCGACGGCTCGACGCAGATCGACTCGATGGCCGTCTTCGACGACGGCGAGCATACCGTTCTCAACCTGAACGACTGTCGGTGGCCGATGTCTCAACGCGCTGCCGGCCGCGTGAAACGGCAGTACGGCGGGATCGATCTGGCGATGCTCCAGTACACCTTCGCCGGTGGCTATCCCCAGGGCCGGATCGATTATTCCCACGAAACGTTGATCGAAGAGCGCGAGGCCCGCCGACTCCAGTCGCTCGATAATGCCGTCGGCTTCCTCGAGTTGCTCGAGCCGGACTATTACATGCCCTTCGCCGGCAGCTACACGCTGGCGGGCGATCTCGCGGAGTTGAACGAGTACGTGGCGCGGTCGACGCGGGCACAGGCGCGCGACTATTTCGAGAGCGAAGAACAGATCGACGACGGATCCGAGTGCGTCCTCCTCAACAGCGGCGAGTGGTTCGACGTCGGCGCCGGCGAGCAGTCGGCCTCCTACACGTCGATCGATCCCGACGAGCGCCGAGCGTACATCGAGACCGAACTCGTGGACCGGGAGTTCACCTACGAGTCGGATCCGATTCCGACCCTCGAGGCGTTCAGGGAGTACGTCCCGGCGGCCTACGAGAACTTCGACGCCAAGCGCCGCGGGATCGGGTTCGAATCGGAGACGGAAGTCGTCCTCTCGCTGGTCGACGACCACTACCTGCGGTTTACCGCGGACGGGGGCGGCCACCAAATCGTCGACGGATTGCCGGCGCGAACCGACCGGCGGCGGGTTCGAATGGAGATGGATCCTCGACTGACGCTGCGGATCCTGAAGGGGCCGCGGTACGCTCACTTCAACAACGCCTACATCGGCTCGCATCTCGGCTTTTCGATCGAGCCGGACGTCTACGAGCGCTCCCTGTTCTACTCGATGAGTTTCCTGCACGCGTGAGCGATTTGCCGGCCGAGAGTCGGTGACTCTTGCGATTCGCTACCCAACGACTCGTCGAGAATTTGAGAGATGCGGCCTTCCGTCCGAACACGTGATTCTACTCGTGTATCGACGAGCGTGCTGGTCCGCGTCTGAGTGAATACCGCGCGAGCGTAGCGAGCGCGGCCTTTTTGGTCCAGATTTTTGCTCCGAGCGGTTCCTCGCGAAGCGAGGAATTCCGAGGAGGAAAAAGGTGGGTGAAATACGTGTGTTTTATAACCGTCACCGAACAAAGCGGTCGTACGACTATGCCGAAATCTAATGGCCCTCGTCAGGGAACTCGGAAGAAGCTCGCGAACAGTCCTCGAGACCGCGGTACGTCGCCGCCACAGCGCGCGATTCAGGAGTACGAAGAGGGGGAGAAAGTCCACCTGAAGATCGACCCGAGCGTGTCGGACGGTCGCTACCACCCGCGCTTCGACGGTCGAACCGGTGAGGTCATCGGCAAACAGGGCAGCGCCTTCAAGGTCCAGATCGTCGACGGCAGCAAGGAGAAGACGCTGCTCGTCACCGCAGCCCACATGCGCGCACAGAACCAGGAAAAGAACCGGATCTGATCAGGAATGACGATCTTCAAAGAGATCGTCGACGAGGAGTTCCTGACGGTCTCGGAGACGAAGGAGCTGCTCGCCGACATCGAAGCCGAACGCGCGATGGACGAGGATCGCGAGCTGCGATACGAGCTCGCACGAGCGATCGAACACGCCAACCGATTCGCCGTCCTCGAGACCGAGGAGGCTCAGGCGCTCGTCGAGGACCTGCGGGCGCTCGAGAAGGTCGACGAGGCGACGGCCTACAAGATCGCTAATCTCCTGCCCCACGACCGGGACGAACTCCGGTCGGTGTACGCACAGCAGCGCTACTCGCTGTCGGGGGACGAACTCGACGAGATTCTCAACGTCGTCGCGAAGTACGCCTGAAACGGTCTGCTGTCACTGCGTCCCGGCGCACCCGTATGGTGCATGGCGAATCGCGGATGCGTTGGAACTGACTGACAGGAGTTCGGAAGAGACGATCGACGGCATTCGAGAGACCGAATCGTCAAGTTCGGTGCCGATGTCCGTCCGACCGTCCGAGAGCGAGCCGACTCTTTAAGTACGCCGTCGCCGTATCGGAACCTAATGAGCGAAGCCGATGGCGACGAGACGGACGTTCGGCGTGCGGTCGTGTTGGATTACCTCGCACACGGGCTCTCTGACGACGGCCGACCGCAGTACGCGAAGTCACCGGCAGGCTATGCCGTCAGGATCGACGATTTTCAGCTCTATCAGGTTGCGTTCGACGAGGAGGAGCGACTGACAATCGGAAGCGAGGTCGTCATCGAACCGCCCGCCGGGCGCGACGTCGTCACAGAGGCCCACCGTGTCGAGTACGAGGACCTCTCCTCGGGCGCGCAGTCGGAACTCGAGTACGTCGTTGCCGATCTCGTCGAGGAGAACGAAGAACGGTTCGTCGGCTTCTACAACGACGCCCAGCCGATCACGCTGCGGCTCCACCAGCTGAATCTGCTGCCGGGGATCGGGAAGAAGCTCCGGAACGGTATCCTCGACGAACGGAAGCGCAAACCCTTCGAGAGCTTCGAGGAGCTGTCCGAGCGGGTGTCTGGGTTGCACGATCCGGACGAGATCCTCGTCGACCGGATTCTCGAGGAGTTGCGCGACGACGATCTGAAGTACCAGACGTTCGTCGGTCGGCGCGAACAGGAGCAGAATCAGTAACGGGGTCGATCGCTCGAGAGGTGTGCTCTTTCCTCACGGAAATGGTTAGATCGAGAATAGGAGTCCCCTTGGAACCGCCACCTGCCGTATGGAGGTCCGCGAAGTAGCCGAGCGGGACGTGCGACGTGAGACAATCTCTATTCTGCGACAGCGTGTGTTGACGCCGATCCGGACGAGATACTCGAGTAGACTGGCGAGGACGACTACTACCTGCTCACCGGCTTCATCGGCGGCGAACTCGTCGGCATCGCGGGCGTATTCATTCAAAATAGAGTGATTCCCACTGCGGTTAGGACGCAAGTGCAGCACCCGCCAGCGACCAGCAGCGCGGCGCAACGCACCGCGGACAGACGAACGGGTGATAGCCCGTGAGTCAGGGAGCGAGCGGCCTTTTTAGCGTAGATTTTTGCGCCGAATGGTTCCGAGCGAAGTCGTTCGAACGGCGCGAAGCGTCTTTCGTGATGACGAGAAACCTACGGTTTCTCGAACCACGAGGAATCCCGAGGGGGAAAAAGGTACGTTTGCACGCATAGTGTACACTGATTCTACCGCGATAGTCGTCCAGAGCAGATCGCTAACTCGGACCAATTGGCACTATTAGTACCGACTCGGTAAGCAGTCGCTGCCGGAGGTCGGAACGCCTAATCCTCGTC
Organism: Natrinema sp. DC36; assembly: GCF_020405225.1. NCBI lineage: Archaea > Methanobacteriati > Methanobacteriota > Halobacteria > Halobacteriales > Natrialbaceae > Natrinema > Natrinema sp. DC36. Next base: position 1,730,269 of record NZ_CP084472.1, read on the forward strand.
GTCCCCCATCACGACATATGCACGACGCTGTCGGCGACACCACGCACGACTCGGCCGGGACGGCTCCGCGTCGCGAACATCGATACCGAGCAGCCGATCCTTGCGGAGGTCGATACGCATGAGCGCGGGCGACGAGGTGCCGTGGACGGACGTCTCTCGGTTTCCCGACTTCCTTGAGCACCTCGAGGCGGAAGGCGGGGCCACGGTCCAGGGGATTATCGATCGGATCGACGCCGACATCGACATGGACGGGATGGCCTACCACGACCGAGGCATCCGCGCGCCGGGCTACGACGCCACCTTCGTCCCGGAACCCGAGGGGTCGCAGGTGGTCCCGGCGTTCAGCGTCGAGGTGCACACCATCGGACCCCGGAGCGTCTGGGCTGTGTTCGACGCGACGCGCTCCTGGGATTTCTATCTCCTTCAAGCAGACGACATCGCGGCCATCGCCTGGGTAAGCGACGAGGAGTTCAACGCCGAGGAAGCGGGGCTGTTCATGTCGAAACACGACGCGCTCGCCGCGGGCCGGTTCTCCTTCGGGACGTTCATCTACGCCGGCGAAGCATGGGAGGAACAACGCGAGTTGATCGAAGGAACGGACGCGCCGGCGTTCCTCCAGCGGGACGACGGCAGCACCCTCGTGCCGACCAGCCAGTCCGATTTCTACAATGTCGTCAACTCCACGCCGGAGGATTTCCGCACGAACGGCGGCGGCGCACCCTCCCACCTCGGCCTGCTCGAACTCGAGGTCACGATCGACTGACGATCCACGACCGACCGTACGCGGCAGTCGGGGACCGCGAAGTACCCGACCGCGTCCCAGTCACGAGCGGCAGTGTGTCCCCCGATCGCAAACGTTTTCGAGGAGGCGGCGAACCGAGTTCGTATGTCACCGCTCGGTGAAGTAGTCCTCGTCGCCACAATCGCGGGCTGTACGACCGGAATCGGTGCGCTTCCGCTCTTACTCACCGATCGGATCAGTCACCGCGTCTACGACGGCTCGCTCGGTCTCGCCGCCGGCATCATGGTCGGTGCCGCCGTGTTCGCCCTCATCCTTCCCGGCCTCGAACTCGGTTCGCCGCTCGAGGTCGTCGCCGGAATCCTGGCAGGCGGCGGGTTCTTGCTCGCGGTCAACGCCATCGTCCCGCACCTGCATCTCCTGTTCCGCGGCGAGCAGGTCGAAGGCACGTCAGCGATGCGCGATCCCGCGGGCGAACTGCCGTCGAACGAGGCGCAATCCGACGATGACCCCGTCCGCGACGGGGACGGCGACGACCTGCGTCGGGCCGCGCTGGTCGGCGGGGCCGTCACCATCCACAACGTTCCCGAAGGGCTGGCGGTCGGGATCGCGTTCGCCAGCGGCGAAACGGCACTCGGGGTCGCTATTGCAACGGCAATCGCCGTCCAGAACGTCCCCGACGGGTTCGCGATGGCCGTCCCCGCGGTCAGAGCCGGGGTCTCGGCACCGCGAACGCTCCTCTACACGACGATCTCGGGCGGCGTGCCGGAGCCGATCGCCGCTGCCATCGGCTTCTCGCTGGTCGCGGTCGTCTCCGGCCTCTTCCCCGTCGCCGCCGGCTTCGCCGCGGGCGCGATGATCGCCGTCGTCTTCCGAGAACTCATCCCCTCGAGTCACGGCCACGGCTACGCGGACACCGCGACGGCGGCCTTCGTAATCGGATTCTCGGTCATGCTGGTAGTGGATACCGTCCTCGCCGTCTGAATCGACAGTTCCCCGTTCGCCGGCGCGATCGATATCGATCCGTCGTCACCGTTCCGAAATATTTTTCGATTGAATTATCCCGCTTCGGGTATGGTCACTCGAGAGAACAAGGTCATCGCAGCCGCGTTCGTCCTCTTCGTTGCCGCCTTCGGTATCGGCGGGGCCCTCGGTCTCGAGGGGCCGATTTTCGGCGCGCTGGTCCTCGTCGCGATTCCGATCCTCGGGCCGCAGCTCTATCTCGCCGACACCGGCGACGACGAGGTCGCGCCCGAAACGCGGATCCGCGTGAGCGTGCTGCTCAGTCTCGTCCTGCTCGCGCCGATCGCTCACCGGATCCGGCCGCGAGCGAACGGTCGTCAGGGAGATCCTCCTCGTCCTGATCGTCGGGCTCCTCGCGTACGAGTTCTACGGATATCGAAATCGAGCAGCCGATCGCTGACGCTACCCGAGACACTGACCGCGGTTTCCTCGAGCGCCGGCTCCGGATGTGCGAAACGCGTTCAAAGCGATCGAACGCGGCGAACGGGACGGGCGACGAGCGCGCCGCCGCGGTCGCTCCAGGGGGGTCGAGCGACGTGGTAGGGTTCGGCGCGCTCGAGTGATAGGCAATTGCGGTGTGCCGCTGTCGGAGTTGGGAGCTGACAACGGTGCCGACAGGTGTCGGCAGGCGGTACTACATCCTATACGACTATAAAATTTCCCACTGGGGCGGGGAAATAATATCGGCGACGAGAGCGGGAATCAGATCCGTTTGCTGACGTACGGTCCGTCCTGATGGTAGCCGAGCTTGTTCCGATAGTACTCTCGAGCGCCGATACCGGAGATGACGCTCAGCTTGTCGTAGCCGGCGTCGGCGGCGAGTTCCTCGGCGCGATCCATCAGACGGCGGCCGTAGCCCCGATGCTGGTGCTGATCCGTCTCGCTCTCGCTCCCCACTGTCACTTCCGAACCATAGACGTGGAGTTCCCGGATCAGGGCCGTGTTCTCGAGTTCTGGTCGAACGGGATCGTTCGGGAACCGGAGCCGGCAGAAGCCGACGAGGAGGTCCTTCTCGAAGTCCTCGAAGGAAATGAAGTGTTCCGTGCCGCCACAGGCCTCGTAGCTCATCACGTCGAGTTCGATGTCGTCCGCCTCGTCGTCGTGCATCCCGGCTTCCCGACAGCGGATGCACTCACACTCCCAGCCGTGTTCGTCCATCCGCTTGCGGGCGAGCTGTCGGAGGTTGGACTTCCAGACGCCGGCGTCGATGAAGTCGGCCGGAATGTCCCGCTGGACGCGCTGGAGACGGGTGTATCGGGGGATCATGTCCTTGATCTCCGCGATCAGGTCCGCGGCCTCGTCGTTCCCCAAGGGCTCGTACTCGTCTTTGTGCCACCAGTCGTAGGTCGCGGTGCCCCGCACCACGAGGGTCGGATAGATCTTCAGGTAGTCGGGCTTCCACTGCTCCTGTTCGAAGAGCCGCCGGAAGTCCTCGAGACACATCTCTTTCGACATCCCGGGCTGGCCGGGCATCATGTGGAAGCCGACCTTGAACGCCGAGTCCCGCAGCCGCCGGTTGGCGTCGATCGACGCCTGCGCGCCGTGGCCGCGGTGCATATCCCTGTTGATCCGTTCGAACGTGGTCTGGACGCCGACCTCGACTTTCGTCCCGCCGAGATCGAGCATCCGATCGATCTGTTCGGGATCGCACCAGTCCGGCTTCGTCTCGAACGTCGTTCCGATGTTGCGGATGTTCGCGGTCTCGTTTTCCGCGATGACGTCTTCGAGATACTCGAACTCGTGTTCGTCGGGATCCTCGGCGAAGCTGACGCCCTGGGCCGGTTCGGGCTCCTTGTCGACGTCGTAATCGTTCATCGCCTCGAGCGCGCGCTTGACGAACCACTCCTGGTAGTCGTGGCTGCGGGCGGTCATCGTTCCGCCCATCAGGATCAGTTCGACCTTGTCGACGGGGTGGCCGATCTGGCGCAGTTGCTCGAGTCGCAGCGTCACCTGTCCGTAGGGGTCGTAGTCGTTCTGCACCCCGCGGGCGGCGGCGGGTTCCTCGCCCGTGTAGCTCTGCGACGACGAGAACTCGGAGTCGGGGCCGCCGGGGCAGTAGAGACACTTGCCGTGGGGACACCGCTCGGGCGAGGTCATGATCGCGACAGGCGAGACGCCCGACGCCGTTCGGACCGGCTTGCGCTGGAGCACGGGTTCCAGGGCCTCGCGGTGCTCCTCGGCGGCGTAATCCAGCAGTTCGGAGTTCTTGGGCACCTTGGGTGCCGAGTGCTCCGAACAGGCCTCGAGCTTAGCCTTCTCGACCTCATCGCGCTCGACCTCGCCGGCGAGGATCCGCTCGACGAGCGTCTCACAGACCCGCTCGAACGCTTCGGTTTCGGTCGGTTCTGGCGTCTCGGTACTCACTACACGTGATTCGTCGCCGTTCGCGAATAAGCGTGTCGGACTCGCCGATCGAAACGGTCGGATCGGCTCGGGGGAGACCGTCGCCACCGCGGCACGGCGATTCCCGCAACCGGTCTGCCGACCGAAAGGTAACCGTTTAAGGGCGGTCTCTCCCTATCTCCGGCGTACTGAATGTCTCCCGACCTGGCGATGGTCGTCGCCGCGGTCGCGCTACCGTTCGTCGCCGCAGCACTGACGCCGGTGTTCTTTCGCGTTCTCGGTGAGGGAACCGGGTTCGCGGGGACGGTCGTCGCACTGGCATCGTTCGGCCTGCTGGCCACACAGTACGGGAGCGAGGGCAGCGTCTCCCTCGAGTGGATCCCGTCTCTCAATATCGCGCTCCGGTTCTACGTGGACGGCTGGGCGCTGCTGTTCGCGCTCTTGGCGTGTGGGATCGGCGCGCTCATCTTCACCTACTCGCCGGCGTACATGCACGGGGAGTCCGGCCTCGTCAGATACTACGCCGCCCTGCTCGCCTTTATGGGATCAATCGTCGGCGTGGCGCTCGCCGCCGACCTGATCGCGATCTTCCTCTTCTGGGAACTCACCAGCCTCGCGTCGTTCGTCCTGATCGGCTACTACACCGCCGACGATTCCTCGCAGTACGCTGCCCGGATGGCCATGTTCATCACCGTCGGCGGCGGCCTCTTCTTGCTCGTCGGGTTCCTCTTGCTCTCGATCGTCGCCGGCGACGTGCTCGGTCCCGGAGCCGCGTTCAATCTCGCCGCGATGCTCGAGGAGCCCGACGCGATTGCGGCGGCGCTGCGAGAGCGCGGGCTGTTTCTGCCGGTGCTCGGACTGCTCGCGATCGGCGCTGGGACCAAGTCCGCGCAGGTCCCGCTGCACTTCTGGCTACCAAACGCGATGGCGGCACCCACGCCCGTCTCGGCCTTCCTCCACTCCGCGACGATGGTCAAGGTCGGCGTCTACTTCATCGGCCGCGTCCGTCCCATTCTCGTCGGCCCCGAGTGGCTCTTCCTGTTCGCGACGCTCGGGCTGACGACGATGACCGTCTGTGCGATCATGGCCGTCGCGTCGACGGACATCAAGGAACTGCTCGCCTACTCGACGGCGAGCCATCTCGGGCTGATGGTCGCCGGATTCGGTTTCACGTCGGTTTACGGCGCTGAGACCGGCGTTTTCCATCTATTCAATCACGCTCTGTTCAAGGCCGCCCTGTTCCTCGTGGCCGGCATCGTCGCCCACGAGGCGGGCACCCGCGAAATCGACGAACTCGGCGGACTCCGCCACGATCTCCCGGTAACGGCGGTGATCACCACGATCGTCGCGCTCAGCATGGCCGGCATCCCGCCGTTCAACGGCTTCTACTCGAAGGAACTGCTCTTCGAGGCCGCCGTCGAGGCGATCCACCACCACGATATCGGGGTACTGGGCGTTCTCTATCCGGCCGTCGCCGTTTTCGGCAGCATCTTCACCGTGCTCTACTCGCTGCGATTCCTCTCGCTCTTCTTCGGCGAGCGACCCGAAGCGCTCGGCCACGTTCACCGACCGCCCGTCACCCTGCTCGTTCCGCCCGCCGTGTTGGCGCTGCTCGCCGCGGTCGTCAGCGTCGACCCCCAGATCGCCGTGGACGCGATCGTTCAATCCGGGCTCGAGGCGACGGCGGTCGATCCCCAGGAGATGCACGTCGGACTCCCGACGTCGTACTCGACGCCGGTGGGGATGAGCGCAGTCACGATCGGCGTCGGCCTCGTCGCGTTCCCGTTCTACGGACGCATCCACGACGTCGTTCGCGGAGTCGTGGGTGCGACACCACAGATCCGCCCGAACTGGTGGTACGACGTGATCGTCGAGGGGCTCTCCGACGAGGGCCGGTCGTTCGCCGAGTACGTCCACGACGGCCACCTTCGGACCTACGCCTCGTGGACGCTGGGTGCGACCTGCGCGCTGGCTCTCACCGGGTTCGTCGCGGCCGGGGCCATCGCACCGACCGAGTTCGGCCTCGAGGCCACCGTCCCCATCGCGCTCGTGTTGCTCGTCGCGGTGATCGGCGCGGTCGCGGTCGCGCGCTCGGACTCGCACATCGCGGGCGTCCTCACCCTCTCGATTCTCGGGTTCATGATCGCCATCTTCTACATCCTCGCGAGCGCGCCCGACCTCGCGCTGACCCAGCTCGTCGTCGAGACGCTCGTGCTCGTTATCTTCCTGCTCGTGATCGAGGAGATCCCCGAATCCTACGAGATCGGGATCGGAAACGTCGGGACCGTCGTCCGCGACGCCGTCCTCTCGGTCGCCGTCGGCGCGACCGCGTTCGTTACGGTCCTCGTCACGACCGGCGCGCGCCCGGACGGCGCGAGCAATATCGCCCGCTACTACGCCCAACGGGCCGTTCCAGAGGGCGGCGGCACCAACATCGTCAACGTGATCCTCGTCGACTTCCGCGGCTTCGACACGCTCGGCGAACTCGCCGTGGTCGCACTCGCCGCGATCTCGATCCTGACGCTGATCGTCATGCGGGATCGCAGCGAGGGCGACGCACTCACTGATATGCCGGACGGGAACAACGAACTAACCGACGACGAACCGACCGACGACGAACCGGACGGAACCCGTCGCGGGGGCAGTTCCGGAGGTGCAGACGAATGACGACGGTCATCATGCGGACGACCGCTCGAGCGATCGTCCCGATCATTCTGGTCGTCGCGATTTCGCTGTTCTTCGAGGGGCACAACCTCCCCGGCGGCGGGTTCATTGGCGGCGTCCTCACGGTGACGGCCTTCGCGATCGTCTACATGGCCTTCGGGCTGGATTTCCTCGAGCGGGGGGTCCTCGGCCGCGACGTCGATCCCGGCAAGGGGGCCTCTCGGGATCGCGTCGTGGTCGCCTACCGCCGGCTCTTCGCATACGGGTTCGCGATCGCGGTCGCCAGCGGCCTCGTGCCGCTGCTGTTCGGCCGGCCGTTCCTCACGCAGACCTACGAGCCGCTCGAGGGAATCCCGATCTACGATTATCTCGGGATCGCGAGCGCGCTGGCGTTCGACTTCGGCGTCTACTGCGTGGTCGTCGGTGGACTGCTCACGATCCTCTCGGTGGTGGGAGCAGAATGACGGCGGTCGTCCTCGCGGCCACGGTCGGCGCGCTGTTCGCCATCGGGACTTTCCTGCTCTTGCGGCGGGATCTGATCCGGGTCGTCTGGGGGCTGGCGATCATCAGCCAGGCGGCGAACGTCTACCTGCTGTCGATGGGCGGGATCGCGCCGGCGACCGCCGACTCGGTGCCGATCCTCGCCGGCCACGGCGAGCACGTCCCGCAGACGGCCGACCCGCTGGTCCAGGCGCTCGTGTTGACCGCCATCGTCATCGGGTTCGGGATGACCGCGTTCGCGCTCGTCCTGTCGTATCGGGTGTACGAGGAACACGACACGCTGGACGTCACGGAGCTGGGTGATCGCGAATGACGACGGCACCCGTCGGGACGGACACGCTCGTGATCGCGCCGATGCTGGTCGTGCTCGTTGCGGCCGTCGGAACGCTGCTACTCGGCAGACGACCGCGGGCGCGTGCGACCGTGAGTCTCGCTGCCGGCGTGGCGTACGCCGTCGCAGTCGCGGCCATCGACTGGTACATCGTCCTCGCACCGGACGCGCCGGGGATCGCGACCTACCAGGTCGGCGACTGGCCGGCACCGTTCGGCATCACGCTCGTCGCCGACGGCCTCTCGGCGTTCATGCTGACCATGGTCGCGGTGCTGGGAGTCGGGTCGCTGATCTTCTCGACCCGGCACCTGCCCGGCGGCGAGGAGCGAAGCTACTACTTCCCGCTCTTTCACTTCCTCGCGCTGGGCGTCACCGGGGCCTTCCTCACCGGCGACCTGTTCAACCTCTTCGTCTGGTTCGAGGTCATGCTGATGGCCAGTTACGTCTTCGTCGCCTACAGCGGCGGCCCCCAGCACACGCGCGCCGCGTTCTGGTACGTCTCGCTCAATCTGCTGGCCAGCGCGATCTTCCTCCTGGGCGTCGGCGGCATCTACGCGACGACGGGAACGCTCAACATGGCCGATCTCGCCCAGCGTCTCGCGGAGCCGGCGGCCTACGGTCTCGAGCCCGTGCCGGTCGTCGGCCTGCTCGGCTTGCTCCTGTCCGTGTTCGCGATCAAGGCCGGCCTCGTCCCCTTCCAGTTCTGGATTCCGACCGCCTACCGGGCCGCGCCACCACAGATAACGGCGCTGCTGGCCGGCGCAACCAAGAAGGTCGGGATCTACGCCATCATCCGCCTCTCCTTTACCGTGTTCGCCGGCGCGGAGGTCGCCGTCGACCTCCCGCTCCCGCTGGTGGACGTGGCGGTCACGGGCAACTCGCCGCTGCCGTTCGTCGGCGCGGCGCTGTTCGTCATGGCTACCGGCAGCATCCTCGTCGGCGGCATCGGGGCCGTCGGCCGCGACTCCATGGAGGGCGTCTTCGCCTACTCGAGCATCGGTCAGGTCGGGTTCATCGCGATCCCCGTCGCGATCGCGGCGACGGCGACGGCTCCGGGCCTGCGGAAGTTCGCCATTATCGCCGCGCTGGTGTATGCGCTGAATCACACGCTGGCGAAGGGGCTACTCTTCCTCGCCGTCGGGACGGTCAAGTCGGCGACGGGAACGAGTCGGTTCGCCGATCTCGGCGGGCTGGCGAGTCGGTCGCCGCCGCTGGCGATCGCCGTCTTCGTCGGTTCGCTCGCCCTCGTCGGTATTCCGCCGCTCTCGGGCTTCTTCGGCAAGTTCCTCGTCTTCGACGCCGCGGCTCGAGCGAGGGCCGGCCCCGTGATCGTCCTCCTGCTCGTCGGGTCGCTGCTGACCATCGCCTACACGACCCGTCTATGGAATCAGAGCTTCTGGGGTGCGCGGACGCCGGCCGTGGAAGCGGCGACGGTCGATTCCGTCCAGGTGGCCGTCCTCGCGGTACTCGCGGCGGCCATCGTCGCGGTCGGCGTCGGCTTCGAGCCGGTCTACGACTTCGCGGAGGCCGCCGCGGAGGCCGCACTCGACACCGAAGGATACGTCGAGGCCGTCGATCCCCAGGACGCGAGCGAACTGACCGACTCGAACGCCGGCGGGGGTGACCACTGATGCGAGTACGCACCTGGCCGGCGGCCGGCGTCGTCTTCGCGATTCTGTGGGTGTTCGTCGTCGGACAGGCACTCACGCCCGTCTCGCTCCTCCGAGGATTTCTCGCGGGACTGATCGTTGGACTTCCCGTCGCGTTCGTCTTCAGACGACTGTACGGGAAGTACGTCGACCTCGGACACGGCGTCCGGGTACTTCCCTACGCCGGGCTCTATCTCGGCGCGTTCACCTGGGAACTCCTGCGAGCGAACCTCGACGTCGCCTATCGGGTGCTCTCGCCCGGCATGCCGATCGAACCCGAGGTGATCCTGGTGCCGCTCCGGGTCGAATCCGATATCGCGATCACCGTCATCGCGAACAGTATCACGATCACGCCCGGAACGGTGACGCTGGACTACGACGAGGAGACGAATTCCCTCTACGTTCACGGCGTCAACGGCCGCGATCCCGAAGCGATCGCCGAACCGATCCGAACCTGGGAGAACTACGCCCTCGAGCTGTTCGACGAGGACGCGTCGCCGTCCGATCCGCCGCCGGACATCGTCGTCTCCGGCGGGGAAAGAGACAGTACCGCGGACCCCCAAGGCGGAGGTGTCGACGATGACTGAGAGCGATCCCGCCGTCCTCGAGACCGCGATCCGCGGCGCGCTGATTCTCGTTAGCGGGCTCTGTGTCCTCTGTGGCTATCGCGTCATTCGGGGACCGACGAACCCGGACCGCGTCGTCGCGCTCGACGCCATCGCGACGAACGTCGTCGCGATCGCCGTCCTGTTCGCGCTTCTGACCGGGCGCGGGCTCTTCATCACCGTGAGCCTCGTGCTCGCGATCATCGGCTTCATCGCAACAGTCGCCGTCGCCAAGTTCGTCACCGACGGCGAGGTGATCGAGTGATCCACACCGCCGTCGTCGTCACGCTGGTCGTCGTCGGGACGTTTTTCCTGACCGTCGGCACCATCGGCCTGCTCCGCCTGCCGAACGTCTACAATCGGATGCACGCCACGAGCAAGCCCACGACGCTCGGAACCGCCGCGATCTTTCTGGCCGGCTTCGTTCACTTTGGCCCCGGGGGAGAGGGGCTGACCGCGCTGATCGGGATCGTTTTCCTCTTCCTGACCGTCCCGACCGGCTCGCACATGATCGCTCGGGCCGCCGAGCGAATCGGGATCCCGTTCCTCGGGAGCGTCACCTGGCCCGATCCGAACGCGGTCGAGCGACCGGAGCGATCCGAAGAATCCGAGCGCGTCGATCGGGCCGACCGCACCGAGCGATCGGACGAGACCGAACCGACCGACGACTGAACTTTCCCTCAGCGTTCGTACTCGAAGTCTCGATCTCCGTCCCGTGATCGGTCGCCGTCCCGATCCCGTTCTCGATTCCTCTCTCGAGTCCACTCCTCGGCGTCCTCGAGCGTCTCCGTATCCAGTAGCCGCTCGAGTTTGCGCTCGAACTGGTCGTCGGTCAGTTCGCCCGCGGCGTAGCGTTCGCGAAGCGTCTCGAGGGCGTCACGTGTGCTTGTCTCGGAGTCGGTCGCCGTCGTCTCGGATTCCGAAACCGTCTCCGATTCGTCCGTGCCCGCGTAGTCGTCGGCCCACTCGCGCTGATCCTCCTCGTCGCCGAACAGTATCGCGACTAACGGGACGATAGCGATGTAGCCGACGAGCAACGCCGCGAGCCACCACGACTGGCCCGTGAACATCGCGCCGAGCCAAAACGCCGTCACGAGCAGCGATGCGATTCCGGTCGCGTTCTCACGAAGGCGGGTTACCGGGGTGTCCGCGTCGCGCTCGCGATCGGGGCCCTCGATCGCATCCATAGGGACTCATCGTTCGGCTATCAGAAATACGTTATCGGCTCGAGGTGTTGATGACTCGATTTCGACACAGCGGCGCAGCTATCCGATTCGGTGGACGACGGGAAGGAACGAGTTTACGCGAGCGTCTCGCCGAGCGCCTCGAGCGCGGCTTCGCGCACCGCATCGCGTGCGCCGGGCAGGAACTCGACGTGACCGTCGCGGCCGCCGACGACGCTGACGCCGCCGTTGGGAACCGCCTCGGCGATCGCGTCGCCGATATCGCGCACGTTCACGGCGTCGGTCGCGCGGACGTGCAGCTCGTCGTCGCCGACGCCGAGCGTGACGTACGGCGGATCGACTCGATCGCGCTCGCTGCGGTGGAGCGCGTCCAGCAGCAGGATCGTCGTCGGGAAGTTGTACTGGTGCGTGAACGCGTCCGTGTCGAGCACGGAGACGGTTACACCGTTGACGCCGCGAACCGAGAGATTCTCGCGGGCCGTCTCGAGTTCGATCTCGAGCTTGTCGCGGAACTGCTCGGAGACGTGGGCAGCCAGATCGCCGTCTCGAGGCCGGTCCGACTCCTCGTCGCCGAACAGCAGGTCGATCACGAGTTCGCGCTTGTCCTTGTAGGACTGGTAGTAGGCCTCGAGCGCGATGGCTTCGCGGCGTTCCGAGACGCCGGTTTCGTCGTAGCCGGCTTCGGTCGCCAGTTCGAGGTACTCCTCGGGTGTGTCCTCCCAGTAGCTGACCGCGGGGAGGTGCTCGAGGTCGGCGCGGACGTCATCGTTGACGTGCGCGGCGACGTTGGTCGCCAGCGCGGTCGAGGTCACGTCCGCGACGTCGGCACCGGCGAGCGACGGCGCGACGGCGACGTCGACGGCCTCGCCGACCTCGTCGTCCGCTCGACTGTCGTCGACGACGACCGAATCGGCGTCGTACAGCGAGAGCAGCTCGTAGCCGTCGGTGGACTCGATCGTCGAGCCGGCGTCGACCAGGACGACGAGCGGGAGTTGCTCGCCGTGACGGTCTCGAGCCTGAAGCATCGAGGTAACGTCGCTGGTGGCGGCGTCCATGTCGTAGACGCGGCCGTCGAGCGGGCGGCGCTCGAAGTAGTGGTACTCAGCGTCCTTGCGAGTGTGTTTCTCGCGGATCAGCGGAAGTACGGCGCGCTCGATGGCGGCACCGGCGACGTAGCCGTCGGCGGTCGCGCCGTGGCGAACGATGACCGGGCGCGCTTCCATGACGGCGCGGCGGATCGCGGTCGCCGCGTCTGCGATCTCGTCCTCGACGGCCGCCACTGCCTCGTGGTCGGCCAGCGGCGCAACATCGGCGGGACGGGCCTCGCGCTCGATCGCGCTCTCGAGGCGGTCGACGATCGTCTCGCACGCCTCGTCCTCGAGAATCTCGAGGGATTCGGTCTCGACCTGCAGGTCGCCGTGGTGGCGTTCGACTTCGCCCTCCAGTGCGACGATGTCCTCGAGTTCGACGTCGGGGTAGGCGCGAACGCCGGCCTCCTCGAACGCCGCACACTCGACGGTTCCGGTCTCGTCGCGCAGTTCGAAGACCGTCGGACCGCTAGTCTGACGAACGCCGGTGATTTCGCCCTCGAGGCGGACGACGCTGCCGACCTTGTTCTCGATGGACTCGATGGTCGTTCGCGTGAGAGCGGGTTCCGACTCGGACTCGGGTTCGGGTTCGGGTTCGGGTTCGGGTTCGTCGGTCGCCGGCGTCGATGCGGCGGCGGACTCGGTTGCGACGGAACCGCTGCTCGCCACGGCACCGGCCGCTTCTGCTGCCGCGGGTTGCCCGTCGTCGACGGATTCCGTCTCCGGTTCCGTTTCGGGCTCGGTATCCTCGGGAGCCGCCTGCAACTCGCCCGCCTTCGCCGCTCGGTCGTCGGTGAGCGCTTGCTCGCTCTCGCCGCTCGTCGCGGTGGACGACTTGTCAGCCGTCTCGGTTGACGAGTCGTCGGTCGTTTCGGTCGTCGTCTCGGCGGACGACTCATTGGCGTCAGCGGACGCCCCGTCGGCGTCGGTGTCGTCCTCGAGCTCCTCGGGACGGTATTCGTCGTCAGCAGTCTCGATCAACTTGCCGCGGAACTCGCGCTCGCGCTGGCGGATCGACCAGCCGAGGTCGACGTTGCCGTTGTCTCGGACGTCGAGCACCTGGACGAAGACATCGTCCCCTGGCTCCCAGTCGAGACTCTCGAGTCGCTGGTCGAGTTCGCTTCTGTGCAACAGGCCGGTGACGTGGTCTCCGATGTCGACGAAGACACCGAAGTCGGCGTAGCCGTCGACGGTTCCCCGATAGTAGCGATCGGGGGTGAGCTGCGAGGCGGTCGTGCCGCGAAATTCGAAAACAGCATCCTCCTCGTGGCTCTGACAGATCTCGCCGTCAACGGGTGTGCCGCAGATGATACAGTTACCCATCTACTCGAACCAAGCAGTTTCGCCCTAAAACGGTTGTCGGAATGCGTTCGCGACAGAAGTTGCGATCGCGACCGCGGTATCGGGCCGCCGTCAGTCGAAAACCGGCGATTCATCCTCGAGCGCCTCGATATCGTCGACGATCTTCCGAACGTCCTCCGGGAACAGCGAGATCTGGATCTCGTTGTCGTCCTCGTCCTCGAAGACGAGCTTGACTCGCTTGTCGCCGAACTCCCTGGCCTCGGCGTCGTCGACGTCGAACAGCTTGACCGTCGCCGCCTTGTTGTTCGGACCGACGTTCTTGATCGCGCCGTCGTTCAGCTCTACCATGAACTCCTCGAGCGTAAGTGCGAGCATAGTCGGGATACGGGCCGGGGGTAAAAAACGACACGGCATTGCCGTAGTGGAGTGCTGTCGGACCGTTGCCGCAGCGTCCACAGTGGTCAGTGGCCGCTGATCGTCGCGGATCGACTGGAAATCGCAGCGGAACCGTCGACCGCGGTGGAAGACGATCGAACGGAATGCGATCCCAGACCGCATGCGTGGTGTGTCAGTTCGCGTGCGGCTTTTTCTCGTTTCAGAAACGGACGTATAAACGTTGATGATCGTATACGCTCGCTACGGGCGGTCAACAAGCTACTGACTGTCATCTCCCCGGACCGGGAATCGGCTTCCGGGACGGCAATCGATAGATCGATCGCGGATCGAGCCACAACGGAGTACGCATCGTTCGCTTGCCCACTTTTAAGTCGTCATCGGACGAACGGCTCGAGTGGTATGGAACTCACCTGGCACGGCCACTCGACGTGGCACGTCACCGTTGGGGAAACGACGCTACTGATCGATCCGTTCTTCGACAACCCGAAGACGGACCTCGAACCGACCGACGTCGAGACGCCGGATTACGTGCTGTTGACCCACGGCCACGCGGATCACATCGCCCACGCCGGCGAGTTTTCGGCCGCGACGCTGGTCGCCACGCCGGAACTGGTCTCTTACTGCGAGGAGGAGTTCGGCTTCGAGGACGCCGTCGGCGGGATGGGCATGAACCTCGGCGGGACCGTCGAATGTGGCGACGCCTACGTCACGATGGTTCGCGCCGACCACACGAACGGAATCATGACCGAGAACGACGCGAGCGGCGGGATGCCCGCCGGCTTCGTCGTTTCGGATACGAAGCCCACGCAGGTCAGCGACGAAGAGTCGACGGCTTTCTACGACGCCGGCGACACCAGTCTCATGACCGAGATGCGCGAGGTCGTCGGCCCGTACCTCGAGCCCGACGCCGCCGCGGTGCCGATCGGCGACCACTTCACCATGGGACCCTGGCAGGCCGCCGTCGCCGTCGACTGGCTCGACGTCGATCACGCCTTCCCGCAACACTACGACACCTTCCCGCCGATCGAGCAGGATCCCGAGGAGTTCGCCAGCGAAGTCAAAGCGACCGGCAGCGACGCCGAAGTCCACGCCCTCGAGGCCGACGAGCCGTTCGAACTCGAGCCCTGATCCGGCGGCTACGACCGATCGAACGGCCCGATAGTCGGGAGGGGAACCGCACCGTCGACCGCTCGCCTTCGGTTCCGTCGACCGCTCGCCGCCGGTCTCGTCAGCCGGACGGATCGTCGCGCCCGCGAGAACAATATTTACAGCGCCGCCCGTGGACGACTCGAGTGCCATGGCGAAACAGGTCACCACCGTCTCCGAGGAAGGGTACAGCGCCACGAACGAGATCCGCGACTTCGAGACCACGATCGACGCCAACGGCGAGGACGCTCCCGACACGCTCGAGGCGCTGCTTGCCGCCTACGGCTCCTGTTACGTGCCGGCGCTGCGCGTCGGCGGCCAGCAACGCGGGGCCGACGACCTCGGACGGATCGAGATCGATATCAGCGGCGAACTCAACGACGACGACAAACTCGAGTCGGTCCACTTCGACGTCAGCGTCGAGGCCGACGTCGACGACGACACCGGCGAGGAGATCATCGAGCGCGCCTTCGAACTCTGCAAGGTCCACGACGCGCTGAAGGACAGCCTGCACGCCGACACGAGCTTCGAGGGGAGCGCGTTCTGAAATCGACCGGAAATCTCTGGAGTCACAGCACTCGCAGGACACGATCTGAGTCTGACCACATGCGTGAAACCCACACTGCGGTCCTCGACCGCATCGTCGACGGGACGACGGCAGTGCTCCTGCTCGAGGAAGACGGGACCGTCGTCGACGAACTCGCTCTCGCCGTCGAGGAACTGCCCGCTGACGGCCGGCACGAGGGAGCGGTCTTCGACGCAATCGTGGACCGTGACGCGGGGGAATTGCTCGAGGCGACGTACCGCGAGGAGGTCGAACGGGATCGACGGGAATCGACGCGGGAGCGATTCGATCGACTCTCCGAACGATTGTCCGACGAGGAATGAGGGCAGCGGGGGCGGATGGAGAGTACGAAAGGGGATACCGAACTGTGGGTGGTTCGGGGGGATGACATGGCGTCACGACGCGATCCAAATGGATAGTACCGTGTCGCCACTATCGGGTTTCACGGACTCCGTATTAGCCATGATGCCAAATTATATCGGTAGTGCGCGGAATCGCGTTCCACCAACAGGAGAGAGACTCGAACCGAACGGAGAGGGACGCTACTGTCGGCGAGCCAGTTCGGCCGTTCGACTATGTGTGGCCGACCACCGTGCGGTCGAGTTACACGACCACCTGTAACCCGGCCGCACGATCGACGACTATACAACGAAGACTGCCACCACACAGCCTCCACGGTTCACACAGCCTACGACGGGCGTCGGATCCGATGGGTACCTTCAAGACGGTTCTCGAGACAGGAACGGACATGCTACGATCGTTCGACGGGACTGAACCACAGGTCGCCGACTCCGCGTACGTCGACGAGACCGCGGTCGTCATCGGCGACGTCGTCATCGAGGACGAGGCCAGCGTCTGGCCGAACGCCACCCTTCGCGGCGATCACGGAACGATCGTCGTCGGCGAGGGAGCCAACGTCCAGGACAACGCCGTCCTCCACGAGACGGCCGAACTCGAGCCCTACTCGACGGTCGGTCACAGCGCAATCGTCCACGACGCGACCGTCGCCGAACGCGCGCTGGTCGGGATGAACGCGGTGGTCCTCGACGGCGCCCACGTCGGCGAGGGCGCGGTCGTCGCCGCCGGCAGCGTCGTCACGGAGGACACCGAAATCCCGCCGTCGACGCTCGTCGCCGGCGCGCCAGCGGAACCGAAGACCGAGATCGACGATCCAGGCCTCGAGGCGACGGCCGACCGGTACGTCGAACTCTCGAGAGAACACGCGGAGACATCCGAACGGCTCGACTACTGACAGTCGGCTCAGCTGAGTTGACTGGCGCTCTCGTCATCAGCGTCCGAGCCGTAGACGACCTCGCGAACGTCGTCGACACCGGCGCGCCGAACTACGGCCCGGACCGGATCCCGCGCGCCGGCGAGGTTGTCCGAGTCGCCATCGAGTACCAGCAGGCGAGCCTCCCGTCCCGGCTCGAGCAGGCCGTACTCGAGGTCCGCGATCTCGGCACCGTTGATCGTCGCCATTCTGAGAATTTCGGCGGCCGGTAGCTCGGAGAGCTTCGCGAGGAACTCCATCTCGCGGAACATCGACGGCGAGTTGAGCATCACGTTGTCCGTCCCGAGCGCGAGCGTCGTCCGCTCGTTCAGGTCCTCGTAGGGAGACAGCCCCACGTCGGTGACGAGATTCGAGCGCGGGCAGACGACGATCGGAATTTCGCTGTCCGCGACCCGATCCAGATGGACCGGCTTCGGGTGGACCATGTGGACCAGAAAGTCCGGCTCGAGGTCCAGCGCCGGGTTGATATCGCTCTCGTCGACCTCGCCGGCGTGGATGCCGAAGGGTTTGCCCGCCTCCCGAGTCGCGGTTCGTTCCGCCTCGAACGACGCGTCGTTGGCCCCGCTCGCGCCGAAGCCGTCCCCCGCGCGCATCGCGTCGACGGAGCCGCGCGCGAACGAGAGCGCGTCGATCTCGCGGCCACCCGCGGCCGCCTCGAGCATCCGAACACCTTCGACGCCGCCCTCGCGAAAGTCCAGACAGGCCGCCGTGCCGGCTCGTTGCATGTATCCCAGCGACCGCTCCATCGCACTCACGAGGTCGTCGCGGGAAGCCGCCCGGAGCAGCCGGTGTTTCAGCCCGTCCGGCGGGGCGACGAGTTCCTCGAGCGAGAGGCCGCCGCCGGCCTCCTTGGCGATCGAATCGCCGATGTGGGTGTGGGCGTTGACGAACGCCGGGAGGACGATATCGTCGCTCTCGACCGGCGTTTCCTCGATGGCCTCGATGCGGCCGTCGTCGTCGATGACCACCCGTCCCTCGACGGGGTCGAACTCGCGACCGCGGAGAATCGTACCCGTTCGTTCCATACGGACCAGTTCGGGGCCAGTGCCTTCAACGGCAACGGTTCGGGGTGGGACGGGGCCCGAGAAATGGACGGGCTGCTATCAGCGTGTCCCGGCGCACCCGTATCGCGAGTCGCGGGTGCGTCGTCACTGACTGATAGGACTCCGTCTCAGTCGACGAACTGATCCAGCGTCGCGTCCATCCCGTCCCGGACCTCGCTGACCAGTGCGCCGTCGATATCCAGCCCGAGCACGTCGACGGCGGCTCGACCGACTCGATCGCGGAGTTCGGGCGGCGAGTAGACCCCGAGTCGCCACTGGGAGTACTGCGCCGCCCGCAGGGCCTCGACAAGTGGCGACTGCTGTCCCAGCCGTCGGATTTCGCCGTTGACCATCACGCGCGTCGTCGACTCCGTCATCGAGGGCCGACTCGGCACGTCGAGGATGGCGTGTGCCGGATCGATATCTGCCCGATCGGCGACCTCGCGTTCGAACTCTCGGATCGTCTCGTGGTCGGCCTCGATGATTCCCCCCGGAACGTCGTCGATTTCGGCCCACACCGCACGCTTGAACAGGTCGCGCTGATCCAGTCGCCGGGAGAACTCGTCGGTCACCTCGCACGAACGCAGCGCGACGATCAGGTCGTGATCGTCCATCCGCTGGAGCGTGTCGGCGTCGACGTCAGCCGCGGGCGTATCCAGCAGCCGCTCGCCGGCCCGCCGCAACATTGCCTTGCTGATCCGGGCGACGCTGTGACTGTAGACGGTCGGATTCATGAGCGCTCGAGCGACCAGCAGGCTCTCGGCGGTCTGGACGTTCCCCTCGTCGAGGACGAGTTCGCCGTCGGCGAACGTCAGCTCCCGAACGAGACGGCCGTGATCGATCGTCCCGTAGGGAACCCCCGTGTGGTGGGCGTCCCGCACCAGGTAATCCATCCGGTCGACGTCGAGTTCGCCCGAAACTATCTGACCGAACCGGCCCTCGCCGGCGACCAGGTCCGCTACCGTGGCCGGCTCGAGATCGTGCTCCCGTAACACCTCGCCGACTGTCCCATCCGCGAGTAGTTCGTGAACGTCGTCGTGGTATCGGCCGGTCCGCCGGTAGGTCAGCGACTCGAGGTTGTGGCTGAAGGGGCCGTGGCCCACGTCGTGAAGCAGGGCCGCGGCGTGGACCCGCGCGGCTTGCTTTCCGTCGACGCTGAGATGCTCGAGCGCTTCGCAAGCGAGGTGGTAGACGCCGAGACTGTGTTCGAAGCGGGTGTGGTTGGCCGAGGGATAGACCAGCGAGACGGTTCCGAGCTGACTGATATTCCGGAGCCGCTGTACCGCGGGCGTATCGAGCAGGTCGCGAGCGACGCCGTCGACCTGGATGTGGTCGTGGACGCTGTCCTTGATGACCTTCATTGGTCGCAATTGGGCCGGTTCGTACAAAAACGGTCGTTCGAGCGACGGGTGCCGAGTTGCGTATACCGGCTCAAATACTACCGGCGTGGCCCCACTACGCTCTCGGACACGATGACTGACCTGAACATTCCCCAGGACGCCGACGCGGAGCAGGCCAAAGCACTCGTTCGAGAACACTTCGAGATCGGCGACGTCGTCGAGGTTCGCGACGCGGAACGAACGGAGGATCACCAGATGGACACCACCGGCGAGGTAACGGGCTTCGAACCCGACTATCTCGAGATCGACGACCAACCGGTCGGCGAGGGCAGCGCCCGATACGAGGAGATTCAGTCGGTCGCGAAAATCGAGTCGGAGTAGCCGACCGGCGGTCCGTCTCGGTGACGTCGACCGTGCGGTCTCGAGTCGGCTCCGATCGGCTGCAATAGCGGGCAGACCGAGACGCGACGCTCACTCGTTGACGAGCAAGAGCTTTCCGCGGAAGTCTCCGTTCTCGCCGCGTCGGTGTGCGTCGGCGGCCTCGCCGAAGGCGAAGCGCTCGTCGATATGTGGTGCGACCGCGCCGTCGTCGACGAGGCTCGCGATCTCGGTGAGTTCCTCTCCGATGCGCTCCTGTCGATCGCCGAGGAGGACCGGCAAGATAACGAGCACGACGCCGAGTTCGAGCGAGTTCGCGTGCATGGGCGAGAGATCCAGTCCCTCGGCCGCGCTCGACTCGGTCGTCACGACGCTGCCGTAAGGCCGGACCGCCTCGAACGCCGTCTCGAGGTGGTCGTCCCCGACCGGATCGACGACGACGTCGAAGCCGGCTCCCCCGGCGTGCTCGTCGACGTACGTCTCGACGTCGGTCGTCGTGTAGTCGACGGTCGCGTCGGCACCGAGCTCCGCGGCGAGGGCACGCTTTTCCTCGCTCGAACCCGTCGCGGTCACGGTCGCGCCGAACGCATCGGCCAGCTGGACGGCGATGTGCCCGACGCCGCCGCTGCCGCCGTAGACGAGCACGTCCTCGCCGCCATCCACGCTCGCCTTATCGGTGAGCAGTTCCCACGCGGTGAGCGCGACGACCGGGAGGGCGGCGGCCTCCTCGAGCGGGATCGACTCGGGCGCGTCGGCGAACGTCTCGGCGTGGCCGACGACGTAGTCGGCGAGCGCGCCCTGTCGGCCCGCGCCGCCGGGCATGCCGTAGACCTCGTCGCCCGCTTCGAAAGGCTCGACGTTCTCGCCGACCGCGTCGACGACGCCCGACACGTCACAGTGGAGCGTCGCCGGGAACTCGGGGGCGAAATCGGGCAGCGCGCCCTGCCGGATCTTGTAATCGACGGGGTTGAGGCTGGACGCGACGACCTCGACGCGGATCTCGTCCGGGCCGAGCTCGGGGACCTCGCGGGTCGTCTCCGTGAAGACATCCGGATCGCCGTACTCCTCGATCACGTAGGCGGTCATCTCGGAAGGCATAGCGGTCCCGGCTTGGGTCGCCGGCCGGGAATACTCGGCGCTTTCGGCAGCCCGCGATCGCGACGACCGTCGGCCGCGACGCCACCGACGGACTCCGGCCCCGCGGGACGGCGACGGCCGGCGTCAGGTCGGTTCCGCGAGGTCGGCCTCGAGTCCCTCGCGCAGCGAGTCGGGGATCGACGTCGGGCCGTCCGCGTCGACCGCGACCGCTACCGTCGTGACCGTCGCGGCAGCCGCGTCGCCGTTCCGGAGTTCGTACTCGAGGGTATAACTCGTCTCGCCGACGTCGGTCACGTCGACGGCGACGGTGACCGGCGCCAGTGACGTGAGTGCCCGCTCGTAGTCGATCCATCACGTCTACTTCCCAACAGAGCAGTTGATACCGACGTTTCCTACTATCGTGGCAGCAGGGAATAGCCACACCCTCCCCAACCGATTCGCTCGCTTCGCTCGCTCATCCCTCGCGCAGTGTCGTCGATCCGCCCTCACTGTCGTTCGGACGGATCGACAGCGCGCGCCACCGCAGTCGGCTGTGTCGGTCGGGACCGGAACCCGACTCGTCCGTCTCGAGGTCGATCGCCTCCCGAATCGCGCGAGGGAACAACCACGACCGAACTCACTCGAGCGCGACCCATTCCCCGCCGTCGTCGCTGCGTTCGATCGCGTCGAGGACCCGCTGGGCGGCCAGTCCGTCCGCGAAACTCGGCGCGAACGACTCGCCGCGCGCGACGGCGCCGAGGAACTCGTAGTTCTCGTGGACGAAGGTGTGTTCCCACCCCAGCACGTGGCCCGGCGGCCACCAGTGGTCGAGGTAGGGATCGTCCGCGTCGGTCACGAGGACCGTCTCGTACCCCCGGTCGCCCTCTCGAAGGACCTCGAGTTCGTTCAACCGCTCAAGCGAGAACCGCAGGCTCCCCTTCGAGCCGTGGATCTCGATGGTGTGGTCGTTCTTGTGGCCCGTCGCGTAGCGCGAGCCCTCGAGGGCCCCCATCGCGCCGTTCGCGAACTCGAGTTGGGCGGTGTAGGCGTCGTCGACGGTGACGGGGCGGGTCTCGCTCCCGTCCTCCACCGGTCGCTCGTCCACGAAGGTCTGCAGGTGGCCGCTGACCCGCTCGATATCGCCCGCGAGGTCGTCATCACCGACCAGGAACCGAAGCAGGTCGACCGTGTGCGCGCCGAGATCGCCCAGCGCGCCGGAGCCGGCCATTTCTTCGTCGTTGCGCCACGACCACGGCGCGTCGGGGTCGACCAGCCAGTCCTGTAAGTAGCGCCCGCGGACGTGACGGATCTCGCCGAGGTCGCCGGCCTCGAGCAGTCCCTTCGCGTACCGAATCGCGGGGACGAACCGGTAGTTGAACGCACAGCCGGCGGGCACGTCGTCGCCCGCTTCCCGAGCCGTCTCGGCCATCACGTCTGCTTCTTCGAGCGTCGGCGCGAGCGGTTTCTCGCAGAAGACCGGCGTCCCCGCCTCGAGGGCGGCGACCGACGGTTCGCAGTGGACGTGGTTCGGCCCGAGGTTGTAGAAGGCGTCCACGTCGTCGACGACGTCTCTCCAGTCCGTCGCGATCGAGTCGAAGCCGAGCCGCTCGGCGGCATCCGACAGCGCCGATTCGTCACGACCGATGAGCACGCGCCGTTCGATCTCGGGCGCGTCCGGAAAGAACATCGGCAGCCGCGCCATCGCGTTCGCGTGCGCTTTACCCATGAATCGATAGCCGAGCACACCGACCTCGAGGGTCATGGATCCTCGTTCATCGGCCCGGTAGTTAGCGCTTTGGCGTGATCGTCGATCGATTCCGATCGCACCGATCAGTTTCGTGGTATACGATACCGTTTCACGCTTGTAGCACCTCCAGCGACGTACTGGGGAAACTAATGACCATCACGATCGATCTCGACGAAACCGAGAGTATCCACCTGACTGATGCCCTCGATCGACGGCCGCCCGATCGGCTTGAACTCGCCATCGAGGGAAGTCTCACCGTGACCGAATCGCTGCTCGCCGAGTTCGAGGGTGCGACCCTGGATCCCGTCCGCATCGCGGTGTCGACCAACGACTCGGACCCCGTCGAAATCGATCTGACGGGACCCGCGACGCTCAGACTCGAGAACGCCGACGTCGGCGTCGCGACTCCGGATGCGGACGACGTTCCCACCAGTCTCGACGCGCTTCGCACGTCGGCAGGTGACGACTTCGGATCGGTCAAATCGCCGCCCGACGTGATCGCGTTTACTATCGAGGGCACGATCCGGGACGTGCCGACTGCGACGCTCGAGGCGATTGCGGACGACTCCGCCGAGATCGAGTCGGTGACGTTCGCCGTCGAAGAGTCGGTCAGAAGCGACGGCGGCTCGGACGACGACGTGATCTTCGACCTCGCGCTGTTCGGCTACGGCATCCTCGTTCGCCGCGACGGGACGGTCGTCGTTGGGAGCGCCGGATCACTGCCCGGTATCGACCGTTCCTGACTGCGACGCTCGGGACGGCAACGCTCGCTCGAGGTGGGGGACGGCCGTGCGGGCGGACTACCTGTGCGGAGGGGACCGCTTCCCGACGTGGCCGCGTCGCTTGAGTCGGCGGTAGAGCGCCATGACGTCCTCGAAGTCCTCGCTGCCGTCGTTATCGATGTCGTACCGGCCGGGTCGTGGCTCGGGGTCGGTGATCGACGCCGCGTTTCTGACCGTCAGCGTCGTCGACTCGTCGCCTATCGAGAGTTCGTACTCGCCGGCCTCGACAACCTTCGCCCGATCACCGGGCACGTCGCCGGGAACGACCTCGAGCGTCGCGAGGTCGAGTTCGATTTCGACGGTTGCGGACTCGCCGGGGCCGAGCGCGACTCGCTCGAAGCCCATCAGCCGGCGGTGGGGCTGGAGCACCGACCCGTAGAACTCGGTGTTGTACACCTCGACGATGTGCTCGCCGGCCCGTTCGCCGGTGTTCTCGACCGTTACTCGAGCCGTGACGGGCGGGTTTCGAGCGGGGTTGCCGACGGTGTCCCGCGAGAGCGAGAGGTCCGAGTACTCCCAGTCGGTGTAGGAGAGCCCGTGCCCGAACTCGTACTGGACCATCCCGCTCTCCGCGCCGACGGACTGGCGCGGCGGGTAGTCGTCGTAGAAGAGAGGGACGTGGCCGACGTTGGCTTCCCAGGTAAACGGGAGCCGTCCCGACGGGTTGTGGTCGCCGAAGAGTGTGTCGGCGACGGCGACGCCGGTGTCGCTACCGGGCTGGCCACCGAACAGGACGGCGTCGAGGCGGTCGAACGTCTCCGCAGTCCCGCGCGGGCTCCCGGCGAGGATGACGCCAACGAGCGTGACGTCGTCGGCGACCTCCTCATCAACCAGTTTCACGAGGTCCCGCTGTGCCTCGGGGAAGCGCATCTTGTCGCGGTCGCCGAACCCCTCGTTGTGCGGCCCCTCGCCGAGCACGACGACGACGGCATCGGCCGCGTCGGCGGCGTCGACGACCGCCGCCTCCTGCTCGTCGGTCACGTCGAAGAACCCGTTGTCGAAGTTCTCGTAGATGCTCTCGTAGGGCGCGGCCTCGAACTCGGTCGGGACGTGCGCGAGTCGGTCGCCGAGTCGGTCCGATAGCTCGCCCGCGATGGTGTTCTGACGCGGTCTTGGCCCGTCCTCGGTCAGGGTGCCGTCCTCGATCCCCTGCCAGCCGAGCGTCCAACCGCCGTGTTGCATCAGGAACCGGTTGGGCGTTCCCGCCTCGATTCCGGGACCGGTCAGCAACACGTCCTCGGCCCCCTCGAGCGGAAGCGCGTCCGTTTCGTTCTTCAACAGGACCAGCGACTCCTTGGCGAGTCGCTCGGAGACGTCCCGCGCGCCGCCGACGAGACCGCCGATCTCGTCCTCGGGGACGGTGGGCCGGTCGAACAGTCCGAGGTCGCACTTGAGCTCGAGGATGCGACGGACCGACTCGTCGATACGGTCCTCCGAGAGGTCGCCGCGCTCGACGAGGTCGATCGTCGTCTCGATGAACTCCGTCGGCGCCGTCTCCCCACCGCACATGTGCATGTCGATCCCGGCCTCGAGGCCCTGCCTGACGGCCTCGCGCCACCCCTCGTCCGTATCGGGACGGAACTCGTGGTTCGAGATCATCCGCTTGAAGTCGTCCCAGTCGGTGAGGACGACGCCGTCGAACTCGAAGCGCTCCCGCAGCACCTGCGTCAGCAACCACTGCGAGGCGTGGACGGGCATTCCGTTGACCGCCCCGCTGTTGACCATCACCGTGTCGGCCTCCTCGAGCGCTCGCTCGTAGGCCGGGAGCTGTCTGGTGCGAAGATCTCGCATCGACGTGCGGGCGTGGGCGCGGTCCTTTCCGGTGTTGGGCGTCCCGTACCCGGCGAAGTGTTTGACCGTCGCCGCGACGCGACCGTTCCGCTCGAACCCGCGGGCTCGCGCCTTCCCCAGTTCGCCCAGCAGCATCGAGTCCTCGCTGTGGCCCTCGAAGTACCGGCCCCAGCGCATATCCCGGAGCACGTCGACCGTCGGTCCGAAAATCCAGTGGCCCCCCATCGCGGCGATCTCGTTCCCGGTGTGGGTCGCCGCCGCCTCGACCAGGTCGACGTCCCGGGTCGCGCCCATGTTGAGCCGCTGTGGGAAGCTCGTACAGCCGTCGAGCAGCGTGTTCCCGTGGAGCGCGTCACAGCCCCAGATGAACGGAATCCCGGCGGCCGTATTCTCGACCGTATACCGCTGGAGCCGGTTGAGCCCCGCGACGAACTCCTCGCCGTCGAACGTCGGTCCCGTCGCCCCGCCGTTGAGGATCGACCCGACGTGAAGCTCCGTGAACAACTCGCCGAGCGTCTCCACGTCGTCGTGATCGTTGAACGCGGTCTCGGGACCGAACCCCTCGCCGAGATCATCGATCGCGACCTGCGTCATCTGGCCCACCTTCTGCTCGAGGGATAACTCGTCGATCACGTCGTCGAGATCCGTTCCGGTTCGCTCGGCCGCGGCGGTACTCGCGCCGACGCCGACCGCGGACGCCGCCGTCGCCGCACCGGTCGTCTTCATGAACGTTCGCCGCGATTCGTCGATCGCTTTCGATTCGCGTTCCGATGGTTGATCGTCTGACATACGCAGCTGCATTACTACTCGATATGTAATAAATATTTTCTACGCAATCAGATAGGGATAACTGCAATAGAACGTGCCAATGGAACGAGGCAACGGAACGAACGATACGCCGAACTCGCCGACGGCAGCTGTCTCGAGCGCACTATGAGTTGCGCCGAGTCTCGAGGGAGGGGACCGATCGTTCGATCCATCGTCGACGCGCGCCGTCGTCGCTGTCGACGACGGATGCGAAACGGAACTCGAGGAGAGACCAATCGGACGAGAGAAAAACGGATGCGCGGTGTATCGGTGAACCGAATCAGTCGTCGGCCGGCGTCGGCGCACCGGGCTCGACATCGATCTCGCCCGCATCGAGGTCCGCCTCAACGTTCCGGGCCGCCTCGACCATGTTCGCCATCTTGCCGTAGGCGACCTCGCGGGGCAGCAGCTTCACGCCGCAGTCCGGCGAGACGACGAGCTGTTCCGGCGGGACGACCTCGAGCCCCTTCTTGATGTTCGCCTCGATCTGCTCGACGGACTCGACCTCGGCGACGTGGGCGTCGCAGACGCCGAGCGCGAGATCCTTGGAGAACTCGGGGTCCTTGAACACGTCGAGCTGCTCGTAGTCGCCGTTCGCGAGTTCGAGATCGAACTCGTCGACCGGGAACTCGAGGATCTCGGGGTAGATGCGGGAGTAGTCGCCGTAACAGACGTGGAGGCCGATGCGGACCTCCTCGGGGATGTCGGCGACGATGTGCTCTAAGGCCTCGCCGACGATGGCGTGGTCGTCGGGCGTCGTCGCGAGCGCGGGCTCGTCGATCTGGATGTAGCGCGCGCCGGCGTCGACGAGTTTCTCGATCTCCTCGTTGACGAGGTCGGCGAGCTCGAGGGTGAGTTCGTCGTCGTCATCGTAGGCCTCGTTGAACGACCAGTTCGCTAGGGTGTAGGGTCCAGTGATCGGGACCTTGACCGGTCGGTCGCTGGCGGCCGCGGTGAACTCGTACTCGTCGACGAGCCAACTGTCCTCGTACTCGACCTCGCTGACGACGCTCGGCTTGTCGAAGTAGTTGTGGCCCCAGACCTTGACGGGGCCGTTGAACTCGTAGCCCTCGATTCGGTGGGCGAAGAACTCGACCATCTCGTTGCGCCGCATCTCGCCGTCGACGACGACGTCGAGACCGGCACGTTCGTGCTCGTTCGTGATAAGACGGGCCGCGTCGTCCTTCGCCTCCTGATAGTCGTCCTCGTCGAAGCCGTGATCTTCGTCCTTGTAGAGTTCCTTCGCGCGGTTGAGCCACTTGGGCTTGGGATAACTGCCGACGACGGTCGTCAGCAGGAAGTGGTCGTGCTCGTGATCCGGCTGTCGGAACTGATCTTTGTTCTCGTTCGTCATGCTGCTTTCACCTCCGCGAGGTCCGCGGCTTCCGCGAGTACCTCGAGTTTCTCCACGTACTTGCCGTAGGGCAGGTAGAACGGTTCCGTGTTCGTCGTCAGGTAGACCGTCTCGAACTCGGTGACGCCGAGTTGCCCCTCGACCCACTCGGTCCGCTCGCGGATCGCCTCGGGATCCTCGACGAGCGTGTTCTGGCCGTCAGCCAGGCCCAGCGCGACATCGTCGGGTGCGCCGTACTCCTGAATGTTGTAGAGGTTGTCGTCCTGGTTCGCGACGAAGTCGAAGCCGACCGCGTCGATGTCCGCGTCGAGCAGGTGCGCGTAGACCTTCTCCTCGAGTGCGCCCCAGTAGGGCTGGACGACGACGTCGGCGTCCGTCGCGCTCGCGACTCGATCGATCGCCTCGCTTGCGCGCTCATCGTCGCCGTCCGCGGGCGCGTTCTCGACCAGCGACGGCTCGAGCAGGAACAGGGTCTCGTGCTCGGGAAAGGCGTCGACCTCGCCCTCGAGGAACTCGGCGATCGCGCCGAGGAACTCCGCATCGTCGCCGTACTGTTCGTCGGTTGCAAGATCGGCCAGCGAGTACGGGCCGGGAAGGACGGCCTGCAGGTCGTCGCCGTCGATCAGTTCCGCAGTCGCCTCGAGTTCGGCCGCGATGTCGCCGGTGGGCTCGAGATCGTCCTGCACGACCGGCTCTCGATAGAAGTTGTTGTTGTCGTAGTAGCGGACGATCCCGCGGGTCTCGACGGCGTCGGCGACGGCCAGCGGGTGGGCGAGCATGTCGTCCCAGCGCAGTTGGCCTTCGACGATTCGGTCGAGTCCGGCGTCCTGCTGGACCTCGATCACTTCTTCACGGGCTTCCTCGTAGGCCGCAGTGATTTCTTCACCCTCGTCGCCGCTGATGAGGTCGTGTTTCTGGTGCCCTTTGAGGTCCGAAAGGTCGTCTTTCGCCCAGTCCGGGAGCGGATACAGCCCCGGCGTGGTCGAAACGTACTCAGTCATCGTGTCCCCAGCTAGGCTATACCGACGCTTAATATTTTCCATCCGTTCTAATACACTCCAGTAATTTCGACGGGTTTCGGCGGATTCCGGGTTCGATTTCGAGACGTGAGTGAACAAGCACCACGCGGCTGCTACCCGACGAACAGCTGTCGGCCCGAAACCGAGACGGACCGCTATCGATCAGTGGGTCTGCTCGGGTGTACGAGACTCCGCGGTGGGATTGGCAGAATCACTCCAGTGCCAGCAGGGCGTCGGTCTCGTCATCGACCCGCGCGACGACGTAGATCGTGCCGTCGTCGAGGACCGGCCCCGGCCCGACCCGTCCCGCGAACTCGCGCTCGAACCGGAGCGTGGGACCCCCGCTCGGACTGTCACCCGGCGTCGGGTCCAGTGCGCGGAGGCGATCGCCGCCGACGAAAACGGTGTCGCGACCGTACGCCGGCGCGGTGTGTCGCCAGTCGCCGATGTCGTGTTTCCAGTGTCGATCACCGAATTCGGTATCGACGGCGTGAAGCTCCTGACCGTTTGCGACGAGAACGAGCCCGTCGGCCACGGCAATGCCGTGGTCGGCCCAGCCGGAATCGGCCGTCCAATTGCGCGTCGGGTTCGATATCCCATCGTCCATCAGCGCGTACGTCGTTCCGTCTCTGCAGTTGACGTAGACCAAGTCAGTGTCCGCGCTGGGTGGAGCCGTCGGCTCGGCAGGTAGTTGCCACCGCCGTCCACCCATTCCGTCCCTGTCCAGCAAATACACCATCCCGGCTCGAGTGGTGATGACGAACCAGTACGCCATGAAGACGGCAGGATGGTCCTGGACCTGTCCGAAGTCCTCGCGGTCCCACCGAACCGTCCCGTCGGCGGGATCGAGCGCGACGACTCGTTCCCCTGCGCCACAGACGAGTTGCTCACCGGCGCGCGTCGCCGGCGTCGTCACCACACCGGGCGTCTCGAGTTTCCGTTCCCACAGCTGTTCGCCCGTCTCGGCCTCGAGCGCGAGAATCGCGTTCCCGGTCGAAACGTAGGCGACGTCGTTCCAGAGCAGCGGCACCCGCTTGACGTCCTCGGCCGTCCACAGTTCCGTCCCCTCCGCGGCGTCGAGAACTCGAAGGGTGTCCACGTCAGGCTGGTAGACGCGCCCGCCGGCGACGACCGGTGCCTGATAGGTGAGTTGTGAGACCTCGACCCGCCAGCGCTCGGTGACACCGTCGACCGGGGCCTTGCCGTCACCGATCTCGCGGGTGTTGGCCGCATTGCAGCCGAACGTCGACCACTCGCCGTTGGCCCCGCGGGCGCTGTTCCCGGGATCCGGTAGACGTTCGACGCCCGACGGCGGCGGCTCATCTGGACCTCTGCGCCGCGAGAGTAGTGAACAGCCCGCGAGCGCGACGCTCACACCAGTCGCGCCGACGCTCGTCAGTAGCGTTCGTCGAGTGGAGGGCATCACTCGGAACCTCCAACTCATCCGAAATTAATCTTCGGGTGACGTATTCCGGAACTCCAATCTGGGCCGCTATCGGAGCAACTCGAGGACGGTCAGCGTCTCGAAGGGGAACGACTCGTCGGCGACGGCGACGGCGCTGAAGCCGTGCTCGCCGGCTTCTTCAACCACCTCGTCGACCCCCGTCAGGCTGCTGACCAGCAGGAAGACGCAGCCGCCGGGAGCGAGTACCCGACCGACGTTCGCGAGGAACGGGTCGATGACGGCCCGACCGTCCTCGCCGCCCGACAGCGCGTGTTCCATCCAGTCGTCCCACTCGTTTTCGGGATCGGTCGGCAGGTACGGCGGATTGAAGACGACCGCGTCGAACGCGCCGTCCCGAAACGGCGAGACGAGATCTGCCTGCACCGTCTCGACGCCCGCCGACCGAGCCTGACGAACGGCGTGGGGGTTCAGGTCCGACGCGATCACGCGAGCCCCCGTTCCGTCGGCGATCTGTCGGGCGACGTAGCCCGAGCCGGTTCCCACCTCGAGCACGAGATCGCTCGCCTCGAGTCGCTCGCAGGCCGCCTCGGCCAGCAGGTGCGAGTCCTCGGCGGGCTGGTAGACGTCCGGTTCCTGCGCGCGTCTGTCCTCGAGTCCCATCTAGTTCTCCTCCGGTGTCGTCATCTGTTGTTCGCGCGCGTTGTCGTCAGCCGTCGCGTTCTCAGCCGTCGCGTTCTTCGCGGCGGGCGTCGCCTCGCTCTCGTCGGCGATCCGGAAGCCGCCGGTTTCGGCGCGCCCCGAGAGTTCGCGTTGCGGGTACGGGATCTTGATGTCCTCGGCCTCGAACGCCCGCTTGATGGCGTTGATCGCGGCGGTCCGGGCCTTCCAGTGGCGTCTGGCGCTCGGCTTGTCGATCCAGAACCGGACGCCGAGCACGACTGCCGAGTCCCCGAAGGACTTCCCGACGACCTGCGGCGACGGCGCGGCGATCGCCTCGTCGACCTCGTCGATCGCGTTTTCCGCGAGGTCGGCGGCGCGTTCGACGTCGGTCCCGTAGTCGACCCCGACCTCGACCTCGAGTCGCAGGCGACCTCGCTTCGAGCGGTTCGTCACCATACTCGAGGCGATGACGTCGTTCGGGATCATGATGTACTCGCCGTCGAACGACCGGAGCTGGGTGTTCACGATCGAGATGTCGGTGACGATCCCCTCGTTGTCTTCGACTTCGATCCAGTCGCCGATTTCGAAGGGGCGGGCGAACATCAGGACGAACCCCGAGAGCATCGTCCCGAGGGTCTGGCGGGCGGCCATCCCGAGGACGATCCCGAGGAAGCCGGCTCCGACCAGCAGGCTACCGAGATCCTCGATCCAGATACCCAGAACGACCACGATCGAGACGGACCAGATGATCACCTGCGAGAGTCGGTGTGTCACCTTGCGCTGGTGGGCCGTCACTGCCGTCGACGAGTTGAAGACCTCCTCGATCAGCCGGGCGACGAACCGGGTGACGATGACCGTCACGACGAGCAGGAGAAACGAAAAGAGTGCACGCGCCACGGCGTCGCTGCTCAAACCGAGATCCAAATAGAGCCGCTGAATCTCGTCTGTGCGGCCCCAGACGCCGGTCATAACGGCGATACTCGCGAGGCAACTGACGATGAGCAGCGACATCGAGACGATGTCCGCGTACAGCGGCCTCGCCCGCTCGCAGAGCCACGCGTGGAGCCGACGGTAGGAGAGAAGCACGGCGATCACGGTCCCGACCGCCGCGAGAGACACCGCGAGTTTGAGCTCGGTCGTCGGAATCGCCTCCGACAGCCAGTCGAGCTCCGTCAGTAGTTCGAACATGCGTTCGTCTCGCCGATCTGTCGTTCGCGCAGCTTTGAGTATCCGTTGGTTGGTTCGCACCGTTCAGTGGTTCGACGCGAGTCGAGGCTGTCTCGCCGCTCGAGCGCTCGTCGACCGATATTAGTCGTCGGTCGGCTCTCCGACGTCCCGCGCGAGCTGGGCCAGCGCGGCGAACTCCGCCGGTGCCATCGCGCCGGCCCGCTTCCGGAGCACGTCCTCGTCCGCCGCGTCGACGACCGCCTCCGGCTCCGAGAGTCCGGAGATGTGACCCGTGTTCCTGATCGCGTTCCGGATCGTCTTCCGGCGCTGGGTGAACAGGGCCTTGACGAATCGCAGGAAGAACTCCTCGTCCTCGACCGCGTAATCGGGTTCTCGCGGGACCGCTCGAACCACCGCGCTCTGGACGGCCGGCGGCGGCGAAAACGCCTCCTTCGGGATCGACTCGACGAGTTCGATATCCGCGTAGTGCTGGCTCGAGACCGAGAGCCGGCCGTACTCCGACGTGTCGGGCTCAGCGACCATCCGCTCGGCGAACTCCTGTTGGAACATCAAGACCAGCGGCTTCTTCTCCGGAAACAGTCGGAAGGCGATCTGGCTCGAGACGCCGTAGGGGAGGTTCGACACCGACGCGGTAAACTCGGGGAGGTCGACCTCGAGCGCGTCGCCCTCGATGACGGTCAAATTCCCGGCGTCGATCTCGTCGGCGAACTCCTCGCGCAAGAATTGGACGAGTTCGCGGTCCCGCTCGATGACTGTGGCTTCATCGCCGACCGCGAGCAATCGGTCGGTCAGCGCGCCCGTTCCGCCGCCGATCTCGAGCAGGTGGCTCGTGTCGGCGTCGATCTCAGTGAGGTAGGTTGGCAGCCGATCCAGCACCCGGTCGTCGACGAGGAAGTGCTGGTCGCGGTCCGGATCGCCGCGGACGCCCGCCCGGGCGATCAGTCCGTCTGGATCTCTCATTGCCGGCGCTTCGGCTGGGGTGCGTGTAAACGCACCGTCTCAGACGTCCCTTTTTGCTGCGGGTTGCTGAGAAATCGGAGATTTCTCGCATCAAGCGAAGCCTTCGGTTTCGCGGACATCGCGAAGTCTAGCGGGACATACGTCCCGATGACCTCGCGGGAACTTCGTTCCCGCTTAGCTCCGCTTCGCTCAGTCACAAAAGGGCAGAGCCGTTTTGAACGACCTCGCTCCCTACGGTCGCTCGAACCGCTCGGCGCAAAAAGCTACACTAAAAAGGCTACCTTCGCGGGCTTCGCCCGCTCCGCCGGTGAACTGCTCACTTCGTTCGCAGATGCTCGTCGCGATAACGCCTTCGCCTATACTTAGCGTGGTTTTCACGGATAATTCTGACTAAAGAAATCGTAGTGCTAACTACTGGCAACTAACTCGATTCTACAGTACTAGGCCGGAAGACGCTGGCCAGACCTATTTCGGCCTCGTTGCCGTCTCTCAGGTATGACGAACATCGCGATCACCGGTGCGGCGGGGAACGTCGGCCGGGAAGCCATCGACGCGTTTCCGGACGACCACGATCTCACGCTCTTTTCCCACAGCGAGACCGAGGATCTGGACGCGACACCCCTCGAGATCACCGACCGCGAGGCGTTCGTCGACGCGCTCGAGGGCCAGGACGTGCTGATCCACCTCGCGGCCAACGCCTCGCCGCGTGCGTCGTGGGACGAGGTGCGCGGGCCGAACGTCGACGGCCTCTGCAACGCCTTCGAGGCCGCAGTCGAGAACGACCTCAAGCGGGTGGTCTTCGCGAGTTCGAACCACGCGGTCAACATGCGAAACACCGTCTCGGCGATCCGGCCCGAGTCGACGGTCGGGAGCCCCGAGATCGTCCGGCCGAGCGATTCGACCGATCCGGACACCTTCTACGGCGTCACGAAGGTCTTCGGCGAGGCGATGGGGTCGTACTACGCCAAGCGACACGGGTTCGAGGTGGTAAACCTCCGGATCGGCTGGCTGCTCACCCGCGACGAACTCCGCCAGGAGTGCGACGAACGCGACGGTGCCGGCGAGCGCTACGCCCGCGCGATGTGGCTAAGCCCCGACGACTGTCGGCGGCTGCTCGACGCTGCTGCGACGGCGACGCTCCCGGAGTCTCCCCTGATCACCCACGGGATCTCCGACAACTCGGAGCGGTTCCTCTCGCTCGCAGAGACCATGCAGGCCCTCGAGTACCGGCCACAAGACGACGCTGAGGCGGTCCTGAGCGACGAGTCGGACGGCCATGACGGACTCGAGACGACGTGATCGCCTAACTCGTGGCGACCGCTGAGACGGGCCCGTTCGTTTCCTCGAGGGACCCACGGATTCGAAAGACGGAATAGCGCCACGTTCGTAGCGTCGCACATGTCAGTCAAGGTGTCCGAGTCATCGGGCTACGGGCCGAACACCCAGATGTCCCTGTTCGGCTATATTATGGGTGCAGTACTCGTAATCGTTCTCCTCCCGTTAATCCCCGTTCTCATCCCCGTGTGGATTCTCTGGAAAGTGTTCGTCTCCGAGGAGGAGTTCGACCACAGCTTCGAGACCTGGCGACGCGAATCCGGCCACACTGGCTCCGACCGTCTCGAAGCCGCCGAATCCGAACCCGAAGACGCGGACACTGAAGATACCGAGGCCGAAGACGCCGAACCGGCAGACGCGGACGCCGACCAGACGGCAGCCGAATCCTAACGCCGCCGTCCCGTCGTTCTCTGCAGGACGAGTCCTCGCTAGTCGTCGGCGTTCGCGGCCGCGACGAGGTCGGACGGCGGGCCGCCCGGCAGCTCGTCGCGGTCGTGGGGTGCCTCGAACTCGAGGGCGGGTCCGCGGGCGACGATTCCGTGGGGGTTCACGTCGGGGTGGGTCGTGTAGTAGTGTTCCTTGATATGATCCATGTTTACCGTTTGAGCGACGCCTGACGTCCCGTAGAGGTCGCGAAGGTACGGCCAGAGGTTGTCGTACTCGCGAACGTACTGGACGTTACACATGAAGTGCGTATGGTAGACGTTGTCAAATCGGACGAGCGTCGTGAACATCGCGATATCGGCCTCAGTAAGCCGATCACCGGCGAGATAGCGCTGGTCTGCCAGCACCTCGTCCCAGTGATCGAGCGCCGCGAAGAGGTCGTCGACTGCCTCGTCGTAGGGCTCCTGTTTCGTCGCGAAGCCCGCACGATAGACGCCGTTGTTGATCGGCTCGTAGATCTCGTCGATGATCCGGTCGACCTCGTCTCGATAGCCCTCGGGGTAGAGGTCCACGTCTCGCGAAGCGGTCTCGTGGAACTCAGTGTCGAGCATCCGCATGATCTCTTCGGACTCGTTGTTGACGATGGTGTCCTCCTGTTTGTCCCAGAGCACCGGCACCGTCACGCGACAGGTCGCGTCCGGATCCGCGCGCACGTACAACTCCCGGAGGAAATCCGCTCCGTGGACGTGATCCGGCGTACAGCCCGCCTTCTCGGGGGTGAACTGCCAGCCGTCCTCGTCGCGGTAGGGATCGACGACCGAGACGGAGATCGCGTCCTCGAGTCCCTTCAGCGCCCGCGTCACTAGCGTCCGGTGGGCCCACGGGCAGGCGGAGGAGACGTAGAGGTGGTACCGACCCGCCTCGGGCTGGAATCGAGCGTCGGGATCGTCTCGAATCTCGTTCCGAAAGTTCGTTTCCTGGCGTTCGAACGAGCCGTCGTCGTCGGTGTACTCACCCGCGTCGGTCCGCCACTCGCCGTCGACGAGCATGTTCATAGTCGAACGAAGGGCCCGGAACGACAAAGGCTCTCGCTAACCCTCGTGTCACCGGGGTTCCACGACGGACGGAGTCGACCGATATCCGGTCGACCAACGGCTTAGAACACCAGACTCGCGACCGAGTACCCCGCTCCGAGGATCACGAGAGCGACGCCCTCGAGTCGGGTCAGCCACCGCCCGGTCGCGAGTACGACCGTCGCGAACGCGGTCAGTGCGGCCAGCCACGCCAGCGCGACGAAGACGGCCGGGTCGACGGTCAGCGGTCTGACGACGGCGGCGATCCCCAGCACGCCGACGACGTTGAACACGTTCGATCCGATGACGTTCCCCGCGGCGATACTCACGTCGTCTCCGCGTGCGGCCACGACGGAGGTCACGAGTTCCGGTATCGAGGTCCCGGCCGCGACGACCGTCGCGCCGATCGCCCACTCCGAGACCCCGGCGGCGAGGGCGAGTCCCACCGCCGAGTCGACCAGTATGCGTCCGCCGACGATCACGAGAAGCAGGCCGGCGAGGACGCGCCCGGCCTCGAGACCGAACCGGACCTCGCGTCCGTCTTGACCGTCGGGCGGGAGCGTCGCTCCGTCGGTCGCCTCGGGTCGCCTCTTATCGCCGTCACCAGCGGTATCCCTTCGAATCGCGACGGCGAGCGCGCCCAGATAGCCGACCAACAGTGCGAGCAGGATCGCGCCGTCGAGCCGCGAGACGACGCCGTCGGCGAGGACGGCGGCCGCGACGATCGTCGATGCGGCCATCGCGAGCGCGTCGCGGCGGAGCAGCGTTTCCGCGACGCGAAACGGCGAAATCACGGCGACGAGGCCGAGAATCACGCCGAGGTTGAACACGTTCGAACCGACGACGTTCCCGACCGAGACGTCGCCTCGACCCTCGAGCGCGGCCTCGGTCGAAACGACGACCTCGGGAGCCGAGGTTCCGAAGGCGACGACCGTGAGGCCGACGACGAGCGCGGAGACGCCAGCCGCGCTGGCGAGACTCGAGGCACCGGTGACGAGCAGTCGCGCTCCGATCCACAGGGCGAGAACGCTGATACCGAACAGGACGACATCGCCGACGGGCACCATCGATAGCAGATCCGTTCGAAGGGCAGCGTAAAAAACGGCGGGCAAGCGGAAAGGGCGATCGACCCGACCGTTCGACCGGAGGCACGGGTGTTTAAGCGATCCGAGTGAGCACTCGAGGTATGGCAGACGACGGCGACCGGCACCGCCAGAGCCGCCTGTTCACGGACGACGACGGCGAGTTCGACGCCGACCGCGCGCGGGAGGAGTCCCTACCGGTCGAGGACGGCGAGGTGATCGATACCGACGACCTCGCGGATCACCAGTGCTACGTCGAAGACAGAGGGATCTACGACGAGCGCAACCGGGTGAACGACCTCACGGGCAAGGAGTGGAAGTACGCCACCAAGTCGGTGATTCCCGAGGGCTATCCCCCAGCCGTCCAGCACGACCTGCGCAGCGAACACGGCGGCCAGAAGCCCCCGCGACTCTGCGCGGAGCTGATCGATCGATTCAGCAAGGCCGGAGACACCGTCCTCGATCCCTTCGCGGGCGTCGGCGGCACCCTGTTGGGCGCGAGCTTCTGCGAACACGAAGGCACCGGCCTTCGGGAGGCGATCGGCTTCGAGCAGACCAGACGATGGATCGAGATCTACGAGACGGTCCTCGAGCGGGAGAACGACGAACGCCGCGAGCGTGGTGAACCGCCGCTGGCCGAACAGGAGCTGCGCCACGGCGACTGCGCCGACCTGATCGAGGACGTGTCCGACGACTCGATCGGCCTCCTCCTGACCGACGTCCCCTACTGGCACATGGACGAACTCGAGCAGACGCGCAACGAACGCCAGACGCGCGAGAGCAAACTGGGCTCGTTCGATGGCGCTGCCGGCGCTCCCGACACACCAGACGCCGAAACCGATGGTCGCGATGCGACCGCCGATGCCGATTCGGGGACCAGTCCCGGCGATCGACAGACGAAAGCCGAGTGGCTCGACGATATGGCGGGCAAGTTCGACCGGTTCACCGACGCCGTCGCGCCGGACGGCCACGTCGTCGTCTTCATCGGCGATATGTACCGCGAACAGTCCTACGAGTTCCTCTCGGCGGATCTCGCGCGGGCGATCGAGTCGACCGCGCCGCTGACCCTCGCGGCGAATCTGATCTGGTACGATCCCACGAAGGACCTCCACGTCTACGGCTATCCGTTCTCCTTCGTCCCCTCGATGGTCCACCAGAACGTCCTCGTCTTCCGCCTCGAGGACGAGGACGAAAGCGACGACTGAGCCGCTATCGTCGGCCGGCAGTGAGCGAGTTGGGGTCGTCGGCTGGCTGTGGGCGATGGATCGTCGGCTGGCTGTGGGCGATGGATCGTCCGCTGGTCCTGACGAGTCCGGTAACAGTTCCCGCCGAGAGCGCGGTCTGAGACGGATTTCCGTCCCGGTTTCCCGGCGCGATCGCGACCGCCCTGCAGGTGCACCGAAACCGGCTGACAGCAGTCCGTCTGACCGCCGTCAGTCGATCGTCTGACGCGGTTTTATTGGGTACCGGCGCGACGGAAGGAACAGGCGCGAGGCGGCCTCCCCACCCCTCCCCCACCCATCCGCCTGCGCGCCTGCTCCCGTTTCTCTCCCCCTTTTGTCGCGTCGACCAGCCTGATCGAGTCACAGCGGCTGGTTCGAGGGCCGATTCGAGCCCGGAGACGACCCGACTATGCGTTTGCGGGCGACAACGTCGACCGAACCTCCTCGGCGCGATCCGCATCGGTGATGACCGCGACCTCGTCTCCGGCCTCGAGTTCGGTCCCCGGGAGCGGGATCGTCAGCGACTCCCGAGCGCGGCCGTGGGCGTAGATCCGCGCGGACTCGGGCAACTCGAGTTCGCTCATTCGTTTGCCGACCGCCGGCGATCCGTCCCGAATCTCGAGGACGGTCAACTGGAGGTTCTCGGCGAGATCGGCGACGACGTTGAAGTCACCCCCGAGCAGGGCGGTCTTCGCGCCCGCAGCACCGAGCCGTTCGGGGTAGATGATCTCGTCGACCTCCTCGGCGTACTTCTCGTAGATGTCCTCGCGGTAGTCCTCGTCGATCCGGAGAACGGTCCGACAGCCGTGGTGGGTGCCGACCATACACGCGGAGAAGTTAACGTTGAGATCGGGCGTGAACGCGCCGATCGCATCCGCGGTTTCGATCCCTGCGTCGACGAGGACGTCTTCGTCAGCGCCGTCGCCGTGTACCGTCTCGAACCCGTCAGTAGTGGCGCGTTCGATCCGGTCCGTGTTCTCATCGACGATGCGGACCTCGTGGCCTTCCTCCGCGAGGATCGTCGCCGTCCGCGACCCGACCCGACCGTATCCCACGATGACAAACCTCATGGTATCACGGTACGCGCCCCGTAGTGAAATACGTTGGTCCCGCCCGCGAGAACTCCCGTTTCGACCGCGATGGGTCCCCCTTCGGCCGCGATGGACCCTCGCCTCGCTCACGAGGGTTTCGTCCGATCCCCCGACCGCCACGAGGAATCGAGTGAAATAAATGTGAAATTTTCGACGATACCCACGTCCGTGCCCAAAAACTGGCCGATTCGGACAAGAACCTTTAACTAATCGGTGTTGTTATGCTCGAGCATCCAATATGGGGGCATTCGAGACACTCGCGGCGTACTTCGGGTTCGACGAACACGATACCGACCTCGGGACGGAAACGGTCGCGGGAATAACGACGTTCCTCGCGATGTCGTACATCATCGTCGTCAATCCGCTCATTCTCAGCGAGGCGATCGCGCTCGAGGGCTACGATGCCGGCGAAGTCCAGCAGATGATCGCCGTCGCGACGATCCTCGCGTCGGCGGTCGCCATCTTCGTCATGGCGTTCTGGGCCAACAGACCGTTCGGCCTCGCGCCCGGGATGGGGCTGAACGCGTTCTTCGCGTTCACGGTCGTCATCGGCCTCGGCGTCCCGTGGCAGGTCGCGCTCGCGGCCGTTTTCGTGGAAGGGATTATTTTCATCGCGCTGACGGCGGTCGGCGCGCGGAAATACATCATCGAACTGTTCCCCGAACCCGTCAAGTTCGCGGTCGGGGCCGGGATCGGCGTCTACCTGCTCTTTCTGGGACTCCAGGAGATGCAGATCGTCGTGGACCATCCGGACACGCTCGTCACGCTGGGTAACGTCGCGACGAGCGCGGTCGCAGCGCTTTCGGTCGTCGGCCTCGCGCTGATGCTCATCCTTCACGCTCGTGGGACTCGCGGATCGATCGTCATCGGAATCCTCGCCACTGCCGTCGCCGGGTGGGTACTGACCGTCGCCGGCGTCGTCTCCCCGGGAACGCTCGTTCCCGCCACCACCTACGATCAGATCTCCAGTGACGGGATCCTGAGTCTGATCGCGAACGTCCAGTACGACTTCACGCCGCTGGCCGCCGGCTTCGTCGACGGCCTCGGGATGATCACCGACGACCCGCTCGTGTTCGCGCTGGTCGTCTTCACGTTCTTCTTCGTCGACTTCTTCGACACGGCCGGGACCCTTATCGGCGTCTCGCAGATCGGCGGATTCCTCGATGAGGACGGTGACCTCCCCGAAATCGAGAAGCCGTTGATGGCCGACGCGATCGGCACCACCCTCGGTGCGATGGTCGGAACGTCGACGGTGACGACATACATCGAATCGTCGACCGGCGTCGAGGAAGGCGGGCGAACCGGCTTCACCGCTCTCGTCGTCGGCCTCCTCTTCGTGCTCTCCCTGCTCATCGTGCCGCTGATCGGTGCCATCCCGCAGTACGCGTCGTACCTCGCGCTGGTCGTCGTCGGGATCATCATGCTACAGGGCGTCACCGACATCGACTGGCAGGATCCGGCCTGGGCGATCTCCGCCGGGCTGACGATCACGGTCATGCCGCTGACCGCGTCGATCTCGAACGGACTCGCCGCCGGGATCATCAGCTACCCGATCGTCAAAGCCGCGACGGGTGAAACCGAAGACGTCTCCGTCGGGCAGTGGGTGCTCGCCGCCGCGTTCATCCTCTACTTTGCCGTCTTCTTCGCCGTCGACGCTGGAATGGTCTCGTTCTAGCGTCGACCGCCGATCTCCGTCGCCGACGGCTGTTCTTCCCCGATATGACCGCAGGTGCCCTCAACACCCTCGGTTCCGGCAACTGCCCGGTCGACCGGTGGGATAATACGTCTTCCGCAGCAATACGCTCGTATGGCAGACATCACGATGTACGAGCTTCCCGGCTGTCCGTTCTGTGCGAAGGTCCGCTCAAAGCTCGACGACCTCGAGCTCGAGTACGATACCATCGAGGTGCCGCGCTCGCACGACGAGCGCACCGAAGTCGAGAACGTCAGCGGCCAGACCGGCGTGCCGGTCATCGTCGACGAGGCGAACGGCGTCGACGGGATGAGCGAGAGCGACGATATCGTCGCGTACCTCGAGGAAACGTACGGCAACGGCGCGGCCTGAGTTCGGATACTCGATCGCAGTTCGCTCCCTCGAAGGTAGTTCGGCAACGATACCTGGAATTACAGGTCCCACCAGAATCGGTTCGAAAGCAGGCTGAATACCGTGAATACGAGGTAGCCGCCAACAACGTAGATGCCGCCGAACACCGCTGCATCGGCCGCCGTCGTGACGGTCGTCCCGTAGTTGAAGACGAGTCCGAGAACTGCGAGGGTGAGAACGAGGAACGCGCGGTGCCGACTGACGATTGCGACGGTCCACTGGCCCTCCATAGGTGTTCCTCGCGGTCAGTACTCGAAAAATTGTCGTTCGGCGTAAGTGTTTCCGACCGGATCAGGCCGCTTCTTCGTACTCGGAGCGCTCTCGAATGACGTCTCGAAGCTCGTCGGTGTTCCGGAATTCCGCGAGTTCGTCGCGCTCGACCAGCGCGGTGCCGTCGACGGACTCCCGTTTCGCCCGGTCGACGACGTAGACGGATTGCGTGCGCGTGACCTGGCCGATCGAACTCATGATCCGGGCGCGTTTCTCCGCGGCCTTCGTAAATTTCGAGTGGCCGGTGAGGACGATATCGCTGTCGTCCTCGTCCTCGCTGACGGCCGTAAACGGCGACCGTGCCGTCGGATGGACGCTGTAGCCGGCCCTCGTGAGAACGGCGACCACCTGTTCGTCGTCCGGATCCGCGTCGGGATCGTCCGGCGTCGCCTCGCTCTCGTGGACGTCGTCGGCCCCCTCGAGTACGTCGACGGGGCTCGTGAGCGGGGCGTCGAACATCTCCTCGAGCGTCATCGCGACCTCGACGGAGGCGTTCATGCCGTCCTCGTACTTCGAGACCGTCCGCCGGGAGACGCCGAGTTCGCTGGCGAGTTGGCCGAGGCTCCAGTCGCGGTCCTCGCGCTCGTCGGCCAGCAGGTTGCCGTCGATGTTGACGTAGAGGCCGCCGGGGGCGGCGTAGATCAGCGGCGGGACTTCCTCGATGAACAGGTTGTACGCCGTATCGGGACTGAAAACCGGGACGCCGTGTCGGAAGTAGACGACGTCGGGTTTCAGATCTTCGTCGCGGCTGCGCAGGCCGATGACCAGGGGCGTCGCGTTGAGGTAGGTTCCCAGGCGTCGCATCTCCTGGCCGGTCGCCCGGTTGAACGCGTCGATATTCGCGAGGATTTTGACGAGGACGAGGTCCTCACCGCGTCGGGCGGCGATATCGAAACTCTTCGGTCGAATCGCACACCGATCACTCACCATGAATCCCGCGTCCTCTAACATCGCGGTCACGTTACCGACTAGTGCGGAGCGGGACATACGGGGTTGTAAGCGATTCCTCCTATAAGACGTTTTCCCCGGGATGTCCGTGTCCCGTGTCGCGATTGCGGGTCGTATCGGGAGTATACTTATATAGGTGATTACGCGACTGCAGCGACGGAGATCCCGAAAGGCGTTACTCGACCGGCGTGCAAGCACGGGCGATGACCGTCGTCGGGATCGACGATACCGACTCGCGCGAGCGGGGCATGTGTACGACGTACGTCGCCAGGGAGATCGCCGACCGGCTCCGGAACGCCGACTCGGCGAGCGTCTCGAGGCTCCTCCTCGTCCGGCTCAACCCCGCCGTAGAGTACAAAACGCGGGGAAACGCCGCGCTCGCGATTCACACAAATTGTGACCCCGACCACGCCTTCGAGATCGCTCGCGGGCGACTCGAGGCGCGTTCCGAAACCGACGACGAGCGGACGAATCCCGGACTGGTCGTGGCGGCGCACGATCCGGACGAAACCGTTCCCGCAGACGACGTGAGTCGATTCGCGCACGCGGCGATCCGGGACCACCTCGAAATTTCCGACGCCACGGCCCTGATCGACCGGCACGGCTATCGGTCGTGGCACGCCGGCGACGGCCGCGGGCGGATCGGCGCGCTGGCCGCGATCGGCGCGTGGACGGCAC
Source organism: Natrinema sp. DC36 (assembly GCF_020405225.1). Lineage (NCBI taxonomy): Archaea > Methanobacteriati > Methanobacteriota > Halobacteria > Halobacteriales > Natrialbaceae > Natrinema > Natrinema sp. DC36. The sequence goes on from NZ_CP084472.1 coordinate 1,772,835, forward strand.
TGGGGGAGTGGACCGACGAGCACATCGCCTATCGCGAGCCCGAGCGGTGGGGGACGCCGCGCGAGGTCGACCACGAGAGCGTCTTCGCGGCGGCGGAGTGGGGCTATCCCGACGTCTGGGACACGGTCGACCGCGACGAGAACGAGACCGTCTGCGTCCCGCACACGCCCGGCCCGATCCTGTACGGGATCCGTGGCGACGAGACGGACACGGTTCGAGCAGTGGCCGACCGAATCGAGAGCGAACCCGTCGCCGCGAGCCAGCGCTTCGTGACCAATCAGGGGACCGACGTTCACCTGCAAGACGGCGCGATCGGAGACGTCGCGGACGGCCGAGCCTACCGGCTCGAGGGGTGGGTCGCGAGCGAACCCGAAACGCGACGCGGCGGACACGTGTTCGTTACTCTGGAGTCGCCAACCGGTGACAACGGGGCCACTGACGGTGCGGCCAACGATAATGCGGCTAACAACGGTTCGGCCAACGACAATACGACTAACGGCGGTGTGGCCACTGACGAGACGACCGGTGACGAATCGGCGAACCGACTCGCGTGCGCCGCCTTCGAGCCGACGAAGCGCTTTCGGAATCACGTTCGAGCGCTACGCGTCGGTGACCGGATTACGGCCTGCGGCGAAGTGTCCAGCGGAACGCTCAAACTCGAGAAGTTCGCCGTCCGCGACCTCGTGCGAACCGAGCGGGTCACCCCGATCTGTCCCGGCTGCGAGCGAACGATGGAGAGCGCCGGCCGGAATCAGGGCTATCGCTGCCGGGATTGCGGGACTGACGCTGCGGGGAAAGCGGAACGATCGCTCGAGCGCGACCTCGAGCCGGGGTGGTACGAGGTGCCGCCGTGTGCGCGCCGACACGTCGCGAAGCCGCTCGTCCGCGGCGGATTCGACGCGCCGACGCATCCCGAGCGGTAGCTCGGTCCGATTTTCGCGGGACGAGTCCGAAACGGGCTGCAGAGCATGAGACGACGGCCGCTCGAAGCCGACGGATCAGCGAACACTGATTCCGTGACGGGCGAGAAAGTCGCTCGCGGCTTTGATTTCGACGGGACTGCCGATGATTCGGCAGTGGTCCTCGCCGTCCGAGACGACGGAGACCGTGAACTCGTCGTCGAGCTGCGCTTCGAGGCCCTCGAGCGTCTCCCGGGGGAGGACGATCTGGGTGCTGTCACGCAGCTGCGACGCGTTTGACATACGGCACTGATTCCGCGCGCGCCGCTTATGTGTGTCGAAGTCCGTTGGTATTGGTAATGGTTCCGAGTGAGGGACCTCCGTGCACGAGCCTTCGGCATGGAAGTGTAGTCCCGGTACCTGACGGTCCCGCGGTCCCCGCTCGAGTGTCGAGCCTTGGCGATCGGTACTAGTATCAGCCCGTTCCGTGGACTGTCACCGTTCGCCTGTCGCTCGCGTGGGGCGATCGCACTACTATCGGGAACGTGTCGTCGTTGGTCACGGGGTAGGTTTCGTAACCGAGCGCGAGCCGCTGGGACTGGCCGGGATTGAGGCTCACGCGAAGCGTATCGACCACCTCGGGCGAGCGGCCCACGACGAGTTTGGTGTCGTGTCTCCCGGGCGCACTCCCCACGTTCTCGACGACGGCAGTCACCGAGAGCCACTCGCCGCCGGTCACCGGCGCGTTCGTCCCGGTGATCGAAACCGCGAACGTCGCCTCGTCCCGTTCCCCGCCGTCGCCGTTCCCGTCCCCGCTTCGGCCGTAGACGAGCACCGACCGTGTGGCAGTGTCATCGCCCGTTTCGACGGAGATGGGAAACTGGTCGTCGTTCTCGACGGGATAGGTCTCGTACCCCAGCGTGACGGTCGTCGTCTCGCCAGCGCCGACGGTTACCCCCCGCGTGTCGACCGTCGTCGGGTCGTCCCCAACGACGAGTTCGACGTCGCGGCTGGCCGGTCCGTCGCCGGAGTTATCGAGCGTCGCCGTCACCTCGAGCCGTTCCCCACCCGTCACGGGCGCGTTCGTCTCGAGGTCGGTCACCTCGAGGTGGCCGTGACTCTCGGCGTCGTCGGTCCCGATGACGGTGACGTCGGTCTCCGATGCCGCGTGGCGCGTCTCGACGCGAACGGGGAACGTCTGCGTGTTGCGCACGGTCGCCGTGGTGAACTCGAGTCGGACCGTCTCGCTGTTCCCCGCGAACACCTCGACCGTTTCGCTGTCGACGCGCGTGGGGTCGTGGCCGACGATCAGTTCGGGCGTCGCTTCGACGAACGCGTGGTAGGTGGAGTCCCCGTCGATCGCGATTTCTGCGTCGACGACGAGAACCTCACCCGAACGGACCGGCGCGTTCGTCCCGGTGATCCTCACATCGCGCACCGCGGCGATCGACGGCCCCTTGGTGCGGGCGACCGACAGGCGGCCGTCGCGACAGGCGACCCACGCCATCATCGGATAGCCGCCGATGAACCAGATCGCGTCGCGACCGGCTATCGCGTACGTGACCGTCGCCGTCGATCCCGACAGCAAAGCGCTGTCGACGTACGTCGCGTTGCGTCCTTCCTGCCAGAAGAGCCGCCGAAGTGTCCCGGATTCGTCGGCGGCGGACGCCGTCACTTCGACGTCGTCGCGTACCGTGATCGTGGCGTCCGGTCCCGGATCGGAGGTCGCGTCGACGCTCGGTGGCGCCGGCGCGTTCTCGGTGACCTCGACCGACCAGGTGATCGTCGTTCCGTCGACGGTCACGCTGACCTCGTGCGTCCCCGACTCGTCGAACTGACCGGAGGCGGCCGGATTGCCCGTGACGTAGGTGTAACTGTAAAACGGATCGTACGGCGTGACAGCGTCCCCGTCCGGGCCGTCGACCCGCCAGTCGGCCGCCTGCGGTTCGACACCGGGGGACGCCGCGGCTTCGAATCCGATGCCGTCGCCGGGTCGGACGGCCGTCGTTCGCTCCGCCGGGACGACTCGCTCGAGGGCGCTCGTCTGCGCACCCCCGACCCTCGTCGTCGCGATAGCACCCACGCTACTCCCCACTGCCGTAACGTATTCTCGCCGTCGCATACGATGACAGATGCATCACAGAACGGTATAGCTAACACAACCTTGGCGAACGGAACGCAATCGAGGAAACGAGTGTTCAGTTCGACGGGACGTCCGGGGACCGTCACTGGTCCGACCGATGTGGCCGTTCGAGTCGCTCGGAGCACGGCGGGACTCGTTCGGACGTCGTCGCCTCGCGTGCTTCAACGCGTGTCTCGAAAGGGTTTTTCGGCGCGGCCGGTTGCATACTGACAAATGGGGCTCGAGGACGAAATCGAGGAAATCGAGGACGAAATAGCCAATACGCCCTACAACAAGTCGACGGAGGCCCACATCGGCCGGCTGAAGTCGAAGCTCGCGGAGAAGAAGGAGAAACTCGAGACGCAGCAGTCCGGATCGGGCGGCGGCGGCGGGTATTCCGTCGAGAAGCACGGCGACGCGACGGTCGCGCTGGTGGGGTTCCCGAGCGTCGGCAAGTCGTCGCTGCTGAACTCGCTGACCAACGCCGAGAGCGAAACCGGCTCCTACGAGTTCACGACGCTGGACGTCAACCCGGGGATGCTCAACCACCGCGGCGCGAACATCCAGCTGCTCGACGTGCCGGGGCTGATCGAGGGCGCGGCGGCGGGCAAAGGCGGCGGTCAGCAGGTGCTGGCGGTCGTTCGTAACGCCGACCTCATCATCTACATGCTCTCGGTGTTCGAAATCGAGCAATACGACCGGCTCCAGGAGGAGCTCTACGACATCAACATCCGCGTCGATCAGGAGCCCCCGCAGGTCACGGTCCGGCCGAAAATCAAAGACGGCATCAAGATCACCTCGAGCACCGACCAGGACTTGGACGAGGACACGATCAAGCAGGTCATCCGCGAGCACGGCTACGTCAACGCCGTCGTCAACCTGCAAGAGAACGTCTCCATCGACCGGCTGGTCGACGGACTGATGGAGAATCGGGAGTACATCCCCTCGATCACCTGCGTCAACAAGGTCGATCTGATCGATCCCGATTACAAGGAGACGGTCGACGAGGAGTTACGTCAGCGCGACTTAGACCCCGAGGAAGTGACGTTCATCAGCGCCGAGGAGGAGAAGGGCCTCGACGTGCTCAAGGATCGGATCTGGGAGCGACTCGGTCTCATCCGCGTCTACATGGAGAAACCCGGCCGCGGCATCGACTGGGAGGAACCGCTCGTGGTCGAGCGGGGAACCACTGTCGGCGAGGCCATCGAGAAACTCGGGGGTGAGATGGAAGAGCGATTCCGCTTCGCCCGGGTCACCGGCCCCAGCGCGGCCCACGATCAACAGCAGGTGGGGAAGGATCACGTCCTCGAGGACGAGGACGTACTGAAGCTGATTCTGCGACGGTAGTCGGTTCGGCCCCACTCATACGTATCCGTCACCGCACTCACTTCTGAAAAGGATTCGTCGGAGAATAATGCAAAATAGTATACATTATCCCGAGGAATAGAGTATATAATGCGTTACATTATCAGTTCCCGACATCTCTCCACATAAAATGATTTATTTGACAGTATTCGGATCGGAACGGTGAAGAATATACGACGGCCCGAAGACTAGGTAGGTATGGCTGAATTCGGTGCACTCTCGCTGGCTCCGCCGCTGCTCGCGATCGTCCTCGCAATCTGGACGCGGCGACCGATCCTGTCGCTGTTCCTCGGGATCTGGTCGGGCGGAGTCATCGCCACCGGAAGCATCGGCATCGGACAAACGTTCGAGTGGATCGCCGCGGCGATCGCGGACGTGTTCCACGCGAATATCCTGGTGTTCACCCTGCTGCTCGGATCGGGCGTGGCACTGATCTGGCGACTCGGCGGTGCGACCGCCGTCCGCAACTGGGCGACGAGCCGACTCGAGACCCAGCGCAAGACCGGGCTGGCGACGTGGATACTGGGAATACTCCTGTTTTTCGACGATTACGCTAACACGGCGATCGTCGGCAGTACGATGCGCGAGATCTCGGATCAGCTGCGCATCTCCCGGGAAAAACTCTCCTACATCGTCGACTCGACAGCCGCGCCCGTCGCGACGATCGGGCTCTCGAGCTGGGTCGCGTTCCAGCTGTCGATGATCGACGACGGATACACCGCGCTCGTCGAGAGCGACGACTACGCCGTCACCGCAGCTGACACGCCGGGCGTGTTCGAGACGTTCGTCAGTTCGGTTCCGTTCAATACGTACTCTCTGCTGGCGATCGTCATGGTGGGCGTCATCGTCGTGTCACAGCGTGATTACGGAGAGATGCTCGACGCCGAACACCGATCGTGGCAGACAGGAAAAGTAAACCGCGACGAGGCACAGCCCCTCCAGGAAGTCGAGAAGGATCTGGGTGCGCCGATCGAGGATCGACCGATGCTCCGGACGTTCTTCGCACCGATCGTCGTACTGGTCGCGGTCACGCTCTCCGGGGCGTTCTGGACCGGCTATCAGTCGTGGCTCGACGAGCAGGCTGAGGCGGGCGCGACGACGTCGCTCGAGACCGCTCTCGGCAACGACAGCGTCGTACAGGTGCTGGTCGACGTCGTCGGCGCGGGCGACTTCGCCGCCGCGCTCGTCTGGGGCTCGTTCGCGATGGTCGCGACCCTGATCCTCATCGGTCTGGCCTACGACCTCTTCGATCTGGATGACGGTGTCGACACGATTCTCGAGGGATTCAATCTCATGCTGACCGCGGTGACGATCCTGGTCCTCGCCTGGTCGATCAGTGCGGTCGCGGAGGAACTCGGCACTGGAAACTACGTCGCCGGCGTCGCGGAAGGGGTCGTTTCGCCGGCCATTCTCCCGATCGTCGTGTTGCTCGTGTCGGCGTTCGTCGCGTTCACCATGGGCTCGTCGTGGGCGACGATGGGCATCGTCACACCGATCTCGATCCGCGTCGCCTACGAACTCACCGGCACGTTCGAACTCATGCCGGTGATGGTCGGGGCGGTGTTTTCGGGCGCGATCTTCGGGGACCACTCGTCACCGATTTCCGACACCTCGGTCCTCTCGGCGACGTTTACCGGGGCCGATCTCATCGATCACATCCGTACGCAGCTCTACTACGCCGGAACCGTCCTGTTCGTCGTGATCGTCTGTTACGCGCTCTACGGCTTCTTCGGTGTTCCGTGGATGGTCTTCCTCCCCCTCGGAGTCATCCTACTGATCGGACTCGTCTACGGGCTTTCGGAGATCGATGCCCAGCGCAAAGGCCTTGCTCCCAAGGCCTCCTCGGCCGACGTCGACCGCACCGGTCGAGAGCCCGAGGCCGAACCCGGATCCACCCCGGAAGACCTCGACTAGACCGCCGCCTTCGCCATATTTTTGCCGTCCGCAAGTCAGTGGTAGCATATGGACGGAACGCTCGATCACACGATGATTCGCGTCGCTGACCTCGAGGAATCGCTCGAGTGGTACCGGACCCATCTCGAGTACGAGGAGAAGGACCGCTTCGAGGGCGACGACTTCACCATCGTCTACCTCGGGCCGGAAGCGATGCACGAGGACGGGGCGATGCTCGAGATTACCCACAACGAGGGCGAGGAGCCCGAGGTCGGTGATGCCTGGGGCCACATCGCGGTCCGGGTTCCGGAGGGCGAACTCGAGGACTACTACCAGCAATTGATGGACGAGGGCGTCGAGGACTACCGCGATCCCGAGTCCTGTGGCGGCCGGTACGCGTTCGTGAAAGACCCCGACGGCCACGAGATCGAGATCGTCCAGCGCGATCAGGGCGCGCTGTGGTCGCTCGATCACACCATGATCCGCGTCGAGGACGCCGACGAGGCGCTTGGCTTCTGGACGCGCAAGTTCGAGTACGACGAGGTCGGCCGCTGGGAATCCGACACCTTCGCGAACTACTTCGTCGAACCCGAAGACGCCGCCCCTGAGGCGATGTCCGTCGAACTCACCTACAACTACGACGGCCGCAGCTACGAGATGGGCGACGCCTGGGGCCACCTCTGTCTCCGCATCGACGACCTCGCCGAGGACTGGGATCGGCTCATGACACGGGAGGCCGCGGACTACCGCGATCCCGAGAGCTGTGATAACATGTACGCGTTCACGACGGACCAGGACGGCCACGAGATCGAACTCATCGAGCGCGACCTCGAGGCCGACTCGCTGTTCCCGTTCTAGACGGGATTCTCGTTCTCCGCTCGCTTGCGCCATCGATCGGTTGTCACTCGACTGCCCATCGATCCTCTCGATCGATTCGACGGCCCCACAGGAGTTGTGGTCAGCAGTAAAACGCACGTCTCGAGCGGCCCCACCGAGTCATATGCCCGTGGAGGGCAGCGTCTCCTGCGTGGGGGGCTCGTGGTGGTCGGGAACCGTGGCTGTTCGTTCGAACTCATCGAGCCCCTCGAGACTCGCACAGTTGTTGTAGCGATCGGCGGTATAGTCGGTGAACTCGCCGGATTCGAACGCGGTCCGGAGCTCCTGACAGTGGTCGCGGACGGTCACGTCGGCCTCATAGCCGAGCACGTCGGCGATCCGATCGAAGGCGACCCGATAACTTCGGTCGTCCGTCCGATCGTCGTGATACTCGATCCCGGCGTCGGGGAAACAGTCGGAGACGATCGTCGCGAGTTCGTCGATCCGGTAGTTCTGTAGCGTCGATCCGACGTTGAAGACGGTATCCCCGACGTCCTCGATGGGCGCAGTCAGGCAGTCGACGTAGGCGCGTGCGGCATCGTCGACGTGGACGTTCGGCCGATACTGATCGCCGCCGAAGACGGGAACGACACCCTCGTGGTACGCCTTGGCGGGCAGCACGTTCCCGACCAGATCGAATCGCATCCGCGGCGATCGACCGTAGACCGTCGCCATCCGGAGGATCGTCGGCGAGAAGTTCCCGTCGGCGAAGGAGCGAAGCACTCGTTCGGACTGGATCTTCAACCGGGCGTACAGCGAGACGGGGTTGAGCGGCGCGTCTTCGGTGCAGTGTCCGGTATCGGCTTCGACCCTCCCATAGACGCTACAGGAGGACGCGAACAGGAAGCGATTGATCTGGTAGTACTTGGACAGCGACGCGAGCAACTGCGTCGAGTGATAGTTGTACTCGAGGGTCTTCCGCGGATCGAGTTCGGAAGCGGGGTCGCCGACGATGCCGCCAAGGTGGACGACGGCGTCGACTCCCGCGACCGCGTCGACGACCGTCTCCACCGATCGAGCGTCGCCCCGGATCACCGAGAATCGGTCGCGCTCGAGGAGGTCAGCGATCCCGGAATCGCCGTACAACAGCGGATCGAGCACGCGGACGTCGAACCCGTCGTCGAGCAGTTGTCGGCAGAGAACGGATCCGAGATACCCCGCACCGCCGACCACGAGGACCGTCTGGACGGCAGTCGGGTCGATTCCCCCATTGTGCGGTCGGTCGTCGTCAGCCACTACGGTCACGTCGACGCCGCCGTTCCCGCCGACGACCGGGACCACGGTGGAGCCGGTCCGATCACGTTCTATCGCGAATCCGATCCGGTCCCCCTTCGTTGCAGTGCCGATCCGATCCCCCGCCGTCGCGTCGGGTCGATCCCCACTCGCCGCGGACCCGTTTCGATCACCCCCAGTCTTCGAACTCAGTCGTCCGCCGGTCGGACGACTCGTTTCGTCCGCATCGATGACGGTCGGATCGTCGTTGACGACGGCCGATAGCGGCGTCTCCAGTGCGACCCCCGAACGAAGGTTCCGTCTGAGACGGTCGTTCGTCGCGGTCCCGACGAGCCGATTCTCCTCGTCGACAAGGACGATACCTCCCGATCCGGAGCGATCCATCTGGGCCATCGCTTCGCGGATTGACATCCCTTCGTCTGCTGTGACTGGCCATCTCATGGTTGCGTTATCGACTGCCGCACGTGGTCGGTCGGACACCGACGCCGACACGGCTTGTTCAGTCTACCCTGACGGTACCCCTTTGTTATGGATACGTTTTGGTGGCAGAACGGCCGCCAACGGATGCGCTTTCGGTTCGAATCGTCCGGAACGATCGAACCGCGCGAGCGGCGATCGCATTCACTTCGACCGGGCGTCTCGAGCCTCGAGACTCGGCGCAGTAGAACGGCCGCGTTCGATGCCCGCGCGGACGCCGGCGACGATCCGATCGACCTCCGCGGGGCGCAACTCTGGGTGAATCGGGAGGGAAAGCACGCGACCGGCCACGTCCTCGGTGACGGGCAGCGACGCCGACTCGTCGTCCTCATCGCTGTAGGCTTGCGTCTGATGGACGGCGGGTTCCCAGTAGACTTTCGACGCGATCTCTCGCTCGGTCAGGGTGTCGATAACGACCGATCGATCGACGTCCGCCCCGAGCGTGACCGTATACAGCTGATAGACGTGCCGGCCGCGACCGGTGGCCGTGTGCGGTTCGACGCCGGGCACGTCGGCGAGCCCCGTCGACAGGCGGTCGGCTGCACGTCGTCGACCGGTGATGTTAGCCTCCACCTTCTCGAGTTGAGCGCAACCGATGCTCGCGACGAGATCGGACATCCGGACGTTCGTACCGACGCCGACGTACTCGCCGCTGTCGGCCGACTGGAAGTACTCGTCGGACGCGCGACCGTGTGATCGATACCGTTCGACCCGAGCCGCGATCTCGTCGTCGTCGGTGACGACAGCACCGCCCTCGCCCGTCGGGAGGATCTTGTTCTGACAGAAGCTCAACGCTGCGGATTCCCCGAACGTCCCCAGGAGTTTCCCCTCGTAATCGGCCCCGAACGCCTCGGCCGCGTCCTCGATCAGCGGGATATCGGCGTCGGCGGCCAGCTCGGTGAGCGCGTCGATTTCACAGGAGGCACCGTAGGGGTGGACGGGGACGATTGCAGCCGTGTCGTCAGAAATCGCGTCGGCGACGGCGTCCGGATCGAGCCCGTAGGCCGCACGCTGGATGTCCGCAAATACCGGTCGTGCACCGACCTGGCGAACGGCGTTCGCCGTCGCGATGAACGTGAACGAGGGGACGATCACCTCGTCGTCCTCGCCCACGTCGTGAGCGGTCAGCGCGGCCACCAGTGCGGTCGTTCCCGAACTGACCGTCACCGCGTGTTCGACGCCGAGATACTCCTCGAGGCCCGCTTCGAACGCCTCGACGTACGGCCCGTTCGCCCAGTAGCTGCCTCGAGTGATAGAATCGACGGCGTTGGCCACGTCCCGCTGGTCCCACGGAATTTCGAACAACGGTATCGAGTCGTTCATCGACTCGTCCGTCATCGACCGATGAATTAAGTAGACGTTCGTTACCGTCCGGAAGACTGTCGTTTCGTCGGCCCTCGATCGACCGCTCGAGCGTCAGCTGTCGGGAATTTGGACGACGACGACCGGTCGGATCGCGTCCGCGAGGAGCCGTCGGGCGGTCGAGCCGAGTTCGTGCGTCGCATCGGGATCGCCGCCGTGTGCGCCGATGACGATTTCGTCGACATCGAACTCCCTCGCTGCCTCGGCGAGCGTGTCCGCGGGGGGACCGGAGCGACGCTCGGTCGCGACGTCACCGACGGTCGCGAGTCGAACGGGAGCCACGTTCAGCGCTTCGTCGCCGTCGCGGCGCGCCGTCGGATCGTCGGGCGGAACGACCGCGATCGCGGTCACGGTGTCGTCGCCCGTCGCTCGCTCGTCGAGATAGTCACAGATCGCCGCCGTCGTGTGGACGGAGTCAGTTCCCGCGAGATAGTGCATAGCGGATCGACGCTGTCGATCTCGAAGAAAGCTCCGGAACGTGACGCCGAGGCCGCGGGGACGCGGTCGTTTCCGATCCGGACGGGACGCCGTATTTTCCGACCCAGAAAACACACTCGTATAACTAATACAACGGCACTGTCACGAACGCATGGGGGACGAGAGAGGCCATCCCCACACGCCTTGGTGGTCCCCCGTGCTTCCCGTATCCGATCATCCCGGGGTCGCGACGCACGTCCCACGCAGTCCCGCGATTCCCCCTCTCGTGGGGCCGCGTTGCGTCGGCGGACCCCACTTGCTGCCGACAGGATTCGGTCGTCAGTGGATCGCTTCGGCCCGCTCCCGTCGCTAGCGGTACTGAAATTCCGTTGGCTCGGTTCGCTTTTCGACGCTGTCGTCCGCTGCTGGTGACCGTACTCTCGACGGTACCGTCAATGGTGACCGTACAACGAATAGGTGATCGCAACCAGACCCAGCAGCCGACTCACGTTCTCGAGCAGCGCGATGACGACCTGCTCGGGATCGACCAGCGTCGTGACCGCGACGTTGAGCAGGAACGGGAACAGCGTCAACAGGAGGAGCCCGAGCGCGAGATACAGCATGGACCGAGCATCGTTCCGGCGGTACCCACGGTAGGCCTGATAGGCGATGAGCGTCCCGAAGAGCGCGACGAGGAAGAGACTCGCGACGGTCAACAGCTCGAACACCGTCGCCTCGTCGATCCGCACGACGTTCCGACTCATCGCATCCCCTCCCACATGCGCGTAAACTTGTCGGCAACGTCTTCCTCGCGGTACGTCAACTCCAGAGAGAACGAGCCATCATCTAGCGACAGTTCCAGCCGGTCAAGATTCGCACTGTAGACGCTGTAGTGGTTGCCGTCCGGGGCGAGTTCCGTCTCTTCGGTGACGAGGTGACACTCCTCGAGTCGGTCGAGTCGCCGATAGATCGTCGGGAGGGAGGCGTCACACCGTTCGCTCAGGGTACTGGCAGACATGGGTTCGACGCTCGTATGGGTGAGGATGTCCCGTGCGTACTCGTCGTCGAGCACCGCGAGCAGCGTCGACAAGTCGGTATCCTCACTCACTGGTATACCTGTTTGTTTCGGTATAACTATGAAAAGCCGTCCGGTTTTTCTGAGTGAGAAAAGACTCCCGAAAGTCGTCGTCTGAGAGACGTGATTTCGACGCGATCAGGCGGCAGCGTCGGTATTCGCGTCCGCACCAACGTAGTCAGTGCGGAGTGCCCACACCGCGAGCAAACTCGGGAGGACGAGGATACTCGCGAGGAACGCGTATCCGATCGCGACGCTCGTGACGAATCCGAACCGCTGGAGCGACGGAACGAGCGCGAACACGAGCACGCCGAACCCGGCCGCGGTCGTCACCGCGCTGGCCAGCAACGCACCGCCGGTTCCGCGAACCGTCCGCCGAAGTGACGCGATGTGATCGCCGCCCTGGTATTCCTCGAGGAACCGTTCGCCGATGTGGATGGCGTAGTCGACGCCGATCCCGATCCCGATCGCGGCGATGATGGCCGTTTCGGGCGTGAACGCGATCCCCGCGAGGTACATCGTTCCGAACAACCACGCCTGCGAGAGCAAAACGGGGGCCATCACGACCGCGCCGAGCGTGAGCGTGCGATACCGGAGCCAGAAGATCAGCGTCAGGAACGCGACGATGACTCCGAACGTGATGAGGAATCCCTGTACGAGCGTCGTGAGCAACCCTCGCTGGACGAGTTCCTCGACGATCGGCTGGCCGGTCGCAGTCACCGTCAGGTCGGACGCTTCCTCGATCGTCGTCGCGACCTCGCGCATCTCCTCCGTGATCGTTCTGGTATCCGCCCCGCCGGACACGCCGACGGAGAGACGAAGCGCGCGATACTCGCCGTCGTCGCGGTGGATCGTCGCCTCGGCCGCCTCCGAGTCGGCGGCGTAGACGGCGTCGTACACCGCGGTGAGGTTCTCATCGGGCACCCCGTCGCCGTCCGTATCGGCCTCGTCGACCACGGCGGCGACCGTCTCGTTGGTCGCGGCGACCGACTCGATCGTCTCCAGCGGCCCGGTCGCCTGCAGGCTCCCGTCGGCCAGTTTCACTGCGGAGGACGTATTCGACGCGTGCGCCTTGCCGTCCGCGATCCGCTCGAGCGTCGCCGGATCGGTGACCGGTCCCTCTATCAGGAACTCGGCCCGCGACTGGTCGTTCGACTGGGCGAAGTTCTCGTCGAGGTACTCGGCGTTCGCGCGGAGTTCGTAGTCGCTCGGCTGAAACGGTCCGGGGAGCGAGTCCATCCAGTCCGGCGAGTCCCGCGGGAGGAAATCCGTCCGGTCGAGCGACGTATCGATGTCGGCGGCGGCGGCACCGCCCGCGACGCTCAAGAGGACTGCGACGCCGATGACGACGTACGGCGCTCGCCGGGCGATATCGGCCCCGACACTGAGAACGGTTCCCGCGATGCCACCTCGGCCGAACGCGGGCGACCGGCGAGAAAATCCGATCCGTCTGAGCAGCCCATCGACCTCGAGTTTCAGCGCGGGGAGCAACGCGCCGAAGACGAGAAACGCCGCGACGATCCCCGCGGCGCTGACGATGCCGAACTCTCGGATCGACTCGAGCGGACTGACCGCGTTCGAGAGGAAGCCGACGGACGTCGTGAACGTGGCCGCGCCGATGGCGATGACGACGCCGGTGAGACCGCGGCGCATCGCTTCTCGAGGCGTCGCGCCGGAATCGTCGAGTTGGGCCTCGCGATACCGCATCACCACGTGTAACGCGTAATCGATGCTCAGTCCGATCAACAGGAACGGAACGGCGATCAAGATCTGCGTCACGCCGATCCCCGCCCATCCCATGAATCCGGCCATCCACGTGAGAACGAGCGCGACGCCGACCAGCCCGAGCGCGACGTCGACGATATCACGGTAGGCGACGCCGAGAACGACGAGAATCAACAGGAGCGCGATCGGTGAGATGATCGCGAAGCTCTCGCCGGTCGCCTGCGTGCTCTCCGCGTCGACGATCCCGGCACCGAAGACGAAGCTCTCGGCGGACTGGAGCTCGCTCGCGGAGAGGTCCCGCATCTCGAGTTGGGCGTCGACGACGTCCTGGGGCAGGTCGTCGCCGGTCGCGTCGCTCGTGTCCTGAAACACGTACGTGACGCGTCCCGTCGCAGTCGTCGACCCCTGCTCGTAGTCGGTCGTCAACAGCGCGTAGGGGTCGACGGGCCCCCGAACGTCCGAATCGGGTGCCAGCACCCGTTCGACCGTCGCTTCGACCTCGCGTTCGGACATCGACTCGAGCTGTGAGATCTGTGTGCGAAGCGACGGCGTCGCAGACGGGCTCATATTACTCGCTGACTGCTCGGATCCGTTTCCGTCCGCGGACTGGCGAACGGCCGTCGTCGCGACGATATTCGAGAGGCCGACCGTCGGCCGGCGCTCTCGCAACGTCGCGTTCACGGCTGACTCGTTCGTCACGGCCTGCTGAAAGCGCAGCGTCTCGAGGAGCGACTCCTTCGAGAGGACGTTCTCGTCCCGGACCACGACCTGGACGACGGTCGTGTTCTCGCCCTCGGTCGTGAAGTTCTGCTGGAGCGCGTCGTACTTCTCGGCCTCCGTCGAGTCGCCCTCGAAATTCGCGATGGTCAGCCCCGAATCGACGTTTCCCGCTGCACTCCCGATGAGCACTGTCAGTACCAGCAAAACCGCGATAATGAGTTTGCTGTGGTCGGTCACGAACGCCGCGTACCGTTCGGCCGGATTCATTGCTCGACCGTTGCAGTCCGACCAGCATAAATATTGTACGTTTCTACTAAATACGTACACAGGCAAATCCCCGTTACTGATAGGCCCCCTGAACCAAGGAGCCACAATCGGAGCGCAGAATCACGAGCGGATCACGGGGTGCGAGCAACCGAATTTAGCTATGAGTACACGAGATGCGGTCGCGGCGTTGAAACGACTCGGATTACCGAACTATCAGGCGCGCGTCTTCGTCGCGCTCCAGGAGCTGGGGGAGGGGACTGCCCAAGAGATCAGCGACGTCTCCGAGGTTCCGCGTTCACAGGTGTACGGCACAGCCGACGACCTCGTCGAGCGCGGACTCGTCGAACTGACCGAATCGTCGCCCAAGCGATATCGGCCGGTGAGCCTCTCGGCGGCCCGCGAACAGTTGACCGATCGCCTCGAGCGCGAACGGGAGCGAGCCTTCGAGAACCTCGCCGAACTTCGGACGACGCCGCCCGAACGCGCAGACGACGGGTCCGTCTCGACGCTTCGCGGCCGGCAGCCGATCGACGACCGGATCGCGGAGCTGCTCGAATCGGCCGACTCGAGCGCCGTCTTCGTCGCGCCGTCGGAGAACGCAATATCCGAGACGATCGAAACGACGCTCCGAGAGCGGGCCGCGGAGGGAGTAGCCGTCACCGTCGTCACGGCCGAGGAATCGGGACGGGAGCGGTTCGCTGACAGTCCGATCACCGTGATCGTGATGGGCGAAGACAACCCGGCCGATTTCGCCGGACGAACGCTCATGGTCGACGACAGCACCGTGCTGTTAGCAGTTGCGACGGACGGCGATACCGTCGCCGAAGAGGCGATGTGGACGGCCGGGAGCAGTATCGGCCGCATATTAGCGCAGTTCATGCAGTCCGGAATCGAGTCCGGCAAGAACCGGCACTCGTAGCGGGCGGCGTTCGCTCGAACGTGTGATTTTGTATATCGAAATATGGTTTATTAGAGTGGCCGGTGCCCGATCGAGCCGTCTCAGGGGCGACCGACTGCCCACTCGAGCCAGCCGAACAGCCGCTCGAGCAACCGATCCTCGCCGTCCCGCGAGAATCGGTGGCCTTCGCCTGCGAATCGCTCGAGGAGGACGTCGGTCTCGAGTCGCCGGGCGGCGTCGAAGCTGTCGGCGGGATCGACGACGCCGTCGTCCCCACCGTGGACAATCGCGACCGGAACCGACAGCGTCGACGCGACGTCGTCGAACGGATACCGATCGAGGTGGTCGAAGAACCGCTGGTCGAGGCGCTCGCCGGTGTCGAAGGTCACCTCACCCTCGCGTTCGATCGTCGCCCGATACTCGTCGAACGTCTCATTGGTTGTCACCGGCGCTCGCGTGGCAATCGCTTCGACTCGGTCGTCGGCTGCTCCGGCGTGGAACGCGACTTTCCCGCCGAAACTCGAGCCGAACAGGGCGTACGAGTCGGGATCGAAGTAGTCGACGACGCGACGGAGGTCGTTCAGTCGCGCCTCGAGCGTGGACTCGGCGAACTCTCCGTCCGATTCGCCACAGCCGCGACAGTCGAATCGAACCGCGTTGTAGCCGGCCGCGACCGCACGGCGACATCGCCGCTCGTAGCTGCCGGATTTGTCGCTCCGAAGGCCGTGACAGAAGACGAGCCAGTCGTCGGACGGGGCCTCGTGATGGACGGCCGCGAGTTCCGGTGGCCTCCGTCCCGTCGCCGCGATCTCGATCCGGATTCGGTGTCGGTCTGGCATTCGTCTCCCACTGACGGCCCCAGCTTCCTTGACAGCGGTGTTCCCGGGCGATACGACTGGACTGATCGAGGTTCGAGCGCATCGACCGTCGGCTCCCCTCGTGACGAACTGCGCGGATGACCTCGCGTCGAGGCGCGAGGAACAGCTCACACGCGGATGAACCCGGGGGTTGCGGCGTCCGAACCGTCAATCGAATCGAGTCTCGAGATCGCTGTTGGTGCTCCCGGCTCGTTTCGACGGACGGGGTCGGTCGTGGTCTTCCCGGAACGGCCACCGTCGGATCCAGCGGCGGGAACTCGCGCCCGACTCGTCAGCCGAGCTATTCTCTCGCGGCAAACCGTTTTTCCGATTCGAGAGAGTCGGTTCCGCCATGACCCGCACCACCTACCGGTGTGCGTGTGGCGCACGCCTCGAGTTCAAACAGGACCTCGAGAAGGAGTCCGGAACGACGACGCCGACCTGGAAGTGCACGGACTGCGGGACGCCGGTGCCGGGGATGACCGCCGAAAAAATTCGCCATCAGGATCCGTCCTGAGAGAGGGTCGCAGTCGATGAGGTATCCGAAAGTGCCTTCGATCGCGACTCGTTTGTTGAGGTTCCTCGATCCGTAGCTGCGGCATTTCGTTCCGAGAACAGTAGATTGCGCTGCTCGCCGCGTCACCGTCTGCCAGCTTCCCGTGAGCCTCTCTCCGTTGTATATATTCTATAACGCTATATTAAATTCTCGTGCAGTGTGTGATCAGTGTGAATCTCCGTCTGTTCGTCGGCCCATATCGGAGAGCGACAAGGAGCGAGTGCGCTCAATCCACCGATCGAGGCGGTAAGACGGATTCAGAGAGTTCACAGACGTCTCGAGGCGGACGTCCTCTCCCAGGTTGGCCGGCCAGATCGATATGAAGGGGCTCGATACTACGCTCTGAGAGAGCGATCTCGGTCGCTGCAAGAAGCGATCAGTGAAAGACGTTCGCATGGGTATTTTCCAGTTCTGATATAGGCGGAAATTATAATCGGCTTTCACGTCAGTTAGTATTCCTGGACGTACAGATGTCCGATACCACTGACGAGAGGCGAACCGATCATCCGGACACGAGCGGCTCCGCGCTCCGCCGACGGTCGTTTATCGTCGCGGCGGGTGCGTCAGCGACGGGACTGGTCAGCACCGCCGGTGCATCCCCCGGTCACGGGACAGGACCTGGCGGTGCCGGCGATCGGCGAGGCGACGATCGAGACACAGATCGGTTCTTCGATCGTACGGGCGATCCGGATCTCATCGCTCACCGCGGGTTCGCCGGCCTGTATCCCGAAAACACCGTTGGCGCTGTCGAGGCCGCGGCCCGCGGCGGACAATCATCGTCTGCGCCGTCCCGCGGTGCGGATATGATCGAGATCGATGTCGTCCCGACGGCCGATGGCGATATCGTCGTCTTTCACGACGACCGCCTCGCCGAACGCGACGGCGGCGACCGTGGACTCACGGACACTGCGGGCGTCGTCTGGGAGACGGACACGGAGACCGTTACGAGCGCCGATGTCCTCGAGAGCGGGGAAACCGTCCCTCGCCTTCGGACCGTGCTCGAGGCGATCCCGAGTCACGTCGGCGTCAACGTCGAACTGAAGAATCCGGGCTCGTTCGACGTACGGTTCGCCGAATCGCTTTCGGGCGACGACCTCGAGACGCAGAAAGCGATCTGGCAACCGTTCGTCGCGCGGGTGCTCACGGTCGTCGACGACTTCGATCACGAGTTCCTCTATTCGTCGTTCTACGAGGCGGCGTTGGCGACGACCCGCGACGCGTCCGACTATGCGGTCGCACCGCTACTCTGGAACTCCGTTCGGGACGGCGTCGAGATCGCTCGACGGTACGACGCCGAAGCGATCCATCCGCCCTATCACATGATCCGTGGGACGCCGTTCTACGCCGATCAGCACTCCGAGGACGACGCGGGCTGGTCCGATATCGACCTCCTCGATGTAGCCCACGAGGAGGACCGGACCGTGAACGTCTTCACGCTCGAGACGTGGTACCAGGCGGAGCGGCTCGCAGCGGTCGGCGTCGACGGGCTCATCAGCGATCACGCTGACGTCCTCCGATTCGGCGCGACAAACTGAATCTCGCGTCGTTGCATCGTTGAGCCGCTACGTCGTTGCATCGTTGAGCCGCTACGTCGTTGCATCGTTGAGCCGCTACGTCGTTGCATCGTTGAGCCGCTACGTCGTTGCATCGTTGAGCCGCTACGTCGTTGCATCGTTGAGCCGCTACGTCGTTCATCGGTACCGTTCCGGATCCAGTGATCGATCCGTCTTTTTTCAGATTCCCCGTGACCGAAACACAGATTTAGGACGGAGGAGCAGTATCACACGAACGGATGATACGTGGTGTCGCCCCCGCGATCCGGTCTGAGCGTCCCGACGGGTCACTCGAGCGACCGGAAAGCGATCCGCGCCGGAACCGGCGACCGGCCGCGATCGCTCGAGCGGCTCGACGGCGGGTGATCGGCCCGTGACCGAGGTGGCGATCACGGACGCGGTCGACGCCTACCTGCAGCGAAAGGCCGTCGGCGATCCGGACGGCTCGGGTGCCGGAGCCTACGCGTCCAACGCGGAATCGATCCTCCGCCGGTGGGCCGACTGGCTCGATCGGGATCACGGACTGACCTCCCTGTTCGCACTCGAGGTCGAACACATGCGCGCGTACGCGGAGGAACTCCGGCGCAAAACCGGTCGCGGCGAGTACACCGCCTCGACCGCCGGCACGTACTACGCGGTCGTCCGGGCGTTCCTCTCGTGGTGCGTCCGCGGCGGGATCCTCGCGGACAACCCCGCCGCGACCGACCGCGCTGAGGCCGCGCTACCAACCGCCGACGAGCGACCGGCGAGCGATTTCTGGACCGCGCGGCAGCGTCGCGAACTCGAGCGGTACGTCCGCGAGCGGGCGCTCGATACCGGTCGATCGATGCACGAGCGACGCGGCCGACTGCGCGAGTACGCGATGGTAGCCGTCCTCGCTCACTCGACGGTCCGCGGATCGGAGCTGTTCCGGGTCCCCGACGACGATCGCCGGACGGGTGCCACGTGGGACGATGTCGATTTCTACACGGGAACGATCCGCGTCCTCGGAAAGTCTCAGCGACTCGAGGACGTTCCCCTCCCCGCCCGCGCCCGGACGCCGTTGCGCCGCTACCGGGTCGTCCTCGATCCGCCGTCGAACGACTGGCCGCTGTTCCCGACGGCCCACGCGCCGTCGATCGCCGGTCGCGTGCGGTCCGTGCTGCGCGATCGAGGGTACGACAACGAGACGATCGAATCCCTGCTCGAGGACGCGACGGCGACGGAACTCGCCCGTGAGCGCTCGATCGCGCCGCCGGCGATCACCACCGAAGGGGCACGGTCGGTGTTGCGGCGACTCTGCGAGGGTGCCGGGATCGACGTCGACGGCGACTATCTGACGCCGCGAGGCGTCCGTCGAGATCGATCGGGGGCGTCGTACCGACAGGAAGCGACGGAATCGAAGCCGACGCTTCGGGCGTCGGTGCTCGAGCAGTCGATCGTCGTTCCGGACTCCCGGTCCACGGTAGTAGATGCCGAGCCGGTCGAGGGCGACGAGTCGACGGATACGGACTAAATGAAGGGTGACGATCGTTCTCTCGTGAACTTGTACTGTTCGCATTCGATGCTGTGATTTTCTTTCGAGTCGTACTCGATACAGCAGTGAACGGAACAGTGAGTTCTGAGGGGTTACATGAAAAGAAGTGACCTGCTACCGTGGCAACGGGGAATAGCCACGCCCTCCCCAACCGATTCGCTCGTTCCACTCGCTCATCCCTCGCACGGCATCGAGTCGCGGTTCGTCAATGACTCACCGCGACCCAGCGCGCGCCACCCCACGGTGGATATCCCGTCCGAAATGACAAATTTCCCACCTATACCCCACGTTGCCACTCTATCATTTCGACCGAGCTAAACCACTAACAGCCACAGGATCACCGTCAGGACGAGCGTCAGCAGAAGGATACTCGTCCCGATGCTCGTCCGGAGGTGGATCGTCGAAGGGCGGCCGCCGTCGGTCGGCTGGCGGTCGTCGACATCGACCAGCGGAAGCCGCCGTGCGACCGCGTCGACGGCGAGGACGGGGTTGTTCCCGACCCAGTAGCATCGTTTGACGGCTCCGACGACGGCGGCGTCGACGATGGCGTAGGCTCCCGTCACTGCGAGCATCGTCCACCGGCTGAGGTAGTAGGTCGCTGGGTAGACGACCGTTGCCGGGTCGCCGAGATCGAGTTTCGAGAGCGGTTTTTTGACGACCACGAACGCGACGGCTGCGACCCCCGTGAGGATCCCGGCCGTCTCGAGGTGACCCGGACTGTAGGGGTGGAGGTGGCTCTCGCCGCCGGAGTAGGAGAACGCGAAGTCGCTCCCGTAGATCGTCGGCGCGAGGTCGGCCAACCCCTGCCACCAGACGCCGAAGAGGAGACAGGCACCGCCGAGGCCGAGCATCGCGACCGTCTGGCCGGGTTTGGCGTCGGCGACCTCGAGGTCGCTCTCGCCGTGGAAGAAGACGTAGTAGCCGAGCTTGATAAAGGAGAGCAGCGTGCCGATCGCGCCGAGCCAGAGCAGCCAGTACAGCGCCTGGTACTCGGGCTGACCGTAGTAGTGGGGATTGGCAGCATCGAAGATCATTCCCTTGCTGACGTAGCCGTTGAAACCCGGAATCGCGGTGATCGAGAGCGCGCCGAGCCCGAAGCCGATCGCGGTCAGGGGCATCTCGCGCCAGAGGCCGCCGAGGTCGTACAGGTCCTCCTCGCCGGTCCGGTAGATGACGACGCCGACGGCCATGAACAGCAGGCTCTTGAAGAGGATGTTGTTGAACAGGTGGCTCATCGCGCCGGCGACGGCGAGGTTGGAGCCGATTCCGATCGCGGCGACGATGTATCCGAGCTGGGCCTGAATGTGATACGAAAGCAGCGCCCGCATGTCGTGTTGGAGCAGCGCGAAGGTCGCGCCGTAGACGGCCATCAGGCCGCCCATGTACGCGATGTATATCGAGAGGTCGCTCTCGCCGCCGACTGGGAACGCCCGGTAGAGGACGAACGCGCTCGTCTTCGTCGTATAGACGGAGAGGAACACCGAGGCTGCGATGTGCGGACGCGGGTAGGTGTCGGGCAGCCAGGTGTGGAACCCGATGAAGGCGACGTTGACGCCCATCCCGAGCACCGCGAGCAGCGCCGGAATCCCGTCGGCGATCCCGGCCTCGGTATAGACGAACGTACCGGTCTGGACGTAGTGAACGGCGACCGCCATCATCACGAGCACCCCGCCGGTGCCGTGGAAGAGCGCGTACCGGAAGCCGGCCCGGACCGCCTCGCCGCCGTAGTGCCAGACCACGAGCGTACTGGTGACGGCCATCAGCTCCCACATGAACAGGAGCACGAGCCAGTCGCCCGCGAACGCCGCCCCGATCGACGAGGAGACGTAGACGAGCGCGAACGCGACGAGCGTTCGGCTCGCCTCGCTCGAGTACGCATAAATCACGCTACAGACGCCCAAAAAGCCGAGCCCGAGGCCGACCATCCGGGAGAAGTCGTCGACGTAGAACGGGACGACTTCGAACCCGAGGAAGGTCCCGGCGAGGTGCTGGCCTTCGGGGGCGACCAGCGAGATCGCCAGCACCGCCGCGAGGCTGAGCGCGCCGACGGCGAAGCCGGCGATTCGCGGCAGGACAAGCACGAGCAGGGCCGCCGCGAAGACGATGAGCGGCGGGTACGCCAGCGACAGGAGTTCGAGCTCCATCAGTCGTTCACCTCCGTCACGAGTTCGTCGAGCGGAACGCCGCTCAGTTCATCGAACGGCATACCGAAGACCCCCTCGACGATCCGGGTCGCTAACTCGAGGAAGACCGCGTAGTCGGGGC
This sequence comes from Natrinema sp. DC36, assembly GCF_020405225.1. Lineage (NCBI taxonomy): Archaea > Methanobacteriati > Methanobacteriota > Halobacteria > Halobacteriales > Natrialbaceae > Natrinema > Natrinema sp. DC36. The sequence goes on from NZ_CP084472.1 coordinate 1,794,911, forward strand.
CGATTCCGAGGACGACCGCGCCCGTCGCGATGACGGCGATCGGCGCGAGCATGAGCCACGTGCTCTCGGCGAACGGCGAGCGGCGTTGCCAGCCGTCTGCGGGCGGGCCGCCGGTGAGGTGATCGTCGTGATCGCCGTGATGGTCGACGGCGTCGACGGCGTCGCCGCGCTCGTCGTGACCGGGTTCGTCGCCGTCATCGGCGCGATCGGCGTGGTCACCGGCTTCGGACGCTCGAGCGTCGGTGGAGTGGCTCGTCGCGTCCGCTCCGTCGGCGGTCGTGTGATCGCTCGGGTACTTGTCGACGGCGTACTCGAACTCCTCCTCGGACGCGTTCTCCGCGTCTGCAGTGTCGGCCGTCTCCGTTCCGTCGGCCGGATCCCCGCCGTCAGCGGCGACGTGGTCGTCCGCGGTCCCGTAGGACCGCAACACGCCGCCCCGTGGGAACTCGAGGAGCGGTTTGGCGTCGTGGCGGTCCTCGCTCTCGAAGAAGGCCGTGTAGACGACCGGCCAGAAGTACGCGACGTTGAGCACGGCCGAGAGCAACAATGCACCGGCGAACAGCCAGTACTCGCCGCCCATGTAGCCGGCGCCGATCAGCATGTAGAACTTGCTGACGAAGCCGGCGATCGGCGGGAGCCCGGCCATACCGGCCGCGCCGACGGTGAAGGCGGCCATCGTCAGCGGCATGCGTTTGCCGATGCCGGCCATTTCGCTAATGTAGTCGGTGTGGGTCTCGACGTGGATCGCGCCCGCACAGAAGAACAGCGTGAGTTTCGCGAACGCGTGCGCGGGAATGTGGAACAGCGCCCCGACCATCGCATAGGGATGCAACATCGAGAGCCCGAGTACGATGTAGGACAGCTGTGCCGTCGTCGAGTACGCGAGCCGGCGCTTGAGGTGGTCCTTGCGCATCGCGATGATGCTCGCCGCGGTCAGCGTGAACGCGGCGACGATCGCAACCGGGATGTTCAGTCCGACCTCGCCGATAGCCGGAATATCCAGCGGAAGGTCGCGAATCAGTCCGGGACCGAAGACCTCGAGGATGACGCGAGCGATGCCGAACGCGCCGGATTTGACGACCGCCACGGCGTGGAGCAGTCCGGAGACTGGCGTGGGCGCGACCATCGCGTCGGCGAGCCACGAGTGCAGCGGCATCAGCGCGGCCTTGACGCCGAAGCCGGCGATGAGCAGGAAGAACGCGGCCTGTGCGTAGATCGGTTCCGCCTGCGCGGCCGTCGCGAGCGCCTCGATACCGCCCGCCTCGAAGGCGAGCGTCGGCCCCGAACTGACCAGACTCGTGAGCCAGTAGATCAGGACGGTGCCGGCCAGCAGGAAGACGCCGCCGCCGAAGAACGTGTAGGTGAGGTACTTCCGGCCGGCGATGCGGGCCTCGCTGTCCTCGTTGTGGGCGACCAGCGGATAGGTGACCAGGGAGAGCAGTTCGTAGAAAACGAAGATCGTCACCAGGTTCGCCGCGAAGGCGATCCCGACCGCAGCCGAGAGACTGGCCGCAAACGAGGCGAAAAACCGGGTCTGGGAGTGTTCGTCGAGTCCGCGCATGTATCCCGCGGCGTAAAACGACGTGAAGATCCAGAGGAAACTCGCGAGGAGCGCGAAGAAGATCCCCAGCGGGTCCGCTCGCAGGGCGAAGTCGACGCCCTCGAGGAACCGAATCCCGGTCGACTCCGCGAGACTCCACCGGAAGACGGTGCCGTCCATGACCGCGGGGAGCATGCTGACGATGATGCCGAACTTCGCGAGGGCGGCCAGGACGGACCAGCCTTCCCGGAGGTTCGGCCGGCGATGCGACGCGACGATCAGGACGATGGCGACCGCCGACACCAACAGTGCGGCGAGCGGTCGGAGATCCGCGACCATCAGTTGAACACCTCCGTGATGAACGGCTCGAGCAAGTTGGCGAACGTCCCGCCCGCGAAGCCGAGTGCGACGGCGGCGAGCGCGAAGCCGACGACGACCGCGATCATGCCGACCGAGACGGCGTCGGGGGTGGCGTTGCCGTGCGTGGAAGCGCCGGCGGAGCCGTCGTCAGCGTCGGCATTACCGCCGTCCGTCGCGATCGAGCCCGGCGCGTCCGCCGAACCGACCGAGAGCGGTGGTGTGAAGTACATCTTCTCGAGCAGGCGGGCGGCGTAGGCGAGGGTGAGCATAGTACTGAGGAAGATCACGGCAGCGACGGGCCACAGTTCCGACTGGACGGCACCGAGGGCGATGTACCACTTGCCGACGAAGCCGACGCCCGGCGGGACGCCGACCAGAACCAGCAGGAGGACGGCCATCGAACCGGCGACGAACGGGCGTTCCCCGGCGAGTCCGGCGTACTCGTCGACGGTGCGAGCGCCGTAACTCGTCGCCACGACGGCGGCCGACAGAAAGAGGCCGGCCTTCAACAGCCCGTGACCGACGAGGTGAACGGTCGCACCGAGAAGCGCGGTCTCGGAACTGCCCGCGATGACGACCCCGTAGGCGGCGATGACGAGGCCGAACTGCGAGACCGAGGAATAAGCGAGCATCCGCTTGACCTCGGTCTGGATCACGGCCAGGACGGTGCCCGCGAGGACGCTCACGCAGCCGACGGTGACGACGATCGACGCCGCGTTCGGCATGGCGGCGAGATAGTCGACGCCGAAGACGGTGACGATGACCCGACCGAAGGCGTAGGCGGAGGCGGTCGAAACCAGCGCGGCGATCAGCGGCGTCACGCCGTCGGGAGCCCGCTGATAGGCGCTCGGCTGCCAGGTGTGCAGGGGCCACTGGGCGACCTTGACGGCGAAACCGACGACGATGAACGCGAAGCCGGCCCGAATCAGGACGGGCCGTTCGGCCGCCGGAATCGCGCTCGCGAGTTCGACCATGTTGAGCGTCCCCGTCGCCATGAAGACGAAAGCGACGCCGATCAGGTACATCGACGCGGCGACCGTCCCCAGGATCAGGTACTTCAGGGAGGCGACCGCTGCCTCCGGGCCGTCGCCGCTCGCGACGAGCGCGTAGGTCGCGATGCTCGTGATCTCGAGGAAGACGAACAGGTTGAAGACGTCGCCGGTCAGCGAGATACCGAGCAGGCCGGCGACTAACAGCAGGTACGCGGTGTAGAACGTGTTCCCGCGCGGGCCGCCGCGACGCGTGTACGCGAGGACGCCGGTGGCGACGACCGTGACGAGCAGAACGATCAGCAGCGAGAACTCGTCGGCGACGAGTTCGATTCCGTACGTCCGGGGGTAGCCGCCGAGCGTATGGGTTACCGCTTCCCCACCGGTGTAGACGGCGCTCGCGAGGGCGAGGGCTCCGGCGAAGAGCCCGGTCGTCGTGACCGCGGCGACGGACCATCCGGTCCGGTCGTACCGCAGGCCGAGCGCGATCGGAAGCGTCGCGCTGATGATGGGGACCGCGATCAGCAGCGGCAAGAGCAGGTCGACGCTACTCATCGGCGCGCACCTCCCGAAGGGTGTCCTCGCGGAGCGTCCCGTACTCCGCGTAGATCCGGATGATCAGGGCCAGTCCGACCGCCGTCAGCGCGATGCCGACGACGATGGCGGTCAACACGATGACCTGTGGCAGCGGGCTCGCGACCATGACCTCCCCCGGAACGCCCTCGTGAGGGACGATCGGTGCCGAGCCGCCCTCGATGTAGGCCATCGAGATGAAAAACAGGAAGATGGCCGACTGGAAGAGGTTCACGCCGATCAGCTTCTTCACGAGGTTCTCGCTGGCGATCACCATGTAGATCCCGAGACCCAGCAGGACGAACAACAGCACGTACGTGTAGTGGCTCGTCAGGAGATCAATCATCGTCGCTCACCTCCGCGTTGGACGAATCGGGAGTCTCGGCGGCGTCGGCACGGCTGCCGCCACCGGTCCCGCTCGGTCGGTCGGGCGAGAATCCCGCTGCCATCGTAAAGAAGAGGCTGATGATGGTCCCGGAGACGATCAGCGAGATACCGGCGATCTCGACGGCCTCGAGTCCCCACTTCGGCTTGATGTGGAAGACCTCTTTGAGCATGGTAAACTCGAGGAAGTCCCCGCCGAGGGCGACCATCGCGAGGCCGATAGCGCCGAAGATGACGACGCCGCCGGTGACGAGGCCGGCGAGGAACGAGTTCCGGAGCCACTGTCGGGTCGGTTCGATGCCGAAGGCGAAGGCGAGCATGAGGACGGTGACGCCGACGATGGTTCCGCCCTGGAAGCCGCCGCCGGGGGCGTCACCACCGTGGAACGTCATGAACAGCCCGTAGGTGAGCGTAAACGGTGCGATGATCTTGACGGCGGTCATGATCACCTGACTCTCGGTGTAGGTATCGTCGATGGATCCAGACATTAGGCGAACACCTCGCGTTTCAGGACGAGCAGCGTCGAGACGCCGGCGGCGAAGACGACGACCGCTTCGCCGAAGGTGTCGAAGCCACGGTAGGCGGCGAGGACGGATGTCACCGCGTTCTCGACGCCGGTTTGGCTGTACGTCTCCGTGATGTAATGTTGGGTCACGTCCGGGTTCGACCAGACCGGCGTCTCCGTGCCGCCGACCGCGTACATCTCGGGCAGGACGGCGGTACAGAGCAGTAGGACGAACGCCCCGACGACGACGACCGCCGGAACGTGAATTCGTTCCGCGAGCCGATCCGTCGAGGGCCGCGTCGTTCGCGCGATCGTCAGCAGTAGCAACAGCGTCGTCACGCCGGCACCGATCGCGGCCTCGGTCATCGCGACGTCGGGAGCCAACAGGAACGTGTAGAGGATCGCCATTCCGAGACTGTAGGCGCCGAAGACGATGATCACCGAGAGCACGTCGCGGAACAGCACCGTCGCAACGGCCGTCACCAGAATGAACGCGACGAGGGTATACGCGAACAGACTCATCACGGCTCACCGTCCGTTTCGGTAGCGGCCTCGGTTTCGTCCGTCTCCGCGCCCGCTCCCTCCTCGGCGAGGATCGGCTCGACACCGGTCTCCGCTGCAGATCGGGCGATCGCGTGGGCCGCGGTCGGGTTCGTGACGAACACGAAGAACAGCAGGAGGACGGTGTAGATCGCCCCGTGCTGCCAGCCGAACGCCAACGCGACGCCGGCGAGTGCGAACCCGGCACCGAGCGTGTCCGTCTGGGAGGCGGTGTGAGCCCGCGCGTAAATATCCGGGAGGCGGATGATGCCGACCGTCGAGACGAGCGTAAACAACACGCCGAACCCGAGGAGGACGACGATCGCCCAAAAGCGGATCGTCTCGATCACAGCACGCCACCTCGCTCGACGGTGAACTTCGAGATCGCGATCGACATCAGGAAGTTCAGCAGTGCGTAGATCAGCGCCACGTCAAGGAACCACGCCTGATCGAGCCCCGCAGCCAGCAGAGCGAGGACGACGACCGTGTTCGTTCCGAGCACGTTCACTGCCAACAGCCGGTCCTGCGTCGTCGGGCCGACGATAGCCCGGTAGAACATCGCAATCGCGAGGATCACGAACAGCGCGGCCGCGGCGAGGAAGACGTCCTCGAGCGAAGCCGGCGTCACAGCTCGTCACCTCCGACGATTTCCGCGTCGCCGCGTTCGCGCGGCGAGGGGATCGCCGCCGAATCCCGGCCGTAGAAGACGAATCGAATCGCTCGCTCGAGTCCGCCGTCGAAGAGGTCGTCGCGGGCGGTGGGAATCAGCGTGTGGACGAGCAGCTGTTGGTTGGTCGCCCGAACGGTCAGGGTCCCCGGCGTGAGCGTGATACTGTTGGCCAGCGCGAGCAGCGGCAGGCCGCTTCGCACGCGGGAGTTGACGCGAGTCAGCGTGGGTTCGATCGGCATCGACGGTCGGAGTATCACGGCCGAGACCGCGAGATTGGCCTTGACGATCTCCCAGAGCAGGTACGGGATGTAGATGGTGAACCGAACGACGCGGAGCGGCGACTGCACGCGGTCGAGCGGCACGGTAAACGTCACCCGTGCGAGCGTGACGGCGACGATACCGGCGACCGCAGCGCCGGTGAGGAGATCGAACCAGTAGGTCGGATCCCCGAGGACGAGATAGAAACCGTAGGAGAGCAGGAACGTCGCGAACAGACGGTCGAAGTCCTCGGTCCCGCCGGCGAGACGACCGCGGCGGGCCGACCGCTCGACCGGAGCCTCGTCGTAGGCGACTCCGATGCGCTCGAGTTCGCGCTCGAGGGGCTGGAGCATCTGCGCGGTGACGCCCGGCTGATACTCCGGATCGAGCACGATGCGGTCGATCCCGTGTTCGTCGACGTAGGCGTCGAAGATTTCGGCGTAGTCTCGCGGCCCGAAGAGGTACTCGTCGGTCCCGAGCGTCGCCGTTTCGATCGTCACGTCGGCCTCGCCGGCGTCCTCTTCGACCCAGTTTCGGGCCCGCGAGAGCAGTCCGTTGGCATCTTCGCTGTACTGGTCGCTCTCGGGGACGTCGGCGTCGTAGGGCATCGCGACGACGAGGTGACACTCGAGCGAGTCAGCGGTCTCGAGCCCCGATTGGACGGCGTAGCCGACCGTCTGGCGAACGGTCACCGTGTCCGACAGCGGGACGAGCAGGCGTTCAACCGCCACCGCGTTTCCCTCCTGACGACCGTCGTTGGACACTCATGACTCTGGTTGTTAGTCGAACCAAGCGGTAGCCGTAGGAAAACGATTTCGTTATTCGCCGGCAGTCGTCCGTTCCAGCTGGTTCGATTCGGTCGTGTTCCGTCGGTTCTGATTCGGTCGTTCGCGTCAGTTGAACTGCGTTCCCATCGTTCGTCCGACACGTGTCCAATCCACTGGCACCGCTGGACGATCGGTAGTTTTACAATCGGACTTTCAGTAGAGAAAACTGACTTGCATGACGACGACCGAAACCGTTCACGATCGAATCGGGACCGCACGCGATGACCTCACGACCGGCCAGCTCGTGGCCGTCTTCGCGTTCGTCGCGGCGATGACGTTCGCACTACTCTTCCTCCAGGAGCCGCTAGCCCACGACTCCATGCACAACTTCCGGCACGCGGCCGGCGTGGTCTGTCACTGATGCTCGTCGACTACCTCGAGCGCGGCGTCCTCGCCGGCGCGATCGCCGGAATCGCGTACGGCGCGTATATGGCGTTCGTTGCGAACCCGCTTATCGGGTACATGGAGACGCTCGCCGAGGGCGGGGAGCACGGCGAACACGCTCATGAAGCGGGCGAACATGCTCACGAGGCTGGTGAGCACGCCCACGCTGCCGGCGAACACGCCCATGCGGTAAGCGAGGCGACGACGGCCGCGGTGAGCATCGGCAGCGGCGTCCTCTGGGGGATCCTGCTGGGCGGCGTCTTCGCCCTGGGCTTCTACTTCCTCGAACCGGCGCTGCCCGGCCGCGGGAACGTCAAGGCCTACGTACTGGCCGGTGCCGGCTTCCTCACCGTCTCGGTCGCGCCGTGGCTGGTGTTGCCGCCGACGGCACCGGGGGCCGAACAGGCGTACGATCCGACGCTTCGGATCGCGATCTACGTCTGTCTCATCGCCGTCGGCGCAGTCGTCGCGGCGGCATCGATCTACGGGTATACCCGCGGGTCGGCTCGGAGTCTCCCGCTCGGAGTGGTCGCGGCGGCGGTTCCCATCGTCGCCCTCGTCGCGGCCACCGCGATCGCGGCGCCGACCATCGTCGAGTCCGGCGCGATGCCGGCCGATCTCGTCGCCGCGTTCCGCGGACTGACCGTCTTGAGCCAGGCCGCCCTGTGGGTCCTTGTAGCCGGCTGCTTCAGTTGGCTTCGACCGCGATCCGACGAACGAGCGACCGCCGAGCAACGCGAGGAACTACTGAGCAGTCCATGAAGAATCGGACCGAAGAACACCGCGAACGCCTCGAAGCCCACGTGTTCGTCTGCGCCACCGATCGCGATTCCGAACACGCGAGTTGCGGTAGCGCCGGGGCCGACGAGACTGTCGCCGCGGCGAAAGCGTGGTTACGCGATCGCGACGCGTTCTGGACGAGCGTCTCGGTCAGTACAACCTCGTGTCTGGGGCTGTGCAGCGAGAGCGGGACCGCGATCTCGATTCAACCGCGAAACGCGTGGTACTCGGACGTAACACCGGCGGACGTTCCCGAATTGCTCGCCTCGGAGTTCGGCCCGGACGCGGAGCACGTCGGCGATCGGTGACTGGCTTCCGTCTCCCGGGACTCGTACAGTCCGTCGCAGTCGTGTCGTCGGTTTCTCAGTGGAAACGAATCACACGCATACACCAAACACTGTTGGTAGTAGAGTTATCACGCTCGCACCGTACTTTCAACCCAGACCGACACTACGAACGGTTGGACGGGACCGGCCGACATCCGAGCGACCGCTTGTGCATCTTTACTAGATCATCTTCGATAAAAATCATTGATAGTAGTGTGCTACCTTATCATTCATATAGGAATATTTTAGTTAGAATGAAGTCCCGAAGGATTTACGTAGGCATGGTTTCCTTTCCCGACCGTAGCGCATGACCTCCAGATTCGATATCCCATCCCGCACTTCGGATACGCCCTCCAGCGATCCGCAGTTCGACGAGACGGCCGTGCTATCCCCGGACGATATTTTTCACATTCTCCAGACGAACCGAAGACGAGAGGCGATCCGGTATCTGCTCGACGAGGACGAACTCGTCAAAATGCGCGACGTCGCCGAGCACGTCGCGGCGAAAGAACACGAGACGACGGTGGCGCAACTGACGTCTGCGCAGCGCCAGCGCGTCTACATCCCGCTGTATCAGTCCCATCTTCCGAAACTCGACAAGAAGGGAATCATCGAGTACGACCAGCCCCGCGGGGTCGTGCGACCGACCGATCGACTGGAGATATTCCGACCGTATCTCGAGGCGTCGGACGACGAGCTCGAGCGACCGGGAACCGACGCCGATCGATCGGCCACTGCCCGCGTCGATAGCGCGTATTTCCGGACTGCGATCGGCGCGAGCAGTAGTCTTCTGCTCATCTCAGCGATGGGCGTGCTCTCGATCCCCGGATCGGTCCTCGGAGCGATCATCATGACCCTGTTCGTGCTAGCCACGGTCGCCTCGAACGGCATCGACTCACCGCTCCCGATGCGATCGGCGAACTGACGAGCGATACTAACAGCGTCTCCCGGCTGCCCGCTACTGGCGCGCAATGATTTTACGCTGATACTCCGTTGTCGAGCGTACCAGTCATGCTTGCGTGGCCAGACGAGACTATCTACGAGGGGATCGCGTCAGTGGCGGCGACCGACCCGGAGCGGCGGGCCGTGGTCTTCGACGAAACAGTGTGGAGTTACGACGACCTGCTTGCGGAGAGTCGCGCGCTCGCCCGCGGGCTCGCCGATCTGGGCGTATCCCGGGGGGACGTCGTCGCGGTCTGGCTGGGAAACCGCCCCGAGTGGATCGCCTGTCAGCTCGCGACCTCGTTGCTGGGCGCGGCGATGGTCGCGGTCAACACCCGCTACCGAACCCACGAACTCGAGTACATGCTCGAGGACTCGGGCGCGAGCGTCCTCGTCACCGAGGACGCGCTGCTCGGGCGGGACTACCACGAGATGCTCGCGACGGCTGTTCCCGAGGTTCTCGAACAGTCGCCCGAGGAATTCGATCCCGATTCGATTCCCACCCTCGAGGCGATCGTGAGCCTCGAGCCGTCGGCCGATCTGCCGGCATTGCGAGCCTACGACGACGTCCTGGAGACGGGCCGAGCGCGGGATCGGGACGCTCTCGAGCCCGCGAGCGACCCCGAAGCCCCGGCAGCGATCTTCTACACGAGCGGGACGACGAGCGACCCGAAAGGCTGTCTCCAGTCGAGTCAGTCGCTGCTGAATCACTCCGCCCACGTCGCGGACCATCTCGGCGTGACCGAGGATGACGTCGGTGTCGCGACGCTCCCGTTCTGTGGCATCTGGGGGTACAATACGCTCTTCAGCGCACTCGCAACGGGAGCGACGCTCGTGACGCAGACTCACTTCGACCCCGGCGAGACGATTCGGCTGGTCGACGAGTACGAGGCGACCTCCCTCACGGGGCTCGGCGTGATGTTCGAACGGATGCTCGAGCACGACGTCTTCGACCCGTCGCGGGTCGAGACAGTCGAGACGGGAGTCGTGGGCTTCATCAGCAAGGGGTTCGACGAGAAGTCGTTCGAGCGCATCGAATCGACGTTCGGCTTCCCGGTAGTCCAGCCCTACGGACTCTCGGAGGCGAACAGCCAGATCTTCGTCGGCGACCCCGACGATCCGGCGGAGCGACGCAAACGCGTCGGCGGACCGCCAGTCCATCCCGAGATCGAAGCGACGATCGTCGATCCCGAGACGCGCGCGGAACTGCCGGCCGGCGAGGAGGGCGAACTGGCGATCAGGGGCTATCTACTGGCCGACGGCTACCTCGGTAAGCCGGCGGCGACGGCTGCAGCCTTCGACGAAGAGGGGTGGTTCTACACCGGTGATCTCGCCGAGACGGACGCTGACGGCTACGTCTACTATCGATCGCGGCTCGACGACGCCCTGCGAGTTCGCGGCTTCCTCGTCGCACCCCGCGAGATCGGAGCCGCCGTCGAAGACCACCCCGACGTTCGCTCCTGCGAGGTCGTCGGCGCACCCCATCCCCGCCACGGCGAGGTGCCGGTCGCGTTCGTCGTCCCCGTCGCATCCGATGGCGACGAGCCCACGTCCGACATCCTCGAGGCGTTCCTCGAGTCCCGCGTGGCCGACTACAAGGTCCCCGAGGCGTTCGAGTTCGTGGACGGCTTTCCCACGACGGAGGGACCGAACGGGGAGAAGGTGCGAAAGACCGCGCTCAGGGAGCGGGTACGAGATCGATTTGGGGGATAGCGAACGGGTCCGGAATTCCGGAAATCGAGGGGGAGCGGCGCAACGCTTTTTGCCCGACTAGATGAGGCTAACCCGATGGCCCGACTCTCACGCGACGTGGTCGAGCTGACGGAAAGCCAGCGGCTCGGTCGCTCGAGCGTTCGCGACATCGACTCCGAGTACGACGCCGAGTACCGGCGTCGACGCGCCGCGGAGCCACCGGGCCGACCGGAGGACGGGACGCAACCGGAGGATCTGTAGCGATGCCCGCGGCCGAGAACGGCGTCGCAACCGACCTCGCGGCGTTCGTGACATCGCTCTCGGACGACGACGTGCCCGACGACGCGCGTCGACTGGCCGAACGCGCGATCCTCGATACCGTCGGCGTGACCCTCGCGGGAGCGGGTGCCGAGGGCGGGACCGTCGCCGCGAGTGCGACCGCCGCCGAAACCGGCGAAACGACGGTGCTCGGTCGCGACCGGCAACTCCCGCTGTCCGACGCCGTCCTGGTGAACGCGACCGCCGGCCACGCGCTGGACTTCGACGACGTCGCGCTGGCGGCGATGGACGGCCACCCGAGCGTGCCGATGGTCGCCCCGCTGCTGGCCGTCGGCGAGCGCGAGGGCGCGACCGGACGGGACGTTCTCACGGCCTTCGTCGCCGGTTTCGAGGCGCAGCACTTCCTCTCGAGGCCAATCAGTCCCGGCCACTACGAGGGCGGCTGGCACGCCACCTCGACCGTCGGCCTCTTCGGTGCCGCCGCGGCCGTCGCGAACCTGCTCGGGCTTTCCCTCGACCGCGCCGAACACGCGCTCACTATCGCCGCATCGATGCCGGCCGGCCTCAAGCGAAACTTCGGGACGACGACCAAGTCGATCCACGCTGGCCAGGCCGCTCGATCGGGTACGACCGCGGCCCTACTCGCCGCCGAGGGCGCGACCGCCGATTCGAGAGCGATCGACGGAGACCGCGGCTTCTTCGACCTCTATCGCGGGGACCGCGAACCGGACCTCGAGCGGGTGCCCGACCTCGGCTCGCACTGGGCGCTGTGCGAGGACGGCATCGACGTCAAGAAGTACCCGTGCTGTTACTACACCCACGCCGCGATCGACGCCGCGATCGAACTCGCCGAGGAGTACGACCTCGAGACGGACGATATCGACGAAGTTCGAGTGACGGCCTCCCAGGGTGCGGCCGACGCGCTCGCACACGACGACCCCGCGACGGGCCTCGAGGCGAAGTTCTCGATGCCGTACCTGATCGGGAGCGCGTTCGCCCGACGACGCGTCGGGCTCGCCGCATTCGACGAGGAGCGGATCGACGATCCGGCAGTTCAGGCCGTCCGCGAGCGCGTGTCCCTCATCGTCGACGGGAACCTGTCGTACGACTCGAACGCCGCGCACGTTGCGGTGACGACTCGTGCCGGCGACGAGTACGACCGCAGCCAGGAACGGCCTCCCGGGACCCACGACGACCCGCTCTCGGACGACGAACTGCACGAGAAGTTCCGACTGTGCGCAGACCACGCCCCGGAAACGGTCGCGGTCGACGACGCGCTGGCTGCGCTGGACGAGCTGCGGACGGTGTCGGACGTGAACGACGTCCTCGAGTGGCTCTGAACGCCGACGGTCCGGCGGTCACTCGGCCGCAGTCGTTTCGGGACGTTTACCTGCCGGCCGCCCCCACGTGACGGCGATGACGCTGTACTCGCGGGTCAGGCCCCTCGCGTTCAAACTGCCGGCCGAGACGGCTCACGATCTCGGCAAACGGACGCTCCGGGCGACCCAATCGACCTGGCCGACGCGGGCGGCGCTGGCCGCCGCCTACCAGTACCGGCATCCCGCACTCGAGGTCGACCTGTTCGACGCGACGTTTCCGAACCCGGTCGGCGTCGCCGCCGGCTTCGACAAGAACGCCGAAGTGACTCACGCGCTCGAGGCGTTAGGCTTCGGCTTCGTCGAAGTCGGAACCGTCACACCCTATCCGCAGTCGGGTAACGACCGGCCCCGACTCTTCCGCCTGCGAGAGGACGAGGCGATGGTTAATCGGATGGGATTCAACGGCCAGGGAATGGAGCGCGTCAAATCGCGACTCGAGACCGACGGCACCCCGAATATCCCACTCGGCGTCAACGTCGGCAAGATGAACTCCTCGAGCGAGCGCGAGGCGATCGAGGACTACCGACGCGTCTTCGATCGACTCTCGCCGTTCGCCGACTACGTCGTGGTCAACGTCTCCTGTCCGAACACGCCCGACGAGTTCGACGAGGGCTCGCCCGAGCACCTCCGGACGATCTTCGAGACGCTCGAGGCCGAAAACGATCGGGACGTGCCGATTCTGGTGAAAATCGGTCCAGACGAGCCCCAGGAGTCCGTCTTCGACCTGGTCGACATCGTCCACGAGTTCGATCTCGACGGCATCGTCGCGACGAACACGTCGACGACCCGCGAGGGCCTCGAGTCGCCGAACCGCGAGGAGTGGGGCGGACTCAGCGGGAAACCGATGGCGGACCGCTCGACGGCGGTCATCCGCGCGATCGCGGAGTACACGGACGGCGACCTGCCGATCATCGGCGTCGGCGGCGTCGATTCGGCGGAGAGCGCCTACGAAAAGATCAGGGCCGGCGCGTCGCTCGTCCAGTTGTACACCGGTTTCGTCTACGACGGGCCGTCGACGGCCAAGCGGATCAACAGGGGACTGGTCGAATTGCTCGAGCGCGACGGCTACTCGTCGGTCGAAGCGGCGGTCGGCGCGGATCTCGAGTAGCCGGGGAACGCGTCCTCGTGATCAGTCGGCCGGTTCGGGGTCGTCGATCGCGTCGTCGAGTCCGTGGTGCTCCGCTGGGCCGACGACCTCGTCGGTCTGCTCCTCGCGGATCTCCCGGGAGTTGGAGTCCTGCCGTTGTGATTCGACCATCGGCTCGGTATCGCCGCCGGTGACGGAGAGGAAAACCGACCGCAACCGCTCGGTCTTGTCCGTCTCGGCCGTCCCGTCCGATTCGTCGCTCTCGTCCGCCGTGGCGTCTGTTTCGGTCATGGCGAGCGGTCCTCATCGAGACCTGACGAACGGGCAGTGAATATAAATCGGTCGCGACTTTCTCGGACTGAGAATCGTCACGGGAACCGACTGATCAAGGCTCGACGATCGTCGATGGTGAGACGATGGACGTCCGCCATCGGTCTCCCGGCCGTTCGAACGGAAGACGATCATACTCGAGAGAGGCGCAAGTCCCGACGTTCCCGCGGCGGCGGTCGGCGACGGCACATCGACGACCGTCGAGTCGAGGAACAGTTCGGGTCGATTACTCCGTTGTGTATTTGACGTCGTTGTTCGTTCCTTCGTCGACGAAGTAGGGGCACTCGTCGTCGGAGAGGAAGTTCCCCGTTCCCGTGGTATCGGACGACTCCTCGTCGAGGAACAGCTCCGCTTCGCCGTTACGAGTCGAGACGTTTTCGTTCAGCGCGCATTCGCTACCGCTAACCCGAATTCCGGCGAGGTCGTTCTCCGAAGTCGTGTTTTCCTCGATGCGACCGCGCTCGCCATCGATATTGAGCCCATCAGCGGCGCTACCGGTGATTTCGTTCCCTCTGACCAGGTTCTCGGTTCCGGAAACGATAAAACCGTACCCTCGAGTGTCTCGTACCGCGTTCCGTTTGAACTCGTTGCCGGTGCCCGTCGCGCTGATTCCGACCCACCCAGAGCCTGTGACGGTGTTCTCGAGAAGCGCGTTGGTATCCGATTCCCGCAGCACGACGTTCTCGTGTTCGTTGTCGCGAATGTTGTTTTCCTCGAGTCCGTTTCCGTGCGAGTTCCCGAGTTCGACACCGGTGAAATTGTTCGAAAATATATTTTTCTCGATCGTATTCTGGTTCGAATTCAGCAGTTCGAGCCCGCGGGTGAGGTCGTGGTCCCCGTTATTGCTCGTGTTTTCGGTAACCACGTTGTCGTCCGAGTCGAACAGTGCGATTCCGCGCCACCCCGTGCGATCCACGGTGTTTTCGGCGACCGTGATCGCGGTCGAATTCTCGAGATAGATACCGACGTTGTTTTCGCGCACCGTCGTTGCTCCGATAGACCCGTCCCGCACGTCGTCGAAGTGAATTCCGGCCCCGAAGTTCGAGACCGTCACGTTCGTCACGGTGATATCGGAGAGGGGTTCTGAACCGGGCGCATCCGTACCGATACCGGCCGTGTCCGGGTCCGGACGGTCCGGGTCCGGAAGGGCGCGGTCACCGGTTCGAACGATCTCGTGTCCCCGTCCATCGAGCGTGACGTCGCTCGCCCGAATCGTGAGACAGGTCTCGTCGGCGACCGCCAGATCGTCACCGAGCACGTACTCCCCAGGTTCGGTGATCGTCGTCCGCTCCGTGATGACGGTCGGTTCGTCCGTTTCGTCGCTCTGCGCGCTGGCACCCGCGCCGAGCGCGACGAGGCCAGTCGTAGCGACCGCACCTCCGCGAAGGAGCGTTCGTCGGTTCAGGTACGACTTCGCAGCGTTTTCGTCTCGCATGGTCGTACCCTGTCGAGAGGGTCGTATTCCTATGGACCATTTATTCGCTCATCGGAACGTTGAGCGAATTAAAATAGAACAGACTTATATATTCGCTGACGGAATTACAATGAAACGGACGTTCCGACGGGGGACTGTCGGCCCGGTCCGAGAGGACTCGAGCGGCGGGCTACGCGACGTCGACGCGCGTTCCGTGTCCCGCCTCGCCGACGACCGCGACGTCCTCGTAGACGACCTCGCCGCGGACCACGGTCGCGACCGCCTTCCCCGTAAAGGACTCGCCCTCGAACGGCGTCACGCAGTTCTTCGAATGCAACTCTCGCCGGTCCTCGAGCGTCCACTCCCGCTCCGGATCGACGATGGTGAAGTCGGCGTCGGTCCCGACCTGCAGCGATCCCTTCTGCGGGTACATCCCCCAGACCTGCGCCGGACGCGTCGAGTGGCGGCGGACCCACTCCTCGAGCGAGAGCCGTCCGCCATCGACGAAGGTGAGCATGGCCGGCACCTCGGTCTCGAGGCCGACGAAGCCCGAAATTGCGTTCCACGTGTTCCCGAAGGGGTCGTCGACTTTCTTCTCCGCGGGCGTGTGCGGTGCGTGGTCGGTGGCGATGCAGTCGATCACGCCGTCGTCGATGCCGATCTCCCAGAGCCTGTCGCGTTCCTCGGCGTCCCGAATGGGTGGCTGAACACGCGCGACGTTCCCCTTCTCTCGCATGACCTCCTCGGTGAACCAGAGGTAGTGGGGCGTCGTCTCGGCGGTGACATCGACGCCGCGTTCTTTCCCGCGGCCGACAGCCTCTGCCGCCGATCCCGACGAGACGTGGAACATGTGGATCTTCGCGCCGGTCTCCTCGGCGAAGGTGATCATCCGCTCGACGGCCTCCCGTTCGGCGATCACGGGCCGCGAGTGGGAGTGATCGATCGGTTCGTTTCTCCCCTCGGCCTTGAAGCGCTCCGTGTAGTGATCGATGATCTCGCCGTTTTCCTCGTGGAATCCCAGTCGCTTGCCGGTCTCTCGGATCTTCTCCATGGCTTCGAGAATTTCGCCGTCGTTCGGCGGCGGGACGTCGCCGACCGTCGAGCCGAGGAAGACCTTGAACCCGAGCGGGCCGACTGCGTCGATCTCGGGAATGAGATCGAGATTCTCCGAGGTGACGACCGCGTAACTCTGAAAGTCCACGTGGGCCGAGGCCTCACCGCGCTCGAATTTGAGCTCGAGATTCTCGGGGCTGTCGATGACGGGGTCCGTATTCGGCATCCCGACGACGGTCGTCACGCCGCCGGCGGCCGCCGCTCGCGTCGCGGATTCCCAGTCTTCCTTGTACTCGAGGCCGGGTTCGCGGTTGTGGATGTGGCAGTCGACGATCCCGGGGACCAGCACGTTCCCCTCGGCGTCGAGGACGCGATCGGCGTCGGGAAGCCGGTCGCTCCGGCCGACGGCGACGATTTGTCCGTCCTCGACGGCGATGCCCGCGTCGGGCGTCCGGCCCGCGGGCGTGACGACGGTACTGTTACGCACGACGAGATCCACGGTCATTGCCGTGGAATTGCCGAGGACCGCGCATATAGCTTCCCCAAACGGCTCGAGTCCGATCGGTCAACCGCCACGCGGTGGCGCGCGCTGTACCGCGGCGAATTGCGAGGCCTGAGCGAAGTGAAGGCCTCGGTAGTGTGAGCCGCGGTCCGACCTGCGCGAGGTCTTCGCGAACAGAGTGAGGGAAGGGTTGTCAGAGCGTGCTCTGACAGTGGATGAGGGAGGAGCACCGCAACGACCGAATCGATTGGGGGGGGCGTGGCGATCACTAGCCGCCAGGGTCGCAGAACACTCGGTACCACCCTCACTGCTACGAGAGCAAATTGATAGTTCACACGGACGCGGATCTCTCCACGCAGGCGATCCAGATGTCGAAGATACGTTTCCGTTCGAAAGCGTCCAAGCCGCCGATTCCGGGCCGACCGGCCGGTTCTCAGCCGCGACTCGAGCGCGAGTCCCGACCTACTCACCGCGCAGTTCTGCGAAAAATTCCAACGGCACCGAACAGCGTTCTCACGCGATCCGCCTCCGTCAGCGCTGCCCGACCGTATCCTTGGGTACCATGATTCCCGATCGAGGCCAATAAAGACGACGCTGTATGCGGTGCCTTACGCCGTCTCGAGCCCGAGTACGCGGGGGTACGAATCGGATACTAAACAGCGAGGTGGTGCTACCGCCAGGAAATGGACTCGCCAGCGATTCGCGACAGCACGGTGCTCGTGACCGGCGGCGCGGGCTTTATCGGTAGCCACCTCGTCGAGGCGCTGACGCCCCACAACGAGGTCAGGGTCCTCGACAACCTCACGACCGGCGACAGAACCCACCTCCCCGACGGCGTGACGGTGATCGAGGGCGATATTCGGGACCCGATCGCGCTGCAAAAAGCGGCCCGCGGCGTCGACGTGATCTTCCACCACGCCGCACTCGTCAGCGTCGGACGGAGCGTCGACGCGCCACGACGGAGCAATCGCACGAACCTCGAGGCGAGTCTGCTGGTTCTCGAGCAGGCCCGGCAGGAGGACGCCCGGGTCGTCGTCGCCTCGAGCGCGGCGGTGTACGGTCACCCCCAAGAGCTGCCGGTCACCGAAACGGCGCCGACGAACCCGACCTCGCCTTACGGCGTCCAGAAGCTCGCCCTCGACCAGTACACCCGCCTCTACGAGGAGCTGTACGATCTGCCGACCGTCGCGTTGCGCTATTTCAACGCCTACGGCCCGCGCCAACAGGGGCCCTACAGCGGCGTGATTTCGACGTTCCTCGAGCAGGCGCGGGCGGGCGAGCCGATCACGGTCGAGGGAGACGGCGAGCAGAGTCGGGACTTCGTTCACGTGAGCGACGTCGTCCGGGCGAACCTGCGGGCGGCGACGACCGACGCGGTCGGCGAGGCGTTCAACATCGGGACGGGCCAGCGAACGACGATCCTGGAACTCGCCGAGATCGTCCGGGATGCGACCGGATCGTCCTCACCGATCGTCCACCGAGATTCTCGCCCCGGCGATATCAGACACAGCGGCGCGGACACCACGAAGGCGACGCGCGAACTCGGGTTCGACGCCCGGATCGATCTCGAGTCCGGAATCCGGTCGCTGGTCGACGGGGGCGAGCGGACGCCGCTCGAGGAAGACGCTGGCACGCTACTGGAGTCGAA
Source organism: Natrinema sp. DC36 (assembly GCF_020405225.1). NCBI lineage: Archaea > Methanobacteriati > Methanobacteriota > Halobacteria > Halobacteriales > Natrialbaceae > Natrinema > Natrinema sp. DC36. The sequence continues at coordinate 1,813,373 of NZ_CP084472.1, forward strand.
CCGGGAACACGGTTCGTACAGTTGATTCGATCGATATCACGGTACGGTTCGTATCCGCTGATGTATCGGGCCCGATATCAGTGCGACACCGAGACGGCTGTCGTCGAGACGAGCGCATCACTTCCCATGTTCGATTCCTAGACAGTCGCGCCAATGTTTTGTTACTCGCTAAATCCGGAACGAATCCGCACTAACCGTTGGAAACGTCCGGACGAGTTTATCCGGTCTCTCGAACAAAGACTGCCTATACCATGACTGGCGAGTGTTCGGCTGCGGTGATCGCGGATCGAGTCGATCACTGCCCGCCATCGATAGGGAATGACTGTCCAGGACCCCATCACGGCATCCCACTGGTACCGATGGATTGGAACCGGTCAGCCGAGTGGAATTCACGTTCTGGAAGAGATATCGGTACCGTACTAACAGCACATGGGTTATAAAAAGCGATTTGTAGAATGGTCACGAGGATACAGGATATGAACGACGTGAACACGGGTTTCCCACAGCCATGAGCATCCACCGACGAGCTCCCCGATCCATCGTCGCGCTCGTTCCGTCGACCAGTGGAGCCGTCGGATCAGCGGTGACCACGGGCGCTCGGCCGGGGTTCGTCTCGTGGTCAGCCCGACCGCTCCAGCTAGAGGGAAGCGCCCACATCGCTGCGCTCGCTGGAATGATCGCGCTCGCGCTTCTCGGAGGGATACTCGTCGCTCGCAACCGGTACGAGGAACCGGCCTCGCTCGCGGCCGGTCCCGAGACGCATCCCGAGGAGTTCGTGACCGATCGGGAGCGCGTCCGACAACTCCTCCGGGAAAACGGCGGGCGGATGAAGCAGTCGAGCATCGTCGACTCCGTCGACTGGTCGAAAGCGAAGGTCAGTCGACTGCTCGCAGACCTCGAGGAGGACGAACAGATCACGAAACTGCGTCTCGGACGGGAGAACCTGGTCTGTCTGCCGGGTCACGAACCGACGGCGTCGAAATCGCCCGAACAGGTGAACGACGATTAATCACTCATCCCGACAGCGGGGCGCGATCCGCGTGTGGTGTCCCAGTTCTCGCTGCCGGTGCCGAGTGTACGGGAACTGACCGTCGACCGTTCCTATCAGCAATCGTTGTTTTCCGCGAACGAACGAGACACTGAATACGCTACTGCTGGGCCGTAGTATCCGATTTCTCGCGTAATGGTTCCGCCGGTTTATGCGCCGAAGCAACGACGAAACTGGTGCCTTCACGGCAACTATGAACGCACGCAATCAGTTACTCGTCGTACTTACCGCGCTGATGCTCGTTTGCTCGAGCGGGGCGATGGTCACTGCCGCGACATCCGGCAACACCATCGATCAGAGCAGCGAGTCCAGCACGAACGAGTACGACTCAGCGAACGAGACGACGAACGAAACGATAGACGACGAACAGGACGAGGCAACCACGGGGATCGACGGAAACGAGACGGTCCCCGGCGACGATGACGCCGACAACGAAACCGCGGACGCGGACAACGACTCCCAGCCCGCGTACGTGACGTTCGAAGATCAGACGACCGAGGGCGAGACGGTCGTCGTCGAGAACGTGACGCTCGCGAGCCCCGGTTTCGTGACGATCCACGATAGCAGCCTCCTCGTGGGAGACGTCTTCGAGAGCGTCATCGGTACCTCGGAGTACCTCGAGGCCGGCACGCACGAACAGGTCGAAGTCACCCTCGACGAACCGCTCGAGGAGGACGAGACCCTGATTGCGATGCCCCATCGCGATACGAACGACAATCAGACGTACGATTTCGTCGAATCGGAGGGGCAGTTTGACGGTCCCTTCCTCACGGCCGACGACGAGCCGGTGACCGACGATGCAGTGGTCACCGTCGAGGGAGCGGCCGATGAGGAACCGGTCGAGGAGAACGAGACCGACGAGGACGTTCAGCAGCCGGACGACAACGTCACTGACGAAGAACCAACTGACAACGTCACTGACGAACCGATTGACGACAACGAAACCGACGAACCGATCGGCGACAACGTCACTGACGAGGATGAGGTAGTCGACGAAGAGCCAGCCGATGAGATGCCGATGGAGGATCTACCGGTCGATGGTGACGGACAGCCGATCTTCGTCACCGTCGAGAATCTCACCATCGAGAACCTGAACGTCGAGAATGTAACCGTTTACGTCCTCGTCGTCGGTGAAGACGTTGACGGTGACGAGATCGCAGACCAGATCAACAACGTCACCGACGGTGAGATGCCGGTTGTCGACGAGACCGAAGACAACGTCACTGACGACAACGAAACGGAAGAGAACATCACGCCGATCGACGAAGAACCGATCGACGACAACGAGACCGAGGACGACGTCATCGACGACAACGAAACGGAAGACGACCTCACGCCGATCGACGATAACGAGACCGAGGACAACGAGACCGAGGACAACCTCACGCCGATCGACGAAGAACCGATCGACGAAGAACCGATCGACGACAACGAGACCGAGGACGACGTCATCGACGACAACGAAACTGAGGATAACCTCACGCCGATTGACGACAACGAAACTGAGGACAACGAATCGGAGGATAACCTCACGCCGATCGACGAAGAACCGATCGACGACAACGAAACGGAGGATGACGCCGACGATGTTGCGGCAGCCGAATCCTTCAACGTCAGCGACCTCGAGGCGCCCAGCAGCGCCGCGATCGGTGAGAACATCACCGTGACGGCGAACGTCTCGAACCCCACGGACGAGGAACGCACCGAGGCGATCCAGTTCCGTCTCGACGGTGACCTCGTCGCCGAGCAGAACGTGACCCTCGAGAGTGGCGCGAGCGAGGACGTCGAGTTCGAGGTCGACACCACCGGCCTCGCTGCCGGCGAGTACGTCCACATGGTGCTGTCGGACGAATCCGGAGAGGTCGCAGCCCTCGAGCTGACCGAGGAGACTGACACCGGACTCGACAACGAGACGAACGAGACTGAAACCGGACTCAACGAGACCGAAGACGGTCTCAACGACACCGGTGAGAACACCACCGACGGTGTGACGGCCGGCTAAGCCGACCCCGCGACTGCGACCGGGTTCGGTAGCGAACGGCCGACAGATCCAACGGACGGCGCGTCTTTTCTCGCCGTCGCAGCGAGGGTTGCGACGGTATGCTGTCGTTCGCTCGGCGGACGGCGCCACTCGATTCGGCGGTCCCCAGGCACGGAGCGACGGCGTCGTACCGAACTGGCTGTCACCGACGGATAGACGTGCAGGTATGGGCGAGACGCACGGTGAGCGCCGCTGTTCGGGATCCGCCGGACGGGAGTTGCCGCATCCCGTTCAGCCGAGCAGCTGATAGAGGCTGCTCGCAGCGACGGCGAGAAACAGTAGCACGCTCGAGAGCACCGGATCGATGCTCGAGACGACCGGCAGTCCGAGGCCGACGAGCGCGATGATCGCGAGCCCGAGGAGACAGAGCCCGAGGTGCATCCCCAAGACGCGCGAGTGATCGTCTGTGTGCCCGTCGACGTACTGGAGGACCTCGTCGAAGTGACGACCGGGCTGGATCGTCTTCGCATCGGAGTCGTACTCGATCACGGCGTCTTCCTCGAGCTGGGGGAGATGCGTCTGTTGGAGGGAAACGTAGACGCTCTTGTAGAGGTTGTTCGGGACGGGCGTGGTATCGGATTCCGTCGCAGCGATCTCGGTCGCGACATCGGAGACGTCGATCTGTCCGCCCTCCGCCGCGAGCAGCTGGACGATAGCCCGTCGTCTATCGTTACCGAGGATGTGAAATACCTCGCTCTCCTCGAGTGGCTCAGTTCTGTTCGTTTGAACTGACATCGATCAGAGAGAAAGGGCAAGGGTACTCGAACGGCCGTCCACCACCTGTGACCATGTCTCCCCATTTCTCCCACCACTACCTTTAACTTTTGCAGGTTACGCCATCACTCGAGTCGGACCGTGTGACCGCGATCCGCGCGACGGGGAGTAGGAGACGGATACAGTCACTCGAGCCATCGGTTCCGCCCACCGGTCACATCGTGCCCGAAAGACGTGGCAAACCGCGTTCGGAAGACGTGACGAACGGCGAGGACGGGAGAAAAACCCTCGAAGCGCCGAGCGTATCGGTCACTCGTCTCGAGGGCGGACGGGAGAGGGGTGACGTCGAAACGAAAAACGAAGCGGTCCGGAGGCGATCAGTCACCCGGGAGATGACCGCCGGATTGCATCTCCCGATAGGTCGTACAGGATGGACAGCCGTGGACGATGTCGCCGTTGTCACCGAAGACACGCGCGAACTGCTGCGTTACGTGCGTTCCGCAGTTTCGACATCGAGCACCGGCTGTCGACGATTCCATGGGCTTCCAGTCGTGTTGTGTGGAGTTCATGGGTTGTAGGGGGTGTACTCGGACGGATACGATCGGGGACGCCACCGACCGGATGGACCGACCGCCAGGCTTGATCCGGTCGCGACGCGGCCGATCTGCCGCAATACCCGTCCGGGCATCATCGTATCGAGGGGAGCAATCGCGAATAAAGGAGGTTGACCGTTCACCCGAGAAGCCGGTCTGAGAACCGGGAAATAACCGGTTTCCGGGCAGTTTGACCCCGTAGAAGCGCCGATACCGACGTGTAGTCGAACAGTCGTCGATCGACCTCAACCAGAATTCAGCCGTATTAGGTATTCAAACCGGGGATTGACTGGTTCGTGGAATCGTCGAAAGCTGTACTTTCCGGATCGAAATACGATCTTACGTCGCGGAACGAAGTGGCGACGGAGAATAAGGTACATCGTTATAAAATACCACTATCGCTTACCGATTTTTGTGCTGGAATGTAATGGTGGAACTCCCGACAGTGGTGGTCCTGCGACAGACCCACTCGAATCGTCACCTCTCACACAGAGCGAACGGACCCTGCCCGTCCTGAACGGGTGACTACAACTATGTCAACGCAAGCAAGTAACACACGATCCGAGTCGACTGCCAATCCAGCGGCCAAACTCGATGTCCTCGGTGACGACTGCGCACGGACGATCCTCATCGCCACGAGCGAAGGGCCGAAGACCGCAAAGGAACTGACGAAACGAACGGACAGCTCGTCGGCAACGGTCTACCGACGAATCAACAACCTCCTCGAGAGCGATCTCCTGGCGGAGTGTGTGCGGTTCGAGAACGACGGGTCCCATACGACCGCCTACGAGACGACCGTCGACGCCCTTCGCGTTCGGATCGACGCGGACGGGATTAACGTCGTCGTCTCTGATAGCGACGGCTGATTGGCCTCGGATGGGTCGCGGATGTGGTGTCTGTCTGCCCGGTGAAACGATTGTTTTCGACACCGCTGATGACCGCCTCGAGCGCCGCCCCGATCGACGCGTCGGAGATCGAGTAATATCCGGGAATATGTGGTTACGCTCGAGTAATACCGCACGAAATGACGGAACGGACAGTGTATGAGACGGATAACAAATATCTATTCACTGGAACGGTCAGTGTGATTGAGCAATGCACGATCTGACCGGCTTCCAGCGCGACCTGCTGTACGTGATCGCAGGTGCCGACCGACCGTCGGGGCAGACCGTCAAAGACGAAGTCGAGAAGTACTACAGTTCGGAGATCAACCACGGACGGTTGTATCCGAATCTGGATACGCTCGTCAACAAGGAACTGGTCGAGAAGGGACAACTCGACAGGCGAACGAACTACTACGCGATCACTGATGCCGGTCGACAGCAGATCGAAGATCGTCGGGAATGGGAGGGACAGTATATCGACTTCTAGGGCGACAGGTGGCCCTCGACGGCGGAAGACCGCGAGTACAGTCGATCTCACAGTGAGCCGTGTCTCTCCCACCGGACGATAGTTTTCACTCTCGCGGTAACACGGCCATAACAAAGCACGGAAGAGTGTATCGCTCCAACGAGAATGGCACCCGTCTTGTCCGCACAGGGATCGAACGTTGCACGACGAACCCCGGTGGATCGTCGATGAGTCATCGAACCAGTAGTCGGACGCGATTCGAGTTCGTTCGCCGGTACCCGCTCGATCTCGCGGCCGTCTCGATCAGCGCGGTACTCGCGTTCCTAATCGTGACGGCGTTCGAGTCCGGAACCGGCCTTCGATTGTTCGTTACGATGCCGCTTGCACTGTTTCTCCCGGGCTACGCGCTCGTTTCGGTCCTGTTTCCGGCCCGCGAGCGGGACGCGCGAGAAACGGCGGCGACGGCCGCCGAGGCCCGTCCCCGCGGAATCGACGTCACCGAACGCGTCGGTCTGGGATTCGTCCTCTCGCTCGCGATCGTTCCGCTGGCCGTGCTGCTGTTGCCGATCACCGGCTGGGGGCTGACCGCTGCGTCGATCGCAGGGGCGCTCGCTCTCGTGACGGTCGTCACCGCCCAACTGGGTGTCGTGCGACGGCTCCGGACTCCGGACGCCGATCGGTTCAGCGTCTCCCCGATCTCGAGTCTGGAGCGTCTCCGCGGCGACGATAGCGCGGTCGCGACGGCGTCGTCGGTACTGCTCGTAGTCGCGATCGGAACGGCGGTCGGCGCGTTACTCGTTGGATTTTTGCTGCCCGTAGCGGGCGGCGGGTACACCGAGCTCGCGCTGTACAGCGAAGACGAAGACGGCGAACTGGTCGCCGGCGCGCTGCCGAGCGAGGTCGAGCCGGGCGAGTCGATCCCGCTAACCGTCTCGATCGAAAACCAGGAGGGCGACCAACAGCGCTACACGGTCGTGGTCCAGGAACAGGTCGTCGAAGACGGCGAGGTGGTCGAACGAACGGAGTTACGACGGATCGACGCGACCGTCTCGGACGGCGCGACCGCGAGCGGGGAACGATCGGTGACGCCGACGGCAGGACCCGGCGAAACGGTCCGGATCAGTCTGTTGCTCTATCAGGGCGAACCGCCGGCCACGCCGACGAACGAAAACGCTGCGGAGGAGACCCACTTCTGGGTGGAAGTAACAGGAGCGTAACGACTCCCGCAGAGGACCCCGCCGTGGACGTGACCTCCGATCGGGACGGTATCGAGTTCCGAGGGAGAGCCACTCCGTTTTGGGGCGCGTTCGACGCGTTCGATGCGTACGACACACTGACTTACCGCCTCGAGACAGCAGTCTCAACTCGAGTCGGAGCGACCCTCCGAGCCGGAGCTATCCCTTCGAGACGGGCTGAGACGGCCAGAGGGGTAAGTCGGCGCGAACTGGGATGGCGAGGATAGCAAACGACGACGGAAGTCGGGCGCGGGAAACGCTCTACCGGCTCGCGAAGCCGAACGGAAAGTCCAGATCCGGACGGCGGGAGAGGTGTTGTACTGCTGAGAGGGCGAGGACGACGAAACAGAGTACCAGTGCGACGACCGGTGCCAGACCGGTCGTCAGGGGACCGACTGCGAGCACCGACAGCCCGAGTGCGACGACGCCGACCGCCGTCACCGCCGCGTAGATGCGATGCCACGGCCGATCGTTCTCGAGGTGGCGGTCGAGGTACGGCTCGAACCGGTCCTCGCTCGGCAGCAGTTCGATCTTGTGCCCGTCGGGATCCCAGTCGACGATGCCGTGGTCCTCGAGCATCGGCAGATGGGTCTGGTACAGCGAGATGTACACTCGCCGGCGCTGGGTCCGGGTCACGTCGTCGGGCTCGGTGTCGTTCTCCCACGCGGCGACCTGCTGGACGAGCGGCGCGAGATCGCAGGAGCCGCCCTGTCGTTTCAGGTACTGGACCGCCCGTCGTCGCCGCGCGTTACTGAAGACATCGAATAGCTCGGCTTGGGTGAGTTCAGTCTCAGACATGTCTGCTCTCGTCGTGTCGTCTCGAGTCCCGATTCCGTCTGACGGGTGTAGTCGGATTCCTCACACCAGCGAATGCCAGACTGTGTCACTTTACTATCGCTCGGCTACCCCTGAGAAAGGGAATTGTACCAGTTGGCGTCCGTGACAGACGCAAAATTCGATGTTTCAGCGCCCGAACGCACTCTGTACGCTCGTTCGCGGCCGCGAGCGACCGGCTCACGACGGTGACGGGGAGTGCCGTCCCGACGAGGCCGTAGTACGTGACTACGGGCCCTGCAAGCCGGGGATAACAAAGCCTCGCTACCGGCTGTTTCAGGACGATTACCCACGCGGGTATCGATTGACTATGAAACGAATACGCGACCGACCACGACGCCGAGTAGCGGCTCGAACGCACGCCACGATTCACCGTCGCGGTCGCTCGAGCGACGTCCGGGGGAGCCGTGACGACGGAGGCAAACCACAATGAGCGAAGCGGTACGAGAAGTCGTCCGCGGCGACGGCTGTACGATCGACGCCGACGCGACGGTCGGCTACGGCGAGTTCGACGAGCCGACGCGGATCGGCGAGAACGCGACGATCCGCGCCGGCTCGATCGTCTACGGCGACGTGACGATCGGCGACGAGTTCGCGACCGGACACGACGTCCTCGTCCGCGAAGGGACGACGATCGGTGACGACGTGCTCGTCGGAACCAAGACGGTCATCGACGGGCAGACGACGATTCGTTCGCACGTCAGCCTCCAGACCAACGTCTACGTGCCGACCGAGACGACGATCGGAAACAACGTCTTCGTCGGCCCGGGTGCGGTGCTGACCAACGACGAGTACCCCGTCCGGACCGACGACGGACTCGAGGGGCCGACGATCGAGGACGGCGCGTCGATCGGCGCGAACGCGACGCTGTTGCCCGGCGTCACGATCGGCGAGAACGCGTTCGTCGCCGCCGGGGCCGTCGTGACGGACGACGTTCCGGCTGACAGTCTGGCCGTCGGCACGCCAGCGACCGTCCAGGAGCTACCGGACCCGCTCGAGGGGGCGAACCAGCTCGCATGACGGACACCGAAACGAACCGAGAGGCGGAGACGGGTATCGATGCCGCCACTGGTGCCGATGCCGGAGCCGAGACAGCGAACGCCGATACCGAACCCGACCGCGACGCGACGCCCGTTCCGATCGCCGACCCCCAACTCAGTGCTGACGCCGTCCAGCGGGTCGAATCCGTCCTCGAGGACGGCCGACTGGCGGACGGGCCGGAAGTCAGGGCCTTCGAAGAGGAGTTCGCTGCCTACTGTGGCACCGACCACGCGGTCGCGACGGCTAACGGGACGACCGCGTTACACGCCGCCCTCGAGGCGATCGGACTCGAGGACGGCGACGCGGTGATCACGTCGCCGTTTTCCTTCGTCGCGAGCGCGAACGCGATCCGACTGGCGGGCGGCACACCCGTCTTCGCCGATATCGACCCCGAGACCTACACGCTGGATCCGGCCGACGTGAAACGGGTGCTCGCCGAGCGCGACGACATCGCCGGAATCCTGCCGGTCCACCTCTACGGATTGCCCGCGGATATGCCGGCGCTGTGTGACATCGCCGACGAGCACGATCTGTTCGTCCTCGAGGACGCGTGCCAGGCCCACGGCGCGAAAATCGACGGCGAGCGAGTCGGCACGTTCGGTGACGCGGCCTGCTTCTCGTTCTATCCGACGAAGAACATGACGACCGGCGAGGGCGGAATGATCGTCACCGACCGCGACGACGTCGCCGAGCGCGCCGCGAGCTACGTCAACCACGGCCGAAACGTGAACGGGACCGGCGGCTACGACCACGTCGCTCTCGGGCACAACTTCCGGATGACCAGCATCGAGGCGGCGATCGGTCGCGTCCAGCTCGAGCGACTATCCGAATTCAACCGTGCCCGTCGCGAGAACGCCGCCGCGTACGACGAGCGGTTCGCCGACCTCCCGCTCGAGACGCCGACGGAGCCGACCGGCTCTCGGCACGTCTACCACCAGTATACGGTTCGGACGGAAGATCGGGACGCCCTCGAGGCGGCCCTCGCGGATCGCGACGTCGGGACCGGGATCTACTACGAGACGCCGATTCACCACCAGCCGGCCTACGAAACGGTCAGTACGGCCGCGGCGCGGCTCCCCCACGCGGAACGGGCGGCCGAGGAGGTGCTCTCACTGCCCGTTCACCAGGGCCTGTCGACACGCGACAGGGAGACTGTCGTCGAAGCAGTGCGGGATCACGTTACCAGCCAATGAGTACGGACAGAACGACTGACGCGACGACCGACGAACAGATTCGAGCCGGCGTCATCGGCGTCGGCTCGATGGGCGAAAACCACGCGCGCATCTACGCCGAACTCCCCCGCGTCGAACTCGCCGGCGTCACTGACCACGACGACGAGATCGCACGACGAGTCGCCGACGAATACGGGGCCGAACCGGTCGACCTCGAGACGCTGTGCGAGCGCTGTGATATCGTGACGGTTGCTGTCCCGACCCACGCTCACTACGAGACGGTCTCGGCCTGTCTCGAGGCGGGCGTCAACGTATTGGTCGAGAAGCCGATCGCGGAAACCGTCGAGCAGGGCCAGAAACTGGCCGAACGGGCCCGCGAGGCGGGGCTCGTCTTGCAGGTCGGCCACATCGAGCGGTTCAACCCGGCGGTGCAGACGGTCGCGGAACTGATCGACGATCTGGACGTGATCAGCATCGAGGCCCACCGGCTCGGCCCGCCGATCGACCGGACCGCACCGGGCAACGTGGTCTTCGACCTGATGGTCCACGACGTCGACGTCGTCGGGTCGATACTCGACGAAAAACCGCACTCGGTCGCCGCGATGGGGGCCGAGAACGGCAACTACGCTACCGCGACGATCGAGTACGACGACGTCATCGCGACGGTGACGGCGAGCCGCGTCACCCAGAAGAAGGTCCGGAAACTCACCGTCACCGCCCGCGAGTGTCTCGTCGAGGTCGACTACCTCGAGCAGTCGGTGCTGATCCACCGCGATTCCTACCCCGAGTACCTCACGGACGACGGCCAGTCCCGCTACCGCCACGAGAGCGTCGTCGAGCGACCTCGCGTCGACACCGGCGAGCCGCTTCGAAACGAACTCGAGTCATTCGTCGAGGCGGTTCGCACCAGCACCGAGCCGGAAGTGACCGCCGAGGACGGGATTCAGGCCCTCGAGACGGTCCAGTTGATCGATCGGCTCGCGATGGGGCCGCCGGACGAGACGGACGACGAACCGCCGCAGGAGCCGGAGGTGGAAGCCTGATGCCGGACGTCTCTGGCGACGCCTGTGACGCGGCAGACAATCAGACTACTGGCGGACTCTACGGCTCGAGCCAGTCCCCCGACCGTCAGCGCGACCGCCTGACGAGCGGCGAAATTCCGGTCGCCGTCTACGGTCTCGGAAAGATGGGGCTCCCGCTCGCGGCGGTTTACGCCGAGACGACGGGAAACGTAACCGGCGTGGACATCGATCCCGCCGTCGTCGAGACGATCACCGGCGGCGAGAGCCACGTCATCGGCGAACCCGGCCTCGCGGCTCTCGTCGCCGACCAGGTCGATGCGGGCCGACTCGAGGCCACGATCGACGGGTCGGCTGCGGCGTCTGCGGCACGGATTCACGTGATCATCGTCCCGACGCTGCTGGACGACGAGAACGATCCGGATCTAACGACGGTCGAGTCGGTCGTCGACGACATCGCCGCCGGTCTCGCTCCCGGCGATCTGGTGATCGCCGAGTCGACGTTACCGCCGGGGACCTGTCGCGACGTGCTCGAGCCCCACCTCGCAAGCGAGAGCGGGCTCGCAACCGACGAGTTCGGGCTCGCGTTCTGTCCCGAACGGACGTCCTCGGGGACGGCGCTCCGGGATATCCGCGGTCAGTATCCGAAGGTCGTCGGCGGCGTCGATCCGGAGAGCACCCGGGCGGCCGCGGTCGTCTACGACGAACTCTCGGAGAACGATGTCCACCCCGTCTCGGACGCGACGACGGCGGAGGCCGTCAAGGTGTTCGAGGGCATCTACCGCGACGTGAACATCGGCCTCGCGAACGAGCTGGGGCTGCTCGCGGACGAACTCGACGTTTCGACCCGCGAAGCGATGGACACGGCGAACGACCTGCCGATGTGTCAACTCCACGATCCCGGCCCGGGCGTCGGCGGGCACTGCATTCCGTACTACCCGCACTTCCTGCTCGGCCGAACCGAGGAGCCGATGGCCGTCACGGAGACGGCTCGCCGAGTCAACCACGAGATGCCGTCGGTCGTCGTCGATCGACTCGAGCGCGAACTCGAGCGGGTGGACACAGACATCACGGACGCCTCGATCGTCGTCCTCGGCGTCACGTATCGACCGGGCGTCGAGGAAACGCGCGCCTCGCCCGCGCTGGGGGTTATCGACGACCTGCTCGAGCGGGGGGCCGACGTCGCGGGCGTCGATCCGCTCGTCGATCCGGCCGACTACGGCGCGCGCCCGGTGACAATTGAGGGGCTGTCGGACGAAGCGTTCGACGCCGCCGTGATCGTCACGCCCCACGAGGCGTTCGATCGAATCGACTGGGGCGGCCTCGAGCCGATGGTCGTCGTCGACGGGCGAGACGCGGTCGACCTCTCGGAGACGCCCCATCGGGAGTACGACCTCGCCGGCTCGAGCGACGGCCGACCGCCGCGGGGATCGCGCGATCCCGACGACGGTATCGAACGCGATGGCACTGATCGCGATAGGACTGATCACGATGGGACCGAGCGCGACGGAACCGAGCGCGAGCCGTCGGAGGCGGTGAGTGCGAGCACCGACGGAGGAAACGATGTATAAGGGCAAGCGGATCGGCGTCGTCGTGACGGCCTACGACGAAGCGTCGTTCGTCGGTCGTGTCATCGAAACCGTTCCGGACTTCGTCGATCGGATCTACGCTATCGACGACAGATCGCCGGACGAGAGCTGGCAGGTGATCCAGCGGGTCGCCGAGCGGGTCAACGCGGCGGCCGAAAGCGACGCGACCGAACCGGCGGTCGCGGTGGCCGACGGCGGCGACGACCGGCGCGTCGTGCCGATCCGTCACGAGGAAAACCGCGGCTACGGCGCGGCGGTCAAGACCGGCTACCGCCGCGCGACGGAGGAGGGACTGGACGTCGTCGCCGTCATGAACGGCGACGGCCAGATGGACCCCGCGATCCTCGATCGAATCATCGATCCCGTCGTGACCGGCGAGGCCGAGTATGCCAAAGGGAACCGGCTGCTCCGACCCGAAGACCGCGAGGACATGTCGACGTTCCGGTTCGTCGGGAACGCGATCCTCACCGGGCTCTCGAAGTTCGCGTCGGGCTACTGGTCGATCGGCGACCCGCAAAACGGGTACACCGCCATCTCGCGGGACGCGATCGAGCGACTCGATCTCGAGGCGATCACCGACCAGTACGGATTTCTGAACCACCTCCTGACGCACCTCAACGTCGCGGGCTGTCGGGTCGCGGACGTGCCCATGACGGCGGTCTACGGTGATGAGGAAAGCAGCATTCGGTACGTCCCCTTCGTCCGGTACGTCTCCCTGTTGTTACTCCGGAGCTTCTGCTGGCGGCTGAAAACGCGGTACGTGGTCCGATCGTTCAACCCGGCCGTCGTCCACTACGCCGTCGGCTCCGTGGGGCTGGCCGGCGGGCTAGCGGGAGTGTGTGGCTCGCTCGTTCGAGTCGCCCGCGGCAACGAGGCCGCGACGGCGAGTCTCGCCTCGTTCGCCGCGATCCTGGTCGGACTCGTCTCGCTCGGCAGCGCCATCCAGCTCGACGCCGAGGCGAACGAGGGACTCGAGATTCCGTGCGACGAGCGCGACGCGACGACCGACCGCGACGATCGACCGGCGGCTCAATCGATCGAGTGAGTCACGATCGCGTCGCTCTCGCAGGTCGGACACTGAGTGGTTCCGGCCGAGACGTTCGTTCCGCAGTCACGGCACTCGTGGACGACCGTAACTGATTTGACGCCATCGCCGCTTTGTGCGGCGGTTTCTGGAGTGTCTGTCGTGGTTTCGGACCCGGAGAACAGTTGACTAAGTAGTGTGGAGAGACTCATAGAACGGGGTTGTCGGCCCTATTCCAGAGATAGGTATAAGCGTTTCGTGAGCCGGACGATACTCTTATCGCTGCGTATCCTTCAGCACTGGAGTCACATCGTCTGCGAACGCGGCTGCAACGCTCGCTTCGTCGAACGGTCGAGACGGTCGACCGTCCCCCGAGAGCGGGCGACGTCGACGAGCAAATCGGTGAGGTTCACGAGATCGCCGACGTACTCCTGTCGACGACGCTGCCAGCGCTCGTCGGCCTCGTCGTCGGCGAGGACCTCGAGAGACCGCTCGCAGACCGCATCGTACTCGTCGAACTGCTCTGCGAGGCCGGCGCGCTCGAGTTCCTGGAACTCGCCGTACTCGTGACGGTCGGTGCCGCGGTAGCGAAAGGCAGGCGTACCGAGCAGTGCGGCCTCGTTGACCATCGTCCCGGTGTCGGCGACCAGGAGCGAAGCCTCGGCCATCGCGTCGTGAATCAGTGCCGGGTGGAGGTCGTACGCCCGCGCGGGGAGGTCCCGGAGGTCCATCTCGTTCCCCTCGTCGGAGACGAAAACGGTCACCTCCTCGCTGAGGCGTTCGATCAGGTCGCGTCGCTGTTCGGGTCGGAACCCCTCGAGGTCGGCGTCGTGAAGGGCGTCGAGGGCGTTGAATCGGACGATTGCGTACGGTTCGTCCGGAGCCACCCCGAGGTACTCCCGGATGTCTGCGTTCGGCTCGAAGACGTCGGGGTGGAGATAGGCGCACTCTTTGAAGCCGTCGAAGGTGTAGTGGGCGTCGCCGAGATCGCGGCGCGTTACCGCCGGAGAGAGAATGCAATCGGCGAACGGCCGAGAAACGGTGTGGTTGAAGTCACCGGGCTCGTCGTCCAGAACGAGGACGACCGGGGTTCTCGTCAGTATGCCGGCAGCGGCGGCGTAGGGTCCCCTGCCGAAGATCACGTCGGGATCGAACCGGATCGATTCGGTCGCGATCGTGCGGAACTGGCCACCTAACTCGCGTGCGAACCCCAGTTTCGAGTACCGCTCCGTTTCGTGATCGCCGTACACTCGGTACGGCATGTCGAAATAGTCGAGTAGGTCGGTCGTACAGGCGTACCGCCGAGTGAGCACGAGCACGTCGTGGCCCGCTCGCTCGAGGCGGTCGACGGCGTGTCGATACAGATGGACGTGAGCTGGCGTATTCGCCAAGACGAGGATCCGCATCGATAGTGGCTACCCCATCTCGACCCTTTGTAATCCCATCGCTACGGGGGATTCCGACCGGAAGTCACCGTATACGAATCCCACATCTAGACGTACGTGAAGAAAAACTCGCGTGGGTCGGGCGGTTAACAAAACGGTCACAGTCCGTTTCGTCCGGTACTCGAAATGGACGTCCTCACGCTCACTGCGTACGCCGACGCCCCGTTCATGGTCCAGCAGATGGACGCGCTCGAGGAGCGCGGCGTCTCGTTTACGACGATGTCGGTGGCCGGTGAGATCGACGCCGACACTGACCGGAGTCCGGTGGATTACATTCGGACGGTTCCAGAGGTCGTGCGGGAAGCGGGAAACGGCTACGACCTGATCCACGCCCACTACGGATTGACGGGGCCGATAGCCCTCGCACAGCTCCGCAAACCGGTCGTTCTCTCGCTGTGGGGATCGGACGTCCACGGCCCGGTCGCACCCGTCAGCCGGGCCTCCGCGCCGTTCTGTGACGAGGTGATCGTCATGTCCGAGGAGATGCGCGCGGCACTCGGACGCGATTGTCGGGTGATACCCGACGGCGTCGACCTCGAGACGTTTCGGCCGGAGCCTCAGGATCGGGCCAGCGCGCGGGTCGGCTGGGACGACGATGAAGACGCGTACGAGGTACTCTTTCCCTACTCGCCCGCGCGCGACGTGAAGAATTACCCGCGGGCCGAGCGCGTGGTGACCGTGGCCGACAACCTCCTCGAGCGACCCGTGCGGCTCCGGACCGTCTCCGGCGTCGATCACGATGCGGTGCCGGACTATATGAACGCCGCCGACGCGCTCCTGTTGACCTCTCACAGCGAGGGATCGCCCAACTCGGTGAAGGAGGCGCTGGCCTGCAACCTCCCCGTGGTTGCCGTCGACGTGGGCGATGTCCGGGAGCGACTGGCGGGAGTCGAGCCTTCCCGCGTCGCCGCGAGCGACGAGGAACTCGTCCGGGGACTCATCGCCGTCCTCGAATCCGGCGAGCGATCGAACGGCCGCGAGGCCGCCCGCGAGGTGAGCATCGACCGAACGGCAGATCGGATGCTCGAGGTCTACGAGGAGGTCGCGGGGCAGGTCATCGAAACAGAGGACGACAGGGAGAAACGGCGTGTGGCGGGAGCGGCTCGACTCGAATAGCTCTCGCAACACCGACCTCGAGCCGGTAGGGTTCGAAATTTAGTTTCCGGCCCAAAACATATCTTTCACCAACGCGTGGGAACCCGTATGGGAGCGGACGATTCGAAAATGTCAGATTTCGACCCGTTTCCGGAAACGGGAACGGAAACCGAGGTCAACGACGCAGCCGAGCGGGAGTGGACGGCCACGACGACGGCGTTCGAGCGCGTCGAATCGGTTCTCGGTCGAACGACCGACTGGCAGAGCGCGAGCGAAATCGCTGACCGAGCCCGCGTCTCTGAACCGACCGCACGAAAGCATCTCACAGCGCTGGCCGAGACGGGGCACGCGGCGACGAGAGAGACCGGAAATGCGACCCGGTTCCGTCGCCATCCCGACCGACGGCGACTCGAGCGAGTGCAACGACTCGCCGACGATCACTCGCGCGGTGAGTTAGAGCGTTCGATCCGCGAGATGAAAGCGCGGATTCGGGCGTTCGAAGACGCGTACGAAGCGACGAGTCCCGAGGAACTCGTCGATAGTCTGGAACCGGACGACGAAGACGGGTGGAACGATCTCTCTCGGTGGAAGACGACGCGCCGAAATCTCGCGTTCGCGAAGACGGCCCTCTCGTTTACGGAAACGCGACTCGTCGACTCGAGGAGCACCGGTGAGGAACGCGCAGAGAATGCCTGACGAACGGGGACCGATCGACTGGGACGCGTTACGCTCGGTCGAGCGCGTCTTTCGCGATCGACTCGACGGACTGGTCACGGACGTAACGTACGATCCGAGCGCTATCGACCCGGTCGAACTGCAGATCACGCTCGCCCTCGGCTTCGACGGAGACAGCTGCCGGTTCGACATCCAGTGGTGGATGAATCACGGATACAAGTACCACTACAGTGAATCCGATCTCGAGTTCCGATTCGGCTGGGAAATCCGTCCGATCTACCCGGACAAACACTTCCACCCACCTGAAAACCCGGCCGAGCATCGCGAGTCGTGTATCACTCACGAGGAACCGGAACTGGTCACGCTCGCCGTCATCAAGTGCTGGTGGGACGCGCTCGAGGCCGACGATCCATCGCTACTGAATTCGCGCGAAAATCCGCCATAGCTGGACGAGACTCGATACTCGGTGGCCGTTGTATTCCAGCGCTACTGCACTTCCGCCTCGTACCACTCCATCACCTCGGGCACGTGCGCCTCGAGCGGCTGATACTCGTATCCGATCTCCTCGCTGGCCTTCCGCGAGCTGTAGAACAGTCGCTGGGTGGCGAGCGTCGCCATCTTCCGATCGAAGGGGAACATCCGGCGGTCGGCGACGGCGTCGACGACCTCGGCGACCGGCCCGGCGGCCTGGATCGCCGCGGCAGGGACGCGGATCCGTGCAGGTGAGCCGCCGGCCGCGTCGGCGATCCGGGAGACCGCCCGGTCGTAGGTGAGGTTCTCGCCGCCGAGGATGTAGTGCTCGCCGCTGGTTCCGTGCTCGTACGCCGCCAGTATGCCGTCGACGACGTCGGAGACGCCGACGATGCTCAGGCCGCCGGGGAGGTAGGCGGGCATCGTCGGCTCGACACCCATCGCGAGCAGTTGCGCGGTGAACTCCTCGTCGCCGGGGCCGAAGATCGACGTTGGATGGACGGTGACGGCGTCTCCGTCCGTTTCGGCGTACCGATCGACCAGTTCCTCCGCCTCGGCTTTCGAGGCCTGGTAGGCACCGATCGGCTCGGAAACGTCCGTCTCGTCCGCGAAATCGCTCCCGTTCTTCGGGCGGCGCGTTCCGGAGGTACTGGTAAACACCACGCGACCGACGTCGCCGTCGCGACAGGCCTCGAGCACGCGCTCCGTCCCGTCGCGGTTGACCTCCCGGACGGTGTCGGGACCGGCGCTCCAGAGGCCGATTCCAGCGAGGTGGAAGACGGCGTCGGCCCCGTCGACGAGGTCGCGCAGCGTCTCGTCGTCGAAGATATCGCCGACGTACCACTCCACGTCGTCGAGGTCCCCCCGATCCGAGGTCGGTCGGCTGAGCCCGCGGACCGTCCAGCCCTCCGCGAGGAGGCGATCACAGAGCCGCGAGCCGAGGAAGCCGGTCGCACCGGTGACCGCCGCAGTGCGGGGCTCGGTCGTCGCGGTCATCGACCACCCTCGAGTTGCGGCGGGACGGCGTCGCCGGCGACCGCGGCGTACACGCGATAGGCGGTCGAGACGGCGGGATGGGGCTCATCCGAGGGCGGGAGGTCGCCGTCGGGGATCCGCTCTCGAAGTCGCTCGAAGTCGACGCCGTCCCCCTCGACGGTGACCGGCCCCGCGTCCCCGCGGGCCGTCTGCAGCGCCGCGTCGGGCTCGAGCGATCGGCCGAGCAGCGAGGACGCCACGGCGTCGACGGCGGGAGCAGCGCCCGCGAACAGCGCGTTTCCTGCGGCGGGGTCGCCGCCGTAGGCGGTCGTCGCGTCCAGGACGGAGACGGCGGGGTCGATGATGCGCGTCGCCGCGACGGGAACTCGCTCGGGATCCGCCGTCGCATCGCCGAGCGCGGCGAGCGTTCGCATCGCGCCGGCAACGGGCCCGTCCTCGGTCGGCCGCAGCGACGGCACGACGACGACGGTACTCCCGACGAGCCGCTCGGGCACAGAGAGCGCGACCGGACTGCCGTCGACGACACAGATATCGTCGGTCCGGGACTCGTCCGCCAGATCGACGAATTCGGCGTCGAAGCGCTCGAGCAGGCTCGCGTAGCCGAGATATTCAGCGGTTCGATCGACGGAGATCCGCTCGTCGCTCGCGCCGGCGACGGCGACGGCGGCGTCAGTCCGCCGCTCGAGACGGGACACGATCGAGCCGATCACGGCCGGGTCAGTGACCATCCCCGACGACGGATGGAACGGGTAGTGGGCGTCGGGGACGAGCGTAATCCGATCGGCCCCGGCGAGCGTCTCGAGCGAGGGATCGAGCAGGTCTCGGACGGGTGACTCGAGCGCCGCCATGCGGGCGTCGATATCGGGATCCCACCCGCCGCGGCGTTCGGTGGCGTCGACGGCGGCCGCGCGGACCGGTGTCTCGTCCGTCGCGTCATCTGTCGTGCTCGTCGCGTCATCCGTCGCGCTCATAGCGTCACCTCGGGCGTCTCGAGTTCCCCGATCTCGTCGGCCGCGTCGTCGGTCTCCGCGGCTGCCAGTTCGTACGCTTGCTCGGCGAGCGCGAGCGTCCGGCGACCGTCGGCCCCGTCGACCGGCGGCTGCTCGTCCTCACGGATCGCCTCACAGAAGTCCGCCAGGGCGTCGTAGTGGGCCTGCAGATAGAAGGTCGGCCCGAAGACGTCCGGTTCGTCGCGCGTGAGTCGACTGGCGACGTTCGAGAGGGCGGACTTGGCCGCGCCGGCGTAGAAGTTCTGTGGCAGGTGGTCCTGATTGCTGATCGTCCCCGTCACGCCCTCGAGTCGCAGCCGGGTATTGACCTCCGGGAGCTGTTCCCACTGGTAGGAGCCACAGTGGAGCGTGATGGTCGTTCCCGTCTCCGGCGCTTCCATGAGGACGGTCGCGGCGTCCTCGACGTCGATCTCGAGCGTCTGTCCCATCGAGGCGTCCCGGACCCGGAGATCGCCGAACAGCCACTCGAGGACGTCGAAGCAGTGGACGCCGAGTTCGAGCAGGGAGCCGCCGCCGACCGCGTCGGCGTCGAGCGGCCACGACGGCGGCGCGTTCTCGACCGGTGGTCGGCCGAGCGGACCGTCGTTGAGCCGGGTGATCGAGGCGTAGGGAACGTGACCGACGCTCCCCTCGTCGTAGGCCGCCTTGACGCCGGCCATGTCCGGCTGGTAGCGCAGCGTGTGGTCGACGCCGATCGCGATACCCGCCTCGCGGGCCGTCTCGAGCATCTCGTCGGCCTCGTCGGTCGTCCGAGCCAGGGGTTTCTCGACGAAGACGTCGACGCCGGCCTCGGCGGCCCGCTCGACGGCTTCGGCGTGAAGGAACGGCGGGAGTGCGACGACCGCCGCATCCAGATCCTCGGACGCGAGCAGCGTCGCGTAGTCGTCGTACGTGTTCGACGCGCCGGCGCGTTCGGCGCGCTCGCGGTTCTCGGGGACGGCGTCAGCGGCCGCCACGACCTCGACGCCGGGCATCGCGGCCGCCGACTTCAGGTGTACCATGCCGATATTTCCGACGCCGAGTATGCCCACCGACAGGGAACTCGAGTCGGTCCATCGATCCAGAAGCGTTGGTGCCATCTGCCCGAAAACGGGCCGGCTGCGGGCTTTGTTATCGTCGTCGTACCGCGTCGAGCGGCCGAGTAGCGCGTCCCTTCGGTCGGTCTCGTCCGTCAGCTCCAGCTCGCCGTCGCCCGCTCGGTGGCTGACGACGGTCCCGCGACCCGGCGGGCGACATCGGCCATCGTCTCGACCGTGAGATCGGTCGCGGTCCGCCGGCGCTCGAGGTGAGAGAGAATCGCCCGCATGCGGTGATCGTCCCGCTCGTGGGTCAGGTTGTTCGGGTGGAGCCACATGTGGAAGAGCCCGTCGGTCCGAGTCGCCTCGTCGATCCCGCTGCGGGCCAACTCGACCATCGGGTCCGTCCAGATCGACTCCGCGACCGTCCGCGCCGGCCCCTCGAACCCGAAGAGGAACATCGACGCCGGAACGTTGACCAGCCCGTACTCGTCGACGGCCGGTTCGACCAGCATCGACCGGTCCCGAACCGTCGAATCGAAGATCCCGCGCACGCCGTCCCGCGTCGGCGATCGTCCCCGATAGGCCGAGACGCCCTGCTCGGCCAGCACTTCCCGATGGCCGATATCGTTGCGCGGGTAGACGAACGAGTCGATCGACTCGTTCCAGTCGGCCGCGATTTCGCGGCTGCGCTCGAGTTCGGCGACGGCGAACTCGCGATCCGTCTCCGGGCGGCCGAACAGGGCGTGCGAGAAGGAGTGGCTGGCGAACTCGTGGTCGGTGTCCGACTCGAGGAGGTCCGTCACGAGATCGGGGCCGTATCGGAGGTCATCGCGATCCGCCCAGTCGGTTCGCTCGCGGTCGAACCAGCCGTCGGGAGCCGGATGGTCGGCGTGGACACCGTCGCAGTCGTCGAGCATGAGATGACCGACGACCGCCCACGTCGCCGGGATATCGAACTCCTCGAACAACTCGAGCATGACCGACCAGCCGCGGCGACCGGCCTCGACCCGCTCGGTCGGCGGATCGGCCAGATCGTGAAATCCCCAGCCGAGTTCGGCGTCGAGGGAGATTACGACGCTGCCCACGGTATCCACCACTGTTGAACTCGTTTCATATCGGGACGGTCCGCCCGGGATGACTTTGTTATGGATCTCTTGTCGGGACGGGGACCGAGAACCGTTGCGGTTCCCGCCGCCGCTCGAGCGCCTCCGAGCGCGGACGTGCTGGCGGAGGAATTAATCGGAGCGAACGGAATCGAGTGGGGGCGGCTACCGGGTGAAACCCCTCTATAACAAAGCGCTCGTCGGGCAATTTCTGTCCATAGGCGTCTTCGACGTCTCCCTACATAAATCATGAGCGGATCTACAACACCCTCCGAGCGAGCGTTCGTGCTCGGACTCGACGGCGTACCGTGGAGACTCATCGAGCAGTGGAGCGACGAGGGCGAACTCCCGAACTTCGCCCGGATGCGCGAGGAGGGCGCGTCCGGAACGCTCGAGAGCACTCGTCCGCCGACGACGCCGCTCGCGTGGCCGTCGATCGCCACGGGAGTCTGGCCGGACAAGCACGGAATCTACGGCTTTCAGAACCTCTCTTCGGAATACAGCCACGAGATGTACACGAGTCGAGATCTCCAACAGCCGGCCCTCTGGGAGCAACTCGGGCCGGCCCACGTCGGGAACGTCCCGATGACGTATCCGGTCAGCGAGATCGACGGCACCATGGTCACGGGCATGATGACGCCTTCGACGGACCGGGAGTTCACCCATCCGCCGGATCTCCGGGACGAGATCGAGTCCCGGATCCCGAACTACGAGATCAGCCTCGATTACCCCAAGTACGCCGACCGACTGGACGACTTCGAAGTCGCCGTCGACGACGTGCTCGCGAAGCGCCGCGAACTGATGCGGATTCAGATGGACCGCGCCAGCGACGACTGGCAACTGTTCTTCTTCGTCTACACCGCACCCGACCGATTCCAGCACCTCATCTGGGACATGGATCGGCTCCTCGCCCACTACAAGAAACTCGACAACGTACTCGGCGAGGTTATGGACTACACGGACGATCACGACGCGGATCTTTACGTCGTCTCCGATCACGGCTTCGGTCCGATCGAGGACCTCGTCTACGTCAACCGCATCCTCGAGCAGGAGGGGTTCCTGTTCCGACGCGAAGACGACGGGACCCGCGGCGCGCTGGCGAGCCTCGGCATCTCCCGGGACGCCATCACCGGTGCGCTCAATCGGGTCGGGATCACCGAAAAGGCCCTCGTCCAGTCACTCCCCCGACAGCTGGTCGACTCCGTCGCCGAGCAGATCCCCGGCGATCACGCCCTCTACGACGTCGATTTCGATCGAACGGTCGCGTTCGTCCACGACACCGGAAATCTGTACATCAACGACACCGACCGCTTCGACAGCGGCGTCGTCGATCCCGGCGAGATATCGGAGATCAAGGCCGATATCAGGGCCGCCCTGGAGTCCGCGACCGACGCCGACGGGGAGGCGCTGCTCGAGGTGTCCGATGGGGACGAACTGTTCCCGACGGACGAGGAGTCACCGGACCTCGTCGTGAGCGGTCGGGGTACCTACGAGTCACGAAGCACGGTTGCCGACGACGTGATCGGCGACACCGGTGTTTACGACGCGAGCCATCGCAGCGAGGGAATCGTCCTGTGTCGCGGGCCGTCGATCGACGCCGGGGCGACGCTCCGGGGGGCTCGCGTGGTCGACATCGCGCCGACGCTGCTCCACGGAATCGGCGAACCGGTCCCGGAAAACGCCGACGGACGGGTGTTGTTCGACGCGTTCGCCGAGGAAGCGCGCCCGTCCTCGAGGAAGGTCGACCGCACGACGGTCAGCCGGACCGACAGCGACGACGCGGTCGACGAGGACTTCGACGAGGTCGAGGACCGATTGAAGGGGCTCGGCTACATGGAGTGATGGATCCCTCCGTCCGTCGCGTGTTCTCAGAATGACTATCGGTTCGACAGGTGCGAGTAACTACCGACGTATTCGTCGTGACAGGGGTCTCTCCCGGCGCTCTTCGATCTCGAATCCCTCCGGTCCGCTCGAACGGATACCAAACGACCGGCAGCCACCAATCACGTCCGATCGCGGGGTAGCGTCAGCGTGATGGTGTTTCCCGTCTCGGACCGGTCGAACGTGATATTGCCGTCCGAGAGGTCGACGACCCAGTAGACGAGCCACAGCCCCAGTCCGGACGTGTGATAGACGTCGTCCATCTTCCAGTCGCCGGTGAGAATGCGAAACTCGACTTCCGGGATCGGCGGGCAGTTATCCCGAATCGCGACGGAGATCGTTTCCGGGTGCGAACGGACGGTTACCGACAGTTCCGGCTCGCCGTGGGGTTCGTGTCGAACCGCGTTCTCGAGGAGTTCCGCCACGGCTAACTCGATTTCGGTCACTGCGCGGGCGATCGCGGTGTCCGGAGATGTCGTCTCGATCGTCGCGTTCGGATGCCGGTCGCGTATCGTTTCGATTGACTCGGTTACGACCGGGACGAGGTCGACCGAGGCGGGCGCCGATCCCTCCGTCAGCAACTCGATGATCTCGCGTTGCTTGGCGGCGGTATCGAGGAGTTCCTGCCCCTGTCGACGGATGATCGCGGCGTGTTCGCGGGACGGGTCGTCCCCGTCCCTCGCGATGCACTCGGCGTTGCCGAGCATCACGGACAGATCGTTTCGTAAGTTGTGTCGAAGGAGATTGTCCATGATCACTAGCTGGCGTTCCCGGCGACGACGATCGGTGATATCCCGGGAGAATCCGACGATGCGGTCGACCTCTCCGTCTTCGATAATCGGTTCGGAACGCACCCAGACCCAGCGACTGTAGTCTGCGGTCGGATTGACGCGATACTCGATGTCGACCGATTCGCCGTCTGACACGCGCCTCATCGTCTCCGTGACCCGGGAAACGTCGTCAGGGTGGACGACCTCAAGAAACTCACGGGGGTTTGCCTCGAGATCCTCGACCGGTTGGCCGAAGACCGCTTCGTAGGCCGGGTTGACGAACAGGAGCTCGGTCCAATCACTGTTGAACATCCAGAGGACGTCCCCGACCGTCCCGGCGATCGTCTGCAGTCGACTCTCGGCAGTGCGGCGATCGTGCTCCGCTGCGACCTGTCGGGAGATATCCCGCGAGCTGACGACGTACCCCTCGAGCGTGTCGTCGGGTAGATCCGTAAACCGGCTCTCGAGCCACACCCATTCGCCGCTTCGGGTCGCGTGACGATATCGGACCGACGCGGATGACTTCCCCGCCCCACCGATCTGCTGGAACTTGTCCGCGACGGGTTGTCGATCGTCCGGATGAATGTATTCCTGGGAGCTCTCGCCGACGAGCTGATCCGGCTCGTACCCGAGGATGGAGCGGCTCGCCTCGTTGACGTAAAGGTACGTCCCCACCTCGTCGACGACGGCGAGTTTGTCCTGGGCGTTCTCGAGCAAAATCGAGGCCAGATCGCCGATTTCGACGGTCATCTCACTATTGTGTCATTCGTTCACGTAGGATGATGAAAAGCGTGGTGGGCGCGACGCCGACCGGGCGCCTCGCTCTATCGACCCGACCGGACGAGTCGAAGGCCCGCTTTCGCCGTCGTCCAGGCCGGATACACGGCGTTGTAGACGCTGTTCGGCGCGTTTCGCGCGCCTGCCCAGAGGAGTCGGTGGACCAGCGGCGAGCCGGACGACGATATCAGGTCGGCCAGATCCGCGGTTTCGAGCCACTCGAAGAAGCGTCGCTCGGCCGGCGTCGCGGGTTCGGTCTCGCTGGCACGCTCGCGGATGTCGGCCCACATGTGGCGCTCGTCCTGCCCGAGCACCCACTCGCCGCGCTCGAGGGAGCGACGGAGGTCCCGGTAGTCCGCGTCCGAGAACGGATAGCCGTGGTTCGACGGCTCGAGGCCGGACAGGCGAAGGCCGACCGCCGTCCGATAACACTTCTCGCATTCCCCGCAGTTACCGTCCATGCGGTCGTTACAGGTCTGGAGTTGCAGGTCGGGATCCTCGTCGCGAACGTAGTCGGCGATACTGTCGAGGCGTTCCTGCCGGGTGAGTTCGTAGGCGTCGTGGTGACACCGCGTCCCGGCCCACCGGACGTGCTCGTCGACGTCGGGGCGAGAACCCCACTCGAGGTCGATTCCGTCCCAGTGAGTCGCTGCGACGTAGAGGTCCTCCATTCCGCGCGCGTAGGCCATCGGCGCACAGAGGCCGAGCAGTCCCAGCCCGTGACCCACGGAGCTGTACCAGCCGCCGTCGACGTAGCGCTTGTAGTGGGCCAACAGCATGGGATGATCGAGGAAGGAGAGCATGTTCGACTCGACGAACGCCGTCTCGCAGTCGCGGTCGGCGGCGAACTCCGAGACGCGCTCGCGGAGGGTGTCCCACTTCCCGTCGTCGGCGGCGTCCGGGGTGATCGTCCAGCCGCGAACGCTGATCAGCGTCGGCGACTCCTCGCGGTGGCGGACGTACGAGCACGTCGAGTCGACGCCGCCGGTGAACAGCAGGCCGCTCTCGCCGGTCGCGTCCGGCTCCGGTTCGATGGTTCGGCGCGCGTAGAGCGTTCCTCCCTCGAGGAAGTCGTGCATGTCACACAGCGACGCCTTCACGTCCTCGAGTGCGCGGGCGAACGTCGCGTCGACCTCGTCGACGTAGACGTCGGCTCCGTTGGCCCACGCGACCGGACAGACCTGCGCGAGGACGGGGATCGCGAGCACGCCTTCGGGAACGTCCCCGATCGGAACGTCGTAGCTGGTCCGAAACGGTTCGTCGGTGAAAAACCGCTCGAGGTCGGCCGAGCTGCGGACCGAGCACTCGAGGGTCGCCTCGCGAGTTGAGAGTTCGTCGATGATGATGGATGACATAGTGAGAGCGAGTTCGGGTGTCGTCTCGACCGATCACGACCGCCTACAAAAACCGGCGTAATCGTTGATCGATTCCGACGCGAGAAATCAATGCGTAGCTGACCGTTCGGATTCGATAGGGATAGCATACTTCGGATGTAGGCCTCACAACGGCTGTTTTCGAAGGTAGGAAGCCTATAACAAACCCCGACAGTGCCGACCACTGGCCCAACACATGCGTATCGAGACTGGTCCGGCCGAACTCGGTGAGAGGGCATGAGACGATCGACGCTCAACGTGACGGTCGCGATCGGCTTTCTCGCGGTCGCGATAGGGATCCTCGTGGCGAGGGCGAATCCCGCGACCGCCTACGAGCCGTCGGTCTACGCGGGCGCTCCGACGATCACCTGGTTCGGGTTCGCACTCGCGCTCGCGATCGCGGTCGGAGCAACCCTGTCCTGTCGCGGCGGTCAGCAGGGACTCGGAATCGGCCTCGGGGGACTGACGGTCACGGCCATCGTGAGCCTCCCGATACTCAGAAACTATCGGTTCGCCGGAATGGGCGACGCACTCACGCACCTCGGGTGGACGCGCGACATCGTCACCGGCGGAACCGCGCCGCACGAACTCTTCTATCCGGGACTCCACGCTATCGCGACGGTCCTGCACTTCGCCGGCGGTGTCTCGATCGAACGCGGACTCCTACTCGGGATGGTCATCCTCTTCGTCCCCTTCGTCGTCTTCGTCCCGCTCGTCGTCCGCGATATGACCGGCGACGGGCTGGCGGTCGGCCTCGCCGCGATCGTCTCCTGGATGGTGCTGCCGATCAACAACATCGCGACGCACATGGGCGTCCACACTAACTCGAATGCGCTGTTCCTCGTTCCGCCCGTGCTCTTCGCGATCGTCGCGTACCTCCACCGGCGCTCGACTCTCGAGCGGCTCCCGCTCGACGTGTCGCCGTTCAGCGTCCTCGTCTTTCTCACCGGCCTCGCGCTCTTGCTGGTGCATCCCCAGCAGATGTTCAACGTCGTCGTTCTCATCGGCGCGATCAGCGGCGTCCAGTACCTCGCCAGCCGGCGCTACGACGAGCACCCGATGCTCGAGCACCCGACGACCCACGTCCACACGCTCTCCCTCGGGGCCCTCTTCGGGCTCTGGGCGCTCGGCAACGAGCGGTTCAGGCAGGCCGTCGGCGGCCTCGTCACCGGGTTACTCGCACAGGATATCGGCGGCGGCACCGAAGTCGACCAGCGGGGAACGTCGCTGACCGAGATCGGCGGCAGCCTCACCGAGTTGTTCGTCAAGATGTTCCTCGATTCGGCGATCATCGGCCTCGTCGTCGGCTGTTTCATCCTGGTCGTCTGGCTCGGCCGGACGAGCCTCGACGGGGAGACCAGATCCCTCGTTAACTACTTCGCGTTCGCACTGTTCCCGCTCTCCGCGATGTTTCTCATCTACTTCCTCGGGACGCCGACGATGGCGTTCCGGCAGATGGGGTTCATCTACGTGCTCCTGACGATTCTGGCCGGTATCGCCCTCGCACAGCTCGTGGGTGGCCTCTCGAGCGTGATCACGAGACCGGGCGCGAACGCGGTCACGGCGCTGGTACTCGGGGCGTGTCTCGTCCTCGGGCTCATGACGGTGTTCACGTCGCCGCTGATCTACAACCCGGGCCAGCACGTGACCGACGAAATGATGAGCGGCTACGAGGACGGGTTCGATCACGGGGCCGAGGACGTTCCCTACGCAGGGATGGGGTACGACCCTTATCGATACGACCACGGCATCAACGGAATTTCCGGCGGCGACACCATCAGCGGCGCGTCGGCCGCGACCGGCTCCGTCAACGCAACCGTGTTTTCGGAGGGGAACTACAGCGGGGCCTATCCCACCGACGAGTACTACTTCGTCGTCACCGACTGGGACGAGTCGAGGGAACTCGACGTCTACCGCGAACTCAACTACGACAGGAGTGCGCTCGAAGGACTCGACACCGAACCGGGCGCGAACAAGGTCATCTCGAACGACGATTTCGAGATGTACGCGATCGATAGTGCGCCATAGGGGTCCCTCGTCGCCCGATGCGAGTGCGTTTCTTCGGAGAGAGCGAACCGATACGTCGAGCGATGAAGTCGCCTCCCGTGCTCGGCATCGAATCGCCGCTCTCGTACCGTCGCGGTCGATCACGGTCCCTTCGGAGGAATGTCCGACTCGGCCGGGTCGTCCGACTCGAGATTAGGATAGATGATACGCGTGCGTTGGGCAGCGCCCCGACGCGCACTCGAGGGGCAAGTCGTCCGCCGAGTCTGGTATCGATGTCTTACTGGCGACCGCGGTGGTTCGACGCGTTCGTCGATCGTGCGGACGGAGTGACTGACGGGCGACGGTGGCCGTCGGTCGGCGTTCCGGCCGGTAATAGGGTATTACGACCGAGGAAACGGACTCCTGTCCGAATGAAACGGCGTCACCACCGAAGAAACGATGCGGGAAGCAACTCGTCGAATTCAGGTCGGAGTACCCCGGACACCGAAGAATTCTCTCGTTTCTCGAGAAAAGCCGTGATTGCACGCCGCAGTTACAGCGCGTGATCATTCGTATGTTCGAGAACGAAGATGCATAGATTGTGCTAGTTTCTACAAAGTTAGAAACTATGTCTGTAAATTTAAGCCATAGTGACAAGGAAAAGTTTATGGGCGTAAGATGGTGTTACGAAAATGTATGGCGCAGAATCCCCGTACGTCCGAAACGGAATCCGCTCCGACGACAGGCCGAAATTCCGGATTAACCCGCCGCAACTACGTTCGTTCGCTCGCCGCGGTGGCGACCGCGACGACCGCACTCGGCGGTGCCGGTGCAGCCTCGGCCCAGGACGACTACGAGGTCATCGAAGCCGAGGGACAGACGATCACCATCGACGCCGGTGAGACCTGGGAGAACAAGCTCATCGACATGACGACCGGACAGGACATCATCGTCACGGCCCACAGCAGCGACTGGACGATCCGAAACATCGGGTTCAAAGGCAAGAACACCTCCGGCACCGGCTCCGCCACCTTCGGTATCTCCGACACCGCCGGCGGGACCTGTACCGTCGAGAACGTCTACCTCGGCGACGGCTCGAGCACGGGTAACGGCAACCCGAACGGGCACGGCCAGACCGCCTTCTGGGTCGCTCCCGACCACTCCGGTCACATCGACTTCAAAAACGTCAACATCCAGAACTTCGCGGACAACGCGATCTACGCCTCCGCCCCCGGCAACAAGGGCGGCGGGACGATCCACATCGACAGCAGCTTCGCCGCGAACTGTTACGTTTCGCACTTCCGGCTGGCCACTGCGGGCAGCAAGGTAACGAACTCCAGCGTCTACGTCGACAGCAGTGAAGGCTACGTCGGCCGCGGTATCTGGGCGTGGGCTCCCGGCACGATCGAGGTCGACAACTGCCAGATCGAGATGAACGGCCAGAATTCCGCCATCGTCGCCGGTGCAAACGGAAGTCCCACCGAAGTCTCCGTGACGAACTCCGACTACGACGACAAAGCGGGCATCTCCGAAGAAGCGGGCTCGAGCGTCCAACTCGGTGACAGCGTCGGGACCGAACCCGAGGCAGTCATCCCGGACGGCGTCCCGACCTCCCCCGAAGACGCCGCATCGGGCGCTTCAAACTGAATCCGCCGCTGACGCGACCCTCCCCCCACGAATTCCGTCCCCGCTGACGCATCCCTCCACACGATCCGTTCCCTACTGACGCACCTTCCCTCCACAGTGCGGATCGGTGCTGTCCACTCCCGCGATCCGCGCTGGCACACTCTCGCCTTTTTTGACTTCTCGTTCGATACCCGTCACGGACTCGAGCCGTCGCTCCAATAACGGGTATGGGAGTCACCGAAACGATTTCACGCTGATCGCACAACCCGCGGTTCTCGATCACAGTGCGGGTTCTCGCTCGCGGTGTTCGCTCACGGCTCGCTTCGCTCACCGTTCGCGTCCCCGCGGTTCTCGCTCACTACGTTCGCTCCGAACCGCGCTACTCTCGTGCGTGCAGGTGTGCAGTGACTTTCAGCGACTGTTCTGGTCCGTTTCGTCCGGATTCGAGGTACCTGTTGCTCGAAGGGCAAAGCTGCGGAGATGATCGCTTCTTCCGGGTGTATTCGGAGTATCGTCTTCGGAGTAATATCGTATTACCAGCGAAAGCCCCCCGGAATCAACCGGTTTTCGGCGCCCGTTCCCTGGTAATACGATTATACCCATAGAAAAGCGGGAATTTCCCAGACATATAATTCCGACATTAAAAGCCACTCAAACTTTTACCAATAGTACAGATAATAGGTAAAGTCTGTAAATTTTAAGTGCAGAAATGCGGAAAGTTTATGCCGGTAGTATCTAATTACCTGATTGCATGGCACGCGACCCTTCGGTTTTGGACGACGAGTCGTCCGCTTCCACCGACGCGGAGGCGACCAACGACGGCAGTAAAAACGTATTACTACACCGGCGATCGTACATGAAGCTGGCCGGTACGACGACGGCGGCCGCGACGCTAACTGGAGCAGCGAGCGCCGTCGAAGACGACTACGAGGTCGTCGAGGCGCGCGGACAGACGGTGACGGTCAACCGCGGCGAAACATACGAGAACAAACTGATCGACCTCACGACCGGAGAGAGTTTTCTGATAATGGTCAATGGAGCCGACTCGGCGGTTCGAAATATCGGTTTCAAAGGTCTCTACCGCGGCGACTCGTTCATGATCTCGATCAACGCCGGGCAGGGAGACATCCTCTTCGAGAATATTTACCTGGGCGACGGCGCGACGAAGGAAGGCGCGAGCTTCGTTCACGGCCCCGGTGCCGTGTTCATGCACCGAGACAGCGAAGCGGATCTCACCTTCCGCAACTGCAACGTCCAGGGATACCCGAACAACGGCTTTTACTGTTCCAACACGCCGTACGGCGGCAGCGTCCGATTCGAACGCTGTTTCGGCAAGAACAACGGCGTCGCCACCTTCCGATGCGGGAGCGAGGACGACGAGATCGTCGACTGCGTCGCCTACAACGACGATACGGACTACGGGCGCGGCTACGGCGGCTACGGCGAGACCAACGGTCGCCCCGTCTGGGTCTGGAACGGCGGCACCGTGACCGTCCGCAACTCGCACTTCGCCGACGGTCCCTACCCGTACTCGCTCGTGGCCGGCGCGAACGGTTCCGCGGGCAGCGTCGACTTCCGGAGCGGCGGCTATCGCGGACAGATTCGGGAGGCGAACGGTTCCACGGTCTCCATCGGCAGCGACGTCTCGAGGGAGCCCGATCTCTCCATCCCCGACGGTGTCCCGACGACGCCCGAGGAAGCCGCATCGGGCACCGAATCCGCTGGCTCGAGCCGCGGAGCCAGCGACGAGGCGACGAGCGACGAGGAGAGCCCGCAACTGCCGAACGTCCTCCTCGTCGACGGCGATCCGTCGGATGCGACCAGATACGAGTTCACAGTCGACGGTGCGATCGAACACGCCAACTACGAGGGAGCCACGATCGACGACGAGGACACCATCGACGGCGCTACCGTGCAGGGCAGCGTGGCCGACTGGAAGGACGCCTTCCGGTTCGACGGCGACCTCGCGGAACTCACCGTCGACGGCCCCGGAACGGTGCTCGTCAACGACGAGGCGGTCGATCCGGCCGACTTCGGGCGACAGCTTCCACACGTCCTCGAGGTCGCGGGACAGGGGACGCCGACGAGCTACGAGATCACGGTCGACGGATCGATCGAACTCGCGACGGACGCGCAGCCGGAAACGGACGCGACGACGGTCTCGGGGTCGACGGTTCAGAGTTCGCTCACCGACGAAACCCAGTCCTTCCGATTCTCGGGTGCGCTGACGGACCTCACCTTTAGCGACGGCGCGGCGGACGTGATGGTCGACGGCGAATCGATCGATCCGAGCGAATACGGGGAGCACGAACTGCTTCCACACGCCCTCGTGATCGACGGCGTCGACGCCGACGGGCCGAGCACGTACTCCCTCGAGATCGACGGCGCGGTCGTCAAGTCGGAGTACCGGAACGCTTCGATCGACGACGAAGACGTGATCGAGGGGCGAGCCGTTCGCGGCGCCGTCGGCAACTGGCTCGACGCCTACTGGTTCGACGGCGACGTCACCGACTTCCAACTCCGTGGTGACGCGAGCGTCGACGTCCAGTACAACGCGCGCGATCACTAATATAGAAGCTCGATTTTTCCGTTTCTCTCGCCGTTGCTCGAGTGGGAGGCTCGAGCACGCCGAGCGATCCGGCCGCGGCTCGGAGTTCCACGCCGCGAAACCCCACAGCAGACGCGCAGCGGTATAGATAGGCGGGTTGTACTGTCGGTACGAGCGTAATAACAAACCAGTTGATACGCGTCTACTGGCGCATGCACATCGGGTTCTATCACGACGCTGCGGGAACGCGACACGCCGGGGGGATCGCCGTCTACACGCAGCGGATGGCGGTCGAACTCAGCGAGACGAACGACGTGACGCTGTATACCAGACGCGGTGATTTCTCCCCCGTGTTGCTCGAGTCGGACGTGCGGATCGTCGAGACCCCGTCGTTCGACGACCATCCCTCCCGGGTGATCGATTCGATCAATCCCCTCGGTACCCAGAACCGCAAGAAGTTCCTGATGACGCTGTGGGCGGCCCGTAACGACGTCATCGATCAGATGAACGAACGGCTCGACGTGCTCTGTACATCCCAGTTTCTGGACGACCTGCTCCTCTCGAACCTCGTCGACGTGCCGACCGTCTACACGTTTCACAAGGCCTCGACCGTCACCCCGGCGGCCTGGCTTCGCGACCGGTTTTCCCAAACGGATCTGCTGCTGGCCAACTCGCCGGATACCGCCCGGCGGCTCACCGAGACGTTCGGCTACGACTTCGAGGGCGTCGTCCCGCCCGGCATCGATCCCGAGGAGTTTCGGCCCGGTGTCGAGCCCGCCTTCGAGAGCGACGACCCAGCAATCTTGTTCGTCGGCCGACTCATCGAATCGAAGGGGATCGACGACCTGCTCGAGGCGGTCGCGGCCCTCGACGGACGGCAGGAACTCCACTTCGTCGGACGGGGCGAGCGCACCCGGATTCGGGATCGGGCCGCGGCGCTCGGGATCGACGACGACGTGATCTGCCACGGTGAGGTCACCCATCCCGACCTCCCGGCGTACCACGCCGGAGCCGACGTGTTCTGTCTCCCGAGCCACCAGGAGAGTTTCGGAATGGCGAACCTGGAAGCCATGGCCTGTGGCCTCCCGGTCGTCACCACCGATCTCGAGGGAATCACGACCTACCTGTCCAACGGGGAGAACGGCCTGCTGGCCCGCACCGGCGATCCCCAGGATCTCGCGGACAAGTTGACGATGCTCGTGGAATCCCCGTCGCTCCGGTCGCGCCTCGGTGCGCAGGCTCGCAAAGACGCGGACGCGTTTCGCTGGACCGCCCAAGCCGAGCGCTTCGAGCGAATCTGTCGCACCGCGCTCGAGTCGACCGAGGGGATCGATCGCCCGTCGAGCGAGCCGATCCGGGCGGACACGGTCTGAACTCGGCGGACGGTCGCGACCGCTGTCGCGAACGCGATCACGCACAGGACACAGGGTCCGAACGCGATCGCTCGAGGAACGGTTCCGTCAGAAAAACCGGTCGAGACCGGTCAGTCGCTTCGGGCGTTGTACTGGACGTCGACGCTCGCGTTGCCGCGGAGTCGGAAGTCCGCGATGTCGCCGTCGAACCAGTAGGCGTCCAGTTCGTCGTCGACGCTGCCGGTGACGGATCGGCCGTCGATCTCGTCGCCGGGGTCGACCGACGCGTCGCGGTAGCTCGCGGTGACGACCTCGCCGTCGATAGCGAAGGAGTAGCTCGTCTCGCCGTCGGTGCCGGCGCCGTCGATCACGATGGCGTTGGGGAGCAGTTCCTGCTCGCCGTACTGATCGGGGTCGATTCGCCGGTCGTCGAGGTAGACGTGTGCCGAGCCGTCGATGAAGGTAACGTCGGTGAGCGTCCCGGAGAATCGGAAGCGCTGAGCGCCGCGTTCGATCGATCCCTCGACCGTGGTCCCGGAGGATACCGTCGCGTGGTCCTCCGAATCGTCGCCGGCGACCGTCTCGATCGTGCCGTCGACCGTGATCTCGTAGTTTGCGGACGACCCGTTGCCGACCAGCGTCAGCACGTGTGGCTGCTCCTGGCCGTAGTCGGCCGGGTCGATCTGCTCGCCGTTGACCAGGACGCGGGCATCGCCGTCGACGGTGAGCTCCTCGAGATCGCCGCCGAACCTGAAGCCGTCGCGCCAGCCGGCGACGCCGCCCGTGACGTGACCGCCGTCGATGGCGTCCTCGTCGTCGATCGTGGCTCCCTCGACGGTCGCCTTTTCGACGGCCCCCGAGACCGCAAATTCGTAACTCGTTCCGCTCGCGGTGCCGATCCCGTCGACCAGCAGCGTGTTCTCGAGGCTGGGTTCGTCGCCGTTGTACTGATCGGGGTCGATCACCTCGCCGTTGACCTCGACGCGGGCCGAGCCCTGTCGGAACGCGACCTCGTGGAGGTCGCCGACGAAGCGGAACCCGTCGACGTGGGCCGACGTCGTCACCCAGCCTGACGCGCTCGTGCCGTCGATCTCGTCGTGAACCTCGAGCGAGCCGGCGTTCGGATCGGCGACGAGTTCGTCGGTGGTCTCGATGTAGTACTCCGTCGCGTCACCGGTCCCGGTGACCGTCAGAGTGTTCTCGGGGAGATCCTCGTCCGCATCACTCACGTCGTTCGAGGGCGGACTCGACGAACCACCGCCGCTGCCGCCGCTCGCTGCTTCCTCGCCGCTTTCCGGACAGCCGTCGGGAACGAAGTGTTGCGGGTTCGAGCCGTCGCCGCGGCCGTCGTCGGTGTGGACGTTATCGAGCGTCAGGTTCGGACTCCCGTTCGTCACGACCGAGCCGCCCGTGCCGTTCGTGATGAAGTGGGAGTTGCGGACGGTCGCGCCGCCGCCGTAGTTGCCTTCCCAGACCCAGATGTTGCGGTTCGCCGCGCGCGTCCCGCTCTTGTAGCTCACGCAGTCCTCGATGGACATGCCACAGTCACCGATTCGGAAGGCGGTGTGATGGCAGTCGTTGCCGTAACAGCCCTCGAGTGCGATCGTCCCGCCGTCGCCGTTGTAGGCGGGCGCGGAGCCGTAGATACCGTTATTTCCGGGAACGTTGAAATTGACGTTCGTCACGTCCAGGTGTCCCGAGTGGTCGGGGTCGACCCAGATGCAGATCGAGCGCTCGCTACTCGGCTGTTCGCCGGTCGACTCGCCGAAGTAGACGTTCTCAATCACCGACGTTCCGGAGCCGGAATCGCAGACTCCGAAAATGGTCTCGTTGTAGGGAATAGTGCCCGTAAAGCCGATGTTCCGGATCGTCCAGTTCGATCCCTTGGCGGCGATCGTGATGTTGTTTCGATCGCCGAAGTCGATGAGTTTGTTCTCCCAGGTCTCGCCCGAGTCGATCCTGATCGACTGGCCGCGCGCCTCGATGACCTCGTAGTCACCGTCGGCCGCGCTCGCCGCAGTCGTCCCGACGCCCGCTGCGACGGCCGTCGCGCTGGCTAACTTCAGGTACGATCGTCGGTCGAGTATACTGTGTTCGTTCTGTTCGTCGTCACTAACTGTCGGTTCGGCGGGACCGTCTGTGTCCCGTACCGGTTCGTCGCGTGCCATGCGATCTGTGAGAGAACACTACCCGACCATAAACTTTCCTGCCTCAATATCAGTAAGATTTTGTGATTTTAATTATATCATCGCAGATTTTTTCTCTAATTACGCAATTCGATCACGGTTTTTTATATTGAAAACCAGACGGCTGCGGCGGGGTGATGTATTTACTCATCAACATCTAATATTGTATAAAGATAGTAGCGGTATCGGAACTGTCAGAAGCGGGGAAACGAACGCGTACACCAGAATTGTGACCTGACGACTCACCTGTCGAACAGGTAAACGAGACAGTCAGCCGAAGACGACATCCCGCCGCGACTCGAGGACGCTCTCCGTGGAGTGGATATCGTCGATAAACGAGGTGAGCGCGAAGAGGCGGTAGACCGACAGCCGATCGTGGTCCGCGTACGCGTCGAGGAACGCGTGGAGTTCGTCGGTCGAGAGCACGTCGTCGACGGCCTCGCACTGTTCGATCTGCGTTCGAATGCAGTCGACCGTGCTCGGTCTCAGTTGGGACTCCGTGTCGAGACCGTTGAGCGATTTGACGATCGGGCGCACGACGTCGAACGCCCGTGGATACCGCGACAGCAGGTCGTCGACGAACGCCGCGGCTTCGTGGCGAGTCGAGGCGACGGGGACGCCGTAATCGGGGTGAGTCAACGCCGCGGCGGCGGGCGCGAGTTCCGTGAGGAACGAGCGATAGAGGTTGTAGCGGGCCTTCTGCTCGGGCGGGCAGTTCATCGCGTACCGGAAGAAATCGATCGAGTAGAACGGGGTCGTGCTCCAGAAGAAGAACCGATTCCGGTCCTCTCCCTCGAACAGGAAGTTGACGCCGCGCTCGTAGACGAGGAAGTGGACGTACTTCGCGTCGGGATCGGTCTCGGGGTACAGTCGAAGCCGATCACGAACGCTCCGGCGAATCGCGTCCACGGAGAGCCCCGTGATCTGAGCCACCTGCTCGAGCGAGAGAAAGCAGTTCTCCGCGATGACGTGGTCGACCAGCGCCGATTCGTCGTCGATCGGCGTCGCGGGAGTGAGATCGGGAAGTACCTTGTCCCCGCCGTCGCCGGTAACGTAGGTCAGGCCGGCGTCGTACTCCGCCCGAAGCTGTCGGAAGAAGTCGAGGATGAACGAAGTCAGGAGACCGATCTGTCCGTTTTTCGTCTTGATAATCCGGTCCAGATCCGACCCGTCGGGCGGCCCGACATCGTAGCGCTGCCAGTCGATATCGAACTCGTCGGCCAGCTCTCGAGCGAGTTCGACGTCGGACGGCGGCACGAACTCGTCGGAGGCCATCGTCGCCGCAGTCGTCGGGATCCCTTCGGCGTGGTACCCGGCCAGCACGGACCGCGAGTCGAGCCCCCCGCTCAGCGAGATCACGTCGCGAGTGCCGTCGCCCGACCGCTGGCGGCAGGCCCGTTCGAACCGATCGACTAGTTCGGCGGCGTTTCGCGAGCGGCTCCGATCCGCGTAGGCCGGCTCGCCGAAGTCGAACCGGTGGAGCGTCGTCTCCGTGATCGCGCCGCGCTCCGGATCGACGGTGAGTTTCGTCCCGGGACGCAGCCGGTTCGCCCCGTCGATCAGCGTCCGGTCGCCCAGCGAGTAGCCGAAGAGGAGACAGTGAGCGGCGCCCATCGGATCGAACCCCTCGATCGGCGCCTCGTTGATGAGATAGCGCAGTTCCCGCGAGAACAGAAACGTCTCCCCGTCGTGGAAGTAGTACGTCGGCAGCCGAGCGAGCGGATCGTTGAGCAAGCCGAGCCGGTCGCTTCCCTTGTCGGCGGCGACGAGCAGGAACTCGCCGTCGGTCTCGAGCACCCATTCGGTCAGGAACTCGTCGTCGCCGTCGGCCGCGAGGACGTGCGCCGCGACCTCGAGGAGTTCGCGTTCGAGCGTCTCGTCGTCGCGGTCGTAGATCCGGCCCTCGAGACAGACCCAGTACTCGTCGTTCTCGACGATTCGGATCGGATACTCGGGATACGCCGTCGTCCCGACCGAACGAGACGCCGATTCGAAGACCACGTCGGCCTCGTACCGATCCGTGTGAACGAGCGGCTCGAGCGATCTGGCGAACGTTCCGTCGTCCGCATCCGGCGTTCGCCCAGTGATGCCAACCATGTGAGGAAACGTGAGAGTCAGCGGCATAGTAATGGCCGCGTTTATGACCGCCAGATCGTGGCTACCGAAAGCGGTAATCGGCTGCGGTCGACCCGAAGCGCGAGTTCTGTTCGATCGCCTGCCGTCCCGGGCGATCGCCTGCGGGGCAACCGACTCGAGACGGTATCGTAGCCACTGAAACACGAAATTTGCGCACCGGCCAAGCCGTTCGCGTTAGAAGGCTCCCGCGCCGAGAACAGCTGCTGGCACGCGACTGTTCCGGTACTGGATGACGGTCGTCGGGAGCCAGTTGAATGTACGGAAGCGGGTAATAAAAAGCCTTCTTAGCGGCCGACGGGAGACCGCCATGAGAGAGCGGATTGATCCCGTCGTCCATCCGCGTGCGGCGAGCGCGATCACGGGGAGAGATGGTGACGAGTACGGCGACGAACACGGACCCCGACCGGACGAACGGATCGGCGTCCGATCGGCAGAGGATCGGCGTCCAATCGGCAGGAGATCAACGAACGCGTCGCTCGAGGAGCGAGGTCCCAACGCGAACTCGTTGCAGCCACGGACGGGACCGCCGCCGCGTGGACGTGGGGTTACTCAATACGAGAGAGCTTTCCGTCGACGTTGCGTTCGTGATGACGGTTCCGGACGACGTGAGCGGTCGAGAGACAGAAGAAGGCGGCGACGACGAGGCCGGCGAGGACGGTCATCGGCACGGCCGACAGGAGCGGGACCCCCAGGAACGCCGCACCGATGAGGGACGCGCCGGTCACGCTAAGCCCGGCGTACCACCGATCCCACCGATCCTGTCGATGGGTATCCGTATCGAGGTACATCATCAACAGGTCGGCGTTGTCCGCGAGCGAGATCAACCCCCGATCCTGGTCGTACTCGACGATACCCGCGTCGTCCATCTTCGGCAGATGGGTCTGATAGAGGGCGACGTAGACTCGTTTTCGCTGGTCGGAGCTGAGGGCGTTGATATCGGTGTCGTTCTCCCAGGCGGCGATCTGTTCCGCGAGTTCGCCGAGCGTCACCGTTTCGTCGGCGTCCAGAAGGTACGCGAGGACTTCTCGCCGACGGCGGTTCTTTAACAGCTCGAAAATGACGTCCTTCGAGAGCCGCTCGTCCGTCTCGTCGGTGACCGAGGCGATCTCGTCCGGAAGTGAGGTATCTACCGACGACATTATCGCGATCCTCCGATCGTAGCGACCCCATTCGCGTTCGTTGTCCCCAGTACCCGGCAGGAAAAGCCACCGGAGCATCGGCTCGACGGTGACCGCTGTACGTTCGAACGGCGGGTCCAAATCACGTTTGACACACCAAGTTGAACACCAACAGAGATACTCTTAAAAACGGCCACGTTTCGCACCGGCTGCAAAGGACGTACGGAACGGCTTCCCGAAGGAGTCACAGTGGTGACTTCTCGCCGTCGCGACAGCCGCTCTCGGTCGCCGGCGAAGTCGGTCGGTACCGATCGATTGTGGGCGCGTATCGACAGCGTACGGAGACGCGGACCGAGAACGGGTCTGATACCGACGCGACTCGGGGAACTGAGTAACAACACGGCAGCGATACCGATCGTTCGGCCCAGCGGATATAAAGTCGATCGACAGTTCATACACGAACGACGGGTTTACACGCCGAATAGAGGGATTTACGCTGGCGGCTCGAGTCAACGATCCCCCCATTTCATGCGTCGCGATCACATACATCAATGCGGGTCGAAGCGACCGGTGACGGCCGTTTCACCCGGATACGACCGATGGGACACGGTCTCGACGCGACCGTCACAGCTGTTTGCTCGAGGGAGTGACAGTCGCGTCGGTCGTCGCCGCTCGGTGTAGCGTCGGCGACGCGACTCCTTACTGGCTGTCGCGGAGACGTTCCCCGAATCCATCCGGTGAATACGCTTCCTGACAGTCAGGCGTCAGAATAGTAAGTCGGTGTTTCCCGCGAAACCATGTGAACCCCTTACAGTGACTGCACGGTTTCGGTCGGATACTGATGACGCGGTCTATAATCGATCACGCCAGCACCGAATCGGAGTCGGAGGCGGTCGAGGCTGGTCTCTGTCCAGACTGCGAGACCGATACGATCGTCCACGATCCGGACCGCGGCGAACGGGTCTGTGAGGAGTGCGGCCTCGTTCTCACCGAAGATCCCATCGATTACGGCCCGGAATGGCGAGCGTTCAACGCCCAGGAGCACGACGAACTTTCGCGGGTCGGTGCGCCCCTGACCCAGTCAATGCACGATCGGGGGCTGACGACGACCATCGACTGGCGCAACAAGGACGCGAACGGTCACTCGATGTCGGCCGACAAACACGGGCAACTCCATCGACTCCGGGTCTGGCAGGAACGAATTCGAACGAAAAATGCGGGCGAACGAAACCTCAAATACGCCCTCTCCGAGATCGATCGGATGGTCAGCGCGTTAGGCGTCCCCAAGCCGGTCAAGGAGACCGCGAGCGTCATCTACCGACAGGCGCTCGAGCAGGATCTCATCCGCGGGCGATCGATCGAGGGTGTCGCGACCAGCGCGCTCTACACCGCGTGTCGTAAAGAGGACATACCGCGGAGCCTCGAGGAAGTAACGTCGGTTTCACGCGTCGACCAGCGCGAGATCGGTCGCACCTATCGCTACATTGCGGACGAATTGGATATTAACCTCGAGCCGACGAACCCTCGGCAGTTCGTCCCGCGATTTTGCTCGGATCTAGACGTCGACAAGGATGTCGAAACCAAGGCCGTCGAGATCATCGATCTGACGACCGAGAAGGGGCTCCATTCGGGCAAGTCACCGACCGGGTTCGCCGCCGCGGCGATCTACGCCGCCGGATTGCTCTGCGACGAAACCATCCCGCAGCGAGCGGTCGCCGACACCGCCCAGACGACCGTCGTCACGGTTCGGAACCGGTATCGCGAGCAGCTCGAGGCGATCGACCAACAGCCGGCTACATGATCGAGCGGTCGTTCTCGTCTTCCTCGTAGACCTCCTCGTCGAGCAGCGCGTGGAGGTTGCTGTACGGAACGAACGCGAGGAACCGGTCGTCGTCGGCGTACAGTTCGAGTCCGTTGTCGGTGTGATCGTAGCGCTCGCAGACGATCTGACCTTCGGGGAGGATCGCGCGGTACATACGACGACGTACGTTCTCATCCAGCATATCTGTTGGCCGTGATCGGCGAGCGAAATCGGTTTACCCCCACCGCCGCTACGACCGGGCAGTGACCGACGAACGTTCTTCGACGCCCGCCGACGAACAGCGAAGCGAGCCCACAGCGGCGGGCGACGCGGAGCCGACGGACGCCGGCGTGGAGAGCGATTCCGGCGAGGAGAACGGCGCAGCCGAAGAACCCACCGCCGACGAGTTCACCATCGCCGACTTCCACGACGCCAGCCAGCAGGAGGGACGGCCCGTTCTCACCGCCGCGGCCGTCTCCCGCGCCCTCGAGCTCCCCCACGAGGAAGCGAACGAGCGACTCGAGGCCCTCGCCGAACGCGGCGCACTCGAGCGACTGTCCGTCTCGACGGATCCCGTCGTCTGGTACCCGACCGAGCTCGAGGACCTGACGGACCGCGAACGAGTGGTAGTCTTTCCGAAACAGCGGGAAATCGTCGTCGATCGGCCCGACCAGTTCACGCGTGCGCAACTATCGCAGTTCGCTCACCTCGCGGATGCGAACGGTGAACAGGGCTACCGCTACGTCGTTCGACCGGCGGATATCTGGGGCACGCCTCACGACTCGTTCGAGGACCTCGCGCGGACGATGCGGCAGGCGCTGGGCCAGCGGTCGGACGCTCTCGAGGAGTGGGTCGAAAGCCAGTGGGACCGGGCCCACCAGTTCCGGCTGGTGACCCACGAGGAGGGCTACACCGTCCTCGAGGCGCAGAGTCCCGAGATAATGGGCAACGTCGCCCGGCAGAAACTCGACGAGGAACACGTCCACGCGCCGATTTCCGAGACCGAGGACTGGGTGCAGGAGGGGTCGGAGGCCGCGATCAAGCGCATCCTCTACGAGGCCGGCTATCCGGTTCAGGACCACCGCGAACTGGCCTCCGGCGAGGAACTGCCGATCGACCTCGGGGTGCGATTGCGCGACTACCAGCAGACGTGGGTCGATCGCTTCGCCGAGGCGGGTGAGGGCGTCTTCGTCGGCCCGCCGGGCAGCGGGAAGACGATAGCCGCGATGGGCGCGATGGCCCACGTCGAGGGCGAGACGCTCGTGTTAGTCCCGAGTCGGGATCTCGCACAGCAGTGGGCCGACGCGATCGGGGAGCACACTTCGCTCGAGCCCCACCAGATCGGCCAGTACCACGGCGGCCGGAAGGAAGTGCGGCCGGTGACCGTCGCCACCTACCAGATCGCGGGGATGGATCGCCACCGCTCGCTGTTCGACGACCGCGAGTGGGGGCTGGTGATCTTCGACGAGTGCCAGCACGTCCCCTCGGACGTGTACCGGCGGAGCACGCACCTGCAGTCCAAACACCGACTCGGCCTGTCCGCGAGCCCCATCCGGGAAGACGACCGCCAGACCGAGATCTTCACCCTCGTCGGGCCGCCGATCGGCACCGACTGGGAGGCGCTGTTCGAGGCCGGTTTCGTCGCCGAACCCGAACTCGAGATCCGCTACGTGCCGTGGGGCGACGACGAACAGGCCAACGCCTACGGCTCGGCCGAGGGCCGCGAGAAGTACCGCATCGCCGCGGAAAACCGGGGGAAGATCGACGAGGTCCGGTACCTGCTGTCGGCCCACCCCGACGCGAAAACGATCGTCTTCGTCGACTATCTCGATCAGGGCCGCGAGTTATCCGAGGCGCTCGAGGTGCCCTTCCTCAGCGGCGAGACCCCCCACCACGAACGGCGGCGGCTGCTCGAGGAGTTCCGCCGGAACGAGCGCGATCTCCTGCTCATCTCGCGGGTCGGCGACGAGGGGATCGACCTGCCGACGGCCGATCTGGCGATCGTCGCCTCCGGCCTGGGCGGTTCGCGGCGGCAGGGAACCCAGCGCGCCGGGCGGACGATGCGTCCCGCCGGCGGCGCGCTCGTCTACGTCCTCGCGACTCGAGGAACGCGCGAGGAGGACTTCGCTCGGAAACAGCTTCAGCATCTGGGTCGCAAGGGGATCACGGTCCGCGAGCAGGCCGTCGAGCGCGGCGAGGACTGACGGAACAGACCGGCGAGGATGAGGAGGGGGCCGGGGGACGAAGGACGGAGGGGTGAGTCGGAACGGGCCGCGAAACCGGCTCCGAATCGAGGCCAATATTCAAGGTCGCGTGTTCGAACTGTACTGATAGTATGAACGAGCCACGCGGTCGCGGGGTGAGGTGGCGGTGAGCGACGGACAGACCCAGCGCCAGATTCTCGTCGGCGAAACGGCCGACGGCGCGAACCTGAAACTGCCGGTCGTGGAACTGCTGACCGGTCGCGGGTTCGTGACGGGGAAATCGGGCTCCGGGAAATCGAACACCGCGTCGGTCATCGCCGAGGAACTGCTCGAGGCCGGCTACCCCCTCCTCATCGTCGACACCGACGGGGAGTACTACGGGCTCAAAGAGGAGTACGAGATGCTCCACGCCGGGGCCGACGAGGAGTGCGACATCCAGATCGGGCCGGAACACGCCGAACAGATGGCGACCATCGCCCTCGAGGAGAACGTCCCCGTCATTCTCGACGTCTCGGGCTACCTCGACGAGAGCGAGGCGGACGAGTTGCTCCGGGAGGTCGCCCGTCAGCTGTTCGTCAAGGAGAAGAAGATGAAGAAGCCGTTCCTGCTGGTGGTCGAGGAGGTCCACGAGTACATCCCGGAGGGCGGCGGCGTCGGCGAGACGGGAAACCTGCTGATCAAGATCAGCAAGCGCGGCCGGAAACACGGCCTCGGAATCCTGGGGATCAGCCAGCGACCCGCCGACGTCAAGAAGGACTTCATCACGCAGGCGAACTGGCTCGTCTGGCACCGGCTGACCTGGGACAACGACACCAAGGTCGTCGGCCGGATCATCGACACCGAGTACTCGGAGCTCGTCGCCGACCTCGACGACGGGCAGGCGTTCGTGCAGACCGACTGGACCGAGGTCGACGTCCGAAAGATCCAGTTCCGACGCAAGCGGACCTTCGACGCCGGCGCGACGCCCGGCCTCGAGGACTTCGAGCGCCCCGAACTCAAGTCCGTCTCGGACACGCTGGTCGGCGACCTCCAGGACATCTCGGAGCGAAAGGACCGCGAACAGGACCGAATTAACGAACTCGAGAACGAACTCGAGAAGAAGGAAAAACGGATCGAAACCCTCGAGGACGAGTTGTCCTCGGCGCGGGACGTCTCGAGTGCGGCCAGACAGATGGCCGACGCGTTGCAGAACACGGACACGGTCCAGGCGGAGCTCCCCGGCTCGA
Organism: Natrinema sp. DC36; assembly: GCF_020405225.1. Classification (NCBI taxonomy): domain Archaea; kingdom Methanobacteriati; phylum Methanobacteriota; class Halobacteria; order Halobacteriales; family Natrialbaceae; genus Natrinema; species Natrinema sp. DC36. Next base: position 1,857,831 of record NZ_CP084472.1, read on the forward strand.
GCGACGACCTGCGCCGGCTCCACGAGGAGATCGCCGAACTGGAGACCGAACGAGACGAGCTTCGGGAGGCGCTCGACGCGCGCGACGACCGGATCGAGGGCCTCGAGACCGAACTCGCGGCTCGCGAGGACGAACTGGAAACGCTTCGCACGGACAACGAACAGTTACGCGAGGTCGTCCGCGACCTCGAACGCGAGGGCACCGACGGAAACGGGGCTACCGAGAGCGGAACCGACGCCGAGTCACCCATTCTGCAAGCCGGCGGCGACGACATCGAGTTCGGCTACACGCCCGTCGATGCTGCGGCCAGTTCGGACGGCGAGAGCGGGTCGAACGCGGCTGCGGCCGACGATTCGACGCTCGTCGTCGCGGACGAAGAGCGCGAACTCGCGGAGCTACTCGAGACCTCGTGGGTCCGTGCTCGAGTCACTCGAGCGTGCGAGGGATCGCAGTGCTCGGTCGGTGCGGCGCGCGAGATTCTGACCGTGTTCGCCGAGGACGGTCCGCTCGAAGCGGAGCCGATCGCGGCTCGGGTGAACCGATCGACGGTCGCGGTGCAGAGTCTCCTCTCGGAGCTGCGGACGGAAGGGATACTCGAGCGCACCGGCGAACGGACGTACGCGCTGTCCGACGACGTCCGCGCGGAACTGACTCCATCGGCCGCCGGCGAGTGAGCGGCGGAAACCGCGTCGGGCGCCGATTGTCCCGTCACGTCACCGTCGGAGGCGACCGCCGACCGCTTCGATCGCGGACGGCTCGATCCCCTGGTGGACGGGAAGCACGACGAGCTCCCGCGAGAGCCGATTTGCGGTCTCGTACTCGTCGTTCCCCCGAACGGATTGTCGGAGTGTCGGCCAGGTGTGGGCCCCCGTAACGCCGGCCGCCTCGAGTTCCGCAAGAATCGCGGCCGAATCGTCGGTCCGGACGGGGAATTCGTACGGCGAGATCCCGGTCGGAAGCGAGTCGGACAGTAGCGTCACGTCGTTTCGATCGTCGAGGATATCTCGCCACGTTCGGTAGTTCTCCCGCCGTCGCTTCCGAATCGCGTCCGGATCTGCGGCGTCGGCGATCGACGCCGAGAGCTTCGACATGGGTACTTTCGCGGCCTCGTATCTCGCTTTCGGATCGACCGATTTCGAGCCGTTTGAACCGTCGGAGAGGGCGGACTCGACCGACCGGTAGAGCGACGGACTCGCCTCGAGGGCGGCTCCGGCGACCGACGTGGCAAGGAACCGGCAGTCGACGGTCCCGGCGCGATCGGCGCGCCCGGCGAACGACGAGGGGGAATACCGCTCGCGAATCTCCTCGTCGGTTCGATAGAGCAGGGCGCCATTGGGAACCGGGAGCAGCTTGCGCAGGGTCGTAATACCGAGATCGCCGTAGGTGCCCAGCAGCGTCCCCTCGTGGACGCTGAGTGGCGAATGCGCGTTGTCGTCGACGTGGTAACAGTCGTACTCGTCGGTCAGCGATGCGATCCGCTCGAGACCGGGCTGTGGAAAGCCGAAGTAGTTGACGGACATGACCGCGACGGTGTCGTCGTCGATCCGTGCCTCGAGATCGGCGAAATCGGGAGCCAACGTCCCCTCGATCGCGTAGAACCGCGTCTCGAGCCCGAGGTCGTGGAACGGTTCGGCGATCGCCGGCGAGAGGTAGGCCGGAACGACGACGTTTCCGTCGGGATCGGCGACCCCGGCGAGCCCGTCTCTGAGCGCGGCTTTCCCGGAGCCGTAGTGCGTGTATTCCACATCGGGGGCGTGCCGGTCGACGAAGGAGTCGATTCCTCCCGTACTCGAGCGCGAGCGGGAGAGATCGAAGACGGAAGGGGTAGCTGTTATCATACGTGTGACCGCTGGTAGATCGATTCCGAGAGCGGCGGTTATCGAATCTGTTCGGAGTCGCGTGGTCTTAGTGAACCGGACGATACAGCTCGGGACCAGGTGGCAATGGCTACTTACAGCCGACGCTCGACGGCTCACTCGCTCCGCGATACCGAACTGACGGGCAAAGCACTCGCATAACAAAGCCCGGGCGGGCAGATAACGCGTCCATGGCAGGTTCGACTGACGACAATGACCTTCGTCTGCTCGTCGTCGGGCTCGACGCCGGCTGTCGACCGGTGCTCGAGCCGATGTTCGAGTCGGGCGAACTCCCCACCGTACAGCGGCTGTTCGAAACGGGCACTTCGGGACCTCTCGAGTCCCAGATTCCGCCCTGGACGGCCAGCGCCTGGCCGTCGCTGTACACCGGGAAAAATCCGGGGAAACACGGTGTTTACGATTTCCTCTCCTTCGACGGCTACGATTGGGACGTCGTCAACGCGACTCACGTCCGCGAGCGGCCGGTCTGGGAACTACTGAGCGACAACGGGTTCTCGAGCGTCGTCGTCAACGTCCCGGTGACCCATCCGCCTCGGACGTTCAACGGCGCGTTGATCCCGGGACTGACCGCCCCGGAAGATCCGGACTGTCACCCCGAAGGGATCCTCGAGGACGTCAAGCTGGCTTGTGGCGGCGAGTACTGGCTCTACCCCCAGAGCGCTCCCGCACCGGACCGGTCGATCGAGGGGTACGAACGAACGATCGAACTCCGGGGAACGGCCTTTCGCTATCTCTCTCGCCGGTTCGCCCCGGACTTCGGCTTCCTCCAGTTCCAGCAGACCGACTCGGTGTTTCACGAGCGACCGGGAGACAAGGAGGCGATCGAAGCGGTCTACCGGGCGGTCGACCGCCAGCTCGCGGAGACGCTCGAGCGGACGGACCCCGATAACGTCCTGATCGTCAGTGATCACGGCATGGGAAAAGTGACCGGCGACGAGTTCCGCGTCAACGAGTTCCTCCGGGACGCGGGGTACGTGTGCGCTCAGAGCGGGGGTAAAGGAATGCCCGACTGGTCGAAATCCTGGGAGAACGACCTGCTCGAGGGTTCGGCCGCCGGCGACTCCGGACCCGGTGCGCTCGAGCGGGCGATGAACCTAGCCGCGACCGTCGGGTTGACGACCCAGCGGATCGCGGACGCGCTCGAGCGCGTCGGGCTGAAGGAACCGATCGGCAAGCGGGTGCCCAAGGATATGATCCGGGCGGCGAGCGAACAGGTCGACTTCCCGAACTCTCGGGCGTACGTCCGCTCGAAGAGCGAACTCGGCGTCCGGATCAACCTCGAGGGACGCGAGCCGAACGGACAGGTTCCGGCTGCGGCGTACGAGCGCGTCCGCGATGAACTCATCGAGATGCTAGCTGCCGTCCGGACGCCCGACGGCGAGCCGATGTTCGACGCCGTCGAACCCAGGGAGAGCTACTTCGAGGGACCGCACGTCGACGAGGCACCCGACGTTCTGACGGTTCCGGCGGGGTTCGACAACGCGATCGTCGCCGACCTCGGCGGTGAGCGCTTCGGCGAGCCGATGGAGCCGTGGAACCACAAGCCCACCGGCGTCGTCGCTGCCGCCGGGCCGGCGTTCGACGAGTCCGCCGCGCTCGAGGGGGCGACGATCTTCGATATCGCGCCGACGATCTGTTCGCTGTTCGACGTCCCCGTCGACGCCGCGATGGACGGCAACGCGCTTCCGGCCGTCGACGGGACCACCGAGCGACCGTACCCGGCCTACGACCCGGAGCCGATCAGGGCGACCGACGACGGGACCGTCGAAGACCGACTCTCCGATCTGGGCTATCTATGAGCGTCGAAATCCGCACCCTCGATCCGCGAACCGACGATAACGAGTGGAACCGGTACGTCGAACGATCCGACGGATCGAACCCGTTCTTCCGAGCGGAAGCGCTCCGATTGCAGGCCGAATACACCGGAACGACTCCGCACCTGCTCGCCGGGTTCAAAGGGCAGGAGCCGGTCGGGATCTTCCCCGTCTTCGAGTACACCAAAGGCCCGGTGACCGGCGCGTTCTCCCCGGCACCACACTCCTGGACGTCGTACCTCGGACCCGCCCTGCTGAACGTCGACAAGCTCAAACAGCGCAAGGCCGATCGCCGGATCAAGCGATTCCTCGAGGGCTGTCTCGAGTGGATCGACGCCGAAATATCGCCGCTGTACAGCAAGTTCGTCACCGCCGAGTTCGACGACATTCGTCCGTTCGTCTGGAACGAGTACGATGTCAAACCCTGTCACACATACGTCGTCGACCTCGAGGGGACCGAAGAAGAGCTACTGGGGCGGTTCAGTAGCGATGCTCGGAGCAACATCCGAAACGCGGACGACGACAGCTACGCGATCGAGGAGGGCGATTCCGATGACGTCGAACGCATCGTCGAGAAGGTCCGAGAACGCTACGAGAACCAGGGGCAGCCGTTCCGGCTGCAGCCCGATTTCGCCAGGTCGCTCCACGAGCAGCTCCCCGACGGCGCGATCCGGCCCTACGTCTGTCGCGTCGACGACCAGTTCCTCGGCGGCATCCTCGTCGTCGAGTCCGATCGGACGCGGTATCGGTGGCAGGGCGGGGTCAAACCGGACGCGGACGTCGATATCGCGATCAACGATCTGCTGGACTGGCACGTCATGCGCGACGGCCTCCGCGAGGGAATCGAGGAGTACGACCTCGTCGGCGCCGGCGTCCCGAGCATCAACCGGTACAAGGCGAAGTTCAACCCGCGCCTCGAGACCCACTACGAGATCACGTCGGGGTCGTTCGGCGTCGACCTGTTGGTCGATCAGTATCAGAAACACCGGTAGCGTCCCTGCTGTCACAGCTGTCCGCGCGTCCCCCTGAGAACCCCAACCGGCGGAACTCGATACATCACTCGAATAGATGACGAGTAGCAGAGAGATAGGGACGACTGGCGTCTTCATGCATATATCATATAATTGCCGTAAAAGAATACGGGATGACTAGCAGTGTTGCAGCCGATACAAATGTTGAACTCGACGATGCGGACAGGACGATCGGCGGGGATACGAGAGCGTTTCCCCTCGAGGGTGAGATAACGGACGTTCCTCGGACGTGCTGAACGAATTCGCCGAGAACAAATCGATACCGGTTGCTATCACGTTCGAGCGGAATTTCTACATATCGAAACTATCATACAAAGGTTACAGTATTACCTTGTATACCCATGACTGAGCGCGACAGGGGGTCTCGGTCCCCTTCTCCTCCGGTTCCCGATAGTATTCGAGTGATTGAAACAATCGCGGACCACGTTGAGAAAGATCCCACTGAGGTCGATTTTACGTTCGGTGACTATCTCGACCCGGACGCCCTCGATACGCTTCTCGACTCCGCGAGTTCGGAACTGGTCATCGCATTTACGATCGACGATATGCTCGTCACCGTGGCCACTGACGGAACGATCGAGGTTCGAGAGTATCAGGACTAGGTCCGCGGCTACTATGGGAGCCACTGAAACGATTGACATACTGATCAAACTCGCCGTCGCATTCGTTCACGAACTCGAAAACGACGAGGTGATTCGCACGCAACTAGGCGTCGGATACTAACAACACACTTTTCTCCGCCAGCTATCAACAGCTAAACATGGGAATACGGGAGTACTTCGAATCCGATCTTCGGTTCTACTATGCAGTCGGTGTATTCGTTATTCTGGTCTTCGTCAGTGGAATCGCAGTCGTCGGAGTATTGGAACTCGCTGTCATCGATGCCCGACTCATTCCGCTTATCGTGGGCTTCTTCTTGTTTATGTTCGTCTACTTTATCTCGGTGAGCGTTCAGGCTCTCGAACCGAATTAAGTTATGAATTGCTCGAAGGATCGCTCATCATCTCACCCCCGTAATAATCAAATGATTTGTTTGTAACGGATTAGTTACGTACTAGTCCTAATTTCTGTACTGTCGGGAGATTCCAGTTGTACGTAACCGCGGCTAACCGAGTCACAACGGTCACTATCGCACACACCCCAGCAGCGGTACTTCCGGTAGCACCTACCGTCCCCACCAGCCAGTATGCACTTCCACCGAGGACTGCACAGCTCGCGTAGAAATCCTCGAAAAGGATGAACGGGGGTCGATCGAGAAGAATATCTGCAAACGCACCACCGCCCACGGCGTTGATCGTCGCGATAGCGACGATACCAAACGCTGAAACGCCCGCCTCAGTTGCGACAATCGCACCGGTCGTCGCAAAGGCAGCAAGGCCGATAGCATCCGAAACGAGAGTGATTGGATGTGTGTCCGGAGACGACAGAACGACGCTCAACGTGATCGCCAAACCGACTCCGAGTAGCCCCAGACCGATTTCGATCGGTGACTGGAGTGCTAACGGAGTTCGCGTCACGAGAAGATCGCGTGTCGCTCCACCGGCGAACGCCATCGCCAGTCCAACGATGGTAATCCCGAATACGTCGAACTCCTCGCGGATCGCCTTCGATGACCCCACGAGTGCAAACGCAACTAGGCCGATCGTATTCATAACGGCAAACGGGTCGCCAAATAGTATTTCGATGAAGCCCTGGCTCATTGCTCTCGTCTATGCGTATGCGTCTCTTGAGTGCAACGTCTAAAGTACTCTCCTCCCCGAGCCGACTGCACAGGTGCGGTAACTGTCCGCCCTGTTGAACAATAGGTTGAGGCGGGATGACGGTACGCGCTCCGTTCGCTACTCGCCGATCCGATACTTGGACTGGCGGGCGTCCTCGAGACAGACGCGGCTGGTCACGAGGCCACCGTCCTCGAGCTTGCCGAGCGCGTAGCGGACGGTCCGGGGACACAGTCTGGATTCGGCGGCGATCCGCTCCTGGGTCAGCGGACCCTCGTACTCGAGGACCTTGTAGACGAGTTTCGCGCTGGGCGGGAACTCGGAGATGGCGCTCTCTGCCGCCGTCTCTTCGCTCTCGTCGCTTCGCTCGTCCCCGGTCTCACCCGTGGCCTCGTCGGGCTCGGAATCCGATTCGGTCGCGCTCATGCGTATCGATCAAGAGGGGCAATACGAGGTGGGTCCGAAGACTGTCCGTCAGGGGCGATCAGATCGGAACGGCGTGTGGTCGTCATCCAGGTTATACGTCTAGCAATTGATCGAAAATCGCGTCGATCGGCCAGCAGACGCCATCGGCGAGCCGCAGGTCCGTCCTGTTTCATTCTCACTCGAGCGTACCGGTGTGAGCCACATATACGGTACCGACAGTTCAGAATCGCAGGGAGGAACTAACGATTCACCGATCGGACGATCACCCGCAACGATCACCCCGCGGATCGATCGTCGACGACCGCTCGAGGCGACGGCACGGGCCGCTGTGAACCCGGTGGCGGAGCGCGGAGCGGACGGCAGTAACCCGTGCATAGTAAGGCAGTAGCCCACCTCAGGAACCGATATGTTCGGAACCAGCGGTATTCGCGGGCGGGTGGGTGACGAGGTGACGGCGGCGCTGGCGCTCTCGGTCGGCCGCACCGTCGCCTCGGAGGGGTACGAACGGGTCGTCGTCGGCCGCGACGTTCGAGAGAGCGGCTCGATGCTCGTCGAAGCGGTCGGCGCAGGACTGCGCGAGTGCGGTGCCGACGTCGTCGAAGTCGGCGTCGAGGCCACGCCGACGATCGCCCGCGCGGTCAACCACCTCGGGGCCGATGCGGGAGTCGTGGTGACGGCCTCGCACAACCCGGCGTCCGACAACGGGCTCAAGCTCTGGAACCCGTCGGGGAAGGCCTTCGGCCCCGACCAGCGCGCAGCCGTCGAACGACGGATTCGCGAGGACGACTACGAGCTAGCCGCGTGGGACGGGGTCGGCGACCGAACCCGTCGCGACGGCGTTCGGGACCACCACGCCGACGCGATCGAGTCGGCGGTCGACCTCGAGCGGTCGCCGAGCGTCGTCGTCGATATCGGGAACGGTACCGGCGGCGTGACCGCGTCAGTGCTCGACGACCTCGGCTGCCGGGTCCGAACGCTCAACGGCCAGGAGGACGGCTCCTTCCCCGGCCGGCCGAGCGAGCCGACGGCGGAGACCCTCGAGACGCTCTCGACGCTCGTCGCGGAAACGGACGCCGAGCTGGGGGTCGCTCACGACGGCGACGCCGATCGAATGGTGGCCGTCGACGAGACGGGAACCTTCGTCCCGAAGGACGCGTTATTGGCCCTGTTCGCTCGAGAGGCGGCGGGATCCGGCGACCGGGTCGCGGCCCCCGTCGACACGAGTCTGGCCGTCGACGACGTGCTGACCGACGTTGGCGCGTCGCTGACGCGGACGCAGGTCGGGGACGTGTACGTCGCGGAGCGGACGACGGAGGCCGACGTCGTCTTCGGCGGCGAACCGAGCGGTGCGTGGATCTGGCCCGAGGAGACGCTGTGTCCGGACGGCCCGCTCGCGGCGTGCAAACTGGTGGAACTGGTCGCCGAACGAGGGGCGCTCTCCGAACTCGTCGGCGACATCGAGGGCTATCCGATCCGGCGCACGTCGATCGAAGTGGAAGGAAAGGCGACGGTGATGGCCGACGTCAACGAGGGGGTGAACGAGCGATACGACGAAATTGATACGCTCGACGGCGTTCGGGTCGAGACCGATGACGGCTGGTTCCTGCTTCGCGCCAGCGGCACGCAGCCGTTGATCCGCGTCACGGCAGAGGCGCGGTCGGCGGCCGACGCCGAGGCGCTGTTCGAAGACGCGAAGACGTTCGTTACCGAAGCCGTCGCGACGGGAGGAAGTGACGACGGCGGCAACTGATCGAAGAGAGCCGCCGGCCGACGGTGGAACGCTCGAGACGGGTGTTACGAACGGGTTATTTGAATTGCAGGCGCGATATCCCCGTCCTTGAGGGCGGGGATACAGCGCCGTCATCGTCCGGTTTTCGTGTGACTCGGCATGGTGACAGTCAAACGCGATGTGCCGAGGACTGTGCGCGGAAAACTGGCAGTTGACTCGGTGTTTGCCACGGCGAGTGCCGAAATCAAAGACGTGAACCGACCGCGGCGACCGACACAAAACAAGATGCCTCGAAGCCCTACACGGGGTACGAGTACGGCTTCGTGGCAGAGCCTACGCCGTCGGTCGCAACCCATAGATCCCCCCTCCGAACTGACGGAGACCGCCACCTGTGTGGTTCGGTAAGCCCCACCCCACCCTTTAGCGCGGAGAGGACGTCACCTGGCTTCTTTCGGAATGAAATCGGAGGTCTTCATTTCGCGGTACGTCGCACAGTCGGGACAAGCGTGGACGACGTCGCGGTTGTCGCCGAAGACGCGAGCGAACTGTCGAGTTACCTGGTTGCTACAGTTGACACATCGGGGGGCGGTCGTTTGCTGGCCGGACGTCATTGGCGTCCAGTTCGCGGATGGATCCGTCGACATCAACAACCTGTAACCACAGAACGGTATTTACTATAGACCGCATAATCGACACGAAGACCGGCCGTTCTCACCGCGAGTGACGATTGACACTCGAGCGAAACACTCCGAATATCGAACGTATTAGCCCCGCATTCGAGAGAAATACAAGATTACCGAAACGAAATACCGTATTTCGGCCCGGTTTCCGGCCTCCCGTTCGTCGTCCCGAAGCGACCGAACCGGGACTGTCGTATCGATCATTCGAGCCCCGTCCGATTCGGTACTATCCGGATCGGATCCGGTTCGGATCTGGTCCGGATTCGGTGCCGAGACGGGCCGCCGAATCGGGTCGCCGAATCGAGTCGCCGAATCGGGCCGGAAATGAGTTGGTCGGCTACTCGAGAGGCATCTAACCGTCGCTCGAGTCGACCGCGTAACAGCTCTATAATTATCCGCCGGATCGGCGTACGTCGATTCGATGAAAGCCATCCTTCTCACGGCAGGTGAGGGGACGCGGATCAGGCCACTCTCCGCATCCCGTCCCAAGCCGATGCTGCCCGTCGCCGACCGACCGCTGGCCGCGCACACGGCCGACGCCGCCATCGACGCCGGCGCGGACGAAATCGTGCTCGTCGTCGGCTACGAGAGTGAGACGGTCCGGGAGTACTTCGGTGAGGAGTACCGCGGCGTCCCGGTCTCCTACGCCGTCCAGGAAGCGCAGGCGGGGACGGCCGACGCCGTCGACGCGGCTCGCGAACACATCGACGGTGCCTTCGCCGTGCTGAACGGGGACAACCTCTACGATCCGGCCGCCATCGATCGGCTGTTCGACGCGTGTCCGGCGGTCTGTGCCGCCGAGGTGTCGGACCCCCGCAACTACGGCGTCCTGAGTACGACCGACGGCACCGTCACGGACATCGTCGAAAAGCCCGCCGATCCGCCGACAAACCTGGCCAACGCCGGGGCCTACGCCTTCCCGGCGGACGCCCGCGAGTGGCTCGAGGTGCCCGCGAGCGAACGGGGCGAACGCGAGATCACGGACGTGCTCACGCGGGTCATCGAGCAGTACGCGGTCACGCCGGTCACGCTCGACCGGTGGCTGGACGTGGGCCGCCCCTGGGAACTGCTCGAGGCCAACGAGTGGAAAATCGGCGAGCTCGAGCACCGGATCGACGGCGCTGTCAGCGACGCGGCTCACCTCGAGGGTCGGGTCGTGGTAGAAGCGGGAGCGACGGTCGAGCCCGGCGTCGTGATCGAGGGGCCGGTGCTGATCCGGTCGGGGGCCACCGTCGGCCCGAACGCGTCCGTCCGGGGCGCGACGGTGATCGGCGAAGACGCTTCGGTCGGAAACGGTGTCGAGGTGAAAAACAGCGTCCTCTCGCGGGGAGCGTCGGTGAACCACCTCTCCTTCGTCGGCGATAGCGTCCTGGGTCGGAACGTCAACTTCGGTGCGGGAACGACGGTAGCGAATCGTCGCCACGACGACGCGGACATCTCGTTCACGGTCAAGGGCGAACGGCTCTCGACGGGCCGGCGGACGTTCGGCGTCGTCGCGGGAGACGGGGCGAAGACCGGCATCAACACGAGTCTGACGCCCGGGTTGAAACTCGCGACCGGCGCGACCACGGCACCCGGTGAAACGGTCGACCGGGATCGGTGACGGCGGACCGCAATCCGATCCAATCCGTCGTGTCGCGTTGGTCGCCCGGAGCAATCAGGTGCACCCTTTATGCAGTGGCGAACACCTAGACTACTTGGAGGGTATCGGTCGATACCCACGAAATCGGTGACCACGTCACCGTAACTCGATCGCCACAGTGACCCTCCACGTTCGATTCCGACATCGGTCGAGTACGGGTCGTCACGACCGACGCCGCGTGGATTCGAGACTACGGGGGTGGTTTCGCGTCCTGCGGCCTCGAGACCCCTACTCGAGTCCGATCGGTCGGGTCGTCCGCTGTTCGGAGGCGGCACTCACTGCTCGGAGACGGCGCTCTATACCGGAGACCGGTAGGATCACCATCTCGAGACGGACGGTCGAGTACAACGAATCGACGCGCGAGCCCGGCGACTCGACTGCGCCGTGTCGCGCGGCAAATCGACTGGAACGATTCGAAATACGAGGGAAGAGGGAGGATTCGAACGCGTGCGGCGTCAGTCGCGTCTGAGTCTGGGTCGAATCTGCTGGGTCACTCGACGGTAACGCTCTTGGCGAGGTTTCGCGGTTTGTCGATCGGCCGGTCGAGGAGGTCGGCGGCGTGATAGGAGACGAGCTGAAGCTGGACGTTCGCGACCAGCCCAGCCAGATCGGGATCGGTGTCGGGAATCCGCAGGTGCTCGTCGGCCACCTCGACGGCGGGGTGGCCGTCGGGACAGACCGCGATGACGGGTGCACCGCGGGTCTGTGCCTCCTCGGCGTTTTTCAGCGTCTTCTCGTCTTCCTGCCCGGTGAAGATCGCGAACACCGGCGTCTCGGGCGTGACCAGCGCCAGCGGTCCGTGTTTCAGTTCGCCCGAGGCGAAACCCTCGGCGTGCTCGTAGGTAATCTCCTTGAACTTCAGGGCCCCCTCGAGGGCCACGGGGAAGCCGAGCCCGCGACCGATGAAGAAGTACGCCTCGCTCCCGCTGTACCGGTCGGCGATCTCCTCGGCGTTCGAGTACTCGAGGAGGTCGTCGATTCTGGCGGGCATCGATTCGAGCGCCGGCAACAGCGACTCGAGGTCGGCCGACGGTTCGCCCTGGACGTCATCGGCGATGCGCTGGCCGAGCAGCGTGAGCATGACCGCCTGCGATGAGAACGTCTTCGTCGCGGCGACGCCGATCTCCGGCCCCGCGCGGATGAAGAGGGTGTCGTCGGCCTCGCGAGCGGCCGTCGAACCGACGACGTTAGTCACGGTGAGCGTGCGAGCACCCCCGGCAGCGGCCTGGCGGAGCGCGTTCAGGGTATCAGCCGTCTCACCGCTCTGGGTGACCGCGATCACCAGCGTGTCGTCGTCGATCGGCGGCGCGGAGACGCTGTACTCGTTGGCCAGCAACGCGGTCGAGTGCACCCCCGCCTGGTTCAGCGCGAGCGAGCCGTACAGGGCGGCGTGATACGAGGTGCCGCAGGCGACGAACTGGACGCTGTCGACGTCGTCGAACGTCCCCGGTTCGAAATCGGAGAGCGCGATCCGACCGTTCAGGGGGTCGATCCGGCCCTCGAGCGCCTGCGTCAGCGACGTCGGCTGCTCGTTGATCTCTTTGAGCATGAAGTGATCGTACTCGCCCTTCCCGGCCTGTTCGGGATCCCACTCGACCGTCTCGGACGTGCGCACGATCGGATTTCCCTCGAGGTCGGTGAACTCGACGCCGTCCTCGTCGACGATGACGACGTCGCCGTCCTCGAGGTAGACCACGCTGTCGGTGTACTCGAGGAAGGCCGGAACGTCGCTCGCGAGGAAGTACTCGCCGTCTTCCATCCCCACGACGAGCGGGGAGCCCTGCCGGGCCGCGTAGAGGACGTGTTCGCCCGACACCATCGCGGTCACGGCGTAACTCCCCTCGAGTTCGTCGATCGCCTGCCTGAAGGCCGATTCGCTGTCGAACCCGGCGTCGAGGTAGTACTGGATGAGGTGCGGAATGACTTCGGTGTCGGTGTCGCTCGTGAACTCGTAACCGTTGCCGGCCAGTCGCTCCCTGAGTTCGACGTAGTTCTCGATGATCCCGTTGTGGACGACCGCGACATCCTCGCTCTCGTCCGTGTGAGGATGGGCGTTCGCGTCGGTCGGTGGCCCGTGCGTACTCCAGCGAGTGTGCCCGATTCCGACCGCTCCGTCGAGCGGTTCGCCGATCGATTCCTTTAGCTCCTCGACCTTCCCGGATCGTTTTTGGACGTTGATGCCGGAACCGTTCTGGACGGCGACGCCCGCCGAGTCGTAGCCCCGGTACTCGAGGTTCTCCAGCCCGGTCAGCAGCGGCTCGAGGGCGTTGCCGTCTCCGACGCGACCGATGATTCCACACATCCGTTACTCACCACCCGTCGGGACGCTCGGACTGCTCGTGTGGTCCAGACACGGGTTCGATTTTCGCCGACGGTATATCGGCTTGCCTCCCCCCGGACGCTGCGATAGAAGTATCGTGGAGGGCTGCTGACTCACAGCAACTGATCGAGACGACGAACGGTACGCAACCATGAGAGGAATTCAAACCTCCTGAACCCATTACTATAGACGGACTACTGAGTACCGTAGTCAGAGGGTACTCCACCACTGGCTGTCGACCGCGGCGAACGTTGGCCTCGCAGTTGAACGGAACTGCAAACCGACATCGGACACGAACTGTCGATTTGGGACGCTCTCTCCACGGAAAACGTGCGACCTGTCCCATCGGTCTGAAAAGTACGCCGAACAAACAGGGAATCGGCGCTCGAGTATGGAGCGTCGAACGAGCGGTAGCGACTACCCAACTGACGTAGGAACGGAAAACAGTCGCCGCGGTTCGCAACGCGATACACAGCGATACGCCGGTATCCGAGCGGCGTTTGGCGACGCCGCGACCGCAGACTAGTTTCCGAACCGGCACCCCGTCGAGACACGCGCGATGGGCCGACCTGCCGGGGCGGTGACTCGAACCGCCACACCTTTTGTGGTGGGCCGGGTTGTATGCGTATGGGTTTTGGTAGCTACGATGAATCCGAACAACAAGAGCAGACCACGGACGACGAGGACGTAGAAGCCGTCAACGTCCACGAACACGAACACAAGGGGGAAATGTCGTTCGAATCCGACGTCTCGACGGACGAACTCGTCTCCCAATTGGGCTCGATGAAAGAAGACGAGTCCGACGACTCCGACGAATAACGTCCCGACCGTAACGGACACGATACTGGTCTGACCGTCCACGATCGACGGCGATCGCTCGCTCGTCGTCGAACGCCATCGATCCGATCACAGATTCGTTTTTTCTCGAACCGTGGCTCGAGCCGTCGAGTCGACCGAAACGAGTGGGTACTCGACAGATCTCCGTATTGATAGCCGATCCGTCGGTCAGCAGAGCATCGCGGAACAGAGTTCGCCGATCGCTCGCCGCAGTCGCTGGGAGACGGCCGACTTCGAGACGTCGAGTCGATCCGCGAGTTCGTTCTGGGAGATGCCACGCGGCACGTCGAAATAGCCCTCCTCGTAGGCGACGGTGAGCAGTTCCTGCTGTTTCGCCGTCAGCGCGACGACGCCGTCGTCACCGTCGTCTGAGACGCACAGATGATCGACGGTGACCGAAATTCCGCGCTCGCGACAGTAGTCGTTGAACGCGACGAGTCGATCCCGGTCGGCGAACCGAAGCTGTACCTGCCAGCCGTCTCGAGAACTCGAGAGGTCGAGCAGGCGGCCGCCGACGTCGGCGATCTCGGCGGTGAACGTCGTCGCGCGGTCGGTACGCGTGACCCGGTAGACTCGTCTGTCGGGGTAGCGATCGACGAGGACGGGGTCCGTGACCGTCGGATCCGTCTCGAGGGCGGTTTCGAACGCGTCGAACACGGTGCCGTAGACGGTGACGAACACGAGCGTCCGACCCGGCTCGACGGTGGTCCAGTAGTCTGGTTCGACGGTGACGTCCGACGCGTGCCGAATCGTCGGGCGCAAGAACAGTTCCGGGTGATCGAGTCGAAGCTGGGCGACGATTCCGCCGTCGGCTTCCGATCGAACGCCCGACCGGTCACCGGTCGCGTCGCTGATCGATTCGAGAGGGTCCTCGGCGTCGGTGACTCCCTCGACACCCGTCTCTGGATCGGCATCAGTGACTTCCTCGACGCCCTCCTCGGCGTCGGCGATATCGATGCTCACGAATTCATCCGCCATCCGGAGAGATGACCGGCGTAATTACGTCTTACCTCGAACGCACTCATCGAATGCCTCATTAGGAGCCGGAGACATGATCGTGGGCGCTATACACGGAAACGGACCGGGTTCGCCGCCCTATCTATATTCATCTATCAGAGTGTTGAACTTCCTCGGCACCGGCGGAAAGACGGTATTACGACTCGAACGGACCGAAGTAAGACCCGACCGAATCGAAGTAAGATGGAAATACCGGCGACGATACCGGGTGATGGGGCTCAGACGGACTGCTATCAGTCAGTTTCGACGCGACTGCGAACTGTCCTGCGGTCGCGCCGGTACATCGCTACGGTCGAGCCGGTACGTCGGGATAGCAAACTGTCTCAGTCGGCCTCGAGTTCGTCGAACAATAGCGCGAACAGTTTCCGCTGGCCCAGCCGGAGATGGCGACTGAACGTCGGCTGGGAGATCCCGAGCGAGTCCGCGACCTCCTCGCCGGTGTGCTCGCGCGGCCACTCGAAAAAGCCGCCGTAGTAGGCCGCCTCGAGCGTCCGACGCTGGCGCTCCGGGAGGTGCTGGCTCAGATCGTCGAACGGGCGCACCGGACGTGGTGATCGATCGCGTTTCCGCCGAGCGACCAGTTCCGTGCCGGGATGGGCCCGCTCGAGGTGCTCGAGGAACGAGCGAACGTCGACCGGGTCGCCGAGTTCGATCACGAGTCGGCAGCGACCGTCGGCCGGCGTGACGGATCGGAGGATCCCACCGTGCTCCGCGATCGCTCGCGCGACGGTGGGTTCCCGCAGGCCGATTTCGAGGACGGTCCCGCCGGTGTCGCGGTCGACGATCGAAATCGCGTCGACCGCCGACAGCGATCCGATCGTCTCTCGAATCGCATCCGAATCGCCACCGTCGACCGCACAGAACACCGTCGATCCGCCCGACGAGCGAGGGACGATCGCCCGCACGTCGATCGGTCGGCCGATGCCGCGAGCGATCGACGACAGCGCTTCGGCGTCGTCCCGGACGACGACCTCGAGTTCGGTGATCCGATCGGCGAGCAACGCGCGTTTCGTCTCGATCGCCCCGATCACAGTCCCGGCGATCGAGGCGAGGTGACGACAGGCGCGTCGGGTTCGATCGTCGAACGCCGACGGTCGGTCCGCGTACGCGGTCAGCGTTCCGTACCCGACCCCGTCAGCGGTGAGCGCCACACCGAGCGCGGACCGGAATCCTCGCTCGAGGAGCCGCCGTCGCCACGATTGGTCCTCGTTCGTGTGCTCGCGCCGATCGACCGAGAGGTCGTCGAGGACGACCGGTTCGCGCGTCGCGGCCGCCGCTCCCGTCGGCGCGCCGACGTCCGTCTGCAGGGGAACTGTCGTCGACTCGAGGAACTCGCCGTCGCGACCGGCCCACGTCGACGGGACCACTCGTTCGCGACCGTCGTCCGCGTGACCGACCCATGCGAGCGCTATTTCGCCGTCCGATTCGAGCGGATCCAGGGACACGATCGCCTCACAGAGCCGTCGTTCGACCGCCTCGCGCGTGTCGGCCGCCAGTATCGACTGCCCCGCATCCCACACCCGCTCCGTCCGCTCGACGACGGTTTCGAGGCGAGCACGCTCGTGCTGAGACGCCCGGAGGCCGTCGGCACGCTCGAGTGACTCGAGCGCAATCGTCGCGGCGTCCGTCACCGCCTCGATCGGATCCGACTCGAGTCCGTCGAACGCCATTGGGTCGGTACTGGTCGCGAGGACCACTGCCCGAGTCCCGACCGAGACGGCGAGAACTCGCTCGGCACGGAGCCCGGTGCGCGCGAGGAGATTCTCGAACTCCGTCCGCTCGTAGACTGTCGATCTCTCGGTTTCCGGGTGAGCAACCGCTCCGTTTTCGTCCGGATGACCGACCGACGCCCCGTTCTCGAGAACGTCGGACAGCGGGCTCCCGGCGGGATCGATCGGCGGCGGCTCGAGCGAACGCTGATCGCCGCCGATGCGGTCCGCCGCCGCGACCGTCGCCGGACGAAGGCGGTCGTCATCGGCGCGATACCAGACGGCCACGTCAGCGCCGGCGAATTCCCGGATGGCACCCGTGGCGGCGTCTCGAACGGCCGACGGCGTCTCGGCCCGGCGGAGCGCGTCGAGCGCGCGTCGGATCGACGACAGGGCGGCCGCTCGAGAGTCGCGCCCGTCGCGGACGACACAGAGCGTTCGGTCGGGGTCCGAAAGCGGCGCGACGAAGACGTCGACCGGCGGGGACGCGTCGGTCGCGAGAACACCCGAAACCGGTTCCATCCACCGAATGACCGGTGACCGAGCCCGCTCCCGAATCGTCGCCGCGAGGTCGTCCGCGAACACGTCCTCGAGTTCCCGTCCGACGAGCGCGTCCGCATCGGCGAGATCGAGCAGCGCCGGGTTCGCCAGCCGAATCGTCGTCCCCTCGAGGACGGCGATCCCGTCGTCGAGCGCGTCGACGACGGATTCGAGGAATTCGAGGCGGTCTTCGTTCACCGAGGTCGCGGCGTCGAGGGGATGTTCCCGCGCGTGGACCGAGACGCCGTCGTCGCCGGGGTGAACGGTCACGGTGAGCCGCTCCTCGAGCGGGGGAACGGTCGTTCCGAACGTCTCGGTCGAGCCCGTCGTCTCGGCCGCTCGAACGCCGTCGTAGAGCGCCTCGCTGAGGTCGTCCGGAAGGAGGCTCCAGACGACGGTTCCGATCGGATCGGCGCGGTCGCTCGAGCGCTCCGCAGTGCTCGTCTCGGGCCCGGTTCCCTCGCCGAGACCGGTATCGGTACCGGTGAACAGCGACAGCGCGGCGTCGTTCGCGTACCGGAGTTCGTCCCGCGGGCCGAGGGTGAAAAACGCGTCCGCGAGCCGGTCGACGCCCGCGCGAATCCCGTCGTCGATCGCCGAATCGGCCGCCGATCCCGCACCGGTTCTTGTGACGACGACCCCCTCGACGGTCGGATCCGCGAGCCGGTTCGCGAGGGTCAGTTCCGAAACGTTCCACGTGCCGTCGGCGTGGCCGAGCCGCGGCGTCACGCGTTCGGTCGTCCCGACCGGTGCGTCGGTCACGGAGGCGAGCGCCTCGCGAACCGCCGCTCGATCGTCCGGGTGAACGAGCCGGTCCATCGCCGTCCGCTCGAGTTCGGTCGGCGTGTACCCCAGCCGCGACTCGACCGTCGGCGTCGCGTACTCGATGTCGCCGTCGGCGTCGAGCACCCAGACGACCGCGCCGGCGCTCTCGAGGATCGATCGGTAGCGCCGATCGGATTCCGCCGCGGCCAGACGGAATCGCGCTCGCTCGGCCGCGTTTCTCACTCGAGCGGTCAGCACCGCCGGGGACTCGTCACGAGCGACGACGTCGCTCGCTCCCGCCGCGAGCGCGCGATCGGGGCCGTCGGCGTGGTCTGTACGGTGGGCGTCGTCTGTGCCGTCGGCGCAGTCAGCACGGTCTGAACGGTCGGCGTCGTCGCTATCGATCACGGCTACGATCGGCCGGTCGTCGGCTCCGGCGGCGAGGCGCTCGAGCAACGTTTCGCTCGGTTCCGATCGCCCGTCGTCGGCCGGGACGAACGGGCAGACGAGACAGTGTACCTCGCGCTCGGCGAGTCGCTCACGGGCCCCCTCGAGCGTCCGCTCCCTGAGTAGCGAACCGCCCTCGAACCGGGCGGCGAGCGTCTCCGTCGCATCGTCGGCGGCAGCGGAATCGCCGACGACCAGCACGCGAGGCGCGTCACCGACGACGGTTGCGGTGCCGTCGCTCACTCAGCGGTCACCTCCAGTGCGGCCCGCTCCAGGTCTTGCGCCTCGTGTCGGTACCGTCCGGTCTGATCGGCCCCTGTTCGATGAATCGCCGGACGACCGGGTACCGGACGACCGAGAGTACGAGCCGAGCAAGCAGCCACGAAAGGGGGCCACGATACCGGCCGGATCGCTCTCTCGCAAGATAACTATGGATCTCGTACTCGCGCGTCGCGGGGGAGTAAGCGGACTAACCACCGGATTCGGAGGTCGTTATGACTGCACTGTTATGATCCCTCTCGAACCGTGAGAACCGGGGCCGGCGCGTTCCGGACGATCTCCTCGGCGACGCTGCCCGAGATGAGGTGATCGAGCCCGGATCGACCGGCCGTCCCGACGATAATCATATCAGTCGGATTCGTCTCCGCGAAGTCGACGATCTGCTCCTGGGGGACGCCGTGGCGGACGTCCGTGGTCACGTCGACACCCTCGCGAGTCGCCGACTCCTCGGCTTCCGTAGCGGCCGCGGCGGCCGCCTCCTCCGGATCGTTCCGGAGGCGATCCTGCTGGTCCTCCGCGTGCGGGCCGTCCTCCGACACCGAGAGGACGTGCAGGGTCGCGTCGAGTCGATTCGCGAGTTCGATCCCGTGCTCGGTCGCCCGACGGGCCGCGTCGCTCCCGTCCGTCGCGAGGAGTATATCCTGATACATCGGTTGACTATCCGTTCGAGCGACGGTCGGATACATCCCTGACCTGCCGTTGCCTGCCGGCTATCGGTCAATCGAATTCCTTCAGAACACCACCTCCCACCCGTGCCCGCAGTTCCGGCACTCGAAGCGACGGTTCAATCCCGCATCGGTCACCGAACGATCCGCTTCTTCTCCCGCCTCCTCGAGACAGTTCGGGCAACGATACCGGCTCATGCGCTTCTCGAAGCACACAGTCGGACATAAAGAGGCGATTCGCTTCGGGATGATTGAGACAAATTCAGTCCGTTTCACGCGGAATTCGGTCAGTCGATCGGACCGTTGAATTCCGGGCCGAATCGTCGCGCCGCGAACGTCGGCGTCAGAGCAACTCGAGAATCGCGTGATGCAACTCGAAAACGACGATCGCCAGATACAGTTGCCCGATCCCGGCGGCGATCATCACGACTCCCGCGATCCGCTTGAGCAGACCGGAGTAGGCCGCGAGTCGGCCGGCACCGGCGACGAGTCCCATCCCCGTCGCGACGGTCAACGCGACCATGAGCACGACGACGGTACCGACGTACGTTCCCAGAAGGACCACCGCGTCGGTCGTCGACAGCGATAACGCGCGGGTGACGACGCTGATGAACAGCGGCGCGACGCAGCCGGCCGACGCCAGCGCGTAGCCGACGCCGAAGACCCCGAAGCCGAGCGTGCTCGAGCGGCGCTTCGGGAGCGGAATCGAAAGCGACGGCGCGCGCTCGAGGACGATCAACACGCCGAAGCCGATCAGGACGAAACCCGCGATGGCTTCGAACCACTTGATCGACGACAGCGTCGATTGACCGACCCAGAACGTCGCCCCGAGCAGAGCGGTGAACGTGACGAGGACGCCGAGTCCCGCGAGCAGGCCGCGGCTCAGCGCCCCGCCGAGCGACGCTCGCTCACCGTCTGTCTGACTCACGTAAAAGCCCACGTACCCCGGCAGGAGCGGATACGCACACGGGGAGAAGAACGTCGCGAGCCCGGTCGACAGCGCGAACACGATCGACGTGGTGCCCGTCGCGTCGACCATCCTCACTCGGCCCCTCCCTCGAGGGCGCGTTCGATGCCCGCGACGAGTTCGTCGGCGGTCTTGATGCCGGAATCGTGCCACCGGACGGTCCCCGAGGCGTCGATCGCCACGGCTGACGGATAGGGCGATCCCCAGTATCGACTGGTGAGCTCCGAGGTCGGATCGAGACCGATCGTCCAGTTACCGTCGTTTTCGTCCCACCACTCGGCGAGCTCCGCCTCGGAAATCGTCTCGCCGACCGGTTCGCTCGTGACGGACAGAAAGAGGACCTCGTCGCCGACTCGCTCGTGAGTCGTGGCGAGGGCGTCCATCTGTTTGATACAGGGATCACACCACGTCGCGAAGAAGTCGATGAACGTCGGTCGATCCGGCGCGGGGACGGTGACGGTACCGGCTTCGCTCCCCGGCGCGTCAGCCGTCTCGATCTCGTAGGGATCGTGCTGTCGGCCGACGAGTCCGGACGATCCGTCGGAGTCGTCGTTGAACGAGGGGACGCCGAACGCTGCGACGGCACCGGCACCGGCGACGACGCCCGCGCTGCCGAGGCCGGCGAGGACCTCACGGCGACGCATCGCTACTCGTCCACCCCCACGACCGTTCTCGTGTCTTCGACCATCACCTGCGTGTTGACCGCGTCGCGTTGACTGCTCGCCTTCGGGTACGCGCGCTCGACGATTCCGCGTTCGTTGACGATCTGAACGAGTGCGGAATGGGTGAACGTGTACTCGAGACCATCGGCACCGTCGGCACCGGACGATTCGTTCTCGGATTCGGTACCTGAAACGGTCTCGTTCGTCGATTCGTTATTCGACGACTCCTCGCGCCGAAGTGGGAGTCCGAACGTTTCCTCGAGGATCGTTTTGGCCGTCTCGTTGTCCTCGGGGCGGAGGTAGTGCCAGTGTCCCGCGTCGGGGTCGATCCCCCGCTCTTCACTGTAGGTCCGAAGGGCGTCGGCCGTGTCACGGTCGGGATCGAACGTCACCGCGAGCAAACCGACATCGTCCTCATAGCCGCTCTCGATGGCGTCTTCCTGTATCCGAGTGAGGTGCTGGAGGAGCGTGTCGCACATGCCGTCCGGGCAGGATCCGTAGAAGTACGTTATCACGAACGGCCGTTCGCCGACGAAATCGTCGCGGGAGACGGTCTCCTCCGCAATCGGATCGGTGAGCGAGAACGACGGGAACTCCTCGCCGTACGTCGGATACGAGTAGTCACCGTACTGGGCCTCTTCTTCCGGGGGCTCGAGTATCGTATCCGGATTGGAGTCACCGCCGAGTAGATCACCGAGACAGCCGGCAACGCTCGTGATCCCCATCGTTCCGAGCGAGCCGAGGTATGTCCGCCGTTCCATAGTTAGTTCGATGGAACCCGTAATCAAAGGTTCATTGGTTCGATCGCCGAAGGCGGCCCCGTGCGTTTCGTTCTCGGTATACGACACTCGGACGTGCCGCCATCCGCAGCCGATCGAGCGGGCGTTCAGAGCGGTGACGACCCGAACGTGAGCCCGTCTCCGCCCGTTCGATGGACGAACCAACAGGCGTTTGATCGCCGATACCCAACCGTCACTCGATGAAACGCCGGGGATTTCTCCGCGGAACAGCAGGGATCGGTGCCGTCGGAGCCGCCGGAACAGCCGGACTCGCCGGCTGTCTCGAGCGACTCGGGTTCGAAGAAGAATCGGCGTGGGCGAACCCGCCGCTCGTCGAGAACCGGCCCGACGCGGTCTACCTCCCGGCATCGCGCGAGGAGATGGGGACCTACGGGACGGCGACCGACGGCGACTACGCGGCCGCGCTGTCGTACACTTTCCCCCATCGATTCTGGACTGTCGAAGCCACCAGCGAGGGGAAGACGCTCGTCGAGGTCAACGCCGACGACAGCCTCCACCTCATGGTCTCCGTCTGGGATCGCGAGACGCACACCGCCCTCCCGGCGACCCTGCGCCTCGAAGTCTCTCAGGACGGCGAGCCGGTCGATGCCGGCACCTCGTCGCCGTGGCCAATGATCTCCCAGCGAATGGGGTTTCACTACGGCGATAACGTCCAGCTCCCCGGGGAAGGCGAGTACACCGTTCGGGTCACCGTCAACCCCGTTACCGGGATCGAGCGGACCGGTGCGTTCGAGGGCCGCCTCGAGTCGCCCGGCTCGCTCGAGATCGACTTCGAGTACGCTCGGTCGGATCTTCACGACCTCTCGTTCGAGACGATCGCCGAGGATCGGCGGGGGAGTCGCGAGGCGTTGCCGCTGATGGATCACGGGGATCACGGCGGCGACGGTGGGGACAGCGGGGACGATGGAGGAAATGGCGACGGCGGCGACCATGGCGACGGGGCCGGACAACCGCCGATGGGACGGGGCGTGGCGATCGAGGAACTTCCCGGCCAGGTCTTCGAGCCCCAGCGCAGCGGTGATGCGACGTTCGTCGCGCTCGTCTCCGACGCCGACCGATTCACCGATGGGAGTTCCTACGTTGCGGTCAGTCCCAGAACGCCGTACAACGACATCGTCCTCTCGTTCACGTCCCTGTCAGCGGCCGTCGAGGGCAACGGCTCGGTCCGCCAGAACGAACTCGCGGAAGCGCTCGATCACGAGATCGGCCACCACTACGGGGTCGCGGTCGACGACCTCGAGCCCGGCGATCGCGTGACGGTCTCGGTCGACTCGCCGCCGCAAGTGTCCCGTCACGACGGCTATGAGACGGCGTTTTTCGACTTCGAGGACCTGACCTATACGATCTGAGCCGGTTTAGCGGGTGGAACGGTCTGAGCCAGTTCAAGGGCCGAAACGGTTTGAGATAGTTCACCACCCGTCTCGAGTCGCTCGAGGCGGAGCCGCTCGTTGCGACAGTCTCCAATGTGGGTTGTCGATTTCACCGTGGAAACCACGGCTTTCGGGCGGAACGACGGTGAGAGTCGGCCAACCGTCGAAGTGAGAGCCGGCCGACCGACGAAACCCGTTCGGACGGAGGCTCTGTTTCAGTCCGTAAATTCGTTCGTACCGTACTCGATCGATCCGGACCGGACACTGGTGGTTCCTTACGGTTATGATAACTATCGGGGATCGTCGAATACGTCCGAAGCATGTCTCGTACAGGTCACGCAGCCATGGATATCGGGTGTCCGGAGTGTGATGCGACGATCGCCGCATCTATCCCACCAGGTCCGGGAATCCACTCGGAGAGGGAATCGAACCGCCTCCTCGGAAAGGAGACTCGATGCCGAAACTGCGGTCACGAACTCGAGTTGTACTACTACTAAGGCGTTCTCACTGGCGATTCGCGTTGCTATACAACGTGCTCGTGGAGACCGATCGGGGCTGAGGCGCTGCTATCTCCCCCTCCCCACCCCCGAAATTTCGGCGTCTGACGGCGAAATTAGCTGATTTTCACCGAAAACTCAGTGTCCCTCTTCGACGGTGATCGAACCGTCTCCGTCTTCGCCGACTTACTGGCCGGTCTCCCAGCCGCGCGGCGTCTCGTTCAACCGCTCGGCGCCGTCCTCGGTCACCGCGACGAGGTCCTCGATTCTGACGCCGAACTCGCCCTCGAGGTAGATCCCCGGTTCGACGCTAAAGACCATCCCCGGCTCGAGTTCGCGGTCGTTTCCCGCCGCGATGTAGGGCGGTTCGTGCACCTCGAGGCCGACGCCGTGGCCGGTCCGGTGGACGAAGGCGGCGCCGTAGCCGGCGTCCTCGATAACCGATCGGGCGGCACGGTCGATCGAGCCGGCGGTGACGCCCGGCTCGACGGCGTCGATCGCGGCTTGTTGTGCCTCCCTGACGATGTCGTGGACGCGCTCGTACTCCGCGGGCGGTTCGCCGACGACGATCGTTCGGGTCTGATCACCCGGATACCGGCCGGTTCCCGCCTCGAGATCGGCCGCGACGAAGGCGCCGAAATCGAGGACGATGGGGTCGCCGACTTCGATTGCCCGCGAGCCGCCGTGGTGGTGCGGGCGAGCCCCGTTCGGACCGCTGGCGACGATCGTCTCGAAGGCCGGTTCCTCGCCGCCGTCCGCCGCGAGCAAACGGTCGATTTCGGTCGCCAGCTCGGCTTCGGTCGTCCCGAGCAGCTCGTCCCCGCGCTCGCGAATCGCAAGCGAGACGCGATCCGCGAGTTCGCCGGCCCGGCGGAGCGCCGCGAGTTCGATGTCGTCCTTGCGGATCCGCAACGGCTCGAGGACGGTACTCGCGAGCCCGAACTCGGCGTCGGGGAGCAGGTCTCGGAGCTCCTGCGTGAACGTCGCCCACAGCCGGTCGTCGACGAGCACGGTCGCCGGGTCG
This sequence comes from Natrinema sp. DC36, assembly GCF_020405225.1. Taxonomy (NCBI): domain Archaea; kingdom Methanobacteriati; phylum Methanobacteriota; class Halobacteria; order Halobacteriales; family Natrialbaceae; genus Natrinema; species Natrinema sp. DC36. The sequence goes on from NZ_CP084472.1 coordinate 1,882,647, forward strand.
GGGCCGCCCAGCGAGTAGGCTTCCAAAACGGTCTCGACGGCCTCGAGCGGGTCGTCCGAATCGGTCCACAAATGCAGTCGCAGGTTCTCGATCGGTAGCTCGGAGAGTTCGGCCTCGTACATCGCCGGCGCGACGAATATGGGATCACCGCGCGCGGGAACGAACAGCAACAGGTGTCGTTCGGACGGCGATTCCTCGAATCCGGTCAGATAGGTGAGGTTCGGACTCGGAAAACAGACCGTCAGGTCGGCTCCCGCCGCTGCGAGGCGATCCTGACAGTCCGCGATTCGTGTTTCGAACGGCGGTTTCATGGAGTGAGGTTTGCTCGAGCGAGAAATCAACGTTTGGTTGCCGAAACGGGATTGGGAACGGGAGCAGGTGCGGGAGAGGGTGGTATGTACGCCGGAGATCGGAGTCTTGGTCGTGGCTCGAGGAGACGGACGGGGCGAAACGGATAATCCGGAGGACCATCACCGTATCAGCGTCCGTCGATCGAAGTACCCACCGATGGACGGTGTGAATGGAGCGTGGATTTTGCTGAGAATGAGTAAGAGAAAGCGTCCTGCTATCGTGGCAACAGGGAATCGCCACGCCCTCCCCAGCCGCTTCGCTTCCTCCTTTCAGTCGGTCGCTCATCCACTGTCAGAGCGAGCGCTGACAAGCCTTCCCTCACTCCGTTTGCGAAGACCTCGCACGATTTCGTACCGCGGTTCATTGGCATTCACCGCGGCCCAGCGCGCGCCACCGCATCGCCGGCTGGTCGGTCCGAAGTGAGACGTGACTCCTCTTTATCGAGCACCGCTCGCTCGTCACAGAGTCGAACCGGTCCCGAGCGATCCATTCTCGGACCGTAGCGGCCTCGCTGAGAGCAGCGCGTCAGTGCCTCTCGACGACTGTCTCCTCGAGCGGACAGTCGGCCGGACGCGAGTAGTAGCGGGAACCTATTAGCCCCCCTGCGGTCGCAGGCCGCGGAGAAACACGCCGTGGCGCTCTGTTATTTCAGCGAATGCGAGTTACCGAGCGGTTGTCGTCGATGACTGTGCGAAATCGACAGCTGCGGGCCGACGGCAGCGGACGGACGGACGACACGTCCGACGACGACGGCCCCACCTGTCCCGGTTCGCTGATCGTGGTCTCGAACCGGCAACCGTATCGTCACGAATACGAAGACGAGCCGACCGCGGACGCCGACGAGATCCCGCCGGGAACGAACGGCGGGGATCAGACGGAGACACAGCGATCCATCACGGTCGACGAACCGACCGGTGGGCTGACGGCCGGCCTCGATCCCGTGGTTCAGGCAACCGACGGGACCTGGATCGCCTGGGGCGACGGCGACGCCGACTTCGCGGTCACGGACGAGCGGAACTGCGTTGCCGTCCCGCCGGAGGAGGAGGCGTACACGCTCCAACGGCTCGAGCTATCCGACGAGGCGGTCGAGTCCTACTACTACGGGTTCAGCAATCGCGTGCTCTGGCCGCTCTGCCACGGCTTTCCCGACCTGATCGAGGATCGAGCAAACGATTTCGAGTGGTATCGGACGGTCAACGAACAGTTCGCCGACGCGGTCGGCGAGCACGCCGAGGACGACTCGGTGATCTGGCTGCAGGACTACCACCTCGCGCTCGCGCCACGGATGATTCGGGAGTCGGTCCCCGAGAGCGCGACCGTCGCCCACTTCTGGCACATTCCGTGGCCGACACCGGAGACCTTCCAGCACTGTCCCGCCGGCGACAATGTCCTCGAGGGGCTACTCGGGAACGATCTGCTGGGCTTTCACGTCGATCGGTACGCCGATCAGTTCCTGCAGTGCGTCGATCGGTTTCTGCCGAGTGCGTCCGTCGACTTCGCTCGTCGAACGGTCCGGTACGACGGGCGGACGACCCGCGTCGTCGCGACGCCGATGGGCGTCGACGCCGAATCGTACGATCGGGACGCACGATCGGCCGATCTGGACCGCCTCTCCGACCTGTTCGATGAGTACGGGATCCCGGAGGGGACCTCGATCGGACTGGGGCTCGACCGCCTCGACTACAGCAAGGGGATTCCGGAGCGGCTGGCGGCGCTCGAGCAGTTCTTCGAGCGGAACCCGGACTGGCGTGGCGAGTTCACGTTCATTCAGAAGGCGACGCCCTCCCGGACGGATATCGAGACGTACGAACGGTACGGCGAACTCGTCCGCAGCGAGGTCCAGCGGATCAATCGACGCTTCGAAACCGACGACTGGCGGCCGATCGTCTACACGGAAGACGTGCTCCCCCGCGAGGACATCTGTGCGCTCTATCGACACGCGGACGTGATGATCGTGAGTCCGCTGATCGACGGGATGAATCTGGTCGCACAGGAGTACGTCGCCGCGAGCGTCGACGGCGACTCCGCGTTGTTGCTGAGCGACCGGACCGGAGCCCACGAGCGGCTCGGTTCGCACGCGTTGACGATCGATCCGACCGATACCGACGGTTTCGCGGCCCAGATCGAGCACGCGCTGTCGCTGTCAACCTACGAACGCCAGCGGCGGATGAACACGCTTCGTCAGCGCGTCTTCGACGGGGACATCGAGTCGTGGATGGAGACGCAGTTCGACTGGATTCGACGCGTCCACGACGATTCCCGGACGACCGAACCGCGGTCCGAACGCGAGTCGGACTCCCACGAACGCACGCCGCCGATATAGCCGATGACGAGGACCGAATCACCACCGCGGCCGATCGACGAGCACCTACCCCGGATTCGCGAGACGCTCGAGCGAGCCGACGGGATGCTCGTCTGTCTGGATTTCGACGGCACGCTCGCGCCGATCGTCGAGGATCCGGACGCCGCGGTCCCGACCGAGCGGAATCGGAACGCGGTGGCGACGCTCGCGGAAACGCCATCGATAACGACCGCCGTCGTTAGCGGCCGCGCCCTGACGGACGTTCGTGAGCGCGTCGACGGGCCGGCGATCTACGCCGGAAACCACGGGCTCGAGCTCGCGCGCACGGGAACGATCGCCGTTCATCCGGTCGCGCGCAAACGCGCCGCCCGCGTCGACCGGATCTGTGCTATCCTCGAGACCGCGCTTCGCTCCGTCCCGAACTGCCGGATCGAAAACAAGCGCCTAACCGGGACGGTCCACTTCAGATCCGTCCCGCCGGCCGCCGAACCGATCGCCTGCCGCATCACCCACGAGGTGGTCGAGCGCTTCGGGGGCGACGCCCTCGAGATTTCGACGGGGAAACGGATCCTCGAGATCGGACCGGCGTTCCCGTGGGGAAAGGGCAACGCCGTCGAACTGATCGCCGCGGACGAACCGCCGGCGACCGCCGCCGTCTACATCGGGGACGATGTCACCGACGAGTCCGCGTTTCGAGCCGTCGAACCGGACGGAATCGGGGTCCGGGTCGGCGACGACGCTCCCTCAAGCGCGTCCTGTCGGGTCGAGTCGCCGGCCGAGGTCGCGTCGTTTCTCTCGTGGCTGGGATCGACCGGAGCCGATCTGGTCGCTCGATCCGACGCGCCCACCGCGACTCCCATCGAGGCCCGATAGCGGTTCCGGGGGGTAGACTCACGATCCGCGCCGCGGTCGGAAGGGACACGACCGTCACGAGCCACACCACTGCCACTATCGGACCAACTGAAATGAAAGCGCGCCCGATCGCACGACGGAAGCGCGGTTCGAAGCGATGCGCGGTTCGGAGCGATGCGCGGTTCGGAGCGAACACAGTGAGCGAGAACCGCGGGAACGCGAACGGTGAGCGAAGCGAGCCGTGAGCGAACACAGCGAACAAGAACCGCGGACTATGCGCTCGGTGTGTGAATCGTCGCAGTTGTTGGGCTAGCTACCGCCACGAGTCATCGCGTCGGTCCGCCAGATCCGTTATAGCTATCTTACCGAAACGAATAGCCAGTAGTTACGTGCGTGTTCGAGCCGAAAGTATTAGTTACCACTGGAAATATAGTACGGTACGAGAGTGAAAGAGTGTGAAACTCAGACAACCAACTGATTTCCTGATCCTCGAGGCGCTCGAGGACAAGGGGCGCAACGTCGCAACGAATCTGGCCGCGCACACGGGGAAGAGCCGGAAGAACATCAATACCAGACTGCCGGTGTTAGAAGACTACGGTCTCGTCCGCAAGATCGGTCCCGCGGAGCGATCCGGGCTGTACGAGATCTCCTCGACGGGGAAGGCGGCGCTGGTCTACCAGGACCAGTACGACAAAGCCGACGACTTCGAAGCGCTCATCGAAGGGCCGAGCGCCGGTGCCGAGCAGGAGGAGCCACAGGCGAGTTTCGCCCGCGGTGAAACCGACGACGAATCCGACGAGTAACCTGACGACACGGTCCGTATTCGGCCGCCTTCAGTCCGTCTCGAGTCGGCGTCGTGACGAGTTCAGCGACGGCGAGTCGGTCGCGGCGTCTATCCGTTAGTCGCTACTACGATCCGTGCGAGTCAGAAGGGGAGCTCGCCGTCGTAGTTCGCGAGACGATGGCGAGCACAGGTCGAAAAGGCGAAGCTGAGCGTCCGTTTTCGATCGGCAGAGGGCGGAATCGCCGTCCCACACGGTGACCGATTTTCCTCGTACTCGGGATCCCACGCGTAACTGCTGAGCATCGGCGTCGCGGCCAGGGCACCGTCGTACACGAACGCGACACCGTCTTCGTGGCTCAGACCGAGCGCGTGTCCGATCTCGTGAAGGAGGACCTGCATCGTCCGCACCGGCGTCGTGTTCGGCGCGATCGCGCGGGCGTCGTCGGTGACCACGTCGTCGAACGACTCGAGGGCGGCGAGATGTCGGGCCCCGCCGACCGATGCGATGTGGGGCACGCCGTATCCGGTGGGCGCCCGCTCCATCCCCCCGTCCGTCACCAGCAGGTTGACGTCCGACGCGGGCTCGAGGTCGCGCCCGCCGAGCGTCCCCGACGCGACCGCCACGGGCCACTCCCCGCGGCGAGTGACGCGTGCGGCGTCCTCGGTCGAAACCGAGACGGTTCCACCGATCGAAGCCTCGAGTGTCCAGTACTCGAGGGCGAGGGTTTCGTCGAGATACGATCGGACCCGATCTACGACCCCGTCGTAGGTAGCGGCCCGTTCGGAGAGCCAGATCCGCACCTCGAGCGTGTCGCTCGTCCCCCGCGTCGCATACGCCAGCGTGCCGAGCGAGGCCGTCGATCCGATCGTCCCGAGGAACGCGCGGCGTTTCACGAGCGTGCGTCTCGCAACGAGGGCGGAGTGCCTGCGGGTGTCTATGGACACGCATTAAGTATCGGTCACTCCCTGCGATACGGACCACCGTGACCGACACGGCCGCCTCGAAGTGCGGTGCCGGCGGCCACTCACGTTCGGTGCCGAGGGCCAGACAGACGGGATCCGAGCGTTCGGCCGACGCGACTACCGCGGCGGCACGCGCCGAGTATCGACGACGCGGGCACGGCGCTCGACGACGCGGATCTCGAGCCTGTCGGGAAGTTCGTCCGGGTCGGTCGGTATGAGCAAGAGCAACGCGTCGTCCGCAGTTTCGACCAGTCGTCGGTGCGGCGCGCGCTGGTGCATACAAACCGTCCACTCGCCGTCCCGAAGCCGTCGTTTGACTTGCCAGTCGGTGTAGTACCGACCGTCCGACCCCTCGAAAACGGTCTCGAACGGGAGCGCTACCACGAGTTTGCCACCCCTCGCGCTCGAGAGTCAGGTCTTCCGCGCGAGCCGGCGACGGCGTGGACGATCCGAGTGGCCCCGGTCATTCCTACAGCATCGAACGACCGTCACGCACGTCGGCACTCGGATTCATATGGACGACGTTTAAGCGAGCGTTACTTTCTACCGAGTGTGATAGTCAGAGACACGCTGCTTGACTGGTGGACGGGCCGCCGACTGTAGTAGCGGTGACTGGCGACGAACTATTCCGGAGTTCCGCCGTCTTCGAAGAACTCACCGAGAATCGATTTGAGTCCCTTTCGCAGGTGCTGGTGCATCGTCGGCGGCGAGATGTCCATCGAGTCGGCGATATCCTCCCCGGTACTCTCGCGCGGCCAGTCGAAGAACCCGCTGTAGTAGGCGAGTCGCACCGTCGTGAGCTGGCGGTCAGTGAGCCCGTCGAGGATCCGGTTCCGTCGCTCGGCCGCCGTCCTGACCGGTCGATCCACTTCCCGTCTGGCGACGAGTTCGGTGTTTTCGTAGATCACGGTCAGCGCCTCCGCGATCTCCCGGATATCGGCGTCCTGTGAGACTTCGACCAGACAGGTCCCGACCCCGTCCGCGACGGAGACGTCCCGAACCGTCGCGCCGTGGTTCGTGAGCGTCCGGACCCCCGACTTCGACAGCCGCATCTCGATCGTACAGCTCTCCTCCCCGTCGTGGATGAGCCGACACTCCTCGACCGAGTCGTGGGCCGCCGCCTCCTCGAGCACCGTCTCGCCGTCCAGCCCGTCGATCGTCACGTACTGGAACGTGCGTCCGCCGGCGGTCGTGCCGGCCCACTCGAGCGAGCAGGTGCAGCCGTACTCCGTCGAGAGGTCGAACGAGAACGTGTCGCCGCCGTCGATCCGGAACTCGAGTTCGACGACGGAGTCGGCGAAGAGCAGCTGGCGGTTCTTGACCGCCATGATCGTAAAGCCGATCGTCTCGCCGAGCAGCCTGAACCCGGCCCGCTCGCGCTCACTGAAGGCGTCGTCGCGACTCGCGAGCACGGTGAGCACGCCGTAGATCGAGTCCTCGTGCGTGATGGGGACGGCGATCGCGGACCGCACGTCGTCTTCGCGGGCCGCCGCCCGCAATTCGCCGGGGATCGACTCGTCCTCGAGAACGCGGTTCGTCGTCCGTAACTCGCCGGTTTTCGCGGCCTTCGCGACGGGGTTATCGTGATCGTCACCGGGGTACTCGCGAATGCGCTCGAGGACAGTCTCCGCCTCGCCCGCCCCCGTTCGGTAGGAGAGTCGCCCGTCCCCGGTCCGTTCGGCGATCCACGAGCCGCAGTACAGCTCCGAGTCGACGAGTTGCTCGCAGACCTCGTGTTCGATAGCGTCCCTGGCCGGGGCCTCGACCAGCGTCTCGATGACCCGTCGGACGACCGCGTTGATCCGGTTGAGCGTCTCGAGCTGGTCCTGACGCGAGCGGAGTTGCCGCTCGCGCTCGACGCGTTCGGTGATATCCCGCGCCAGCCAGACGACGGCGCGCCGGCCCTGAATCCGTTCGTCGATCGGGACGACCCGAGCCTCGAACTGTCGACGGCCGTCGGTCGTGTCCGCCTCGTACTCGACCGACTGGACGTCCTCGGTTCGGATCGCCCGATCGACACACTCCTGTAACTTCGCGGCGACTACGTCGGGGAACGCGTCGTCGAGCGCGGTTCCGACGAGGTCGTCCGCCGGCATCGAGTACAGATCCGCGGACTCGGACCGGACCTTCGCCTCGAGATACGTGCCGTTCTCGCCGATGACGAAGGCTTCGTCGGGCAGTTCGTTCGCGAGGATGTGATGGTATCGGCCGTCGCCGCCGTCCGCTGGAACCGAGGGGGCAGCTCGAATCGTCGAGACGATCCGATCGATCGGGTCCTCGTCGCGCGTCGTCGGCACGTACTCGGTCGCGTCGGCCCGGAGCGCGACCGTGGCGAGTCGCTCGCTGCCCTCGCGTGGCGCGACGATCGTCGGCACGCCAGCCAGGCCGGCGTGGACTCGCCGGAGGACGGTCTCTATCTCGCCGGGACAGTCGAGTTCGATGACGACGGCACTCGGCGTGATCGATGCTGGCTCGTCGTCGCGTCGCTCCATCGCCGACTCGAGGACGGACTCGAGATCCGCGCTCGCGGGCACCGTTCGAACGTCGCACTCGGTGGCTTGCTCGAGGCGGGCCCGAAGACGGCTCTCCTGGCCCCGCGCGTCAGTTACGATGATGATCGGTCTCGATCGATGTGCTGCGTTCATCCGTGTATCCCCGTCCGCAACCTGATCGGTCCGTCTCCGCACTCCTTTCTCTACATCTACGCTGTGAAATAAAAACCTGCTGGTCGTCGTTCGACCGGCGGACACCTCACGGCCGGTGACCGACGCCTCGAGAGCCGTGGGTCACGGATTCGCGACGCGGCACCTGTCACGGGACATCGTGTCCATCGCGCAGTGGAATCGATTGCTCGGTTGAATCGACTGCTCGAGCGGCTCAAACGGTCTGCTGTCACTGTGTCACGGCGCACCTGTACGGCGGGTCTCGGTCACGCCGAACTGACAGGAGTCACCGAGCTGTGAGACGGGCTCCTGGTCTCACAGCTCGTCCGCCGCTTTCAGTTCCGCGATCAGGTCGTCGACGAGGGAGTCGACGTCCTCGTAGGGGAACTCCCCGCCGCCAGTTGTGGCGTTGAGCTCCATCGCGGTCATCGAGAAGTCGCCGGACTCGAATCTCGTCCCCGGCCCGTCGGGCAGCGCCGGCACGAGTTCCATCGGACCCGAGACCGGATAGTCGGCGTTCTCGAACGCGTCGGTCAGCTGGTCGCGGAGTTCGGCTTCGTCTGCCATGAGTTCGTGTTTCCGTGCGGACACCAATAACTTACAGGGAGACCGTCGACCGGTCAGCGATAGAGACCCCCGATCAGAGCCGGTCGCGGACGGCCGCACCCGGCTGCGAGCGACTAGAGCCGTCGCATGAACTCGGGGAGGATCCCCCGCTCGCTCGAGGCGGTCGCCGCGGCCGGCTCGGCACCGGGCGGGTCGATCTCCCCGTCGCCGGCGTCTTCGAACGCGTCGGAATCCCCATCAGCGGCGCTCGCGGAGCCGGCCGGCGTACCGTCGGGTTCGGCTGGGGTCCCGCCATCTGTTCCCGCCGCCGCCGTTCCGTTCGATGCGTCGGACTCGGCGTCGACGGTCGCCTGGAACTCGGCTTCGGATTCGGGGCCGAAGTAGTACGGGTCGGCGGGAAGCGAGGCCCGGAGCCGGACGTTCGCGTAGCCGGCCAGCGCCAGTGCGGGAACGAACAGCGGCTCGAGCCCGAACAGCGTCGGTCCAGCGGTCAGGATGACGAGAAAGACCGACAGCGGCGAGTAGAGGAAAAAGGCGACGAGCCGAAAGGCATCACCGACGTAGCCGTCGACGACGTACGCGTAGAGTCCGTACGCACCGACCAGCAGGCCGACGTCGGCGTAGAGCCCGACGAGCAGTCCGACGTCACCCGCGACGAATCCGTGGATGTGGACCGCGATCGAACCCGTGAGTACCGTCGTTCTGTTGACGTAGGTCTCGTCGAGCGCCATCCCGAACACGAGCACCGAGAGCTGGATCAGCGGGGCCGCAATCCACCACGGGAGGGAACTGAAGAGAACGCCATAATACACGTCGATTACACCCACTCGTCCGAGTGGAGTCGGCCCCGTACCTTTAACGTTCGTTCCGTTTCGAGACTCGATACGGGCCCCGACGATCGACGGGCACAATGTGTGTCTGCGTGCGTCGGCGCTCGAGCCATCGCTCGTCACGAGACGCCGTCTTTCGACGGACGCTCGTCGCGGTCAGACGCCGCTCGACGGATACTCGTCGGAGTCAGACGCCGTTCGACGGACGGTCGAAACAGTAATTAGTCATCGGCGAACAGTATGTCGATATGGCAAAGGATACCGTCAGGTACCCCGACGACGTGGTCACGGAGATCGACACGCTCGTCGACGACGGTATGTTCGAGAGCAAGTCGGAGTTCTATCGGTTCTCCGCGGAGTACGTCCTCACCCTGATCGATTCCGATCACGAGGTCGAGACGTTCAACTTCGACGAGATCAAGTCCGAACTCGACATCAGCGACCGCGACCACGCCGAAGCGCTGGGCGCCGACGGCGGGACCTTCTTCCTCGATGCCGTGATAAACGTCCGAAAGTACGGCCTGCGGGGCAACTACGAGGCCGCCGAACGCTTCATCGACACCCACTACGACGAGACCGATCAGGAGTGTATCATCCTCGAGGAACTGCTCGGAACGTATCGTAGCGAATCGCCGTAGCCGGTCGAGCGCCGTCCGCGACCGGTGCCGCCACCGCTCTCCATCACCGTCGTTCTCCGTCACCGTCGTTCTTCAGCACTCCTGAAACGGTTCGCCGAGCGCCGCCAGATCGACGTGCTCGCCGACGAGTCGCGCCGCTCGATCGGACGGCGTCGACCCCGTTCCGTCGGCCGTCATCGATGATGCTGTAGTGTCCTCGCGCGACGGGCGATCGATACCGGCTGTCTGGGCGACGTGATCGAGAAACGCCGTCCGGACCGACGCGTTGTCGAACAGGCCGTGCAGATAGGTCCCCAGTATCCGGCCACTCGCCGCACTCGAGTCCCCGAGCGGTCGGCTCACGTCCTCGAGCGCGCGGGTCCGGCCGGCGTGGATCTCGTAGCCCGACGCGTGGCCCGTAGCACCCTCGAGCAGCGGTGATGCGTCCCCGTCGACGGGAACCGTCGTCTGCTCGAGGCGCTTGTCGCCCTCGAAGCGAGTCTCGACCGGCAACAGGCCCAGTCCCTCGACGACGTCGTCCTCGCCGGTTCCCTCGAGCGCGGCGTTGGTGATCCGCTCGCCGAGCAGCTGATAGCCGCCGCAGACGCCGACGATCGGCCCGTCGAAGGCTGCGAGCGCGTCGGCGAAGCCGGCGTCGTGGAGCGCCAGCAGGTCGTCGACCGTGTTCTTCGTACCCGGGAGGACGACCGCGTCGGCGTCGACGCCCTCGAGCGGATCGGCCGCGTTTCCGTCGACCGGCACGTACACCACCGAGACGCCGGGTTCGGCCGCCAGCGCCTCGAGGTCGGTTGCGTTCGAAATTCGGGGCAATCGGGGCACTGCGATCCGCACTCGACGGTCCGCTGGGACGCCGTCGTCGTCGCCGACGACGCCTCGCTCTTCGGTATCGGGGAGGCTGACGCTGTCCTCCTCGGGGAGACCGGGGTCGTCGTAGGGGAGCACGCCGAGAATTGGGACTCCGGTCTTCGATTCGATTTCTTCGATACCGGGCTCGAGCAGCGACGGATCGCCCCGGAATTTCGTGATGAGCGCGCCGACGATGCGCTCGCGGAGGGCGTCGGGAACGAGTTCGATGGTCCCGTAGAGGCTGGCGAAGGCCCCGCCGCGTTCGATGTCGACCAGCAGGAGGATGTCGGCGTCGGCGAACCGGGCGGTCTCGACGTTCGCGAGGTCCCGATCGTGCAGGTTGATCTCGCCGATACTGCCCGCGCCCTCGGCGACGATCACGTCGTTGTCGGCCGCGAGTCTGCGATACGATTCCTCGGCCGCCTCGCGCGCCCGCTCCCAGTACTCCTCGTAGTACGCGCCGGCGGGAACGTGCTCGTGGGCCTCGCCCTGCAACACCAACTGGCTCTCGCCGTCGCCGCGAGGTTTGAGCAGGACCGGGTTGCAGTCGGTGGTCGGCGTGGTTCGGGCCGCTCGAGCCTGGACGAACTGGGAGACGCCGATTTCGCCCCACTGGTCGATTCCCTCACTGCCCTGTTCGCTATTCGGCTGGCCGTCCGCGTCCGGCCGAACGACGACTCGAGCGTTGTTGCTCATGTTCTGGCCCTTGAACGGCGCGACGTCGACTCCACGATCGGCGAGCAACCTGCAGAGGCCGGCAGCGACCGTCGATTTACCGACGTGACTCGCGGTTCCGGCGACGAGGAGGGTTCTGGTCATCCGCGTTGGGCGGTACTCGAGTAGCGGGAAGTATCGACCTATCGGTTCGTTTCGGACGCGTTCTGTTCGCGCGATCGCTGTACGTCGCCGTCACGGCAGTGTACTGACGCAGTCGCGGAGGTCGTCCTCCGTCTGCCAGACGCACAGCCGATCCGCGTCCGCCAACATATCGAAAATCGCCGTCTGCATCCCGCTGTACGGCTTCTCGAGATCGACGACCGTCTCGATATCCGCGTCCGCCAGATCGTCGTAGGCTCGCTTGAGAACGTACGTTTTCGCGAAGTACTGCTCGAGAGCGGTGAAATACCCCTGTTCGACGAGGAACCCACCGCGGTCGTGTTCGGTCACGCCAACGATGATATCGGCGTAATCGGAGAGAATACGGAACTTGAGGTAGGTATTCGTCCACTCGCTCCGGATATCGACCATCAAAAACGCGTAGCTATCCGATCGGCGGTTGAGTCTGTCCTTGACGAGCTGGAGTCGATGAATCTCCGGTCGTCCGTAACTGCCCAAAACGAAGTACGTTCTCTCGGTCGTGAGGACCGGTGAAAGCTCTGCGACGCTGTGTTTGAGCGCTTCGTACTCCGCCGGCGTCAGCGACGACTCGTGGAGGTGCGATTCGGCTTTTTCGGCGAGTTCGTCGACCGTCACCGGCTCCTCGGTCATTAGCCGGACGAACGCAGCTCAAATTCTTCAATTTACCGACTGAAGCGGCGACCACATCGTAGAGGACCGATTCGTATTTGGGCGAAACGCTTTTGCACGTACCAGTTAAATTACGGAGTATGAGCACACCGGATCGAACGCCGACTGACCTCGAGACCGTTCGCGAGCGGCTGAACGTCGTCACTCAGGAGACGCGATTCGCTCTCGTGCAGGATCTCCTCGGTCATCCCGAGGGACTACCGACGCTGAAAGAACTGGATTACGTGAACCCGAGCAAGAGCCGAACGACGATCCGACAACACCTCCAGCAACTCATCGAAGCGGGGATCGTCGAGGAAGTCACTCTCCCGACGGAACGCCGCCGGAACGATCTCCCGTACAAGTTCTACGGTATCAGCGAGGAGGGACGCCAGTTCCTCGAGGCGCACGACCTCCTGCGAGCGGAAGAGACGCTCCACGACGTCTACGCGCGGGTAGAGAAGACCGACGAGATCGAGCGATACGAGACCGCACCGCGACCCGAACGCTAGGTTCGAGCCGAGATCGCAGCGTCTCCAAACCGACTATTCTGCCCGGTACCGCGCGTCCCACTGCGGCCCGGCGCGACTCGAGAGGACGACCCCGACGATCCCGAGGATGATTCCACCGATTCCGAGGACGGCGGCGAGTTCCAGTGACGGCGGGACGACGACGAACCCGGCGACCAGCGTCGGGACGAGCGCGACGGCGACGCCGACGGTGAACGTCACGAATCGGACGGCGTCGAAGAGGAACTCGTTGGGATCGAAGCCGGCGATGAAGACGGTCAGGCCGTAGTAGTACAGCGCGTAGCCGGCCAGCAAGACGGCCCCGACGACGGCATCGACGAGCGTCGCGTCGAACCAGATGACGGCCGCGAGGTAGGGCAGTGCGACCGTCGGCGCGCCGACCAGGACGAACGCGATCCGTTTCGCCCGGAAGACGTCCGCGATCGAGACAGGGTAGGTGAGGTAGTCCTCGAGCGAGTCGAACTGCGTCAGCCAGTTGTAGGTCGTAAAGGCCGAGAGGCCGAGGACGCCGCCGAAGAAGATCCCCGGTGCGGGCGCGATACCGGTGATCGAGTCGACGACGCCGACGAGCGCGGCCACCAGCGCGAGCAGAATGCTCGCGGAGACGAACGGCTTCCAGACGCCGCCGGAAGAGCGCGCGAGGTCGAGCAGCGTCTTCGTCACCAGCGGCGAGTCGTCGATGGGCAGCACGTCACTGAGTCGTGCGAAGCGATCGGTCGCCGTCCGCGAGGGCCGACCGTAGGTCGGATCGTAGATCGCGAGCGCTCCCGTCGCGACGACGAGGGTTCCGACGGCCAGCCCGCCCGCGGTGATCGCAGGTCCGCGCATCGGAACGAGAACGGACCCGACGAGACCGAATCCGCCCGCCGCCCAGCTGCCGAGGACGGCGAGGCCGAGCGCCAGCCCGATGGCCCACGTCGGCGCGCCCCGGGTTCGGACGGCGATCAGAGCGACGGTGACGGCCATTCCGACGGCGAAGGAGAGGAAGAGCGAGAGCCAGAACAGCCCGACCTCGAGCGGCGTCGCGGCCGACAGCCCGTCCAGGGCTACGCTCCCCAGTGCCATCGGTAGCACGAACGCGACACCGTAAAACAGCGCGTCCTTCAGGAGGAACGCGCCCAGCAACCGCCGCCGCGAGAGCGGCAGCGTCGTCGACGAAGAGAGCAGTAAGGAGAGCCGTCCGAAGACGTTCTCGAGCATGTCGGAACCGGCGAAGCCAGCGGTGCCGCTGTAGAGTCCGAAGGCGAGGGCCAGGACGTGAAGGCCGCTCACGATCGTCCCCGGTGCAGTGCCGGTCTCGACGAGGGCGACCGTCGCACCCACGGTGAGCAGCGCGATCACGAACGGAAAGAGCGCGAAGCGCCAGCCGCCGAACAGCTGGGTGTGCATGCGCCACTCCTCGCGGAAGAGGATCGCGAGCAGCCGTCGGAACGAGAGCCCCGAACTGGCGTGATTCGAACCCCCTCGAGCCGCGGGCTCAGTTCCAGTTCCAGTTCCGGTTTCGTTCCCACTCATGCGTTCGGCCCGTCCATCCCCTCGAGCGTCGGCACGTCCCGTGCATCGGCCCCGCTGACGCGGTCGAGGAAGAGCTCGAGTAGCGATTCGTCGCTTGCGTCGCCGTCGTTGATCGACCGCTCCGTGACGAGTTGGCCGTCGGCGACGATGCCGACGCGGGTGCAGATGTCCTCGGCGACGTCGATGTTGTGCGTCGAGACGAAGACGGCGTTGTCGCCGGCCGCGTAGGAGACGAGGAACCGCTTGACCTGCTCCTGGACGAGCGGATCGAGGTTCGCCAGCGGCTCGTCGATGAAGACCACGTCCGGCTCGTGGACGAACGCCTGCGCGATCATCACCTTCTGTTGTTGCCCGCGGGAGAGATCCGTGTGCAGCGTGTCGAGCTTGCTCTCGAATCCGAGTCGCTCGGCCCACGCCGCGGTCTGATCGGCGACTCGCTCCGGCCGAAGGTCGCGGACCTCGCCGACGAACTCGAGGTACTCGCGCGGTGTGAGAAAGCTCGGTGGCGATCCCTGTTCCGGCAGGATACCGACCCGCCGGCGCGTCTCGATCGGTTCCGTCGTCGGATCCGTCTCGAGAACGCGCACCGTTCCCGCGTCCGGCCGAATCTGCCCAGTCAGCGTCCGAATCGTCGTCGTCTTGCCGGCGCCGTTCGGCCCGAGAAAGCCGTACAGCTCCCCGCGGTCGACGGTGAACTCCATCCCGGACACCGCCTCGACGGATCCGTAGGACTTCCGCAGCCCATCTACGCGAATTACTGCCATTGAACGGCGACCTATTCTCACGAATTGATAATAACAATGCTGGTATCGGAACCGACGAGTTGTTGATTCGAACGTCGCTCGAGCGGCATCTCGATCGCGAACGCGGGTCGCTCGGGATTCCGATCCGAACGCGGGTCGCTCGGGATTCCGATCCGAACGCGGGTCGTGGAGGACCCTCTCGAGGCCGACCGCTGCGCAGCCCGCTGTCCGCAATCTTCAACGGTCGGCCGGTCGAACCCTCGTCCATGATCACAGGCGAGCGAATGGCCGCCGTCGACGCGAACGCCGCGGCGCTCGGCGTGGCGCGAAAGCAGCTGATGGAGTCGAGCGGACACGCCGTCGCCCGGACGGTTCGGGACGTTGCGGAGCCGGGCGCTCGAGTCCTCGTCGTCGCCGGCCGCGGGAACAACGGCGGGGACGCGTTCGTCGCGGCCCGATTCCTAGATGAATACGAGGTGACGACGCTGCTGCTCGGCCGTGCGGCGCTGATCGGCACCGACATCGCTCGCGAGAACTGGGACGCGCTCGAGCGGTCCGATTACGATACGCGAGCGGTGACCGACTCGAGCGAGTTCGAATCCGACTCGAGTGCGTTCGACCTCGACGAGGCGGACGTAATCGTCGACGCGATGCTGGGAACGGGGATCAGCGGCGACCTTCGGGAACCGGCGGCGACCGCGGCGCGGGCGATCAACGAGGCCGACGCGACCGTCGTCGCGGTCGACGTGCCCTCCGGGTTCGACGCCGACGGGGGCGACCACGCGGCCAACGGCGTCGAGGCCGACCGCGTGGTCACCTTCCACGACACGAAACCGGGGTTGGACGAACTCGCGGCCGACGTCACCGTCGCGGATATCGGCATTCCGGCCGCAGCCGAGCGATTCGTCGGCCCCGGCGATATCGAGCTCGCGCGGCCCGACGGTCGCGCGGGGCGACCCTACATCATCGGCGGCGGTCCCTACACCGGCGCGCCGGCGCTCGCGGCACAGGCCGCGCTTCGCGCCAGCGCGGAACTCTCCTTCGTCGCCGCTCCCGAGTCCGTCGCCGGCGAGATCCAGGGCTACAGCGAGGACCTCATCGTCCAGTCGTACGAGAGCGACGTTCTCACGCCCGAGCGGGCCGAGGACCTCCTCGAGACCGCGGAAAAATACGACAACGTCGTCGTGCTGGGTCCGGGGCTCGGCACCGCCGACGAGACGCTCGAGGCGGCTCGGCAATTCCTCGAGTCGTACACCGGTCGCGTCGTCGTCGACGCGGACGCGCTCGCGGTCGTCCCCGACCTCGAGACGGACGCGACGCTTGTCTGTACGCCCAACCGACGGGAACTCGCGAGAATGGGCGGGCCGGACGTCGACGACCTGGCCGACGCGGCCGACGAGATCGAAGCGTTCGCGGCCGAGCTGGGCCACGTCGTGCTCGCGAAGGGAGCGAACGACGTCATCACCGACGGCGAGCGAACGCGGATCAGTCGCTCGGGAACCGTGGGGATGAAAGTCGGCGGCACCGGCGACACGCTCGCCGGAATCGTCGCGGCGCTGCTGGAACACGCCGAGCCGCTCGACGCCGCCGCAGCGGGGGCCCACGTCAACGGCCTCGCGGGCGAACGGCTGGCGGAAACCCAGGCCTTCGGTTTTCTTGCGTCCGAGATGCTCGAGGAAATCCCCGCGGTCCTGTGGGGTGGTGCGGATGAATGAGACCCCCGACGAGCGGCCGACGGCGGAGGGGGCCGCGGACGCCGACGACCTCACACACACGACCGACGAGGGCGATGTCCAGATGGTCGACGTCGGCGACAAACCCGACAGCGAGCGACGCGCGGTCGCCGTCGGCGAGATCCGACTTCAGCCGTCGACGGTCGAGGCCATTCGAGACGACGGGATCGGCAAGGGAGACGTCCTCGCGACCGCTCGCGTCGGTGCGATCCAGGCCGTCAAACACACGTGGGAGACGATTCCGATGTGCCACCAGATTCCGATCACGAACGTCGACACCGACTTCTCGCTCGACGACGATCGGATCGAACTCCGCGTCGCCGTCGAGACCACCGGCAAGACGGGCTGCGAGATGGAGGCCCTCGAGGGCGTGACGACCGGCCTCAACGTCGTCTGGGACATGGTCAAGGCCGTCGAGAAGGACGCGGACGGGCAGTACCCCGACACCGGGATCGAGAACGTGCGCGTGCTCGCGAAGGAGAAGGAGCGAGCGTGAGTGGGGAGTGTGATAGCTGAGATGACGCTGACGACACCGCTGTGTGACCTGCTCGAGATCGAGTATCCGATCGTGCAAGCACCGATCGGGAGCGCGACGACCCCCGAACTCGCGGCGGCCGTCTCGAACGCCGGCGGCCTCGGCCACCTCGCGGTCACGTGGCGCGACCTCGAGGAAACGCGCCGGGCGATCCGCGGGACGCACGAGTTGACCGACCAGCCGTTCGCGGTCAACCTCGTGTGCGACGACGCGACGACGATCGTGGAGAGGGACGAGCACCTCGAGGCGATTCTCGATGCCGGGGCCGATGTCGTCACGCTTTCCTTCGGCGAGGCAGCGCCCTTCGTCGAGCAGATTCACGAGGCTGGCGCGCTCGTGTTTCAGACCGTCGGCAGCGCTGCTGCTGCACGCGAGGCGGTCGCCGCCGGGGTCGACGCCGTCGTCACGCAGGGCCTCGAGGCCGGCGGCCACGTCCAGAGCGAGGTTGCGACGACGGCGCTCGTGCCCCGGGTCGCGGACGCGGTCGGTGACGAGGTGCCGATCGTCGCGGCCGGCGGCATCGCCGACGGACGAGGAATCGCGGCCGCGCTCGCGCTGGGGGCTGACGGCGCGTGGCTCGGTACGCGGTTCGTCGCGACCGAAGAGGCCAGCGTCCACGAGACGTATCGGCGACGGCTCCGCGAGAGCGACGAAACCGATACCGCGTACACGACCCTCTTCGACAAGGGCTGGCCCGGAACCCCGCATCGAGTGCTGCGAAACGACACGCTCGAGCGCTGGGAGGCGGCGGGGCGGCCACCCGCGGGCGACCGTCCCGGCGAGGACGACGTCGTCGCACGGACTGACGACGGTGACGGCGAGGAAATCGAGCGCTACGACGAGGCTCTCGCGACGCCGGCTGTCAAGGGTGATATCGAGGAGATGGCGCTGTTCGCCGGCCAGAGCGTCGGGCTGACCGACGACGTTCGGCCGGCGGGAGCGCTCCTCGAGGAACTCGTCGCGGAGACGATCGAGACGCTCTCGGAGTTGCCGGCGGCCCGTCACGGCTGATCGGTCGCTGCGAGTGTACGCCGCGTTCTACCTCGTCGACCCCAGCGCCCACGATCTACAGACCGTTACGAACCTCACGTCCCTGTTCGACACCGTTCTCGAAATAGACTGAAGTGGACCGACTCGCCCCAGTGGTGGGTACATAACGCGACAAAACGTCCGCCCGCGGCGTCGATCGTCGGCACGAGTCACTGTCCGAGTCGAGTACTCAGTATCGGATACAGCGTTCCAACGAATCCGCCGTAGACGAGCAGTCCGAGCAGGCTCTGCCAGTGGACGAACGGTACCGGTGGAGTGTACTCGAAGAGGCGAAGCCACAGGGGGAGCACGACGACGACTCCCACGAGCCAGACGAGCAGTCCGAACGAGACCCCCATCGTGACGCCCGTGACCGGATCGGTTACGTCGTCCTCGAACGGCCTCGTCTTTCCGAGTCCCCAGTAGACGAGTCCGCCGACGACACTGGCCAGTCCCAGAAGGATGGTGCCGACCAGCATGCCAGGCGCTCCGAGCAGTCGACCCACTGAGTCGAGCAATCCGAGTGCATACAGGATGGCCCCGAACACGAGTCCCCCAGCGAGCCCGGCTATCACAATCGCGAGTACGTCTGTCTCCCCACCGTCGAGGGATTCCCGCCTCGAGTACTGTCCGCTCATTGTCCCCTGGTGCAGTTACTTCCTTCCATTTTTATATATGTTTTTACCAATATTTGATATCTATTCGAGGTCCTCAGTCACCGACAGTCGAGAGTGATTTTCTCGAGTGGCGAAGGAAGGCTCCCGGACGCCGCGAGTCGTATCGAATCGGGCTCACGATCCGACTCGCGTGTCGAAACGATAGCCGAGTCGAGTTGTGATTCGCTCCCCGAGTCGGAACGTGAAACCATACTGACTGTTAATCCGGATCACTTCGAAGGAGGAGTCGTGTTAGAGACTCCGCTCCGTCGCTGCCTCGGTATCATCGTCCTGACCGTCGGCCTCGTCGGGCTCTTCGTCCTCGGCGGCGCCGGCTGGTCGGTCGATGCAGCCGTTGCAGGCGACTCGAGCGGGGCAGACGAAATCGTGGTGCTCGCGGACGCGAACTTCGATATCGGGGCCGACTATCGTGCGTCGACGCCGGCGGCCGCCGACGAGGGGTCCGCATCCGAACAGGTAACGGCCGCCGGTGTCACGGACAGTTCCGCTATCGCGGCGGCGCTTATCGCACCCGCCGACCGACGCAATGACGTCCGGATCGGGGACCTCCTGTACGTCCACGCGATTTCGATCGTCGGGGCCGCAGTCGTTGCGGGCCGGGCACTCGTCGATTGGCGACTCGATATTCGAGGGCTGGCACTCGAGCCGAGGGATCGCCTCCCGGTCGATCGCGGTCACAGGACGGACCGTCAGGCGGGGCTGGTGACCGATGGCGGGTCCCAACGCAGGGAGTGATCGGCATGGCAGATATGCTGACCCACGTGCTGATCGCGTTTACGCTCGCGACGCTGTTCTCGATTCGATACCAGTGGATTACCTCGCGATTGGCGAGCGTTGCAATGGCCGGCTCGATGATCCCCGATCTCAATCGATTGAAATGGGTCGTCTCACCGGAGACAGTCGAATCAGTGCTCGGGCTGTCCGTCTCGTGGCGGCCGATGCACTCGATCGGCGGTGTCGCAATCGCGATTTGCATCGGTGCGCTCCTCGTCCGTCCGCAGTATCGACGAGCGGTTGCGATACTGCTCACGCTCGGAGCGCTGTCTCACTTCGCGCTCGATCTCCTGTTAGTGCCGCCGGCGGGCTCGTACCGGTATCTCTGGCCACTCACCAGCGCGGACATCGTCGTCCCCGGATTCTACAGTAGCCGAGATCGATGGACGGCACCCGTTGCGATTCTGCTCGCACTCGGTACCCGATCGCTCGCACAGCGTCGACGGCGTCGATCGCTCGAGCCGGAGCCCACGGTACGGGCTGACGGATGAGCGATCGGGACCAGTCGGATGAGCGAACGAGACTCGTCGGATGCATCTCGACCGTGTCTCATCTACTTCTTCGCGCAAGACGGCAGGTCTCGAGAAAAAATGGAGACTGAACGGCTCCCCCCACCGTATCGGTCAGCGAGAGCGCGCGTCCCAGAGCTGCACCTGGGGCGTCTCGCACGTCGGACAGACGATGGCGACGTTCTCCTTGTACGTGCCACGCTCGAGCGTCCCCGCGGTACACTGCGGACACGAATTCCCCTCGAGGCGCGACAGAAGCGTTTCTTCGTCCAAACGAGTATCTTCCACACCTCTCATTTCGTAAGATAACCGTCACCTCTCAGATGGTTAATCTTTTGGGTGGCGGTACACGTCGGTCGTGCGATTGCATGCAACGGTTGGTGCGAGAGGGACGGTCACTATCGGTTCGGGAGTGACAGTCGCTATCGGGTGGGTGTGACGAGCAACAGAGCGCCGTTTTGGGCCGACCATCAACAGACTACCCGCCAATCACCGATTCGATGTAACGTCTGGGCGAGTAACTGCTTCTGGAACGTCTCTGGATGGTTGTTGGTCGGTATAGCAGTCAGTGCTGGCCTAACGGTGATTACCATTCCATATGATAAATCAGGAATAGAGAACTGTTAAGTAATACGGTACTGATGTTCGTATTAGATCCGGATCGGCCGGACTGAATGCGGGTGGGGAACCTGTGAACAAGGATACGACAACGAAGACAGCCTACTGTCCGAACTGTGACACCGAACGAGAGATACGGATCACCGTCCCCTGGCAAGACGATCTCTGTGTCCAGTGCGGTGAGAACGTCGACTAGGCGCTTCGGACGTCCCGGCTCCCGTTCAGACGGGGCTCTCGAGCGAGGGTCTGGCTCGCGGAATTCGTCACACTCGATTTACTCACTTTCGGACGGAGCCTCAGTTATCCGATCGGTGGATTCGCGTCACAGCCACGTCATCCGCTCAACTCGTCGAATCGAACGTCGGTGGACAACTGTCGTCTCCGGACAGCCACTCGAGCCCGTTCGTTCGCTGGGTGCGTTTGCGGACCGCGAGGCGGTGGTTGGAAAGCTCGAGTCCGGAACGCGGTAGTACGTTCGTCCGTCGTCCCTGGTGAGCTTCTCGAGGCGATCGCTCGTCATCTGGATCTCGTGGGGATCGACGGTCTCCGTTCGGAGGTGCGCGCCCTTCTCGAGTTCGCGACCCTGAAGCTCGCGGACGCGATCCTTGTTGGCGTCCGCCTTCTTGAGCGCGGCGTCGGCCGCGCGATCGGTTGCCGTCGTCCGGGACTCACAGTCGGTCAGTCGTCGTTCCAAATCCTCGATTCGGTCGTCTTTCTGTTGGCATTCCGCCTCGAACGAGTCGATGCGATCGTTCTTCTGTCTGCACTCCGCCTCGAGGTCCGCGACTCGGTTCTCGAGGGTCGTGATCTGGTCGCGGAGGGCCTCGAGTTCGCGTGCGAGGGGTTCGGGACGGTCGTGGCTCGCGCTCGAGTCACTCTCCATCACGATCACCGTTGTCGGGTTTGTTGGGAGTGCGATTGGTGGTGTCGTCGTGGTTTGGGTCGTTGGCCCGGTTGGGAGTGTCGACGGGGTTAGAGTCGTCGTCGGTTCCGGTCTCTCCGTCGAGGAGTTCGTCTATACTAGCGGGTTCGCGGTCGCCGGTCGCGTGCTCGAGGGCCCCTGGGATCGGTCCCCGGAAGGTCGTCGTGAGCGAGTCACAGCCGACGACCGTCGGCAGGTCCTCGGTCCGGCGGTCGTCGTCGACCGTCTCGGCCGACCGCCGCGGAATCAGCATCCCCGGCCCAAACAGCTCGAGGCCCACGCGCCTCGCTTCCGCGTCGATCTCTCGCAACCGACGCGTCGCGCCACGGCGCGTCTCGTCGGAGAGGTCCTCGAGATCACTCGCGGTGTCAGGGTTCCGCACCTCCTCGAGGATGCTATTCGTGAGTTTGGTGATCGTCTCGAGGCGCTCGCGAATGGACTCGTCGGTCGTTCCGCCGTCACAGGCGACTCTGTCGTTCTGCGTCGATGCGTGCGGTCGGTCGGGGCTTTCAAGACCCCGCGAATCGTCGTTCATCATGGCTTCCGTAGGTGGTTTACGGGAGCTGCTCGCGGGTTCAGTGCTTCTACCACTGGACCGCGATTTTGTCTGGATACGTGCTCTTGACTCCAGATTATATCCCGTTGGCTACTATTTTATTTCTATATTACATAAAACTATGCTTAGCATGTTTTTAGATAGTTATTAGGTTGCTATAGCAATGCTGCAGTTTAGATTGATGGAACTCCCTTTAGCAGTGCTACAGAGATGCGAAAGCGTGCCGAGTGGATGACCCGGGCAGATGATGAAATTCTTGAGTATCTCGAAACGAATGGCGCTGGAACACCCAAGTCTATCTCAGATGAAATTAAACGGAACAACGACTATATCGGGGTTCGTTGTCGAAAGCTCGATTCATACGGGCTTGTCGAAAAACCTTCTCGAGGATTCTATGTCCTTACTGACTCCGGTGAGGAATATCTCGAGGGAGACCTCGACGTGAGCGAACTCGAGACTGACGAATAGCCTCGAACGGAACTGTTCTCGGAGACTACTTTCCAGAAAGCCCCGACGGCTCTCGAGCGCTGCGACTCGTTGCGCGCCTTGCCTCACTCCGTTCGGCTGCGGTGCTTGCGTCGTCTCGCCGCTCGAGAGCCGTCGCCCCTTTCAGTCCCACCCGCGGTGGTTTGGCTGGTACGCTGTGGGATGGGTGGTCGACAAGCTAGTATGAGGAGAGAGTGTGTGGTGCATGCGGATCAAGAAAACATTTCGGCGGCGTTGATCGCAACCTCCGAAATCTCGTCTCGGCTGTCCCTTGGTCTCAAGCTAACTGCGCCGTGCCTCCATCGTGGTGTTGTTCACGATAGTTGTCGGAGACCGATCCGAGTGGTGGTGCGGATTACTCCTGCGGGTCGATCCTCACCGAGAAACGTTTGGGGCCAGGTCCGCCTATCTCTGCAAGGTAGATGCCCCTACCCCGGTCGTCGGATGGGAAGGCAAACTCACGGGCGACGTCCGACGGCTCCTCGCCGACGCTAATCGCGGCCCGGTTGGCCGCGGTCCAATAAACGTATGCTTCGTCACCCGACTCGAACGCCGTCGGGAACGCCAGCCCGTTCGGGTGGTTCGGGTTCGTGCTCCCTTCGTTGTCCTGGACCACGAGTTCCGTGTCGGCCGCCACGGTGGGTCCGCCCGCATGTTGCAGGACGATCGCCGATCGATCCTCGGAGAGGTCGCCCTCGATTCGGACGGCGTCGTCGACGAACGCCGGCGCTGAGACCGTTACGTCTCCCACCTCCGACACCTCGTACTCGTAGCTGCTGCTGGCCGTTTGGTCGGCGTCGGAAGACGTCGCGGTGGTCAGTTCTGCGTCCATCGAGCGAATATAGCCCGACTCGGCGACTGCGATCCGAACGTCGATCGACCGAATATTTAATTCGCTCTCCTGTTCCGCCTCTTCGTCGATTTCGGTTCCCTCGAATACGAAGACGCGCTCGTCGTCTTCGCTCACGTCCACCCGTTCGAACGTCGTCAACTCGATAAGGGAGGTGACTACTGTTCTGTCAGTAAACGGCGGTGTAATGCCGGTGGGGTTGAACCTGTGTGTCTCCCGACTGATCCGTGCGTTTCCAGTGAACCACACCCGTTGCTTCCCATCGCTATTGATATTCGGAGCAACGTCATTCCCTTTGACGAGCGTGCCAGTATCGCCCCTGCGGATTGTCCGGTCAGTCAGGGTACTATCGCGATTGACGAATTTCTCTTCGGAGGCGAACGCCATGTCACGCAACGCGTTATAATGCTGGTCCAGCAACTCCTCCGCCTCAGGGAGTTCGGAATACTTCCCCTCGGATTCGGTCGACTCTTTCGGATCGTCCGCTCCCCCAGTACACCCTGCGAGCACGGCCGTCGTGCCACCCAGTCCGACGAGAAACTGTCGTCGATCCATACGTTGCCATTACATTCAAGTTACTTTATATTTTTGAACGCGTATCACGGCCACGAGTAGCGAATCGGGACCGATGACGGTTTTTCATATTGATAGTTTTCTGAACAGTCCGCGATCGAACTCCGCGTTCTCACTCACGATTCTCCCTGTTCTGCTTCTCCAGCGACTGGCGCACAATGCCGCCGACCTCGAGAGCCGTCTCCCCTTTCAGTCCTGCCCGCGGTGGTTCGGTCGGTTAGCGCTAGCGAGTTAAGTGTGAGATGCCGACCCTAGTACTAGGATCGGACCTAGTATAGTCTCGTTGCAGTAGTCGGGACGATCCGTATGTGGCACACTCACGAGAATACCGTATGGACCTCCGAAAGCGCCTGGGGCTGCGTCTCCACCGGGCGCTCCTGTACTGGGGGCTCCTAGAACACCCGCGCGGCCGCGACTATGCGAAAGAACGGTACACACCGCTCGGTGGAGAGAGTGACAGCGCGAAACGGGAGGCGGAGTTTCTTAACGAAAACGGTAGCACTGAGGAGTAACGCGTTTTCTGTGATCTGGTCGCTCGAGACGCTACCACGTCCCGTCGATCGCGCGGCGATAACACTGCGCCGCCTGATCGGCCACGGTATCCCAGTCGTATCGCTGCGCTCGAGCGGTGGGATCCGTACTCGGACGCTCACCTGCTAGTGCTCGCTCGAGCACTGTGGCGACCCCGTCGACGGTCGGGGACGCGAGAAAGCCCGCATCGCCGATAACCTCGGATGCGGCTGACTCGGGATGTTTCGCTGCGATCACGGTGCAGTCCGCGGCCATCGCCTCCGCGAATGTGATCCCGAAGCCTTCACGGGTCGAAGGCGAGGCGAAGACATCCGCCGCGCGCATGTGTGCGAGGACATCGTCGTACTCCTCGAGGAATCCGAGCATGGTTACGCGGTCGGCGTGCTCGAGGGTTTTGGCCTGTTGCTCAAGGCGCTCACGTTCCGGCCCATCGCCGATGATGCCGAGAGTCGCGTCGGGGACAGTGTGTGCGATTCGGTCGAAGGCCTCGAGGAGCAGATCGACGTGCTTGTCCTCGATCAGGCGGCCCGCGTAGAGGACGGTGAAGCCGTCGTTTGTCGGCTCTGTCGATTCGATCTGGTTCACGTCGATTCCGTTCGGGACGACCTCGATCCGGTCCCGAGACGGGCCGATTTCGGTGAGTCGATCGGCGGTGACGCTCGAGACGGCGATCGGATAGTGTGGCGTTGTGGCCGTGAGTCGCTCGATCCCCTTGCCGAACGGCGCGAGCCGACCGAGGTAGTCGTCCCAGTAGTCGAGCCAGACCTCGTGCCAGGTGGTGATTAGCGGCGTGTCGGTTCCAAGGGTGGTGAGCTTCGAGGCGAGGACGGGAAAGTAAGGGAAGAGGGACGCGACGATGACGTCGTGGTCGTCGGCGTTTCGTCGAAGATGTGGGAGTAGCCGGGTAGAGAAATCGATCGCCTCCGTGATTGAGCGACGTTCGTCGGCGTAGAGTTCTTGTGCCGGTGCGACGCCGTAGAGTGTCATCCCCTCGTAGTCCATCACCTGCGGACCGTCCCAGAAGTGACGGCCGTAAATCGTGACATCGTGCCCGTTTGCTGCAAGGCGAGTACCGATTTCGTGGATACGCTTTTCCGCGCCGCCTTTCACGAACGGGAACACCACATTCGTCACGAAAGCGATGTCCATCACTGACAGGTAGGTGGACGTACGCTAATGCGTTTACGATGTGCTGGCCGGGTTTTGTCTCGAAGTCTAAAATTATAACTCCCTCCCCCTAGTTCTCACCCGTAATGAGTATCGAGCCGGACAATGTGATCCTGCTTTCGGCGGACGCTCTCCGGGCGGACCACCTCTCCTGTTATGGCTACCACCGGGACACGTCGCCGGTACTGGATGAACTCGCCGACGAGTCGATTCGGTTCACCCGGGCCTACAGCGCGAGTTCGCATACGCGCGAGGCGGTCCCGGCATTACTGACGGGGGAGTATCCCGACGTCGCTATCGATTCGAACTATCGGCTCGCAACGGACACGATCGCGTCTCGACTTTCGGCGGAAGGGTTCGCGACCGGTGGCTTTCACTCGAACCCGTTCGTCTCGAGAGCCTACGGCTTCGATCGCGGGTTCGACGAGTTCGATGACGATCTCCACTTCGGTCAGCACAAGCTCATCGCACTGGCCCAGCGGGCGCTCGACAAGTTGCGGAATCGCCACTACGCTCGAGCCGAAGAGATCAACAAGCGATCGCTTTCGTGGATCGATTCGCTTGCCAATGGTGAATCGTTCTTCCTCTGGAATCACTACATGGACACCCACGGGCCGTATGAACCGCCGGGTGAGTACCAGCAACTGTACCACGACGAGACGGTTTCGGACAGCAAGGCCCAGTCACTCTACCAGCGGGCGATCAAGGATCCTGAGTCGATTACCGATGCGGAACGCCAGCTGTTGATCGATCTGTACGACGCCGAGATTCGGTACAACGACGAACGAATCGGGACGTTTCTCGAGTCGTTGCGGGAGCGTGGATTGCTCGAGGAGTCATTGGTGATCGTCACGGCGGATCACGGCGACGCATTCGGCGAACACGGCTACTACGAACACCCGCGGTATCTCCACGAGGAGATCACGAGGGTGCCGCTGCTAGTCCGGCCGCCAGATGGGCGGGGCGAGGTGGTGGAGGCTCCTGCCAGCACGTTAGATATCGTCCCGACCGTAGCGTCGGCCGCCGGCCAGGAAGTCGAACTGTCGCTGCTTGAGGGAGTCGACGACGACAGACGGGTTTTCTCACAGGCACGTGGAGAGGACGGTGATAGTCACCTCCGCCGGTACGCCCTCTGGACGCGCGAGGAGGCGTGTTTCTGTGAGTGGGACACGAACACCGACGAGATTCGTTTTACCGAAACGACGACTCAGTCGTTGCGGGCCGAACTCGAAGCTCACGTCGAACAGCGGCTACGTGTCGAGAACGGGAACGGGTCCGGGACGGATGGTGAAGTGGACGAGGAGATCGAACGGCGGTTGAGCGCGCTGGGATACAAGGAGTAGATAATGAAAGTTGGTGTGAACGCACGCACATTCACAGTCGATGAACCCGGAGGAGCTGTACAGACTTCAATTAAACATGCCAGCGGGCTTATCGACCGGTCCGATACTGATGTCGTTTTGTTCGGTGATAGTTCACTTACCTCTCTTTTCCCGGAAGCTACAATAGTCAGTACTGGATATCCTGTCACGTCACAAGCGTACGGCCTCGTTTGGGAACGGGCGGTACTGCCTGCTCTGGCAGACCAGTCTAACATTGATGTCTTATACTGTCCAAACGGAAATGCACCGGTGACCCAAACATCGTGTCCGATTGTCATGTGCATCCACGATGTGAATGCCCTCAAAGGATGGTCAAGTGGTGTCCACCAACTGTACAGAAGGTTAGCGGTTCCTCGTGGTGCCGATATTGCCAGCACTATCACAACGGTCTCCGAATTTTCGAAAAGAGAGATTGTCGACAATCTGGAGGTCCCATCCTCGAAAGTTGATGTCGTGCACAACGGTGTCGACAAGACGTTCTTTTCATCCCAGAGCGAACGGCTCAATGGGCTCCCCGAGAATTATCTCCTATTCGTTGGGTCGATGAACCCTCGGAAGAATCTCGAACGCGTTGTCAAATCGTACGCAACGATCAAAACGCAGACCGATATCCCGCATAAGCTAGTTATTATTGGTCCTGAGAACAAAAGCATCTTCAAGAGCGTCGATATCGAAAGCCGAGATGATATTATCACACCAGGATTCGTGACCGAAGGAGAATTGAAGTACGCCTACGAGAACGCGGATGTGTTTGTCTTTCCGTCTCTGTACGAAGGGTTCGGACTTCCGCCTCTAGAAGCTCTGGCGTGTGGCACGCCGGTCGTTGCGTCTGAAACAACATCTCTCGGAGAGATTCTTCAGGAAGGATGCATCCAGGTCGACCCCGAAGACATCCAGGACATCGCAGATGCAGTCATACAGATACTAGAGGACGAACAGTTAGCTAACGAACTCGCAACTCAGGGGAAAGCGTTTGCCCGAGAGTTCACCTGGGAGAACGCGACTAGACAACTGCGAGATACGCTATCAAAAACTGTGTGATATGAATCTGTTAGTCATATCGCGTGAATTCCCCCCTCACGTTGCTGGAGGTATCTCGTACCATCTCAAAAATCTGTACAGTAAAATAGCCAGTTCTGGACACAACATCACCATTCTAGCTGGCAGACCACGGGCAATTGCTACGACGGACTCCATCGAAGTCCCGGATTCGTTCGATATCAACTGGGTCGATTATTATTCACTCTCCGGCTACCATCTTCAGTTCCCCACTGCGCTGTACAAGACATTGCGTGGGTTCGATATTCACGACTACGACGTTGCGCTGACCCACACTGAAATTCCATTCGACCTAGGTATCTCGACGATCCACAAGGTCCACGATGCCAAACACATCGAGCGGACGTTCAATCGGAACCAGATGGGAAGACTGACCAAGATTGCCGATTCTATACTAGCCAAAACGCGTCGCTGGACCACACAGCGCGCGCTCAACTGCGCCGATGGGCTGATCTTCAATAGCGAACTGACAGAGTCGGTGTGGAAAGACGAGTACCGGATTTCGAGTCCGACTCACACCGTCTATAATGGCGTCGACCAAGAGATATTCTACCCACGAGACGTTCCCGACGAGGAGTACGTGCTCTTCGTCGGTAACAGCCCTCGAAAAGGACTGCCAAAAGTCAGAGAGTTCGCCCGTGACGGTTCCCATCCTGTGTATGTCGTCGGAGACGTCGCTGAATCCGAGAATCTGCGGGCTATCGGACGGGTCAACCAGTCAGAACTCGCAGAGTACTACAGCTCAGCGCTGGCGACCATCCATCCCGCGAACTTCGAGGCGTTCGGGAACGTGATTCTCGAATCGCTCGCCTGTGGGACCCCGATCGTAGTCAGCGACCAGTGTGGGGCAGCAGAGATAGTGGACGAGTCCTGCGGGAGGGTGACTACAGACCTCTCGGCGGGTATCGAGAGCGTCTCGGAGATATCAGCCGAATTCTGCGTCGATGTCGCTGAAAACTATTCCTGGGATCGTGTGGCAGAGACAACGGAATCTGTCGTCGGGAGCGCCACAGAAAAGCAGTGAGGTCACTGCTGGTCCAGGGCTGGCTCTCTTTTAAATACTGAGTTGTTCGCGGAGGTGTAGATCTTGTTTCTCTCGACATTCGCAGTGGCTAGTAGGTTCTCCGAGGAGATTCCGCCATAAGCACCCCCTCGTTGGGGAATCTACCTCAATACGTCTCCCTGTTTTTCTCGATGTCGGAGATAGAGCCTGGTCACATGGCGGGCCGGTTAATCGATTATGAACGTATGGCACCTTTGTCAAAGGTATATTGTGTAATATATAATATATCTAGAGGGGAAGTCTACTGGGCCGAAAACGGCTTCGCAACCGAGTCGGTCAGTGCGGAGCAGCCGCAAGGTGACTACCAACCACAGACGATTGTCGACTTCACGAATTCAGAAGAAGAAAGTGGATCTAATCGATATCTCTTCTCCCCATCTGGCTCTGTACAGTTGCGACGACGATGGGACTATCAAAACCACTATCATCGCGCAGCGGAGCAATGCGACTTGATCGATGGAGTTCAACCAATCAGCTTAACTGTTCCTATTGTGATTCGGAGGATAATGAGACAGCGAATTGTATTGGCTGCTTTCTTGTTGATCACAGCAGTGGCATTCCTGGCAGGGTTCTCAATAATACCTACCTCACACACTACTTTGTTTATTCTTCTCCTTGGGTTGTTCGCTGTGCCGCTGGTCTATGCTCTTTATGCTGATGTCCAGCCAGTTCCGGCGCTCATTTTCGTCGTCTTAACCCCATTCGTACCGATGCTGTTGGTGATTGACCCTCTCGAGATCGGGCTCTGGGGTCATGACTCCTATATCCACTCGATGGCTGCTCTCCGACGGATTACTGCAGGGCACATCCAGAACTCGATGCAGGATGGATCTTATCCAAGTACATATCTCCTCGTTGATTCTCTCGGTACGATACTCGGTCTACCGCTTGAGCAAGTCGCTAAATACGCACCATTAATTACAGTGACTATCCCCCTGTTCATCTATCTCACAACAGTACGTTGGGTCGGTCGTTCTAGTGCCCTGATTATCGCGATTATCGCAGCCTCGACACGGACGCTTATTGGATTTGAGACCAAATTTGTAGATGAAATCCTCGCTGTGACTTTGGCTTTTCTCCTAATTGCCCTCATTCCGGTCTGTCGGTCGAGAGCGCAGCGATTAACAGTAATCGCGGTGATGGCTGTTTTGACACTGTCCCATCATGCCATTTCTTTTCTTTTCATACTTGGTCTCAGTCTCTGGTGGATTTCTGGAGATGTTCTTCGCCAATTATCGCAACTACCTGTTGTCGGCCAAATTTTCACACGTCTTGCCCCCTATCGAAAGTCAACGACTATAACATTACCAGTTGTGTTAGTCTCTGCATTTTTTGGCCTCATCATCCCCCTTTACTACGGGCAACACTTTCTTAGTCTGGTATTGATAAATATCACCAAGGCATTTTCGGGGCAGACATCATCGTTATCAGGGGGAGGGGTGAGTACATCGCCAGATGGCTTTTTTGCGGTTGCTTCCTCGTTTCTGACGGTATCTCTAATCGTTCTCACTTTAGTATCTATATGGGGGGTTTATCGATATCAGTCCGATGATTGGGAGGTCGGATGGCTCGCTTTTGTTGGCTGTTTGGGAATCTTATATGCCCTCTCACTTGTTGCTGGACGAGTCGTTCCACTTGATCCAATTCGCCTATTGATATTCATAGTGCCATTATTAGCTGCGATTGTAGTCGCACAACTCCCATCACAAGCCGGCTGGAGGCGATCTATTAGCGTGATTGCGGTCGCGGCTTTCCTGATTATTCCGAACCTTGCTGCTATCCCCCCCCCACCTGCTTATATCAGATGTAGGTCATAAGCCGGACATCGCCGAAGGGCACTATACTGAACAGCAGTGGGCTACATCCCAATGGGCCAACTCGTTTAGCCCGGGCACAGTTTCAGCTCTCGAGCGCGATCTCTGGGCTGCAACGCAGACCGAGTATATCGCCAATGAATACGGGTCTTGTGGATCAGAGACTTTTGTTGCCCGTAGTGGGCTTCAGCAGCCAAATGCAACCGACAACGTCATATATTCAAATAAAGAGGTGCGTCTCTGGAAGTGTGGTGGTTGACATGGAGTGAAGGTGTGGTGATCTGGTAATTAATTATCCAATACACAACCATTAATGCAATAATTCAGGCGAGCCCTTACTGTGGGCCAAAATTTGCAAACTCAGCGTCCACTTCTGGAGCATCTGTCGCATTTCTCTCGCTAGCGGCTGTTGTTTTCTTAGGAGCGTGCCATAGAAAGTCTTCCAATGAGTATCTATGACAGCGAAGGGCCAAACCGCCGTCATTGTAATCGGGGTTACCCTAAGTGTAAAAAGCACGTACCCCAAGAGTAAGATATTTTAAATACGGTTTCAAAGCGTGAGTATGCGTGTTCTTGTCGTTACTCCCGACTATCCGCCACCTGCCGGGGGGATTCAGACTGTCGTCCAAAACCTCGAAGAGGGGCTCGAAAATCTCGGTCACACGCCAATTATCGTTCAGCTAGACCCACAGGCGTACAGTTCGACTCTTGCGGATGCGATACCGACACGGCGGACGCTTGATGCGATCAAGATGCGCTCTCCGCATTTCTTTCGCTATTTCAATACCGTGTATCGTCGGACCAGTGACGCCATCGAGGAACACGACCCGGATATCGTTCATGCTGCGCATATTCGGGTCTGGCCAGCACTGCAGGCCGCAACTGACCACGGGCTCTCTGCAGTCGTGACCGCTCATGCGCTCGAATTAGGCAACAGACAGCTCGCCTCAGTTGCGTTCGAGGAGGCGACAGCAATCCACGCTGTGAGTGAGTTTACCGGCTCAGTGATAGAGCGGGACCACGGTATCTTTCCGGACGAAATCATCCATCCGTCGATAGACGTCGATTCCTACGCACCCTCTGACGATGGACTAGCGGACGATGTGAACAACGTCTTCACTATCTCGAGGCTCGTCGGGCGAAAAAATATCGATACGATAGTGGACGCGTGGGAACAACTTGACCCCGAGAGCCGAGGGAACCGGACCCTCGATATCGCAGGGACCGGACCGGAATACGACACACTGATGGCAAAGACAGAGGATATGGCCAGTGTCCGCATGCTCGGCCGAATCAGTGAATCCGAGAAGATAACGCGGTTACAGAACGCTGACCTATTTGTCCTACCGGCGGGTGGAACGAATTACGATGTGGAAGGGTTCGGAATTGTCTATATCGAGGCCCAGGCAGCCGGCACGCCAGTCATCGGGTCCTCAGTCGGTGGCGCTCCCGAGGCGGTCGGCGACGGTGGACTGCTGCTCAACGACGAAACGGACTCCACCGAGCTCGCAGTAAAGATCGCAACCCTCCTCTCGAACAGCGAGAAAATCGAGCAGTACACTGCACAGGCCCAGCGCAGAGTTGAAGCGTTCAACCTGAACCCGATTGCCGCTCAGTACGTCGACTTATACCAGCGTATCCTGTAGCTTTGGAGTGACTCTTTGCCTGGCGTACCTGCGGAGTCGTCTCCATCCACGGATTTGGCTGCGCTCTCACAATAGTTATACAACTCTACGCTGACCATTCCTGTATGCAAGCAAGCAGAAAGCTCCTTATAGGTGTGAAAAAACCAGCGGCTATTCCTTCCGCAGTCAAACAGAGTCTAAATAGATATATTCCTCACAACGTGGGGATACAGGGGAGCTACCGCACCGGGAATATCGGGGACCGGGCACTTGGGGAGATACTCAAATCGAATCTGGAAACTGACGGGTATCGGACGTATCTCTTCGATAAGAATGTCCAGCAGAGTAATGCTCCGAATCGGATACTGGGTGGGGGTGGCGTTCTTCACGATTGGTACGGTACGGAGCATCTGTGGAAACGCCTCAACTATGCGACGAGCGGCGAGCGTGGATTTGTCATTGGAGTTGGCGCGCCGGGCTTTCACTCTGAGAGGGCTCGCTCTCTCATCTCAGAGACGCTGCCCCAGATGGAGGTAATAACAGTCCGTGACGAACGAGCGAAAAACAATATCCAACGTGTCTGTGACGTTGACGTAACCGTAACTGCTTGCCCGGTGTTCCTCTATGACGACCCAGATCTGGAAACGACCGAACAGACTGGCGTAAATTTCAGGCCGTATTTCGACGAGAAGGAGGATATGTCCGATGCAATTCTCAAAGAGTACTTTGGTTACGAGGACCTTGAGAATGCCACACAAAAGTATATCGCTACTGCACAGCGGATCTGTGACAAACTAGACAATCCGTTGTTCATACCGTTCCACGCCGACGACGAAGCCTTTGCACAGAAACATCTTGATATTCCTGTCTTCAAACACAAAGTCTCTGTCAGTCGGACTCTCAAGAAAGTGAGTCAGATGAAACGGATGGTCACTACACGGTATCACTCATTGATTTTCGCCGCTATCTGTGGCAAACCGGTACTCCCGCTGGCCTACGAGCCGAAGGTAGAGGCCGTCGCTGACCGTCTTGACGTTCCATGGTACAAACCGCACAGAGACATCCCCTTTCAGTTCACTTCGGTTTCGAACGTCGACACCATCAGGAGCGCTGCACAACAGAATATAAAGTTGCTTTCGGACCGATTGCAATAGGCTACTGGCATGCTATCGCCTCTTGGCTCCGATGATTGACCATCTTCCGATCTACTTCGACACCCAAAGCAGCTACTGGTTGTGAAAAACCCTATTTATCTGTTACGTTAGCTCCAATCTCAGGTGATACTATAAGTACTCGATTCTCGCTCGAACCTGATTTTTGATGCTGGACCTGGGGATGTACCCACCATAGAGGTTCACACCCATGAACAGCACAAAACCGACAGGCGGGAACACGACGAGAGCTATCAGTGGGCGAAAGGCGATGTTGTAGACGATGGCCGCGAATACACTGACGAACAGTGCC
This sequence comes from Natrinema sp. DC36, assembly GCF_020405225.1. Taxonomy (NCBI): domain Archaea; kingdom Methanobacteriati; phylum Methanobacteriota; class Halobacteria; order Halobacteriales; family Natrialbaceae; genus Natrinema; species Natrinema sp. DC36. The sequence goes on from NZ_CP084472.1 coordinate 1,917,104, forward strand.
TGAAAGAACACCAGTCTGGCGACCCATCTGAATGGGACCAACTCGAACGGAGAGCGGACCCAGATGCCGACGTTTCCGAGGAATATCATGATATAGGATACAGTCGTGCCGATACCGGCACCGAATATCCCGTATCTCGGGATAAGCGTGACATTGAGCGCGACGTTGACCAGTAGCCCGACGAACGTGATGAGTTCACTTTCTCGGACGGACCCAGTGGCCTGTAATACTGGCACCACTGTCCGACTTATCCCCAAAAAGAACGTCCCGAAGATGAGCAACTTCAACGTTGACGCGGCGCCGGTGTACTCAGCTCCGAAGTAGACTGAAAGGAACGGTCCAGCGAGGATGAAAAGTCCGCTACCAAAGAGCGTTAGCGAGAGAATTCCGTACTTCACGCCGGTCTTGATGTTGCTGTTTATCTCCTCAATATTGTCGTTCTTCCAGAGTTTCGCACTTCGCTGGAGGAAGGCGAGCTGGATGACTGACGGGACAAACCATATCATCTCCGCTGGGACGATGGCGCTCTGATAGAGAGCTGTCGAAGCGTTCCCCTTGAACGTCTCGATGAGGAGAATATCTACCTTGTACAACAGCGTCGCACTTAACCCACCGATTAACTGAAACCCTCCATATACTGCGATTTCTCTGCCATAATCCCTGAAATCCGATAGTCCCACCACTGAGAAAGAGTAGTTTCTCACCAGGACAATCAGACCGAGCAGACTCAACAGCAGGAAGGAGAGCGCGTATCCATAGAAGACACCGACGACTTTGAAGCCTGCGTAGGCCAGCACCAGTGCAGAACTAGTGTACAGCACCTTTCGTGAGACCTCTAACACTTCACCGATAGACTCTCGCTGGAACCCATAGAACGTCCCTCGAACCGTGGTAAAGATATTGGCGAATATGATTGTCACCGCCAATATCCAGACATAGGGGACGTACCGAGCTGGGATAAGGTCAGTTTGGATGGTCAGAACGATAGAGATCGTCGCTACGATGGCGTAAATCACGCTAATCATCACGGCTGTCGAAATCACCGAGGAAACCGCTTGGCTGTCGTCTGAATGCTCGGCGACAATCTTCCGTGTCGCATCAAACAACCCCCCTTTCGACAGCAGTGTCACAATACTAAACGCGGCGAACATACTGGCAAACAGCCCGTACTCCGGCTGGGAGATGATACGAACGAGTATTGGGGTGAAAGCCAGACTAATCACTAAGCCTGCAAATTTCCCGGAGAAGATAGAGAGGACGGACCGGAGCAACGATGTCATTATCGTTGCGAGTAGAGAGTTTCCACGGTGACTTAGTTAGCAGGGATTCACGACGCTATTGAGGTGCTTATAGCGTTTCGGCGGCCAGTTCGGGGTCGACCCCCTGCAGACGTTCTTCTGCTCGGTCGTGGTCGTCAGAGTAGCCGATATCGTTTCGCCAGCCATTCATTCGGATCGCATCGACCGTTCGTCCCGAGTGCAGGCGGAGGTCGATAGCATCGAAGAATCTCGTACTCGTCCTGGTCGGAGGGCTGGACCATGTAGCAAGTGTGGAAAACCGCCGGTGAGAACGTATAGAAGCCAGTCATCATGAGATTCGACGGTAGATCGTCCGGTTTCTCGATGACTTCGGTGATTTCGCCGTACATGTTGGTGTCACAGACACCGTAGCGACTGACCTTGTCCCACGGGACCTCTTCAACGAGGAAGGCTGCGTCAGCTCGGTCTTCCTGTTGTCGGTTGACGGCATCCTGCGGATTTGCATTGAAGATGTTCTCCCCGAGCATCAGCATGAACTCATCGTTGAAGAGCACATCGACGACAGGACCGGTCGCGTGATTTCATTCACGTCGACAGTATCGTCCGTGGTATCGAGCTGACCGCCGAGCACGAACTCACCGGCGTGTACAACCTTCGTCAGTTGTAACGTAGTTTCCTGGCACTGAGTTCAACCGCACCATCCGCGCTAACTCTTTAGCGTCGACACGATCGGTTTTCTTGTCGGGGTCAGTGATCTGTTTCAATTTTACTGATTAGCAACAGATACATTCAAATACTCCGACAGAAGGCCATGGATGTGGTAGTAATTGCTGGTCGCTTCGAGTGCGGTCCTTGGAGGATACCGTACTCGAGACATGTATCAAGACAGAGACAGTTGTCACCTATAGTAGACAAGTAAGACATCAGGTCGGTTTCATGATACAGGCTAACTCAGTCGGAAGAGGTCTCAACAGCGACTTCGCCATCGTTCTGTAACCGTGCTTCTGCCTCCTCCCGATCCTCGGGATATCCAACGTCGATCCGCCAGCCCTCAAGTCCAATAGCATCAATAGTCCGCCCGCTCTGAATCAGCAAATCAATAGCCTCGCTAATCTCGTACTCCCCGCGATTGGACGGCTGCACCAGGTGACACGCGTGGAAGATCGCCGGCGTAAACGTGTAGAACCCGGTCATGACCAGATTCGACGGCGGGTTGTCGGGCTTCTCGACCACGTCTGTGATCTCGCCGAACTTGTTGGTATCACAGACTCCATACCGGTCGGCCTCCTCCCACGGGACCTCCTCGACCAGGAAGGCGGCGTCGGCGCGGTCCTCGCGCTGGCGCCGCACGACGTCCTCGAGGTTCGCCTGAAACACGTTGTCCCCGAGCATCAGCATGAAGTCGTCGTCGATGTGCTCCTCGACCATCAACAGCGCGTGAGCCAGCCCCTGTTGTTCGCGCTGGTGGGAATAGGTGATCGGGATCCCCTCGTATTCGTCGCCGTAGTGGTCGATGATCACTTCCTTCAGATACCCGACGACGACGATTAGCTCGTCGGCACCGAGCGCGGCCAACTGATCGAAACAGTGCGTAAGGATCGGCTCCCCGTCGACCTCGACCATCCCCTTCGGCTTGTCCTCGGTCAGCGGCCGGAGACGCGTTCCTTCCCCGGCGGCAAGTACGACGGCTTTCATTGCTAGAGAGTGCACCATGCCGACACATGATGGTTCCGGTCGGGTAGCCCCAGGAGAGCCTCTGGTAGACACTGACCGCGAGACGCAAGCGTGCTCGGCAGCACGAGCGTCGTCGGATCGTCGCCGCGGGCAACTCGAGGCCACCGGTGAGCACGGCAGCGTCCGTCGGCGTCGAACTGGCGGAAGAATGCGGAGCGTGCCGGAACCGAGAAGCGACCGCGCGTCGGCTACAGCAACCGACGGAGCGCGCGCAGCGGGAACGTGATAATTGCGATAACGAGGCTGATCGCTTCTTTGAGTATCGATCGTATTGCGCCGAGCATACTCAGGATATCGGGAACGAACGGGTTGTCGGTGCGGCCTGCCGACGCAAGCGACGGGATCGTATCTTCCACTTTGCAGCCTCAAGCCGTCTTTCGTGCAGTACTAGCGATCCCGCTAGTGTGGAACTCGTCATGCGAGCGTCTGACTGACGTTTTAGGGCCTGAATGTGGACGCGGTTGGTATGGCTACGTCAGGGTCGACACCCACCGGAACGGATACCGGATCACGGTCGACGGGCGACGATTCCCTCTCGAGACGGACCGCGGCGAACGTGGTTCGTCTCGGTGCGCGGATACAGCCGTGGCCCGCGTATCTCCTGGCCGCGTGCTGGCCGGGCGCCGGCCACGTCTACCGCGGCCAGTGGGCGCGGGGCTGCACCTGGGTGGCGCTGTACGGGGCTGCGCTCGTTCTTCTCAGTTCCGGCACGCTCCTCGCTGCGGGGTCGGTCACCGACCCGCTCCTCGTCACCGCGCTCCGCCTCGAGACGGTCGACTTCGGCGACGTGGCCATGCCACTCTCGATCCTCGTTCTCAGTCTGCTCGATCTGTACGCGCTCGCGACGCTCGACAACGTGGCCGAATGAATACGACGGACGAAACGAGAGCGCCGTCAGGGTGCGTGGTCACGTTCCAGTTGCTCCTATCATCACCGTCATGACCGCGGCCGCCGAAGTGGTCGAGAGCCATGGTATCAAAGAGCAATCGGCAGTGGCGCCTCGAGAGCAGACCGACCGGCGAACCGACGGCCGATAATTTCGAACTGACCGAGGAACCGATCCCCGAGCCGGGACCAAAAGAGGTCCTCGTCCGGACCGAGTACCTCTCCGTCGATCCGTACATGCGCGGTCGGATGCGCGACAGCGAGTCCTACGCCGACCCGTGGCCCGTCGGCGAGCCGATGCGGGCACGGGCCGTCGGCACGGTCGTTGAGTCGAACCACGCCGCGTTCGAGGCCGGCGACACCGTCTCGGGCAACCTGTACTGGGCCGAGTACGCGGCCGTCGACGGCACTGCCCTCGAGCCGGTCGACACGGGGACGGCACCGGGTTCGACGGCGCTGCACGTCCTGGGCATGCCCGGCCGGACCGCCTACGTCGGCACCGTCGACGTCGGCGGGGTCGAACCCGGCGATACGGTCGTCGTCTCCGCCGCGGCCGGCGCGGTCGGCTCCGTCGCCGGCCAGATCGCTCGAATTGCCGGCTGCCGCGTGGTCGGGATCACGGGCCGGGACGAGAAGGCCGACTGGCTCACCGGCGACTGCGGCTTCGACGCGGCGATCAACTACCGCACGACCGACGACCTCTCGGCGGCGGTCGCCGACACCTGCCCGCGCGGCGTCGACCTCTACTTCGAGAACGTCGGCGGAGAGGTAAGCGATGCCGTCATGGACCACCTCGTCGATCACTCTCGAGTGGCCGTCTGCGGGAAGATCGCCCTTTACAACGCGGAAGCGGGCGACGATCGACTGTACGGGCCGCGACGCCTCCACCAGCGGACCCGCACTCGCGTTGAGGGGTTTATCGTCAGCGATCACGCCGATCGGTTCGACCACATCAATGCGCGGCTCCGGCGGTGGGTCGAGGCTGACCGCCTCCAGTATCGCGAGACGGTCACTGGCGGCATCGAAACCGCTGCCGACGCGTTCCTGGGGCTGTTCGACGGGACGAACGTGGGGAAACAACTCGTCCGGATCGACGACGACTGATTCCACTGGGGAGCCCTGCGCGACCGAGCTCGCGGACTGCTCCCTCGCCGAAGCGGTCGACGCAACCCGGGTCGTCGTGGACGGCCGCCGGCTCGTCGAGCGCCGAGACGGGAGTACCGACGACGGACTGAGCTGAGAACCGCTCGATCGACGATCGTGCGCGCGTTCCTCGCCGCTCGAGTTGGCATGGCTCGTCCCCGGAGAGTCCCCGTTGAGCCCGAGACGAGTCCCGCGCCAGCGGGCACCCTCACCGCCGCTCGTGGTCGACACCCGGCCCGTCGCCGCGTCGTTCGGCGTAGATAACGGTAACAAGCAGATAAACGCCGAGCGCGACGGCCGCGAGTCGAACCGATTCGGTGGGATCGGCGCGGTCGAGGGCGGCGTGGAGCCACCAGACGTTCCCCAGCGCCGAGTGACTCAGCTCTCGGAAGGCCCCGCGATAGATCGGCGTCACGCGCCAGAAATCAGGGAGCAGCGCCCAGCAGCCGCTCGCGACGACGATGGGGGCGTCGTATCGCGTCCGGACGGGGAGATACGCCAGAAGGAGCGTTGCACCGGTCGCACCGACCGCGAAGTGTGTCAGGGCGAGGCTCATGTCTCGTCGTTCGACCCGCTGCGATACAAAGCGGGGGTGGTGGGACCGTCGCAGGGGTGGTTGTCCCTCGAGCGGATGGCATATCCGTCCGCCAACGGAGTCATCCATTCGCCCTTGGACGCCGGTTGCAGATCAGCTCTCGGACACGCGACAGTATACCGACCCTCGAGCCCTGCCTGCTGCTCGAGCGAAGCAATCGAGCCAGACGGCGGTGTTGGAGGCTCTGACGGGTAAATCGCCTGCTGTGGTCTACGACCGATCCGGTAAGATCCGCGGAATCGGATACGTTCCACCGTTGGCGTGAATCACCTGCCCAGTAATGAACGACGCTCGATCTGACGCAACAAATGAACAGACCTCGGCGATCTCGTCGACAGTTCCGATTCGACCGAGCGGCGTCGCCGCGAGGATCGCGTCCTTCGCCTGTTCCCATTCGTCGGTGTGGTCCCGGCCGACCTCGATGAGTCCGGGTGAGACGGCATTGACGCGGACGCCGTCTCGTCCGAACTCGCTCGCCAACTGTCTGGTCAGGCCCTCGATGGCGAACTTCGTTCCGTACGAGTGAGCGTGATTCGGACGACCCAGATACACCATCGCACCGATCACGTTGACTATCGAACCGCCACCGTGATCCAGCATGTCGGGAATGACGTGCTGGGCCGTGAGAAGGTTCCCGCGGAAATTCACGTTCATCGCCCGATCGATATCGTCAACGGTCAGATCGAGGAGCGGTTTTACCGGTCTGTAGGTGGCGTTGTTCACGAGCGTGTCGATCGGCCCGAGTTCCGAACGGATCGTGCGAACCAGCTCCTCGACGTCGCTGGGTGCCCCTAAATCGCCAAGTGCGATGGCCGCTTCGCCACCCGCCGCTTGAACACGTCTGGCGGTTTCTTCGCAACCCTCCCGGTTTGTGTGGGCGACAACGCCGACGTCTGCTCCCTGTTCGGCCAGTTTCACTGCAATCGCTCGTCCGATATTTCTGCTCGCACCGGTGACGAGCGCCGTTCGTCCGTCCATTTCCATGGGTGGTATACCTTCACACAGAAAGTAATTGTTCGCCTCTCACGGGTATTTCTCTGCCGTTCGGTGTATGTGCATGACCATCAGTTCGGACGGTCTCACTGCTGATCACCCACAGCTACATGAGTAGATGCCATAACTAGTAACAAGAGACATCTGTTACACGATTGGTGCGCACACCCTCTGCGATCCTGAAGCACCCATCTAGTCGCTGACTGTGTGAAATAACAGATACAAGTGTATCGGAGTGTAATACTACAGGTTCGATTAGTAGATTGTATCGGACATATTTATCCGGGTACAAACTCCGAAACGAGCGATCGAGAGGTGTGACGGACCGAACTCGAGGCCTGACTGCAGGCGATCGATGACCGAGTGGGGGAGAACACTAGAACAAGCCTCGAACGACCGCAATTCGCCACGACTCACGTCTCGATACGCGGCTCGAAACGCTCCGAACGGCTAAGTCGACCCCACGACCTCGTAGAACCATGAACGTGCGCAAACGCATCGGGCTCAGACTGCACCGGGCGATGCTGTACTGGGGCCTGCTCAAACACCCGTTCGGACGGGAGTACGTGCGGGAGCACTACTCGCCGACGGGGAAGGAGACGAAACCGCCCGCCGAGTCGACGGTCGACACCATCCCAGTCGGGCCGGCGGACCCGGACGCATCGCGCTGAGTGACCCACCGCGCGATTCCGCGCCGTCCTAGTATTCCGGTTCCTCGAGTAGAGTCGCTGGGAACGGGCCCATGGTTTTATCGGCGGCTGCGGCGACGTGCGAGGTGATATGCAACGACAGGAACGCGATCCGACCTCGCAGCCGGTAATCGCCGCACTCGAGGGACAGGAGTGTTCGTTCTGTGATGAAGGGGAACTGGTCCGCAACACCTACAAGGGAAACGATGCCGTGATCTGCGACGCGTGTGACACGCCCGGTGCGCAGTTCTGGTGACCGTCTGCCGGCTGCGCCTGTGTTTTCAACCGCCTGTAAACCGACCCGGACCGGCTCCGCCAGACAACGCGACGAAGACACCGACCCGCGAACCAACTGCGTCGACGCTCGAGAACAGTGGCAACTGCCGCCCGCCACCCGACGTGTTTCTTCAAGACCAACGGAACCCTAGCGCACTAGCGACCGGTCCCGAGCGCTACTAGTACCTGAACCGACTGGGTGGCTGACAAAACGATAGTCGTAGCCCGTCCGATTCGAACGTTAAACAGCGAGCCCGAACCCTGTCGTTACCGGTTGACGGCGCTGAGGAAAAACGAGGAGAACACCGTCTGGAGCCCGATGACGACCGCCGTAAAGGCCGCCATTGCGCCCATCGTGAACTCGAGCGAGGCGAAGCCGTTCGTCGCCCACTGGAGGAGCAGGCCTACCGCGTAGAGCCCGCCGACGGCGAACACGAGTAGGCCGGCCGTCGCACCGTGTTCGAGCGACAGCGACTCCGTCACGCGCTGCGTGATCGGATCTTCGGGTTTTCGGATGGGATCGCTCGTCACGGCGGCGAACACCCCGAGACTGGAGATCTGATAGCCGACGATGGTCAACAGGCTCCCGGCGATCATCGAGTGGAGCCCGAGGGTGACGCCGTTGACTGCAGTGCCGGTGAACGTGACGCCCATCACGCTGATTCCGAGCAAACACATCAGGAGTCCCGGTGCAGAGAACAGATAGCCCGGCGCGTTCACGAGCATGAAGTGGACGTGGCGCCAGCCGTCGCGGAAGCTCTCGAGGGTCTCCTCGCCCTCCCGCTCGTGGTAGACGATCGGGGTTTCGACGATCGCGAGATCCTTCGCGCCGGCTTCCATGATCATCTCGCTGGCGAACTCCATCCCGGTCGTCTCGAGGTCCATCGTCTCGTAGGCCTCTTTCGTGAAGATCCGAAAGCCGCTGTGCGCATCGCTAACGCCGGCCCCGTAGAAGACGTTCAGAAATTTCGTCAGGAACGGGTTGCCGATATATTGATGCAGTGACGGCATCGCACCGGGCTTGATTTCGCCCTCGAGTCGACTCCCCATCACCATATCGCCGTCCTCATCGCGAAGATGGGACAGCAGGCGCGGGATCTGTTCGAAGTCGTAAGTCGTGTCGGCGTCACCCATGACGATGTAGTCGCCGCGGGCGCGATCGAACGCGTACCGGTAGGCGTAGCCGTACCCCGGCTGATCGGGCTCGTAGATGATCGCTCCTAACTCTCGTCCGATCTCGGGCGTGCGATCGGTCGAACTGTCGCTCAGGATGATCTCGGTGGGCATCCCCAGTGTGGCGATCGCGGTCTTTGCCCGTGTGATGCACTCCGCGACGCCGTCTTCTTCGTTGAGCGTCGGCATTACCACGCTCAACACCGGTTTCTGGTCGCTGTCCGCGCCGACGAGGAGGTCGTCGGCTTCGTGGTCGTCGGTGAGCTCGCTGTCCGCCCCCCGCTCGAAGTCGTCCTCGAACGACTGGGCCGTCGATTCTGCTGCCGTCGGATGCCTCTGATTTCCGTGTCCTGATGAACTCATACTGGTTGTCCTCGTGCTGCCCTCGTCCGAGCGGTTCGACGATGGATCCTGTCGCTCTCATCTAGTCGGCGGTCGTCTGAGACCGCAGATCCACTGACTGCTATGTCGTACCAGCAACGATTCCATAAACGTTCGGTATTAAGTCAATACATACCTAGTACGAGAGCCGAAACGGCGCTCGGTTGTATCATGTAACATCATACGGAGAAAAACAGAGACAGGGATTTCTGTCTCTGAGTGACCACCGACCGTGGATCCGTCTCTCGTCCGGCCCCCCTCGGCTTACGACTCCGCGGGCTGCGCACTCGAGTTCGACGACGCGGCGACGTCGATCCAGAGGTGGACCGAATACTCCGTATCGTCCATCGACGGCTCGGCCGGCACGTCGCCGCCGGGGAAGAGCAACCAGACGACGCGCTGATTGTCGCCGGTCATCGTCGGCTCGAGTTCGTACGTCTGGTGCCAGCTCTCGTTGTTCGCGACCGTGGTTTCGAACCGATCGAGTTCGCGTTGCTCCCGGACGACCGTTTCGTTGACCGTGGCGGTCGGATCTCCCGACTCGAGGGCCGTCTCGTTCTCGACCACCTCGACGTCCTGCTCGAGGACCACCACCGTGTACTCCGTTCGCTCCCCTTCGTGATTGTCGATCCCGACGACCAACTCCTGGCTCTCGCCCTGAACGAATTCGGTCGGATAGTCGTCGGCGACCAGCTCGCCGTCGTCGTTCTCGGTCAACAGATAGATCGCCGAGAACTGCTCGCCGTCGGGCGGGACCATGACCGCGTAGCCGACGGTCCCGACCGCGAGAACGACCGACACGACCAGCAGCACGTTCAGCGCGGCGTCAGCGCGCGTATCCGGCTCGAGGAGCTCCGACCGACCGGCGGCGTACCATGCCCGATAGGGCACCTGAAACCGCTCCTCGACCGGGAGCTCTCGCCGACGTCCGGCCGCAACGGCGGCCGACACGAGCGTGAACCCGCTGACGGAAACCGCGATCGGGACGAGTCGAATGCCCCAGGGCGTGAAGTTGAGCACGAGGCCGATCAGGGGAACGATGGCGATGCTGAGCCCGAAGGAGAGGGCGACGCGCTCGAGGCCGTCGATCCCGGCCCGCGAGGAGATGGAGTCGTACCAGCCGTCCGAATCGGCACTCCCAGCCGTCTCGCGCTCGGTCGGTGTGTCCGGCTCGTCGGACCGTTCCGGTGACTCGCCGGCCTCGGGAAACAGCGCCGCGATGAACGCGTAGCCGGGCACGAACAACACGAACGCGAGGCCGAGCGGGACCCGGAGAGGTGTCTCTCGAATTACGGGTGCCAGTGCGGCGACGTTCGTCGCGACGACGAGCGCGATCACCGCGGCGAGATCGGCCGGTAACTGTCTGAGTGGCCGTGGCAGCAGGAGCCACAACGACCGGAACGCGACCATTCGACCACTAGTACTGCCAACGGGGGTAAAAACGAACCGATGAACTGCCGCGGGGTAAGATCGAATGTTCAGTCGGTCTCCCTCTCTGGAAATTCCGCCGGGGTATCACCACTTCTCGACGAGGCCGACCAAAGACCAAGTAGCGTCAACAGGATTGTCGACGTAAGATGGGCACGGCCGATGAGCAGATTCGAGTGAGTGACCTAGTGAAACGCGAACTGGAGAAACGGAAGCGCGAAGGCGAGAGTTACAACGACGTCCTCGAGCGTGTACTTGGCGAGAAGACCGTAGGCGACTTCTCCGATGGGTTTGGTCGCTGGTCCGGTGAGGAAGCTCAGAGCGTCCGTGAGGGTCGCCAGAAAGCCAAGGAAAAGCGCAAGGAGCGAATGCGCCAACGGGCCGAGAACAGCGCGTGAAGGTCCTCGTTGGCGAAGGGAATCTTCCGAACGGCGACGTTGGCGGGCGAGATCGCTGGCGAGATCGCGCCTGGAGGCCCCTACCTCGATGGGCTAGACGCGCTGATTGCAGCCGTAGGGCGCGAGCTGGACGCGCCTGTAGTCTCTGGAGACGGCGATCTCACTCACGCGGAGACGGAAGAGGTCATCGAGGTCGATGAATACAAAGACTGACGTGCTGCTCACCTTCAGTCAGCTTTGTCCCCTCTGACTGCACTACTAGTACTCGGCGAAACGAATCGGTTCTAGATGGACCCACTAGTAACTGCTCGGGTGGATGGGGTCGACTACGATAGCGGTCACTCGAGGGAACGAGTCACGCCCTAGTAGCCACCGAAACGCGTTCCATACTGATCGCACAGTCCGCGGTTCTCGCTCACCGTGTTCGCTCCGAACCGCGCCCGCTCCGAACCGCGCGACTATCGTGTGATCAACTGCACAATGACTGTCCGTGACTACTAGAGTACGACCGCTAGCGGGTCGTGAGTAACTGCTTCAGAATACGCAATTCCTCGGCGTCCGAGATCTGTTCGGACTCGAGACAGGCGTGTGCGACCTTGTGTACGAGTTCGGGATCCGCGAAGACTGCTTGGTCGCTCGCGAGTTGGCGTTCGAGCGCCTCGACCCGTGCAGCGAGTTCGTCGATTTCGTCGTCCTCGTTCGTCGCCGTGCTCTCACGCTCGTCCGCGAGGGGGCTACCGGTCGAGGGATGACCGTCTCGAGCGCCGGGACCCGACGCGTGCGCCGCGGCGTTCGAACCGGACGCGCGGTCCTCGCGATCCGCGGACTCGCCGGCCTCGAGGGAGTCTGTCTCGAGCGTGTCGCCCTCGGGTGAGTCGCCCCCGAGAGAGCCTTCACCGGATGAGTCGGTCTCCTTGGTTCCGCGCGCCGTCCCCGTACTATCCGCGTCGGATCCACTCGCACTGACCGCCGTGTCCGCGTCGAGCCCACCCGCACGGACCGCGGATTCCGTGTCGTCAGTTCCCGTCCCGTCAGTATACGCGCCCTCGACCGATCCCTCGTCGAGATCGTCGTCGATGCTCGCGGTTTCGTCCGCCGCTGCGTCGGCTTCGGCTTCTTCGTCGGAATTCGCGTCGTCCATCTCGAGGGGAGGATCCGACCGGTCGAACAGTCGCGCGACGAACGTCTGGCGCTCGGACCAGTCGAAACCGTCGATCCCGTTTACACGCTGACTGATGGTCGCGCTGGTCACGCCGAGTCGCTCCGCGAGCTCCGCCTGCGTCGCGTTCGGCCGCCGCTCGATCTCGTGGAGCGTCTCCAGTTGTTTTTCGGTGATATCGGCCGTCTCGAGCGGTCGACTCTCGTCGGGACTGTCGTGGGTGCTCATAGCTGAATCGGTCACTCCGGAATCGCGGTCGTCGTACGCTGTCGAACGCTGCTCCCCCAGGATCATCGAATCGTCGTCCTCCCCGACCGATCCCCGATCGTCGTCGCTGCTCGGACCGCCGTCCCCGTTCGGGTCGGCATCCTCGCTCGAATCGACATCCCCGCTCAGATCGGCCTCACCACTTCGATCGTCGTCGTCCGGTTCCGATTCGGGATCATCGGTAGTGAGGCGTCCCGGGTCGCCGTATTCGTCGAGTACCTGTTCGACGAGCGACGTGGTCGCGCCGGTGACCTCGTCGGCGACGGCTTCCATCGACGCGTCCGGTCGCGCTTCCGCGACGGACAGGATTCGCTTGTGGACGACCGCTCGCGGAAACGTCGTTTCCCGCCCTATACGGCCCGCTGAGTCGGTTGATTGTGTATTACCCATACTCGCCTCGAACGGTAATTCGCGCTACGTCTCCCGTCCTCCACCCGCTCGCTTATATCTTTTTCACACGATTGATGCCATTCATATTCTTGGTAAATTTTCCCTGAATAAGAGCTAGCGGGAGGGAACCAAGGAACGCTACGAACGAGGAACGTAACGTCCCGCAAACGGGGCACGACGCATCCCGCGAACGGGCCGTCAGTCGTCCGCCGGAACCCCGCCGTCCGAGGACTCGTCGAGATCGCACAGTTGCCGCGCTCGCTCGAGGACGCTCGCCGCCTCGTCCGGAGACACGCCGCCGGGATCGAACGCAGCGCGTTCGTACTCCCGCGTGACGTCGCGGAGTAACGCGGCGTCCGCCGCGTCGTCGGTTCGAAACCGCTGATAGAACTCCCAGTGGGTCAGCGCGTCGGGCCCGTCGATCCGCGACGCCAGTGCCCGCCGAACGGCGGCGTACCCTGTTCGTGCCGCATCGTCCGGCCGGCCGTTCGACAGCTGTTCGCTCGCTCGTGCGAGCAGGGGTTCGACGGCGTCGACCGACGGAGACGACGCGTCCGCCGATCGCGTCCCGGCCGCCGGTCCGCCCGCTGTGGGCTCCCCGTCGCCCGCGGCGCCGTCCCCAGGGCCCGTTCCGCCGGCACGGCGATACCACCAGACGCCGAGCCCGACCGCGATCACGGCGAGGAATCCGACGGCGAGCCAGAGTGGAGACGACAGCTGCGTGCCCGCGTCGCCGATCGTAACGATCGTTTCTGCCGTCGCGGCCTCGATGTTCGAGCCGCTCCCGTCGTAGACCGCAGTCACGGTCACCTCGCCCCCAGCGATCGAGTTCGGAACGGAGATGCGTTCCTCGAACGTCCCGCCTGCGTTGGTCGTGACGGTGCCGACGGTCGTACCGTCGATTTGAATCTGTACTGGCTCGCCCCGAATGCCGTCGCCGTCTGCCGTGGCGAGCGTCCCGTTGACCGTCACCGCACGGTCGCCGTCCGACAGTCCCTCGATCGAGAGGTCGCTCTCGGTCTCGCGGACCGTTACGTTCGTTCCGTCGGCCGCCGCGGCGAGAGCGCGATCCTCGAACGGCAGCCGGACGCTCAGTTCCTGTTGGCCGTCTTCGACGGCCGCAGGCAGCGAGACCGAGGTCTCAAACACGCCGTTCTGGACCGGTGCCGTGCCGATTCGCTCGCCGTCGACGGTCACCGCGACGGAGACGTTGTCGACGGCGATCCCGTCGACGCGAAGCTCGCCCGCGACGGCGTGTTGCTCGCCGTATGACAGCTCATTTGGTGCCTCCTCCAGCGAGACGGTCGGATCGACCTGATCGATCGAGACGCTGACGTTCGTCTCGTCACCCAGATACGTCGATTGGGATTCGGGGACGTATCGGATCTCGAGTTCGTCAGCGGACAGCGACTCGTCGGTCGGGCGATACTCGAGGGTGAATCCACCAGCCGAATCCGTCGTGACCCGCTCCGTGTGGTTGCCGACGTCGAGTCGGACCTCCTCGTTCGCAATCGGAGCGCCGTCCGCCGTCCGCAGTTCGCCCGTCGCGACCAGCGGCTCGAGGAACGAGATCGACTCCTGGTCGGGCGTGAGCGTCAGTTCCGTCTCCGTAAATTGTTGTTCCCGAACGATCGCCTGCTCCGATCGGATCTCCGTGGTCACGTTCTCGATCGCCGCGTCGGGCTCCGAGAGATCAGCGCCCGTCCCCGCCTCGATCTCGTCGTAGCGCTCCCGGACCGAGCCGCCGAGGGACCCGATTTCGTCCGCGAGCGTCTCGAGTTCCCGTCCGAGTTCCCGTGCACGCTCCTCGTTCCCCGCTTCGCGGGCCGCCTCGTACTCGTCTTTGGTCTCCCGATACTCCGCAACGGCTTCGGACAGCCGGGCCTGCTGCTCGCCGGCTTCCTCGAACTGCTCCTCGTGACTCTCCCCCTCGGTCTGTCCCGCAACGTCGACGTACTGACCCAGCCGATCGCGGTACTCCTCCCCGACGTACTCACTGGCGAGCTCGTACTCGCCCTCGCTCAGCTGGATCGCGCCGTCGCCGAGCTGGGCCGCCAACCGATCGGCCAGCCAGCCTTCGACGCTCTCGAGGTCGCCGTCCTCGGCGTAGTCATCGGGATTCCGATGGGGGGTCGTCTCGTTTCGATCCTCGTTAGTGGCGTTTTGCTGGGCCACAACGAACTGAGCGGCGTTGCCATCGACTGCAGCGGTCGAACTCGTCATGACGATCCCGCCGGTCATCGCCACGGAGACGACGAACAGAGCGAGGATCAGTGCTCGACCACCGGCGTAGTTCACACCGGAGAGTTGCGACGCATCCCAATAAGGTATTCTCTCGAATCGTATCCACTGCGAGTGATCACCCATTCAGATCGGGGTGTGGCCCGACTCGATGGCCGAGCGCTGACCCAAATTCCGAGCGCAACCAGTACTTTCAACACCGTTACCGGAATCTGTCAAGGCATGAATCTCACGCGCCGCGGCTGGACGGTCGGGGCACTCGTCGCAGTGCTCGCCGTCCTCGCGGTCGTGTTTGCACGGCCGATCCTGCTCGCCGGGTCGGCCCTCCTCGGCGCGTGGCTGCTCGCTCACCAGTACCGCTTCACCCGGGACCTCGAGCGAACGGTCGCCTCGCTGTCGGTCGTGCAGTCGACCGCCCGGACGACCATCCGTACCGGAGACGAGATGCCGGTCACGCTCACTGTGAAGCGCGAAACCGAGACGTCCCTCTCGCTCGAGATTACTGCCGGGCTCCCGGTCGGCGCCACGACGACCGAACCCATCGCCGTGACGCTCGCACCGAGCGGCGAGCGAGCGGATCGAACGCGAACGATGCGCTGGCCCATCGCCGGCCGTCATTCGTTCGATCGCGCGACCGTGGTGGCGACGGACGGACTGTTCAGCGAGACGATCACCGCGGGGACGACGCCGACCGTGGCCGTCGAACCGCCCAGCCCCCGCGCGATCCACGTCGGTGAGGGCGGTGACCGGATCGCCGCCTCGTACGGCTCCCACGAGACCGGGCAGACGGGGTCGGGGATCGAGCTGGCGGAACTCCGCGAGTACGTGCCGGGCGATACGGAGAAGCAGATCGACTGGAAGGCAACGGCACGCCACGGGATGCCGTACGTCCGCGAATACGAGGCCGAGACCGACCGGCGGACGCTGCTGGTCGTCGACCACCGCGCCTCGCTCGCGACCGGCCCGCGAGCCGAGACGCAACTCGAGGCGCTCCGAGAGATCGCGCTCGTTATCGCGGGCAACGCACGCCGGCTCAACGATCCCCTCGGGCTCGTGACGGTCGGTGACGGCGGGATCACGAACCACATCGGGATAGCCTCGTCGGTCGTCAACTACGGCTCGGTCCGCCGCCACCTGCTCGAACTCGAGCCGACGGCGGCGGCCACCACGCCCGTGGCGACCGCCTCTCGACTGGACGGCCCGCAGTCGATGGGGGACGCGACGGCTGCGTCGTCCGCGACGACCGGGTCGGCCGAGACACACGAATCACAACCCTCGGACGAGACGACCACCTCGCCGATCGCACGCAACGGGAGCGGACGGCCCGCTGCACCGCGTCAGGACCGTCCTGCCCCAGCGGCCGTGCGACGATCGCTCGCCGACCTCGAGGGGATCGACGACGCGTTTGCGCGGACGCTACGCCCCTTCTATACCGATCGGGAGGTGTACCGGGAGCGGATCGCCGAGACGCCGCTGTACGGGGCTGTCGAGCGGACAGTGACGAACACGAAGGGATCGACCTGGACGGTCATCTGCACCGACGATTCGCGGCCGGCGGAACTGCACGAAACGGTCTCGCTCGCACGACGGGGCGGATCCCGAGTCACGGTCCTGCTCGCTCCCGCGGTGCTCTACGAGCCGGGTGGACTCGCGGATCTCGAGCGGGCCTACGACAGGTATCTCGCGTTCGAGGAGTTCCGTCGCGAACTCGCGAAACTCGACGACGTCACCGCCCTCGAGGTCGGGCCGGCCGACCGGCTGTCGGCAGTCCTTGAGGCGGGGAGATCGAGAGGGGGGCGCGCGTGAGCACCCGCATCGACTCGGTCCCGGCCGCGACCGGGCGGGACTGGCCGACCGGCGTCACCCTGGCGGCGCTCGTCGTCGCCTTCGGCGTCGTCGCCGGCCCGCTCGGCCTGCTCGCAGGGCTCGTGACCGCGCTCGTCGGATACGTGCTCGGACCGCCGTACGCGCTGGCGGCCGGCCACGTCGCGCTCGTGGCAGTCGTTCCAGAGGGGAGCGCGCTGAGCGTCGTCGTGCTCGTGGAAGCCGCGTTCGTCCTCGTCTTGCTCGTCCCGTTGCGTCGGGGTGCGAGTCCGGGGCGCACCGCGCTCGTCGCCGTCACCAGCGCGCTCGTGCTGGCGGGTGCCGCGTGGCTCGTCCTCGACACGCAGTCGATCGGGCTCGCCGCCACCGCGGTACTCGTGCTCCTCGGGATCGGCGCGTACGGACTCCACCGGTTCGAACTCGTTCGACTCGGCCTCGTCCCGGGGAGCGACGACGGAGACGCATCGACACCGCTCGAGACCGAGCCGACGGCTGGCTCGAGCGCTGAAACGACGACCGAACCCGCTACTGACCCATGAGTGCAAGTACTACTGATCTGGACGAGACGACGACTGACCCGGACGCGGATCGAGCCGACGGGTCGGACGAGGACCCGCTCGAGCCCGCGGCGCGGGCGGAACTCCTGGCGGCTGAAAACCAACGGTTACGGACCGAGTACGTTCGCGCCAGACAGTCACAATACCGTCGAACCGCAGCGGGATTGGCCCTCGTCGGCGTCGTCGCGGCCATCGGTGCAGTCGTGTTTCCCGACGGGCGGGAGGTGCTCTTCGCGCTCGCCGCGGTGGGGCTGTTCGGCGGGATACTCACGTACTACCTGACGCCGGGCACGTTCGTCGCCGCGGACGTCGGCGAACGGATCTACGCCGCGATGGCGGCCAACGAGGCCGCTATCGCCGGTGAGCTCGGCCTCGGCGACGATCGCATCTACGTCCCGGCCGGTGAGCCCGTGGATGCGCGCCTGTACGTCCCCCAGCGATCGACCGACGAGTTGCCCGCGCTCGACGAACTCGACGGGCCGTTCCTGACCGATCCCGATCACCGCGGACTCTCCCTCGAGCCGACCGGCGGGACGCTGTTCGAGGGGTTCGAACGCGCACTGACCGCGGAACTCGCGACCGCGCCGGCCCCGCTCGCGACCCAGCTCGCGGACGGCCTCGTCGAGCAGTTCGAACTGGCGGCCAGCGCCGAACCGGACGTCGACGTCCAGTCGGGCCGAGCCACCGTCGCGATCACTGCCAGCGCATTCGGCGCCGTTGACCGCTTCGATCACCCGATCGCCTCGTTCCTCGCAGTCGGGTTCGCCACCGGCCTCGAGCGACCGATCCGACTCGAGGTCACGCCGGGCGACGAGCGGTCGGACTGGCTGGTTACCTGCCGGTGGGACGATGATGATGATGATGATGCTGATACTGATGAGGCAAGTGTGGGTACAGACAGCAACTCGTGAAGAGACTGCGCACGACGAGGACGGTGGTGGCGATAAGCGAACTGAACCGGGAGCGGCGTGAGCGGTGTCGGTACTGCTCCGGCCGAGCATCGGTCGACATCGCGAACGCACCAGAAAAGTGAGGTGGATGCCCCGTCCTCAAGGTGCGAGCGGGTTCTCGGCCCCAAGCGAAGTAGGGTGGGGTAGTTTATTCGAAGGGATTGTTGCCGCCATCACCTGCTGCGAGCGAGTCGAACGCTTCGTTCGTCTCAGCACCCGGCGGCTCGATCGTATCGACGATCTCCGCGACGACATCCGCGGAATCGATGTCGCTGAGGTCGGCATCGGTACTCAGCACGAGCCGATGGCGCAACACCGCCACCGCCATCGACTTGATGTCGTCCGGAATCGCGTACTCGCGGCCGTTGATCGCGGCTCGTGCCTTCGAACCGTTGAGAAACGCCAGCGTTGCACGCGGTGAGGCACCGTGGGAGACGTCGGCGTGCTCGCGCGTCGCCGCGACGAGGTCGAGCACGTACTCCTTGACCGGTGGCGCGACGTGGACCGCCTGGACGGTTCGCCGCGCGTCGACGAGCGCCTGCGGATCGATGACCTGCTCGACGTCATCGGGCCCGAGATCCGGGGCATCGTCGAATCGGTCGAGGAGTTCGCGTTCGTCCGTTCGGTCCGGTAGCTCCAGTGTCAGTTTGAACTGAAAACGATCGCGCTGGGCCTCCGGGAGCTGGTACACTCCTTCGGTTTCGATCGGGTTCTGCGTCGCGACGACCATAAACGGGTCGGGCAGCGAGAGCGTTTCACCCTCGATCGTCACGCGACGCTCTTCCATCGCCTCGAGCAACGCGCTCTGGGTCTTCGGCGTCGCGCGGTTGATCTCGTCGGCGACCGCGAGGTTCGCGAAGACGGGACCGCGCTGGAGTTCGAACGTCCCCGCGCCCTGCCGGTAGATGTGCGTTCCCGTGATGTCGGCCGGGAGAGTGTCGGGCGTCATCTGGATCCGGTTATAGTCGAGGCCGGTCGTCCGCGCGAAGAGATTCGCGAGCGTCGTCTTGGCGATACCGGGGACCCCCTCGAGCAGGAGGTGCCCACGGGTCAAGAGCGCGATCGTCAGGTACTCGACGGCCTCGTCGTTGCCGATGAGAACGCGGTCGATCTCACTGTGTAGCGACTCGTAGATAGCTTCGGGATCACCGCTCGTCCCGTCGGCCGGATCCGTGGTACCGGTCATTCGTCGGTCTCCTCTTCCGAACGGGGATGGTTAAACGCTGTTATCATTCGCTGGATCTGGTCCTCGTCCCAGTCGGGATAGCGTCTGCGAAGGAACGCTGCGCGCTCGGCGTCCGAGAGTCTCGGGACACCCTGTCCGCTGTGGCGACTCTCGGCCGGTCGGTATCGCGCGGGAAGACGGGTCTGTGCGGCCTCGAGACCGGATCGAACGCTGACCCGCGAGAGTATCGCAACGAGCCCGATTCCGATGGTCCCGACGAGCAACTGGAGCAACGGCGAGTCACGAATCGTCAGCACCGCACCGGTCAGTGGGGGAACATCGGCACCGTGTGAGCGGTCGAAGACGACGTGATCGGCGTCGGCGTACAGCCCGCGTACGAACGGGGCATTATCCGGCTCGTCGTACATCGCGTTAATCGTGATACTGGGGTCGCCGACGACGACGACCTGCCCCTCGCTGACGTTCTCCACCGTCGCGACCGGATAGGATTGGAGTTCGTCCTGGTCGTCAAGCTCGTCTTCCTCGGGCCCGAGGTACGCGAAGTCACTCGTCGCGACCAGCACCGTCGCGTTTCCGGGTTCGATTGCCGTCCCGTAGTTGAGCGTCAGCCGGTCGACACCGGTCGTCAGCGTGTGGTTCTCGACGCCCGTCGCGACCGGCATCGTCGGCCCGCGGAAGTGATGGCGTTCGTCCCGCAGGAGCTGCCCGTTTGCCCGCGCCTCGGCGCCGACATCGGAGAGAAGGGCGTTCCCGTGGGTACCGAAGTTCTCGAGGACGACCAGCGTCCCGCCCTCGGCGACGAACTCTCGAACGCGTTCGGCGTCGTCCCCTGTATAGGGTTCGTCCGGCGCGATGACGAACGCGACCGTCTCGTTGGCCGGGAGATCCGTGTACTCGGCGGTGTCTCGCAGGAGCTCGCTCTCGACGGCCGGATCGTCTGCAGCGTCCTGCCGGAGCTCGGACGTCCCGTCCCAGGACGGGTTATAGAGCCCGAAGGATGACGATGACGTCGCGGCCACGGTTCCCAGCGCGACGAGCACGGTCACGACGAGCGCGAGTAACAACACTCGCGGCCAGTCGACTCCACCACCGTCGCCGAGGACGCCCTCGTACCAGCTCATTGAGTCACCTCCGAGACTCGAGCCGACGGTCGATCCGGGGAGCGCCCCACGCCGCGGTTCATACGGGAACCACCTCCGATGGGAGAATTTCGAGGATCCGTCTAACGACGATGACCGCGAACCCGACGAGACCGAGTAGAATGAGCCACCGAAGCCGGCGTCGCCACGTCGGCGTGACGTTGAACGGGGCCGTCAGCTCCGTGACGATCAGAAAGCCGATGAGCGAGCAGACGAAAACCAGCTCGTAGGAGAGCGCGTTCAGCAGCGCGAGGACGAGGACCGTCGCGACCATCCACGCGACGTTCCCGCGGACGAACTGCATCCGGCGCTGGGTCGCCATTACTCCAACGGGCAACGTCGGGATACCTAAACGTAGCGCACTTTGCACGGCAGCGGTGACGATCACTGTAAGGAGGGTCCTTGCCCTTCAGCCGGTCTCATTCCGGCGTCGTGACTGTCGCGGAGTGAACCCACCCGCGAACGTCACACCTTTTGCGACGACCCCTGAAGGCCGAGGCGATGTGGCCCTGGGGACACCTCGCCGTCGCGTATCTGGTATACACCGTCTACAGTCACCGACGCGATGGCCGTCCACCGCGAGCGCTTCCCGTGATCGCGCTCGCCGTCTGGTATCGTGACGGAACACCCGGTCTCGGCACCGTTTGGCGCGGCCTCGAGCGGGCAGTCGAGACCGCATCGTGACCGGAGCGTAGCCCAAAGTCGGCCCAACCTGAATCCGCAGACAGATTACCAGTAACTAACCCTTTCGACTCAGTAACCGCGGGACAGCGGGTCGCGCGGCCGCTGGAGACCGTCCGACGGATCGCCGGATGGTCACTGTTGTCGGTATGAAACCGCATGTAGAACGCAGTAGGTAACTCAAAACAATCATCGGCCGACGATATCACTCCGACGAGCCAGAAGTATGGCACACGATTCACCGGCCGGTACGGACGACGCCGCTCGAGCGCGGGCGATCGGCGAGGAACTCGCTCGAACGACCGCCGAGCCGCCGGTCACCGTCCGCTGTGAGGGAGTCACCCACCGGTACGGCGATGACTCGTCCGGACTCCGGAGCGCGTCGTCGCGATCCGTAACCGCGCTCCGGGACGTGTCGTTCGAGGCCCGCGCCGGCGAGGTAGTCGGCCTCGTCGGACCGAGCGGCAGCGGCAAGTCGACGGTACTTCACGTCGTCGGGGGCCTGCTCGAGCCGAGCGAGGGGACCGTCACCGTCCTCGAGACGGATCTGACGGCGCTCTCTGCGGCCGAGCGGACGAGACTGCGCCGCGATCACGTCGGCTTCGTCTTCCAGCAGTTCCACCTGCTGCCGTCGCTGTCGGCGCGGGAGAACGTCGCGCTCCCGCTGATCGAACGCGGCGTCGGACGACGCGAGCGCCAGCGGCGGGCGGCTGCGTTACTCGAGCGGGTCGGTCTCGGCGACCGCACGACGCACAAGCCGGGCGAACTCAGCGGCGGGGAGCAACAGCGCGTCGCGATCGCGCGGGCGCTGGTGACCGATCCGGAGATCGTCCTCGCCGACGAGCCGACCGGCGAGCTCGACACCGAAACCGGCGCGCGCGTCCTCGACCTGCTCGTCGACGTCGCGGACGATCGGACGGTGCTTGTAGCGACCCACGACGAGCGGGCGATCGAGGTGACGGACCGCGTGCTCCGGCTGCTCGACGGGGTGGTGACGACCGATGCGGGATGAGAGGGTGAGACGAGATGGCTGACCGGACTTCGGACCGGAACGGAGGAGCCCCTCGAGGCCGCCGGCTTCGGCGGTGGCTCGGGCTCGGCCGGCTCTCGCTCGGCCGACTGGTGTCGCAGCTGCGGCGACTGCCGAGACAGACCGCCGTGACGGTCTCCCTCGTCGCGCTCACGATCGCCCTGCTGGTGGTCGTGACCGGGATCGCCACCGGTCTCGCGGCCGATCCGACGGCCGACGACGAGGCCGATATCCGCGTCGTTCCCGAGGGGGGCGGAACGCTCTCGTCCGTCGTCGACGTCGAGAGCGCGCGGCTCGGCGACGTCCACGAGACCGCGGCGGCGATCGAGCGCCGCGACGACGTCACGTACGCGACGCCGGTCCTCACGGAGGCCGTCAGGGTTCGAACAGCGGGGAGCGACGAACCCGAAACCGTGCTCGCGATGGGTGTCGTTCCGCCGGATGAACCGACCGAAATCGAGGGCGTCTCGACCGCCTCGCTCGAGCCGGGGGACCCCCACTACGCGAACGGCACCTACGATGGGCCGCGGACGGGCGAAATCGTGCTAACGGACGCCGCGGCGGACGGGATCGACGCGTCGGCGGGAGACGATCTCGAGGTGCGGGGTTCGATGCTCGAAGCGGCGAACCGGTCCGGGGAGGACGATCGGTCTCCGACGCACACCGTGACGGCCGTCGAGGACGTGGCGGCCACTGATTTGAGCGGCGAGCTTCCGCTCGTCGTGCTCCACCTGAGCGAGCTCCAGTCGATGACCGGCGCCGACGACGCCGATCTCGCCGATCAGGTACTCGTCGAGACCGAGGCGGGGACATCGACGGCGGCCGCCGAGTCAGCAGCCGAAGACGCGTATCCGAACGCGACGATCCAGTCCGGGGACGACGGCGGGTTCGCGTCGATCCGGGGCGACGAGTTCGCGCTCGCGACGAGCCTCGTCGCCCTCGTCGTCGCAGTCGTGATTTGCTCGCTATTCGTGGCGACCTCGTCGGCGCTGACGATCGACCGGGACCGGCAGGCCATCGCAGTGCTCGCGGCGGTCGGATTCTCGGTTCGCTCGCGCCTGGCCATCGTCGCGCTGACGACGCTGAGTCTGACGCTGGTCGGAGCGGTCGCCGGCGTCGTCCTCGGCCTGGCCGGTATCTCGCTCACGAACTACGTGGCGACGGCGACCGTCGCACCGGGTCCGATCGCGACGTCCCGGCCGGCGTTCGCCCCGTACGCCATTGGGGTCGCGCTGATCGCCGGCATCCTCGCGCTCCCGTACCCGCTGTATCTCGTCGCTCGAACGAACGTCGTCGCCGAACTGGGTCGATAACATGGGTCGACGACTCACCAAAGGGCGCGCGATCGCAGGGCTCGCGGTCAGTCAGGTGCGCCACGAGCGCGGCCGGACCGTCCTCGTCGTCCTCGCGATCGCGCTGGCCGTCCTCGCCGTCACGCTACTGGCGAGTCTCGGGCTCGGGGTCCTACAGACCGGCGAGGAACGGTTCGACCGGGCCGGACAGGACGTCTGGATCTCGGGGGAAAGCGTCGAACTGACGGCGACCGGCGGTCTCGAGAACCCGATCACGGACTCCCATCGGATCGCCGACGACCTCGAGCGGCGCGACGACGTCGAGAGCGCCTCGCCGCTCGCCTTCCACGCGATCTACGTCGGGACGGAGCCGGACGACCTCGAGCTCGTGACGGGGGTCGGCGTCCCGGGAACACAGGACGCCCGCACCGACACCGGCGACGGCTTCTCGGCGGGCGACGCCCACTACGCCGACGGGAGTTACGACGGGCCGATGAGTCGGGAAATCGTCATCGACCCGCAGACGGCAGAGACGTTCGATATCGGCGTCGGCGACGAGATCCACGTCGGGACGAGCCGGGAGACCGCCGCGGAACGGGAGTTCGAGGTCGTCGGGATCTCTTCGACGTACTCGTCGTTTCTCGGCACGTCGACGGTGACGATGCCGCTCAGCGAGTTACAGGAACTCACCGGAACCGCGGGCTCGGATCGGGCGACGTTCGTGACCGTCACCACGGCGGACGACGCCGACCGAGGCGCCGTTAGCGACGACATCCAGCGATCGTATCCGGAGTACGACGTCCGGACGAGCGACGAGCAGTTCGAGTCGATGCTGAGCGAGTACCTGCTGGTGCTCGCCAGCGGAGCGACGCTCGTCGTACTGGCGCTCGTTGCCGGGATCGCACTGACGACGAACACCCTCGTTCTCGTGGCTGTCCAGCAGCGCGAGGAGCTCGCAGCCCTGCGGGCGCTCGGTCTCTCGCGCGGACTGATCGCGGGCGTGGTCGGCGGCCAGGGGTTCGCACTCGGTGCGCTCGGCGGGCTCCTTGGCCTCCTCGCGACGCCAGTCTGTGCGTTCGGTCTGAATCAGCTGGCAGTCCGATTCGTCGGATTCGAAACTCTGCTGCGAACGCCGCCGAGTATCTATGCGGCCGGGCTCGCGATCGCGATCGGAATCGGAACCCTCGGTGCCCTGGTCGCCGGCTGGCGGGCGGCGCGGTACGCTCGCGTCGACGCGCTCCACGCCTGACAACGGTCGAGCGCATCCGCGTCCGGACATATCGGCGTGAGGCCCGCTGCTACAGGTCCATCCCGCCGTTGACGTCGATCACTTCTCCCGTCACGTACGAGGAGTCCTCGCTGGCGAGAAACCGAACGACGGCCGCGATGTCCTCGACGTCGGCCAACCGCGCGAGCGGGATGCCGGCGATGATCCGGTCGAGCACCTCGTCCGGGACGCTCTCGAGCATGTCGGTCGCGGTGAAGCCGGGCGCGACGCAGTTGGCCGTCGAGCCGCCCTGGGCGAGCTCGAGGGCGATCGTCCGGGTGAAGCCGAACATGCCGCTTTTCGCGGTGGCGTAGTTGGCCTGGCCGAAGTTGCCCTGTTTGCCGACGACGCTCGAGATGTTGATCAGTCGGCCCTCCTCGGCGTTCCAGATGTCGTCGTAGAACAGCTGGGTACAGTTGAACGTGCCGCCGAGATTGACGTCCATGACGCGATCCCACTCCTCGCGGGACATCTCCGTGAACTGCTTGTCGGCCGTGATCCCGGCGTTGTTCACGAGCACGTCGGCTGGGCCGAACGCCTCGTGACAGACCTCGACCATGTGTTCGACATCGGCGCGATCGGAGACGTCGGCCCTGGCGGCGACGGCGGCACCGCCCGCCGATTCGATCGATTCGACGGCATCGTGTGCCGCCCCTTCCGACGACCGGTAGTTGATGACGACGTTCGCACCTTCCTGTCCGAGATACTCCGCGATACCCCGACCGATCCCCTTCGCCGAGCCCGTGATCACACAGGTACGACCATTCATGGACATGACTGGCACATTCAACGTCCGATGGTAAATAACGACCCGATAGGTATCAGGATGACGCGCCTGAGACAAACCCGACTCGAAGCCGACGGGAAGCGCTGTATAGGCCCCGTCGAGCAGTGCCGAATCGGACGCAGTTCACCGCCGATCCGGTTGCGTTGACGAGTGTAACAGCGGCTCGAGCGACCGATCGCTACGGAGTTCGATCTCTGGGGATCCTACAGGCGGGGAAAATCGAGACGGGAATCCGTGGAGGAGAAACGGAGAGACTACTGCTCTCGAGCCTGGTCGCTCCAGTCCTCGATCCGGCTGGGTGAGATCCCGGTTTCGGCGGCAAGTTCGGCGACATCGGCGGCCGCGAGCTGCTCGAACGTGTCGATACCGGCTGCGGCGAGATCATCCGCGTACGCCTGACCGACACCCGACAGATCGGTTAGATCGTCGGTTTCGGACTGGATCTCGGAGGCGGCCTCCTCGCCGGCGACTTCCTCGACGACGTCCTCGTCGACGGTCATCTCGCCCGGCTCCGCGGGCTCCGCCTGAACGTCGTCTTCGGCCCGCTCGACGATCTCGTCGTCCGAGCGGTCGCTCGTCTCGGACTCGAGAGTAGTGTCGGCGACAGTGTCAGTGTCGGCATCGGCGTCAGTATCGGCGTCGCCATCCGCGTCGGTGTCGGACCCCGTTTCGGCGCTCGTGCCGCCGTTCGCGAGGTCTTCAGCGCCCGACTCGTCGCCCGCGACGTCCTCGGCGAGGGCAGCGTCAGCTTCTTCCGATTCCGGCGTTTCGGGCCCGGATTCCAAGTCGGTGCCATTCGATCGCTCCTCGAACCACTCGGAAACCTGTGGCCAGAGTTCCTCGTGGCTCCGCGAGGAGACGGACATCCCGATGTGGCCCGTCGCGAACTCGAGGATCTCGGTGTCGGTCGAGGCGATCGCGTCGTTGAACGGCTTGGACGCCTCCGGCGGAATGAGGTGGTCGTACTCCGCGACGATCTGGAGGACGGGCATGTCGATATTCGTGATATCGACGTGTTCGCCGCCCAGTTCGAGCTCGTTCTCGTAGAGCTTGTTCTCCTGGTAGATGTCCCGGATGAACTCCTCGTAAGCGACGCCGGCCATGTCGATACCCTCGTCGAGCCAGCGCTCCATGCGAGCGAAGTTCTCGACGAAGTCCTCGTCGCCCATGTTGTCGTAGAACCGGACGTACTTCGTCACGTTGTTCGCGATGGGATCCATCAGCGCGAACCCGATGTCGAGGAACTCCGCGGGAACGTTGCCGAAGGTATCGGTGACCCGTTCGGGGTCGTAGTAGTCCTCCCCGCCCCAGAGTTCGAGGACGCCGCCGTCGCCGTCGAAACAGAGGCCGGCGGCCATCAGCGCGAGGTTCTCGACTTTTTCGGGGTAGAGCGAGGCGTACATGGCCGACTTCGTGCCGCCCATGCAGTAGCCGAGGATGTTGATCGAGTCCCGCCCGGAGCGCTCGCGGACGACGTCGACGCAGTTGTCGATGTAGCGGTTGACGTAGTCGTCGATGGACAGCGAGCGATCCAGCTTGGACGGCTCACCCCAGTCGATCAGGTAGACGTCGAAGCCGGCCTCGAGCAGCGTCTGGACCACGGAGCGGTCGGGCTGAAGATCGAGGATGTACGGCTTGTTGATCAGCGCATAGACGATGAGGATGGGAACGTCGTGTTGCTCCTCCGTCATCGGCTCGTAGTGGAGGAGCTCGAGTTTGTTCTCCTCGTAGACGACCTCGCTGGGCGTCTGCCCGACGTCGATGTTCTCGACGGTTTCGGTGCGGTCGGGCGCGACCCGCGTCTTCTCGGCCAGGTCGGCGGTCGCCTCCCAAGCCTGCCGTTGCATGTTTAGTGCAGTTGCGAAGGGGTTGTTCATTGCTCGTCTTCCAGGTGCTCGAGCACGCGATCGAGTTTCTGCTCGACGGCGTGCTGGCGGCGCTCGAGTTCGACGAGGCGGTCACCGATTTCGACGACGTCGCCTTCGGTCGCGAAGCCCAGCGAGTTGAGCGTCTCCTGGGCGGCCTCGTCGGCCTGTTCCTGAAGCTCGAGGACGTCGCCGACGGTCTCGCCGGTCATCTTGGCGAAGGCGGTCGTCGACATGACCTCCTTGAACGCCTCGTTCGCCGTGTTGAGCCAGATATCGCGGAACTCCTCGACGTCGACGTCCTCGCCCTCGAGCTGATCGTTCGCCCGCTCGACCATCTGCTGGGAGGCGTTCATCCACGTCTCGTAGGCGCGGGCGTAGCCCTCGACGCCGTCGGAGATTTCGGTGTCGTCGCTGGCCTCGCCGACGGTCTCCGACCAGCTCTCGACGAACTGTGCCTGCGCTTCCATATTGTCCTCGAGGGCCTCGAGGAATTGCTCGTTCCACTGTTCGGCGAACGCGTTCCAGTCTTGCATCGGGGGCTGTGAGTCTGACATGGGTGAAAATTGACGGTTGTACGGTAAAAAACTGCGCCCGGATTTACGCCGAGACGTCGAACTCGTCGGCGGCCTCTTCGACGTTTTCGGCGACGGCACCGACGTTCTCCTCGGCCTGCTCGTGAGCCTCGAGGTAGGCGTCGAACGACGTGTCGACGACCTCCGCGTAGCTTGCGGCGAACTCATCGTAGGCGACCTCGGACTCCTCGAGTGCTTCGAGGTAGGCGTCGATCGACTGCGACTGGGCCTCGGTGGCCGAGTCGAAGCCGTCGTCGACGAGTTCGCGGAGCTCGCCAAAGTCGGCGGCCTCCTCGGGCAGCGACGCCTCGAGGGCGTCGAAGTAGGCGTGAATTGCGCCCTTGGTCAGCTCGGCGTTGGACTCGGCGAGCGAGCTCGACGTCTCGATGGCGTCGGCGAAGGCGCTGATCGAGGTCTTCTGGGCCTCGAGAGCGTCGTGGGTGAGGGACTGGCTCTGTTCGATTGCGGTGCGCTGTGCGTCGAAGACTGCGGTGAATGGGTTCTGTGTCATGATTGATCCTCTCGGTTGCGTTTGACGGGAACGACGATCGTCTGGACGATATCGCCCTCTTCGATGTCGAGGGCTTCCCGTTCGGGGCCGGGAATGCTGATCCGACCGCCGCTCTGGACGCGGGCCTTGAACGTCGCCGTGCCCATGTTCATGGGACCGAACGCCGAGGCGTTCTCGAGCGGGTTCGCCGACGTGGCCTGCAACAACTGTTTCATCATCTCCTGCTGGGAGTCGGCGACCTGCTCGCCGGCTTCCTGCATCTCCTGCATTCCCTCCGTAAACATCGCGGGCGGGAACCAGGGCGATCGGTCGGAGTCGTCCGTCATCAACAGTATATTGGATCGCAGACACCATAAGGCTTTCCACTAGATACCATCTAATGGTAGAGAGTGGTTTTGGTTGGATCGACCCACCAATCATTGACTCGGATGAGCGACAACCGCGATCGAAATCTAACCGTACGAATCCAACACGAACGCCGAAATCGGACCGGAGAACGCTACTAAGAGATTTTTACTCCGGATTTGGAACGGTAAAACGGTGTTGAAGCAGCCAAAGAAGTCATATATACGCCACGCCTAGCCGCCCGTAGATGTCACACCAGAACGCTGGCGAAGACAACCTCGCTGCCATGACGAACGCGTGGTCGGCGATGACGCGAGGATTTCTTCGAACCGCGACTGCGGCGAATCGTGCCGCCGTTTCCGCGATGTTTCCAACCATCGACGGCGAGAACGGCCCGGAACCGAACAGGATCGCCCCGCCGATCCCGTCGGTCGAGTACTCCGACCTCGACTGGCAGTTCGATCGCACCGTCGACGATCCCGATCACATCAGCGTCGGCGACACCGTCACGTTCGAGAAGGCGCTCACCGACGCGGACGTCCGCGCGTTCGCCGCGGTCAGCGGCGACACGAACCGCCTCCACCTCGACGAGGAGTTCGCGGCCGATACCCGCTTCGGCGAACGCATCGTCCACGGGACGCTCGTCTCCGGGCTCATCAGCTCCGCCCTCGCTCGACTCCCCGGACTCACCATCTACCTCTCACAGGACCTCGAGTTCAGCGGCCCCGTCGGCGTCGGCGACCGGGTGTCGGCCCGCGTCGAAATCGTTGAGGACCTCGGGAACGACCAGTACCGCCTCGAGACGGTCGTCCGCGACGAGGACGACGACGCGACCGTGATCGACGGCGAGGCCGTCGTACTGATCGACGACCTGCCCGCAGAGTAGCGTTTTTCCACCGACTTAAGCCAGCGTTTTCCACGATGTACTCACAGCAACGCTGCTAAGTAGCTCCTCGCGGAACGGCCGCACATGACCCTCTTCGGAACTGCAGGGATTCGCGGCCCGATCGAGGACGTTTCGCCCTCGCTCGCACTCGCCGTCGGTCAGGCCGCCGGCGAACCCGGCGAAACGTTCGTCGTCGGTCGCGACGGCCGGGAGACGGGACCCGCGCTCGCGGCGGCGATGGAGGCCGGCCTCGAGAGCGCCGGAGCCGACGTCCGCCGGCTCGGACAGGTACCGACCCCGACGCTCGCCTTCGCCTCGCGCGGGCGACGCGGCGTGATGCTTACAGCAAGTCACAACCCGCCCGCCGACAACGGCATCAAACTCTTCGCCGACGGCGTCGAGTACGACGGCGACGCGGAGCGAACGATCGACGACCGCGTCGCGAGCGAGGGCGCGCGACTCGCTCGCTGGGACGAGTGGGGCGAGTCCGAACGCCTCGCCGTGCTCGATCGGTATCTCGACGCCGTCGAGGAGTACGTCCGCGAGCAGTTCGGCGATCGGACGCCGACCACCGGGGACGCAACGCCGGACGAACCGCTCGCGGGCCGTCGGATCGCCGTCGACTGCGGCAACGGCGTGGGCGCGCTCGCGACGCCGCAGGTCCTCGAGCGACTCGGCGCGGATATCGTCGCGATCAACGCGTCCGTCGACGGCCACTTCCCGGGCCGCGAGAGCAAACCTACGCCGGAGACGCTCTCGGAGTTCACCGCGTTTCTCGGTGACGGCGACTTCGATCTCGGGCTCGCTCACGACGGTGACGCCGACCGCCTCGTCGTCCTCGGCCCCGACGGTGGAGTGATTCACGAGGACACCGTCCTCGCCGTCGTCGCGGCCCGCTACACCGCCGACAGCGACGCGGATGATCCCGTCGTCGTCACTACGCCCAACGCCTCCGCACGCATCGACGAGCGTGTCCGCGCGGCCGGCGGTCGAGTCGAGCGCGTCCAGCTGGGGTCGCTCCACGAGGGAATCGCGCGCGAACGCTCTCGAGGAGGCGAGGACACCGAGATCGTCTTCGCCGCCGAGCCCTGGAAACACATCCACACCGCCTTCGGCGGCTGGATCGACGGCGTGGTCAGCGCCGCGGTCGTCGCTGCGCTCGTTGCCGACGCCGGTGATACAGATCGGCTCCGGGACCCCGTCACCGAACGCCCCTACCGAAAGGTCAGCATCGAGTGCCCGGACGCGGCCAAGGCCGACGTGATGGCCGCCCTCGAGACCGAGCTCCCCGCGGCGTTTCCGGACGCGACGGTCGACACGGACTACGGCGTCCGCCTCGAGTTCGCTGACGCGTCGTGGCTGCTCGTTCGACCGAGCGGAACGGAGCCGTACGTCCGCCTCTATGCGGAGAGCGATTCAGTCGACGACCTCGTCACCGACGCGCGTTCGGTCATCGAAACGGCGGTCGCGGAGCGCTAAGCGAGCGGAGAACTGCTCGATCGGTTACGGCTCGAGGATATCGCGGAGAACGAGCGTGGCCAGCATTCTCTCGGAACCGGGTGCTCAGCAGGACTCGTCCTGCGGGAGGCTCGCAACTGTAGACGCGGGAGCGTGTCACCAATTTCGACGGGTATATACTGGAGGGTTACGCTAATCAGTCCCATGACGCATAACAGACGACGATTTCTCACGGGTGCAACTGCAGCAGGGCTCACCGGCATCGCCGGTTGCGTCGGCGGGTTCGGCGGCGAAGGCGACGCGGAGTATCAGGTCGGAATGGTGTACGCGACCGGCGGGCTCGGCGACGACTCGTTCAACGACATGGCCAAGCAGGGAGTCGTGGACGCGCGCGACGAATTCGACCTCGCGTTCGACGAGACCGAACCGGGGGCCGCAAGCGAGTTCGATGGAGCACAGCGGGACTTCGCGGAATCCGGCGACTACGATCTGATCAGCTGTATCGGATACGCGCAAGCCGATGCCCTCTCGGGGAACGCGCCCGAGTATCCCGATCAGAGCTTCATGATCATCGACTCGGTCGTCGAGGAAGACAACGTCCGGAGCTACGTGTTCGGGGAACCCGAAGGCTCGTTCCAGGTTGGCCACCTCGCAGGCCTGTTGACGGACCAGGAGTTCGCGGCCGGTGCCGGCGAGACGAATCCCGACGAGAGTGTGGTCGGCTTCGTCGGTGGCGTCGAATCGCCGCTGATCGAATCGTTCCAAGCTGGGTTCGAGGCCGGCGTCGAGCACGCCAACGAGGACGCAGAGGTCGTCTCGTCGTACGTCGGCGGCTTCAACGACACTGCGGGCGGTCAGTCGGCCGCTCGATCGATGTACCAGGACCAGGGAGCCGACATCGTCTTCCACGCGGCCGGTCGAACCGGGATCGGCGTCTTCCAGGCGGCACAGGACGAAGGCCGGTTCGCGATCGGCGTCGACGACGACCAGTCGGTCTCGAACCCGGACTTCGCCGACGTCATCCTTGCGAGCATGGTCAAGCGCGTCGACACCGCGGTCTACTCCGCGATCGAGTCCGTCGTCAACGACAACTTTGCCGGCGGCGAGACCGAGACCCTCGGCCTCGATCAGGAGGGTGTCGCCAACGTCTACGGCAACGAGCTCGGCGACGAGATCCCGCAGGACGTGAAGGATCAGGTCGCAGAGTCCCGACAGGCGATCATCGACGGCGAGATCGACGTCCCAAGCGAACTGTAATCGAATGAGCGATTCCGGAGCGGGAACGACCGACGGGACGGGACCGAGTACGGGGGTGGACGCTGGAACTACCGACCGGACGAGTACGGGCAGCGACCTCGCAGTCCACCTCGACGGCATTACCAAGCGTTTCCCGGGGGTCGTCGCGAACGACGACGTCGACCTCCGCGTCGAACGGGGGACAGTCCACGCCCTGCTCGGCGAGAACGGGGCCGGCAAGACGACGCTGATGAACGTCCTCTACGGGCTCTACGAGCCCGAGGAGGGCCGCGTCGTCGTCGACGGCGAGGACCGATCGTTCGACTCGCCTCGAGACGCCATCGACGCCGGCATCGGGATGATCCACCAGCACTTCATGCTGGTCGATCCCATGACGGTCGCCGAGAACATCGCGCTGGGAAATGAACCCACGAAGTGGTTCGGCATGGCGGTCGACCACGACCGCATCGACCGCGAGATTCGCGACCTCTGCGACCGGTACGGCTTCGACGTCGATCCGGGGGCCACGGTCGAAGACGTGGGCGTCGGCGTCCAGCAGCGCGTCGAGATCCTCAAGGCGCTGTTCCGCGGTGCGGACATCCTCATCCTCGACGAGCCGACCGCCGTCCTCACACCGCAGGAGGTCGAGGGTCTCTATGCCGTCCTCGAGGAACTCACCGATCAGGGGAAGACGATTATTTTCATCACGCACAAACTCGAGGAAGCAACCCACGCCGCCGACGCGATCACCATCCTCAGGGACGGGAAGTCCGTCGGGACTGTCGATCCGGACGGCACGAGCCGAAAAGAGCTGGCCGAGCGCATGGTCGGTCGGGAGGTCCTCCTCGAGGCCGAATCCGAGCCGGTCGAGACCGGCGATGTCGTCCTCTCGGCGGACGATGTCATCGTCAGGGACGCCCGCGATATCGAGGTCGTTTCGGGGATCGACCTCGACGTTCGCGCGGGCGAAATTCTCGGTATCGCGGGCGTCGACGGCAACGGACAGGCCGAGCTGGTCGAAGCGATCACCGGTCTGAAGGCGCCCGACGAGGGCGAGATCACCTACGACGGAACGGATATCACGGAGTGGTCTCGCCGCCAACGGATCGAGAACGGAATGGCCTACGTTCCGGAGGACCGCCACGAGCGCGGGCTCGTCATGCCATTCGACCTCGTCGAAAACGGCGTCCTCGGCAGCCAGCGCTCGCCTCGGTTCGCCAACGGTGGCCGGATCGACTGGCCCGGGGTCCGCGATCACACCGAGGAGATCATCGACACCTACGACGTCCGACCGCCGGACGCGGACGCCGACGCGCAGTCCCTCTCGGGCGGGAACCAACAGAAGTTCATCGTCGGCCGCGAGTTCGAACGCGACCCGTTGCTCGTCGTCGCGACCCACCCCACTCGCGGGGTCGACATCGGATCGACGGAGTTCATCCACGAGCGCCTGCTCGACCTTCGACGGGAGGGCGTCGCGATACTGCTCGTCTCCTCGAACCTTGAGGAAGTGCAGGCCCTCTCCGACCGACTGGCAGTGATCTACGAGGGCGAATTCATCGACATCACCTCCCCCAACGACGTGACCGAAGAGGAACTCGGCTTGCTCATGGCCGGCCAACGGCCGGGCCAACGCAATACGGACGGATCGGCCAGAGGTGACGGTCAATGAGGGAGCGACTCGAGCACCTCCTCGAGCGCCTCGTTCGGGCGTCAGCTCTCGAGCGGATCCTCATCAGCGTCGCGGCGCTGTTCGCTGCCGTCCTCGTCGGCGGGGTGCTCGTGTTCGTGTCCGGCGGCTTTGCCACCTGCCGGACCGGCCTCGATCTGGGCGGCTGGACGTTCTGTTACAACCCGATGCAGGTCTACTACGAGCTGTTCCTCGGCGCGCTCGGCCACCCGTTCGAGAGCGGCTGGGAGCTCACCAATTTCGGCTTCGCGACGACGCTGCGGCGAACGACGCTGCTGATCTTCGCGGGGCTGTCCGTCGCGGTGGCGTTCCGCGCCGGCCTGCTCAACATCGGAACGCAAGGACAGCTGGTCGTCGGCGGGCTGGCGACGGCCGTCACCGTCGTCTACGCGGCGGCGATCGTCCCCGGCGGGTTCATCGGAACAATCGTCCTTATCCCGCTGGGCGTGTTCGCAGGCGCAGTCGTCGGCGGGTTCTACGGCGCGATTCCGGGGGTACTGAAGGCGTACGGCGACGCCAACGAGGTCATCACGACGATCATGCTCAATTTCGTTGCGACCGGCGTCACGGCGACGGTGCTGTCCTGGCAGTTCCAGGACCCGAACAGTAACAACCCGCAGACCAGACCCGTCCCCGGGTACGCAGAGATTCCGAACCTTCCCGTGATCGGGTTCGGCGGTCGAATGGACTTCTCGCTGCTCGCGCTGGCCTTCGCCGTCACGCTCATGATCGGGATCGCCTGGCTGTTCGCCCGAACCTCGTTCGGGTACGAACTGCGCACGAGCGGCCTCCAACCCGAGGCCGCCGCCTACGGCGGGGTCGACGACCGGCGCATGACCGTCGCGAGCATGACCCTCTCGGGCGCGCTCGGCGGCATCGGCGGCGCGTTCTGGGTGCTCATGGTTCACGGTAAATGGCTCAAGAACGTGCCCTCGCTTGGCTTCGACGGCATTGCCGTCTCGGTGCTCGCGGGGAACAACCCGCTGGGTGTCGGCGCGGCGGCGCTCCTGTTCGGTATCTTCGATAGCGGCGAGAGCTCGATCGGGACGGGAACGGACGTCCCGCCGGAGCTGGTCGGCATCCTAACGGGGCTTATCATCCTCTTCGTCGCGATGCCGGAGTTCTTCCGGATGCTCGGACTGCGCTTCCTCGGCACGAGGACGTCACGGCCGACTCGCGCGGACGGCGGTGAGGGAGGTGAAGTCGATGAGTAACCTGGTCTCGAAGCGAACCGCCGGGGCAGCCGCGGTTCTCACTGCCATCTGGATCGTCGTCGGACTGCTCGCCCCCGACTCGTGGCCCGGCGTCTTGCTCTCGATCGCCGCCAGTCCGAACACGCACACGAAAACGCTCCGGCTCGCCGTCCCCATCGCGCTCGCCGCGATCGGCGGCATCTTCGCCGAAAAGAGCGGCGTCATCAACATCGGGATCGAAGGGCTGCTCATCGTCTCGGGGTTCAGCTCGATTGTCGCTACCTACTGGCTCGGTTCCGGAAGCACGACGATGGGGCTGTCGAACCACTGGTGGGGACTCGTCGTCGGCGTCCTCGTCAGCGTCCTGTTCGCGCTGATCTTCGCGATCGTTTGCATCGAGTTCAAGGCCGATCAGATCATCGCCGGGCTCGCGGTCTGGCTCATCGCCCTGGGACTCGCACCGTTCGTCTCCCGGATCGTCTTCGGGAGTCCGAACGCCACCACCATGGGGACGTTCAAACCCGTCACGATCCCGCTGCTGTCGGAGATTCCGCTCCTCGGATACCTGCTGTTCGATACGCCACCGCAGGTGTATCTCATGCTGTTCGGTGCCGTGGCAGGCTGGTACCTGCTCTCCCGGACGAGCTTCGGCCGCTGGGTCGTCGCCAGCGGCGAGAACCCGAAGGCGCTCGACACGGCCGGCGTCGACGTCCGAAAGGTCCGCTACGCCGCGGTCCTCCTCTCGGGCGTCTTCGCCGGCCTCGGCGGCGCGGGCTTCGCGCTCGGCCAGCTCGGAACCTTCGCCGGCGGCGGCCAGACTGACATCGCCGGACGCGGGTTCATCGCGATCGCCACCTACCTGCTCGCGAACTACCACCCGATCGGCGCCCTGCTCGGGTCGTTCCTCTTCGCGGGACTCACCTCGATGCAAGACAGCCTCCAGGCAGCCGGGTACGCCATCCCGACCGAACTCATCCGGACGATCCCCTACGTGACGGTGATCGTCGTCCTCGTGTTCGTCGGCCGTACCCGACTGCCCGAGGCCGCCGGTGACGATTACGAATCCGGCGAGGACTAAGCGCTTCGTCGACCTTCGGCGATTCCGCTCCGGTCGATGCCTTCTTGCACTCGCTCGAGCTACCATCCGTCATGACGGCCAGCGATCTCATCGACGCCGCTCGCGACGTCCAGGAACGCGCCCACGTCCCCTACTCCGAGTACCGGGTGGGTGCTGCCCTCGAAACCGCTGACGGCGAGGTCTTCGTGGGCTGCAATCTCGAGAACGCGAACTTCAGCAACAGCCTCCACGCGGAGGAGGTCGCGATCGCGGAGGCAGTCAAGAACGGCCACCGCGACTTTACGCGACTCGCGGTGAGTTCGGGGCGCCGCGACGGCGTCACACCCTGTGGAATGTGTCGCCAGACGCTCGCGGAGTTCTGCGACGACGACCTCGTCGTCTCCTGTGACGAGGGCGAGGGGGAGGAGCCGACCGAGTACACGCTCGGGGAACTGCTGCCGAACACGATCAGTCAGGAAACGCTCGAGTAACTCGCAACGCGCAGTTCTCAGAACTGCCGCTCGAACGGCAGCGGATCGGAGACAGTATAGTATGGCCCGCCGAGTCGGCCGACGGTATCGAGATCGCGCATATCGATCTGGCCGTCGGTCAAGAGCTCATCGTCGACGTGGACGTACTGAACGTCGCCGAGGATCATCAGCTTGTCGTGGACCTCGATCGAATCGTGGAGCGTACACTCCATCGACACGACCGCGTCCGCCACGCGGGGCGCTGAAACCGTTCGCGACTCCCCGCGTTCGACATCGGCGAGGTCGAACTCACTCTCGTCTTCCGGAAGGGCCGCGGAGGTGTGGTCCATCCGCTCGATATCGGCTTCCGTGACGATATTGACGACGAACTCACCGCTCTCGAGCGCGTTGCGGGCCGTATCCTTCAGCTCGCTGCGGGATCCGTTGGGCGTGTTGAACAGCACGGTGGGCTCCGTCAGGGAGACGTAGTTGTACGAACTGAACGGCGCAAGGTTATCGACGCCCGCGTCGCTCACCGTACTGATCCAGGCGATCGGTCGCGGGGTGACGACGGTTTTGACCAGACGCGCGATCTCGCGTTCCGTACGGTCCGAGGGAGCGAATTCGTCCATCACTCCGTCGATATGCGACCTTACTACTCAAGCCTGCGCCTCGAGGAACTCCCCGAGAATCGTCCGGTGACACCGCTTCTTCTCGGTGTTCTCGTAGCAGACCAGCGCCAGCGACTCGCCGGATGACAGCCGATCGTTCAGCGCAGCGACCGCCGCCTGCGCCTCGTCAGCGTTCTCGAGGTACTCGCGATACGCCTCACCGAACCCGACCTGGTCCCACGCGGCGTTGTGGGCTCCCTCCTCGCAGAGGCCCTGCATCTTCATGTCCTCCTCGGCCTCGCGCATCGACTCGAGCAAGTCCGTGGGCGGCCCGAGCGCTGGGATGTTCTCGTCGACTGCCGCGTGGAACCACGACGTCGGTTGTCGAACGACACCCACACGTATCGCATCCGCCGGCAAATCGACCAGTTCGTGTTGGATCGCAGCGACGTAGGTGTCCGTAAGCGTCCCTCGAGCCATACCGGGACGGTACGCGCGTCCCGCATTTATATACAGCGTCGGATCGAATCGACGCTATTCAATGTCCCACGACAGCGAAAATCCGAACGCCGACGTCCAGTACCACCTCGAGGTCGCTCCCGACGACGTGGCGAATACCGTGCTCCTCCCCGGAAACCCCGAGCGCCTCGAGAAGATCGTCGCGTTCTGGGACGAGTACGAGATGCGGGCCCACCACCGCGAGTACCGAACGGCGACGGGCGAAGCCGACGGGACGCCCATCTCGGTCACCTCGACCGGCATCGGCAGCCCCTCCGCCGCGATCGCCGTCGAGGAACTTGCTCGAGTCGGCGTCGAGACGTTCATCCGGGTCGGCTCCTGCGGTGCGATCCAGCCCGAGATGGCCGTCGGAGACCTGGTGATCACGACCGGCGCGGTCCGTCAGGAGGGAACCAGCGACGAGTACGTCCGCGAGGACTATCCGGCCGCCGCGGATTACGAGGTGGTATCCGCACTCGTCGCCGCCGCCGAACGGCTCGGCTACGACTATCACACCGGCGTGACGATGAGCGCGGACTCGTTCTACGCCGGCCAGGGCCGGCCGGGATTCGACGGCTTCGAAGCCGCCGGTTCCGACGAGTTGGTCGACGAGCTCAAAGCGGCGAACGTCACCAACATCGAGATGGAGGCCAGCGCCATCCTCACCCTCGCGAGTCTGTACGGGCTCCGAGCCGGCGCCGTCTGTACCGTCTACGCCAACCGCGAAACCGGCGAGTTCCGGACCGAAGGAGAGTCCCGCGCCGCCGAAACCGCGACGCTCGCGACCCATCTGCTGGCGAAAATGGACGCCGTCAAACGAGAGGCGGGCGTCGACCGCTGGCACGCCGGTCTCTCGCTCGAGTAGCGCTCCGGAATCGAATAGCCATCCGGAATCGACGAGTTCCCCGTGTTAGTCTCGCATCCGGATGATGCCGTTCTCGAAGACCTTGCGGTTCGGGACGATGTACTCCTCCGAGTCGTCTTCGATCTTGGTGACGAACAGATCGACCTCCTGGACGATACCCGTCTGGTCGCCGATTCGGACCTCGTCGCCGATCCCGTAAGGCTGGTTCAGAAGGAGATAGATACCCGCGGCGCTCGAGACGAGGAACTCCTTGAAGGCGACGGTGCCGACGATGACGATCCCGATGGCGTACACCGTCAACAATATCAACAGCGCCAACACGTGGACGCCGATCTGGCCGAGCGCGATGATGAACGTGACGTACAGCACGGAGTACTTGACCAGTTTCGGGATGACCGACACCTCGGGAAGCTTGACGCCTCGCAGATACTCGCTGACGATCAGTTCCGACTTGTCCGCGACGATAAATCCCAGAATGAGCACGAGCACGGCGATGAACAGCTGCGGGATGAACTCGGTGACGCGGAGCCAGAACGCGTCAGTGTCCAGCAACTGCGCGATGTGGATCGCGGTGAGCACCGCGATGCCGTAGATGAACCAGGAACTCAGCCGGGCGACGATCTCGACCGTCGAGGTCCCGATCGACTGAGCCGTCCGCTCGAACGGCGTTCCCTCGACGGCTTCCGGGACGCCCGAGGCCGAAAGTAACTCTTCGTTGAGCTTGCCGACGAGATAACCGACGACCAGCCCGAGTGCGAGCACGGCCGCGGCGATGACGGCCGGCTCGTTGACGAACGTCTGCCAGTCCACCATATCAGTACGCCTCCGGATCGACCTCCAGAATGAGTTCACCGCCCTTGAACGCCCGGACGAGCCCGTCGCTCTCCGAGAGCACGATCGCGATCGCGTTGGTATCCCGCGTGATCGCGCCGCCGGCCATGTGCCGCGCCCCTAACCCCTTCGGAATGTCGACTCCCTCCGCCGACGGCTCGAGGTAGCGGTACGCGGAGACGATCTTTCCCGCGTCAGAGATGATAAACGCACCGTCGAGCCGCGAGAACTCCTTCAGCATGACGTTCACGATCGGATCGCCGACGTGGACGTGGGACTTCTCGAAGGGGTTGTACGAAAGCGGGCGGGACTTGTTCATCACCTTCCCCGCGTCGCCGACGATGAACAGCGCGCCGACGGGTTTGCCCTTCTGGCCCTTCTGTCCCAGTTCGATCGCCAGTTCGAGGACCGCCTTGACCACTTCGGGGTCCGCGCGGGATTTGGCGAAGATGTCGTAGATCCCGGTGTGGTTTTCCGCGTCAGCGCGGACGCGAGAAACCGTATCGATTCCATCCCCGAAAACGCTCGTTGCACAGGCGAGTTCGTCACCGTCTTCGATCACGCCCTGTTCGAGCGCGCCCTCGAGCCCGAATCTGATCCGCTCGGAGATGTCCTCGAACTCGAGGGGGAGTTCGACGAACGTCTCCGCACCCACGGCGTTTTCGGTGCCGACGACGACCACGTCGAGGTCTTCGACGGCCACGAACCGCTCGTAGTACGAACCGCTCGGTGAAAAGAGTACGACGGCATCGACACTCGCGAAGAGATCCCCGAACACGTCGTCTATCCCGGCCATTGATACTATAACTCGGTCCTGCTCGAATAAGCGTTATGGGGCGTCTGACGCTCGTCTGCCGATTCTATCCGAATTCTGCCGCGTTCAAAATAACTGTCATTATTTCGCCATTCGGTTCGGGACAGCGCCCGGGGAAGCGACCGATCGCGACACGTCGCCGTCCTCGACCCGGTTCTCGGTTCGCGGGAAGAGTTTCGATCGATATCAGCGTCGGCTCACCTCTCCGAATTCGGACTCGAGCAACGGTATCAACCGACGTGGTCTCCGTGTTCCCACTCCGCTCCACGATCCGTTCAGTGCTCACAGCTCGCTTCGGTCACTGGTCGCGAACTCGAGGTGTGGGTACAGTGAGCGTCTCACAGTGTGCGAGACCGGATTCGAACCACGGCCGCAGCAAAGCTGCTCCCTGATTCGAATCTGGTGGCTGCATTCTCCGCTCGCGAAGTTGTTCGCGGAGAATGCGCGGGACCGGATTCGAACCGGAGCAAGACGGTCGCTCTCGCTCCGCTCGAGCGCTGCGACTTGCAGGGTTCGAATCCGCTCCTGCTCCCTCACTCCAAACCGCTCGCTACGCTCGCGGTTTTC
This sequence comes from Natrinema sp. DC36, assembly GCF_020405225.1. NCBI lineage: Archaea > Methanobacteriati > Methanobacteriota > Halobacteria > Halobacteriales > Natrialbaceae > Natrinema > Natrinema sp. DC36. Next base: position 1,958,297 of record NZ_CP084472.1, read on the forward strand.
CGTTCAGTGCTCACGGCTCACTTCGCTCACCGTTCGCAAAACCGAGACGCTCACTACGATCGCGTCTCGCAGTGCGCGGGACCGGATTCGAACCGGCGGACCCCTACGGGACAGCGTCCTAAGCGCTGCGCCGTTGGCCTAGCTTGGCTACCCGCGCCCGGTCCCGACTTTTCTCGAGTCGAGTAAGTAGCTGTCGGTCCACGTCAAGGGCGTTTCACCGGCTCTTCCGGCGACCAATCCGGCGGGACGATAAACGTCACGTGCTCCGGATCCCGAAGCTGGTGGAGCTCCGCGGCCTGTTCGGCCAGCGACCGCTCCCGATACGGCATCTCGAGTCCGCAACCGGTACAGACGAGTTTGCAGGTTGGCTCTTTCATGAGGCGTCGTGAACCGACACCGCGGCTGGCGTCGAGTACCGCTTCGGTGGACGGCTGGTTTAGTAGTTGTCACCTAGTGAAATCGACGGAGAACGGCCGGTTTTCCGGGATATTCGTAGCGAACCGTTGCCATCCGTAGTACTCCATTGGGAGGCGACGGGATCGTGCCGGGGTCGTATCGGCCGACCGGCGAAATCGCGCGGTCGGACCACACGTTTATCCCGTCCGATCCGATATCCCGAGGTATGCACAGCGCCCGGGATCGCATCGAATACGAACCGTGGCTCGAGGAGCTCGAGACCGTCGCCGACCGGCTGGAACTGACGAGCGAGGCTCGATCGTGCGCGGCCGATCTCTTCCTCGCAGACGTTCCAGACGCCGATCGCTCGAAGCGAGCGGTGCTCGCTGCCAGCCTCTACGCCGGTTCGCTCGTCGCCGGTGACGGCCGCACCCAGGGCGCAGTCGCCGACGCCGCGGACGTTTCCCGACTGTCGATCCAGTCCCGCTGGAAGGAACTGCTCGAGTCGGCCGGACTCGAACCGCCCCGCTGGTAGCGGTCTCGTACACCCACTGTTTCCCGGCACAGTGGCGGACTGATTTTGCACAAGCGGACGATACGAGAACGACGCGGCGACGGAACTCGAAAATCAGTTCACGCAGAAGAGACGAGTAGCGCGCTCGGTCGACGGAAGTCGGTCGTTCGCGTCACTCGTCGATGACGGCCCCGTGCTCGTCGATCTCGCCCGCGACGATCCGGGTGCTCGAGATGATGTCGCCGTCGTCCGCGACGAGGTGGGGGACGACGACCACTTCGAGCGGGTCGTGCCCGTTTTCGCGGCGGATCTCGTTGATCCGTTTGCCGCCCTCGCGGGTTTCGGGGGAGACGACGAGGTAGTCGAACTGTGGTTCGGTCGCGATCCCCGTCGGGGATTCGAGCATCCGAATCTCGAACTCGCGGTCGTGGTCGGCAGCGATCGACTCGAGTTCGGCAGCGAGCGCGTCTTCGCGTTCGTCGTACGATCGGACGTGTCGATCGACGTCTCGCGACTTCGGTGCGAGTTCGTCGCTGGTCAACCCGACCGTCACGTCCCCGAGTTCGAACGCCCGTTCGAACAGCCGTCGATGGCCGTCATGAACGGGGTCGAAGGTCCCACCAAGCGCGACGTCCATACCCCATCTCACTTGCGCGGTGCGTATAAAACGGTCGAATCAGTGCATCTGCTTCCGTGGAATCGGGGCTCCCGCACCACTTTGATTTCGACGATTGTCGAAAGTCCCCTTCGCATTGTTTTTAGTAGTCCCCCGCAGTGTCCCCGGTATGGGATTAGATGAGGATTCACTGGAGTATCACCGCACCGATCCACCCGGAAAAATAGAGATTTCGACCACGAAACCGACGAATACGCAACGCGACCTCTCACTGGCGTACTCGCCGGGCGTGGCCGCGCCGTGTCTCGAGATCGACGCAGACGAAACCGACGCCTATCAGTACACGGCCAAGGGCAATCTCGTCGGGGTCGTCTCGAACGGTTCCGCCGTGCTCGGACTGGGCGACATCGGTGCGCAAGCGTCGAAACCGGTCATGGAGGGCAAGGGAGTCCTGTTCAAGCGGTTCGCCGACATCGACGTCTTCGACATCGAACTCGACGAAGCCGATCCCGACAAACTCGTCGAGGCCGTCAAGATGATGGAACCCACCTTCGGTGGCGTCAATCTCGAGGATATCAAAGCGCCCGAGTGTTTCACCGTCGAGGAGCGCCTGCGCGAGGAGATCGACATCCCGGTCTTCCACGACGACCAGCACGGCACCGCGATCATCTCCGGGGCGGCGCTCATCAACGCCGCCGACGTCGCGGGGAAGTCGCTCGAGGAACTCGAAATCACGTTCTCGGGAGCGGGCGCGAGCGCGATCGCGACGGCCCGGTTCTACGTCTCGCTGGGCTGTAAGAAGGAGAACATCACGATGTGTGACTCCTCGGGGATCATCACCGAGGAGCGCGCGGCGGCCGGCGACGTCAACGAGTACAAGCAACAGTTCGCCCGCGACGTGCCCGAGGGGGGACTCGCGGACGCGATGGAGGGGACGGACGTCTTCGTCGGCCTCTCGATCGGCGGGATCGTCTCCCAGGAGATGGTCCAGTCCATGGCCGACAATCCGATCGTCTTCGCGATGGCCAATCCCGATCCGGAGATCGGCTACGAGGACGCCAAAGAAGCCCGCGACGATACGGTTATCATGGCGACCGGACGCTCCGACTACCCGAATCAGGTCAACAACGTCCTCGGTTTCCCCTTCATCTTCCGCGGCGCGCTCGACGTGCGTGCGACCGAGATCAACGAGGAGATGAAGGTCGCCTGCGCCGAGGCGCTCGCCGAACTCGCCCGCCAGGACGTTCCCGACGCGGTCGTCAAGGCCTACGGCGACGAGGCGATTCAGTACGGCCCGAACTACATCATTCCCAAACCCGTCGATCCGCGGGTGCTCTTCCGCGTCGCACCGGCGATCGCCGAGGCCGCGATGGAATCCGGTGCCGCTCGCACCGAGATCGACCTCGAGGCCTACGAGGAAGAACTGGAGGCCCGCCTCGGAAAATCGCGTGAGATGATGCGCGTCGTCCTCAACAAGGCCAAGAGCGAGCCGAAGACGGTCGCACTCGCGGAGGGCGAGAACGAGAAGATGATCCGCGCCGCCTACCAGATCCAGGAGCAGGGGATCGCCCTGCCGATCCTCATCGGCGACGAGGACGACATCCGGGGAACGGCCGCGAACCTCGGCCTGGATTTCGATCCGACCGTCGCCGACCCGTCCGTCGGCGACTACGAGGAGTACGCCGACCGGCTCCACGAACTCCGCTCTCGCAAGGGAATCACGCGGAGCGAAGCCGGCGAACTCATCGAGCGCGACTCGAACTACTTCGGTAGCGTCATGGTCGAACAGGGCGACGCGGACGCGCTCCTGACCGGCCTTTCCCATCACTACCCGTCGGCGCTCCGACCGCCGCTGCAAGTGATCGGCACCGCCGACGACGTCGACTACGCTGCCGGCGTCTACCTGCTCACGTTCAAGAACCGCGTCATCTTCGTGGCCGACGCGACGGTCAACCAGGCTCCCAACGAGGACGTTCTCGCGGAGGTTACCAAGCAGACCGGGAAACTCGCGCGACGGTTCAACGTCGAACCGCGCGCCGCCTTGCTCTCGTACTCGAACTTCGGCAGCGTCGACAACGAGGGGACGCGCAAACCTCGAAAGGCGGCCTCGATGCTGCAGGACGACCCCGAAGTCGACTTCCCCGTCGACGGCGAGATGCAGGCTGACACCGCCGTCGTCGAGGACATCCTCGAGGGAACCTACGGCTTTTCGGAGCTCGAGCAGCCCGCGAACGTGCTCGTCTTCCCGAACCTCGAGTCGGGCAACATCGGCTACAAGCTGCTTCAGCGCCTCGGCGGCGCGGACGCGATCGGGCCGATGCTGGTCGGAATGGACAAGCCGGTTCACGTCCTCCAGCGGGGCGACGAGGTCAAGGACATCGTGAACCTCGCCGGCGTTGCGGTCGTCGACGCCCAGCAGGAGTGAGACGGTGAGCGAGCACGCGGCCGACCCACGGGACGGCGACTCCGAACGGAACGGCGACACCGGTCGGAACGGCGACTCCGATCAGGCGGTCCACGAAGCCGACTCCAAGCAGGCAGTCTACGAGCCCGAATCTGATCGGGCGGTCCCCGGACCCGACTCCGATCGGAGCACCTCCGAGGCCGGCGGTGCTCGGTTCACCAGACGGCAGCTTCTCAGTACCGCAGGAACTGCCGGAGCCGTCGGTCTCGCCGGTTGTGTCGGCCGACAGTACCGGTCGCCACCCGACTGCTCCGCCGTCGCCAGCGCCGCGGAGACGGCGGACGGCTACGTGCCGCTACCGGCGGACGACGACGTGTCGATGTTCCGTCGCGGACTGCGACGGTACGGCTACTACCCCGAAGAAACAGTTCCGTCATCGGTGCGCGTCGACTGGTCGTTCCCGGTCAACCGCATCGGCCATACCGCGGCCAAATCGACGCCCCGGCCGACGCCCGACGGCGAGACGGTGCTGATTGCCGGCGACGACGGTCGAATTCACGCCGTCAGACCGACCGGCGAGCACCGCTGGGAACGCGAGACCGGGGCCGGCAGAAGCCTCGGCTTCCACGGGACGCCGGCGATAGCCGACGGCACCGCCTACATCGGCGGCTACGACGGCGAACTCTACGCCGTCGACATCGACTCCGGAAGCACGATCTGGCACACCCGAATGCGCGAGTTCGGCGATGCGATCGCGATCGGCTCGAGTCCCGCGTACGTCGACGGCTCGCTCTATCTCCTCACCGAACACAAGAACCCCGCCAGCGGCGCGCTGTGGGAGGTCGACGCCGCGACCGGGAATCCGACCTGGAGCGACGACCGCATATGGGGGATGCCCCATCCCTCGCCCGCGATCGACTGCCAGGCCGGCCGGCTCGTTACCGGCTCCAACGACGGCGTCGTTTACTGCTGGGAGTTTCCCTCCCTCGAGTTCGCCTGGTCGTTCCAGGCGGGCGGCGAGGGCGGCCCCGACGGCGAATCGATGGCGAACGGTCGATTCAATCTCGGTGCGCAGATCAAGGGAACGATCCCGACGTACGACGGCGCGGCGTTCGTCGGCTCCTGGGACGGCCGGTTCTACCGCCTTGATCTCGCCGACGGCAGCGAGGAGTGGTCGTTCGACACCGGCGACGTCGTCATGTCGAATCCGGCGATCGATCCCAACCGAGGAGTCGTCTACGTCGGTAGCGATAGCCACCGCGTCTACGCGCTCGAGGCCGCGACCGGCGACGAACTGTGGTCGACGGACGTCGACGGCCACGTCATCGGCTCGATCACTGCCACGGCGGAAACGATACTCGTCGGTTCCTACGACACCCACCTGTACGCACTCGACAGGGAGACCGGTGATCGGCGCTGGCGGGTCGAAAACCGCGGCCACGTCACCAGCGGCGCGATCCCCCGCGACGGCCGGATCTATTACGCCGAGCGCGGCGTCTTCTCGAACTACTACGATGACGACGAGGAGACGGTGCTCGAGAAGCCCGGCCGTGCGTACTGCCTGGTCCCGGACGAATGACGATCGCTGCCGACGTAGACGACTCCGTGTCTCTCAGTAGATTCACATAATAAGCACTACAACAAAGCTCGCGTCTTCAGGCGCGGGAGGATGCCGATGAAATGAAGAACGGAATCAGGTTTCGAGAAACCTGTTCAATTCGCTAAATTCCTCGGGTGAGAGGATGACTTCGGTGGCGAACGCATCGAACTGTTCGAAATCATAGTCGATCGTCAGAATCGTGTTCACTTCTTCGTCGATCGCCACTTGGGCATAGTATCCGTCCCAGCCACCGATATTCGCACTGCACGCTCGAGCAAATCCTCCGCGTACGATCTCGTCGGGCATTCGGTCGTACCAGTGAATTCGCTTTGCATCCATGAAATTCTGTAGAAGCCGAGACGCATCTGCGTTCGATTGTCCGTAGTACGCCGTGAGGACGTTGTGAGCTCCGAATAGCGCAGGATACGGCACAACGGCTTCTATATCGCCGGCGATGGCATCTCGGATATACGAGAGCGCAGCATCGCGAACCGGGGTCTCCGTGTGTGCGAGAGCGATCACTCCAACGTCGAATAAATACGGATCGCCCGCGTCACTCATCGCTATCTTTCTCGGCTCCTCGCTGGACAGCGTCTCTGTGCTTCTGAGCGATCGGATCGACGCCCTCGTCGAGCGAACTCGTCTCCCCGTCTCGAGAAGCCGTCTCCGCGACGAGTTGTTCCATACGGTCGAGAATCTGTTCGGGATCGTCTTCGGGTGCGACGACCGCTTTCCCGTCTTCCTCGCGGATTTCGACTTCGGTACCGGGAGTGATACCGAGGCGATCTCGCACCTCCTGTGGAAGGACGATTCGTCCCTTCGAATCCACCTTCGCCATATTCCCACGTAGAGTGGGACCGATCATAACCGTTCTGGTGAGGGCACCGATTCCGTTCTCGCTCAAAATAGAGAAACCGTATTCCACATATGAGAGTCAGAAAGGAGGACGTCGACATCCTCGTAGCGTACTCGCAGCGGGAATTTCGTAGCAGTGCATTCAAGTAGACGCCAAGATTTTGATTGGGTATGCAAGATCAGGGACGCTCTACGCGCAAGCGAACCGGTGGCCGACTGAAGAACGTTCGAAATAGCCGCAAGGACGAACTCGGTCGACTGCCGACGGAGACCGAGGTCGGCGAGCCGCGATTCCGAACCATCGACGTCCGCGGTAACGGCACGAAGACGCGAGCGCTCGCCACGAACGTCGCGAGCGTCAACAAGGGCGACGAGACGGTGCCCGCGGATATCGAGGACGTCATCGAGAACGACGCCAACCCGAACTACGTCCGCCGGAACATCATCACCAAGGGAGCCGTCATCGAGACGAGCGAGGGTCGAGCCCGCGTCCGGTCGCGACCCGGTCAGACCGGTCAGGTCACCGCCGTTCTCCTCGAGGAGTAGCGATCGACGGGTTTCGGTCGGTTTTTGCGCACTGTTCCCGAGCGGCGCTGCCGCGGATTCAGGGCCGCGGTGCCGCCTTCTGTAACGCCGTCTCGGCGATGTTGCCGCCGTAGTCGGCGCTTCTGGATAGCGAGTCGACGATCAGTCCCAGCGACTGGGCCTGTGCTGGCTCGAGGTCGCGAAGCGTATCGTCAATCTGACGGGTGTGCTCGTCAATCTCGAGGACGGCAGCGAGCGCGTCGTGGCCCAGCCGGGTCGCCTCCTCGGATTCGTCGGCGAACAGCGCGTCCATCGACTGGTCGAAGACGCTCGCGGCTTCGACGTGGAGTCCGTGGAGGGCGTCGGCCACGTCGGCGGGAAGCTCGTCGAGTTTGAGCGCGATATCGCTGATCTTGACGGCGTGGTCGGCGATCCGCTCGAGCTGGCGGGCGCTCGAGTGAAAGTCGAAACAGGCCTCGCGCGAGACGCCCAGTTCCTCGACGGCGCGGGGCGATCGCAGCGTCGCGCGGAAGATCCGCGAGACGACGAGCCAGAGCCGGTCGACATCGTCGTCGCGCTCGATCACGTCGCGAGCGATGTCGTCGTCGTTCTCGATCAGCGCGGTCACGGCGTCCTCGAGCATCGATTTGGCGATCAGGCGCATCCGCGTGACGGCGTTGACGATCGACAGCTCCGAGGAGTCGAGGAGGTCCTGGATGACCACGCTGTCGCTGGTTTCCTCGAGAACCTCGACGCCGACGAGTCGCTGAGTCGCATCGCGGATCGCGCTGCGCTGCTCGGTCGTGATCCGGCCCGCCTCCAGCGAGATGACGTCGAAGCCGCTGACGTACATCGTCATCACCGCCCGCATGAGCTGTTCGTCCGCGAGCCCGGAGACGTCCAGCGTCCCCTCTTGGCGGCGCGTTTCGCGTTCGGGAGTGAGGAGCAGTTCGTCGCCCTCGGGGTAGAACTCGACCGTCGTCCCGCTGCTCACGTCGTTGGCCGTCGCCCACGTCTTCGGCAGCGAGACTGTGTACGTCGACCCGCCAGTCACTTGGACTTTTCGCGTCTCCATACGCAGCCGTTTTTACTGCAACAATATAAATCTACCAGTCTATAGAGAAATATGGAACGCGGGAATAGCGGCGTATTAGGCAGTCTTTGCGGTATTTCCGCTATCAACTAGAGTGTATACATCCATCGAAAAAAGTTGACAAACATAGACCTATATAGATCGTATATAGGTATGTATTAGCCGGAATCGACGGGAAGAACGCCGATCTCGGCGACGCGAACCGAGCGAGCGATACGCGGGGCAGATCCGAGACGATTCGTCGCTATCGTACGTCGGCGAGGTCGACGAACGCCCGGACGTTCGCCGATATCCACGTCGTCAACTGATCGGCCTCGGAGCACTCGCGCGGCGCGATCGTACACCGATCGGGGCGGTCCTCGTATCGGACGACGATCGACTCGAGCGCAGGCGCGTCGCTCTCGTGTTGCGCGACCGCGGCGAGTCTCCGTCGGGCGGACCGGTCGTCGTGACCGCTGGTGGATCCGTTCATGGGTTCGAGGGATCGTGTATGCGATCCGAGCGACGACACGTACAAAGCCACTGCTAGTTGTGGTATTGAGGGATCTATAGGGGTATCCGAAGGCGGGGAGAAGGGTGTCTCTCGAGAGCCCGCCATCGTGACGCGTCCCAGAGATCGTCGAGACACGAGATTTCTTTACGGTCGACCGCCCACCACGGGTATGCACGTCGTCGTCAACGCCGCCGCGAGTGCGGACGGTAAACTCTCCTCGCGCCGGCGCGAACAGATCGCGATCAGCGGCGAGGCGGATTTCGCACGCGTCGATCGGCTCCGGGCAGCGAGCGACGCCGTCGTGGTCGGCGTCGGAACCGTCCTCGCGGACGATCCGCACCTGACTGTCAAGGACGCGGAGTTGCGCTCCCAGCGCCGAGAGGACGGCCGCCCGGCGAATCCCGCGCGAGTGGTCGTCGACTCGAGCGGCCGAACCCCGACGGACGCGGCGATCCTCGACGACGCGGCGACGACCTACGTCTGTCTGAGCGAGGCCGCCCCCGTCGATCGACGCGCGGCCCTCGCCGACTGCGCCGAGTTGGTTACGGCGGGTGACGAGCGAGTCGACCTCCTGCGAGCGTTTGCGACGCTGCAAGAGCAGGGCCTCGAGCGGATCATGGTCGAGGGCGGGGGCGAACTCATCTTCTCGCTGTTCGAGGCCGGGCTGGTCGACGAGCTACGGGTGTTCGTCGGCCCGACAGTCATCGGCGGCCGCGACGCCCCGACGCTGGCCGACGGCGAGGGGTTCGTCGCCGACTTTCCGACGCTCGAGCTCGCGGAGGTCGACCGGCTCGACGACGGCGTCGTGTTGACCTGGCGAGTCGACGAACGCTAGAGGGATACTCGAGTCACTCGAACTCCGGATCGCGATCCTCGACGAACGCCGCCATTCCCTCGCGCTGATCGTGCGTACCGAAGAGGCTCGCGAAGGCGCGTTTTTCATAGGCGAGCCCGCTCTCCTGGGAGCCCTCGAGTCCCCGATTGATGGCCTGTTTGGCGGTTCGCATGGCGAACGCCGGCTGTGCGGCGAGCCGAGCGGCCAGTTCGTCGACGACGCTCTCGAGGTCGTCGTCGGGAACGACCTCGCCGAACAGACCTGCCTCCGCGGCGGAGTCGGCGTCGAGCCGTTCGCCGAGGAAGATCATCCGCCGCGCGGTTTCGTCGCCGACCAGCCGCGGCAGCCGCTGGGTGGCTCCCCAGCCAGGAATGATACCGAGATCGATCTCGGTGTTGCCGATCAGCGCCGATTCGGCCGCGACCCGCAGGTCGCAGGCCAGCGCCATCTCGCAGCCGCCGCCGAACGCGTAGCCGTTGACCGCGGCGACCGTCGGCGCGGGGAACGCCTCGAGCGCGTCGGCTACGTCGTGACCGAGTTCGCCCCACTCCTGGGCGGCTTCGGCGGAGAGATCCCGCATGTATTTGATGTCCGCGCCGGCGATGAACGCGTCGCCGGCACCCGTCAGAACGAGAACGCGCGCATCTTCGTCCGCGGCCTTCTCGAGGGCCTCGCCCATCGCTTCGAGCGTTTCGACGTTCAACGCGTTGAGCGCGTCGGGGCGGTCGACCGTGAGCGTCGCGACGTTTCCGTCCCACTCGAGTCGGACTGTGTCCCAGGACATACCGCGGCGTTCGACTGCCACCGGCATATCGTTTCGCACGGCGGGAGCGATCGAGCGCTGCCCGCGACCGCGGTCCCCGTCACACCTTTCCTCGCTCGCACCCTACTGGAAGACATGGAACGAGCCACGTTCGGCGGCGGCTGCTTCTGGTGTACCGAGGCGGCGATGAAAGAACTCGAGGGCGTCGAATCGGTCACGTCCGGCTACGCCGGCGGACACGTCGAGGATCCGTCTTACCGCGAGGTCTGCTCCGGAAACACCGGCCACGCGGAGGTCGTGCAAGTGGAGTACGATCCCGACGAAATCGGCTACGACGAACTGCTCGAGGTGTTCTTCGCCACCCACGATCCGACGCAGCTGAACAGACAGGGACCCGACGTCGGAACCCAGTACCGCTCTATCGTGCTATCTCACGACGAGGACCAGCGGAGACAGGCCGAGGCCTACATCGAGGCGCTCGACGAGGAGTACGAGGACGACGTGGTGACCGAACTGGAGTCCCTCGAGACGTTCTATCGCGCCGAGGAGAAACATCAGGACTACTTCGAGAAGAATCCCAACGACGCCTACTGTACGATGCACGCGGCTCCGAAAGTCGAGAAGGTCCGAGAGAAGTTCGAACGGAAGACGAAATCGGCGGGCGAAGCACGATAACGGCGCGCGCCGCGGGCTGCTGTCGAGTCGTCGCGAGCACACCGCTATCGAATCGTCGCAAGCACACTGCTGTCCAGCTCTCACGAGCGCACGGATTCCGAGCGACCCCGAGTATTCTCACGAGCAGCCGACCACCCCGGCGTTATTTGAGACTTTTCAGCAACGCTCTAGAGTGGGAATGCCGTTCACAAAATATTCGATACAGAGCGTCCGCAGGGGGATCCGGAACCCGGAACTCGTCTGGACGGAACTCTGCAAGTACCTCTGGTCGGCCCACCGAACCGTCTTCGAGCTTCGTCACGGGAGCGGCATCGATATCATGGCCGAAGACTGGGACACGCTCATCGTCCTCGACGCCTGCCGGTACGACGCCTTTGCCGCGCGGAATCGACTCGACGGGACCCTCGAGTCCCGGCTGTCCGCCGGCTCGAGCAGCCCGGGGTGGATCGACGCGAACTTCGCGGGGAAACGGCACCACGACACCGTCTACGTGAGCGGGAACGCTTTCACGGCGGATATCGGAGACGACGTGTTTCACGCGATCTATCCGGTACCGCCGGAGCCGGTCGCGGAGTCGTCAGCCGTCGACGCGAGCGACGTCTTGGATCCCGACCTGCTGGAAGACAGTTACGCGATCGATCCGGAAACGGTCGTCGAGCGAGCGCTCGAGGCCCACGAGAAACACCCGAACAAGCGGTTGATCGTCCATTTCCTCCAGCCCCACGTCCCGCTCATCGGTAAGACCGGCCTCGAGATCTACCAGCGGATCGCCGCCGAGGGCGATCTCTCGTCGCTTTCGCGGGGCGGCCGAGGCGACCGCTTCGGCGCGTTGAACGTTCAACTGTACGATATCATCGAGAGCGACGAGTTCGATATCGACGTCGCCGATCTGCGTCGCGCGTACGTCGAGAACCTCGAGATCGTCCTCCCATCCGTCGATCGATTGATCCGACAGTTAGACGGAAAGTCCGTCGTCTCAGCCGATCACGGCGAACTGCTCGGCGAACGGCTGCTCCCCTTCACGAGCCGAAAGTACGGCCACTTCGAGTACCTGGCGGCGGAGCAGTTACGACGAGTGCCATGGCACGTCGTCGACTCGGGCGATCGCCGACGGATCGTCGCGGACGCGCCGATCGAGTCCGCGCGAATGGATGAGGAGGCGGTGACGGAGAAGCTCCGGGTACTGGGATACCGGTGAGGAGACCCGCTGTAGCGCCGTATTTCGAGGGAGAACCGACGATGCGGGTCGCGTCTGATGCCTCTCGAGTCGGCAGACAGCTCGAGCAACCACTGGTCAGCTTCGATATCGGCCCGCTGCCATCCGTTTTTCGTCCGCATCTGGGCCGTCGCAACCGATCCTGCTGTCCGTCGAACAGTGAAAGGTACGTCCGTTCGGGGCGCGTCGTTCGAATATGGACGATCGAACGGACGTTCTCGTCATCGGAGGCGGTGCGACCGGAACGGGAATCGCCAGAGACCTGGCGCTGCGAGGCGTCGACGTTACGCTCGCCGAGCGAGGTGGACTGTCGTCGGGAACCTCGGGGCGGTCGCACGGCCTACTCCACAGCGGCGCTCGCTACGCCGAGGCCGACGGGCCGGAGGCGCGAGCGTGCCTCGAGGAGAACCGCATCCTCCGAAACATCGCCGGCGACTGTATCCGGGACACGGGAGGGCTGTTCGTGCAACTGGCCGACGACGAGCCGGCCTATTTCGAGGCCAAGCGTGCGGCCTGCGAGGACGTGGGGATTCCGACCGAGATCGTCGACGGGGAGAGCGCTCGCGAAGCAGTCCCGGGACTCGCCGCGGACGTCGAACGGGCCATGCGGGTCCCGGACGCGGTGGTCGTCCCCTCCCGGCTGGTCGCCGCCAACGCGGCCGACGCCCGCGAGCACGGCGCTCGAGTCCGCACGCACGCACCGGTCACGTCGATGACCGTTGAGAACGGGCAAGTGACGGCCGTCACACTCGGCGGCGACGCCAGCGAGACGCTCCGGCCGCGATACGTCGTGAACGCGACCGGACCCCACGCGGGACGCGTCGCGGAGATGGCCGGCGTCTCCGTCTCGATGCGACCGACCCGCGGCGTCATGGTCTCGGTCGAATACGCCGGCCTCGAGCCGGTGCTAAATCGCTGTCGCGAGCCCGACGACGGGGACATCGTCCTCCCGCACGACGGCGAGGTCGTCCTCGGGACGACGAGCGTTCCGGTCGACGATCCGGACGACTACGAGCGGGCCGACTGGGAGATCGAACGGACGGTCGAGGAGTGCGCGTCGATGCTCCCGTCGGTCGCCGAGAGCGAGCGCGTTCGAACGTGGTGGGGCGTCCGCCCGCTGTACGAACCCGAAGAGGCCGCTCGCGGCGGTCGCGGCATCTCGAGGGGGTTCCACCTGCTCGAGCACGCCGACGAGGGCGTCGAAAACTGCTGTAGCGTCGTCGGCGGGAAGCTGACGACGTACCGCCGGATGGCCGAGGCGACCGCCGATCTCGTCTGTGACCGGCTCGAGGTCGACGCCGACTGTGAGACGGCGGAGCGGCGGCTCCCGGGCGCATCGGACCCGGCGCGGCTCGACGAGTTCGTCCGGCGATTCGACGGGCAGGGGCCGACGGACGCTGACCTCGTCGGCCGATAGTGGGACCTCGTCGGTTGGTAGTGATCACGTTCGCGGACGGGAAGCCGAGACGCCGGTCTCGAGGATCCCGGCGAGCGGAGCGCCCGAAGTAACGCGTTCAGAACTCCCGTTGCGAGTCGGACCAGATGCTCACTTCAGTCGATCGATCAATATCGGCGTACAACTCGTTGCCGTCGTCGAGTCCGATCGAGATCCGATCCAGGTTGGCGACGTACCGTGACCGCTGGTGGCCGCCGTGACGGACGCCGACGGTCTCGTCGACCAGCCCGGCTTCGGTCAGCGCGTCGAGTTTGCGATACGTCGTCGAGAGCGGACGGTCCGTCGCCTCGGCGATATCGGGGATGGTCATCGGCTTCTCGAGCACTGCGATGATCTCTCGGCAGGAGTCGTCGTCGAGCGCGGCGATCACCCGCTCGAAGGCGGGCACATCGTCGGACGACGAGAACTCGAGAGACATTGGCTGACCGCAGGTTAGGAGCGAGGCCTAAAGACACGTTTGGTTAGGGGTGTCACGCTATCGACACGCGCCGAGTGGACCAACTACATGTACGCTCGGTTCGACCGATCGCGTATGAGCGACGACCGGAAATCGGACTCGCAGATCGAGAACACCCCGGGGCAGGGGCGGACGCCGGAAGCCGAGCGGATCGAGCCGGCCGCACCCGAGGAGTTCGGCCTCGTCCAGGTCTGGTGGGGCGACGGGAAAGGGAAGACGACCGCGACGCTCGGGATGGGCCTGCGCGCCGCGGGCCACGGCTACCGCGTCCACATGCTCCAGTTCATGAAGGGCGGGGCCTCGAGCGTCGACGCGGTGCGCGGCGAGTACAACGCGATCGCCGCACTTCCCGGGCTGAGCTACGAGAACCTCGGCCACTACGGCTGGCACGGGATGACTGACGGCAGCGACGAGGCGGACCACGAGGCCGAAGCGCAGGCCGGCCTCGAGCGCGCTCACGAGCTACTCGAGGCGGCGGGAGCGACCGACCTCGACGAGCCGATCGACCTCGACGCGGAGCCGGAAGCGGGCGTCCACATGCTGATCCTCGACGAAGTTCTCTACGCCGCGGATCGCGGGCTGCTCTCCGAGACGGACGTCCACGAGCTTATCGACGCGAAGCCGGACGGCCTCGAACTCGTGCTGTCGGGTAGCCACACCGAGCCGTCGTACCTGGCGGATCGCGCCGACCTGATCACGAACGTCCGAAAGGAGAAACACCCGATCGACGACGGGCAGCGGGCGCGACGCGGAACCGAGTTCTGAACGGAATCGGCGGTCGTCGAGTGCTGCTGTGAGGCCTCTCCGCTGCTCGAGCGGACCCGGATTTTTGCCGGTTGCGGTCGATGACTCGCACATGACAGACCGAACCCGCGCACACGTCTTCGTCTCCGGAACCGTACAGGGCGTCTACTACCGCGCAAACACGCGCGATACGGCCCGCGACGAGGGTGTCGACGGCTGGGTGCGAAACCTCGAGGACGGCCGTGTCGAGGCGGTCTTCGAGGGCCCCGAGGCCGCGGTCGGGTCGATGATCGAGTGGTGTCACGAGGGCAGCCCCGCGGCCGATGTCGAGCGCGTCGAGGCCGACTACGAGGAGCCGCGGGGCGAAGACGTGTTCGAGATCCGCTACTGAAATGGGGGAGAGATGACAATCGAGGAAATCGAGCGGCGAAGCGACAATGGGACCGTCCTCGAGTCTCTATCGCATCCAGTGACCGGACGGCATCGACCTGGCATTCACTTCGAGAGCGAGGACGGCTATCGAGCGCGCCCATTGAAGCGAAACCAGACGGCGCTCGAGGAGTGCTGCTGATGGGCATCATCGATCGCTTCGAGGAAGAGTATCTCAGCGTCTCGAGCGCTCGCGCGTCAGTTCGGGAGTTGCTCGAGTTGCTCGTCGGTGCGGTGCTGTTCGTCGTCGGTGCGAGCGCGCTGGCGTACCATCTGCTCGGCCAGCAAATAGCGATCTGGGTCGCTGGAGGGCTTGTCGTCATCTTCGCGATCACGCTGGTTTCACAGGCCTACTGGGCCGTTACCGGCCGCGAGGACTACGAGGAGTAGCCGGCGGCTGGCGCTCGCCGCTCGTCGCGCGCAGTTCCGCTCACTCTCCCTCAGCGGTTTCGTAGCGGCGAGCGCCGCGGATCATCCGAGTAGTCAGGAGTCCGACACCGACGACGAATGCGATCCATATCACCTCGGCGCCGTCGAACGGCTCCGTGTACTCGACGACCGCGACGAGCAAAACGAGTGCCGCCACGTACAGAGCGTTGGTTCCGATGAAATTCGCCAGTCCTTCCTCGTCTGCGACGCGGTTCGGGTCGTAGCCCGCGATCAGCCGAACCGCACCGAAATACTTGATCAGGATTCCCAGCGTCGCAGTGAACGCCGCCGATGCGAGGAGGCCGACGACTGACCCTGTCACCATACGGCAATAGTGACAAGCTATTCATAAAAATCGTTCCGGGTATCTCGGCCGGCAACGTCCCTACGCGCCGGTCCGGAGGTGATGAAAGACGTAGGTCTGGGCGTACCCCGCGTACTCGCCCCCGAACCGTTCGCGAAGGGCGCGCGAGGTGTCGGCATACGAGTCGCGGTCGCAGTCGGGATAGTACTCCTCGATCGCCGACTTGATCCAGGTGTCGAGCGGGACGGCCTCGTCGAAGTCCAGCGAGAAGAGGAGCACGCAGTCGGCCACCTTGTCGCCGACGCCGACGAACCGCGTCAGGTACTCCCGCGCGTCCTCGTACGGAAGGTCGCGCGCCTCGGCCGGATGGCCCTCGCCGCTGGCGACCATCTCGGCGGTCCGGACGACGTAGGGAGCGCGGTATCCCAGTCCGAGCTCGCGGAGTTCGGCTTCTGTCGCGGTCGCGAGCCGTTCCGGCGTCGGAAACGCGTGATAGGTCTCGCCGTCGAAATCGATTTCGTCGCCGTACTCGCGGGCCAGCGTCGAGACCATGGTGTGAATCCGCCCGACGCGCATCTGGGCCGAGCAGATAAACGAGATCAGACAGCCGAAGGGCGGATCCGCGACCAGTCGCATTCCGCGGTGGGCCTCGTACGCCTCGCGGAGCAGCGGATCGTCCGGTCCGGCCGCGACGATCGCCTCGAGGTCGTCGTCCAGGCGCAACAACCGGCGGACGACCGGCTCGGCGTGGATCGTCGACTCCCACTCGAGGGCGCCGTCGCGGATCCGGACACGGATCACGTCACCAGTGGACCCGTTGGCGGCATCCGAGTCGCCGGATACGGCGTCCAAGCCGACGACCGTCGAGTACCATGCGCCGGGAGCCGGCGTATCGGTGTACATCTCACCGTCGTCGCGCCGCCAGAGGTAGCTCTGTCCGCTCTCGAGGGTTCGGTACAGATCGAGTCCGCCGGCGAGTTCGTCGATTGGGATCGTCCCCGTTTCCATTCGATCGCGTCTTGGGTCCCGCCGGTCCTTTGCCTTTCGAACCGACGCTCGGGCCGTCCCGGTCTGTGATCCACGCCCGGCAGCCACACGGCGATAGTCCCGTCGTGGGGCGAACCTTCTTACTGGAGGCGGTGCAATGTCTGTGTATGGATTGCAGGGTTGTGGTCGAAGCTGCCGTGCCGGTCTTCGACGTCGAAACGGCGGACGAGGCGATCCGAATCGCCATCTCGAAGACGGGTGAGATGTTGAACCCTGACCTGAACTACGTCGAGATCAACATGGGCGAGCGCACCTCCCCATCGGGAGAGGAGCTTCCCCCCGCGTTTATCGCGGCCGACGAAGCGCTCGTCGCGCTCGAGTTGGAGATGACCGTCTTCAACGTCGAGCGCGAGGAACACGCCTCGCGAATCGCGCGAAAGGAAATCGGCCAGCTCCTCGAAAACATCCCGCTCGAGGTCCTGCACATCGAGGTTCTAGAGGACGATGGGGACGGGGACGAACCGGCCGACGAAGAGTCGACCGCTTCCGCCGACGAGTCGACAGCCACGGATTCGGCTGGCGACACCGACGAGGACGACACCACCAAGGACGACGCGGACGACGAAATCCTCCCCGAGTTCGAGGACCTGGTCGAGTAACGATCACACCGGTCGCTCGTCCCCGTTTGCTGCCGAATTGCTCACCCACCAGATCCGCTATTCGTCGGTGACGAAACCCTCACCCTCGAGCAGAGAGCGATGCGTCGAGTCTCGCCAGTCGACGGTGTCGATGGTCGAAGGATACGACGAGAATCTCAGTCCGCAGTTGCGGCGACAGCTTCTTCCTGCTCACCTTCCCGCATGTTCATCGTGATTCCCCCAGCAAGCGCAAAAACGGCGGCTTTGTGATCTGTTTTCGATTTGTGGATCGATGTCGGTCGAATCCCCTTGGCTTCGTACTCGCCGAGATCGATCTGACAGTTATCCCACTCTGCACACTGATTGGATACCTCCGCGAGAAGGCCGTGAAGGTGAATGAGCTCCTGCTTCTTCATACCATCCTCTCCTACCCACTGCAGGGTTATATTATTATCTTGAGTTGCGTTAACACGCGACCCGTATCGGCCGAGTGGTGTGTCATCGACGGGAACGATTCGAATGCGGTGCCTACGCGAGAGATCCCAAACGACGGGAGCACGGTACAACGGTATTTACGGGTGTAATAGCTGCTTTCGCTATAGTTTCTGAAAGGCTAGAGACTGAACGGTAACAGGTACCTACTCCGGAACACTGGCGGCGAAAATGCGGTTTTGATCGACCTACCCGAGCTGTTTCAACGTCTGGAGATCGCGATCCGTCCGCATGAATTCGGCAGTACGATGGGAGGCGTGACAGTTCGGACAGTGAAACATTTCGGTGGGCGTCGGGAGTTCGTCCGGAGAAACCTGCCAATCTTTCGTACATTCGGGGCACAACAGCTGGACGGTCGTTTTATCCATGTTACACACGTTCACACGAGGGATCAAAAACGTTGTCGCAGTCTCGCTCGCTCGAACGCACCACCCGCGTCGGTACGACGCGACAGATGACAGCCGTCACACGACGTTTCAGTCGTCGATTCCGGGTTTACGCGGGGGCGGCCGTGTCCGACGCCTCGAGCAGCTCCTTGTAGCGGTTTCGGATGGTGACTTCGGAGATGCTGGCGACCTCGCTGACCTCGTTCTGGGTAACCTTCTCGTTGGTCAACAGGGCGGCGGCGTAGACCGAGGCGGCCGCGAGGCCGACCGGCGACTTGCCGCTGTGGACGCCCTCCTGACGAGCCGACTCGAGCAGCTCCCGGGCCATCCGCTCGGTCTCGTCGGAGAGATCGAGGTCGCTGACGAACCGGGGCACGTAGTGTTCGGGGTCGGCCGGCTTGACCTCGAGGCCGAGTTCCCGAATGATGTAGCGGTACGTGCGGGTCAGTTCCATCTTCTCGACGCGGGAGACGGCCGAGATCTCGTCAAGGCTGCGCGGCGTGCCGGCCTGTCGGGCGGACGCGTACAACGACGCGGTTGCGACACCCTCGATCGAGCGACCCGGAAGCAGGTCCTCCTCGAGCGCGCGGCGGTAGATGACCGACGCGGTCTCGCGGACGTTCTCCGGGAGGCCGAGCGCGCTCGCCATCCGGTCGATCTCGCCGAGCGCCTGCTTCAGGTTGCGCTCCTTGGAGTCGCGAGTACGGAAGCGCTCGTTCCAAGTGCGAAGGCGCTGCATCTTCTGGCGCTGGCGGCTCGAGAGCGCGCGGCCGTAGGCGTCCTTGTCCTGCCAGCCGATGTTCGTCGAGAGCCCCTGATCGTGCATCATGTTCGTCGTCGGCGCGCCGACGCGGGACTTCTCGTCCTTCTCGCTGGCATCGAATGCGCGCCATTCGGGGCCGCGATCGATCTCGTCTTCCTCGACGACGAGGCCGCAGTCCGTACAGACGGTCTCGGCGTGTTCGTCGTCCGAGACCAGTCGGCCGCCACACTCCGGACAGTGCTCTTGCTCGTCGGAAACCGCCATGGTTTCCTCTTCTTCGGTTTCGGTCTCTCGGTCGTTCGTATAGGTTCGAATGTTGGTGTCTGTCATGGTGTATCGGGTGGGTTACTCGGGGCTCCCGGGTGGGATAACCAGAAGAAACCCGGTCGCCGCAGCTAACATAGAGTTAGGGCGTAAGCCATATAAAGATTTCGCCTACTTTATAAACTAACCGCAATTACTGGTATATATGTTCCGGTTACATAGTTATTAATCGTGTTAGATGGCGGGGCGGGATACAGGTTCCGCGCGTCGAGCGAATTCCGCTACTCGACGGTGAAAAGGTGCCCCTCCGTCGGTACGTCGAACAACCCGATGCGGGCCCCCGCATCGAGCCACGCGTGCCCGTAGGAAAACGAGGCCAGCGCGTTGACGAGATCACCCTGTTCCCGAAAGTGGTTCCCGTCTTCGAGATATGACGCTGCCATCTCGTCGCAGTCGGCGGCCGCTTCCGCCATCGGGGTTCCGTCCGGCGGCGCGATCGACGCGGCCTCGAGCGCCTCCGCGAGTAACTCGCCGTACCGGTTCGTCTTCTCCTCGAGATCGGCAGCCATGGATGAGACTCGTCGCTCGAGTCCGTAAGTGCGTCGACTCCGTCGATGACGAAGATCGACGGAACCGGTCGACAGTGAAATCGCTCGGCGTCGTTTCAGTCGTTGCGTCGGGCGATCGCTGCTGCACCGAGGAGGGCGACGAGCGCCGCGGTGATCCCGAAGCCGGGAACACTGTCGTCGTCCATCTCCTCGCTCTCCGCTTCCTCGTCCATCGACTGTTCGCCGTCCGCTCCATCCGTGTCCTCGCCGTCGACAGTCACGCTCGCGGCGGACATGATCGGTCTGCCAGCAGTCGCGTAGGGACCGTCCGCTGCGCCGTCGCTCTCGAGGAAGCCGTACGCCTCGTCGCCGTCGGTGTCCAGATGCGCCATGGCGAACACGTCGCCGTCAGCCGTCAACGGATCGTCCAGCGTGATCTCGACGTCCTCGTGCGTGCCGGGACCGAGGTATGCGCTCGTGCCGCGAACGCTGTCGAAGACCGCGCCGTCCGCGAGCGTGCTGTCGTGAACCGTCACGAACCCACCGTCGTGAAGCGTCACGGAATCGACGGTGATCGTCCCGCCGTCGCTTTGCTGGTCGGTCGCGTCGACGGTCGCCGGAACGGTCAGCTTGGCCGTGTCGACGACGGCCTCACCGTTCGCGGTGTACGGACCGTCTTCGTCCCCCTCGCTGGCGGGGAAGTCGTACTTGTTGTTGTCGTTCGTATCCTGATGTGCCATCGGAACGACCGTCTGGCTGGCCGTCAGGCGCTCGTCGAGCGCGATCTCGACGTTCTCGTGCGCGCCGGCTTCGAGGTACTCGCTCGTGCCGACGACGCTGCCGAAGACATCTCCCTCGAAGAGACTCGCGTCGTGAACCGTCACGAAGCCACCCTCCGAAAGGTCGACTCGGTCGACCGTCATCGTGGTTCCGTCCGAGACCTGCGCCGAGGCGGAGACGGCAGCCGAAACCGTCACGTCACCGTCGTCCATCACGATGTCGCCGTCAACGGTGTACGGGCCGTCCTCCGCGCCCTCGCTGGCGGGGAAGTCATACTTCTCGTTGTCGTTCGTATCCTGGTGTGCCATTCCGAACAGCGTGTCGTCCGCATCGAGGCCGTCGTCGAGGTGGACGACGACGTCTCGGTGGAGTCCAGCCTCGAGATACGCGCTCGTCCCGCGGATGCTCTCGAAGACCGCGCCGTCCGCGATGGTGCTGTCGTGCATCGTCACGAACCCGCCCTCGGGAACGAAGACCTCGTCCACGACCACGGAGCTCCCACCGGACGACTGCGCCTCGACGGAGACCGTTGCCTCCTCGCTCACCGTGACGTTAGTCGGAGCCATCACCAGGTCCCCGTTCCCGTTCGCGTACGGACCGTCCTCGGCTCCCTCACTGGCGGGGAAGTCGTACTGCTGATTGTCGTTCGAATCTCGGTGTGCCATCGGGTACACCGTCTCGTCGTCCTCGAGCGGCTCGTTCAGGTGAACGCGGACGTTCTCGTGGACGCCGGCCTCGAGGTAGTCGCTCGTGCCGCGGATGCTCTCGAAGACCGCACCGTCCGCGATGGTGCTGTCGTGGACCGTCACGAAGCCGCCCTCCGCGAGCTCGACGCGGTCGACGACGACGCCGTCGCCGGTCGTCGGCTGCTCGCTCATCTCGAGGTCGGCCGAGACGGTTACCTCGGCGCTCGCCATCACGATATCACCGTCGGCGGTGTAGGGCCCGTCTGCCTCGCCGTTGCTCGAGACGAACGAGTACACCTGATCCTCGTCGGTGTCCTGGTGTGGCATCGCGAACAGCGTGTCGTCGTCCGAGAGCTGTTTCTCTAGCTGCACGGTGACCTCCTCGTGCGTGCCGGCCTCGAGATACGCGCTCGAGCCGACGACGCTGCCGAGCGTTTCACCGTCGCCCAGCGAGCTATCGTGGATCGTCACGAAGCCGCCCTCGGGGAGCGTTACCTCGTCGACGACGACGGTCGAACCGCCCGACGTCTGTGCGTCGAACGAAACCGCCGCTTGGTCGTGTTCCTGTGCTGTCGCGGCCGACGCGTTCGCGGCGCCGGCTGCACCCGCCGTTCCAGCTAGCAACGCGCTAACCACAACGATGGTTCCCATCAGTACTGCGCTGTATTGGCGCATGGCCCACACTGCCCCAGTTACTTAAAAAAGGATTTTCCGAACTCCGACCGCACTCCCGTGGGACTCCGACCAAACTGAGGCCCAAATTCGACCCGAAACCCCAGTCTCGGATCGAGCGACCTCATCGAGAACGCCATCGCGTCGCAGCTGACGGGACGCGAACTCACCAGTGCACGGCAGAACACCCAGAACGGACTACGCTTCGTTGTAAAATGGACTACTCTCCGCAGTAGTTCCGACGGTCAGATAGCAGTCCGGAGGCGACCCTCGAGAGTCGCCGCCAAACGGAGCTGGAAGGCGCAATCGAACCGGACGACGGTCGCAGAACCCTCAGTCAAGGGTGATCCACAGCAAGAAGGACAGACCGACCGTTTGGGCGACGTTGATCGCCATCTGGGTCTGCCAGACGACCATCGGCACCAGCGACTCGTCGTGCCACCACGCCGAAAGGGTCGGATCGATCAGATAATAGTACAACACGAGCCCGTTCTCGAGTACCAGAAACAGGGCGAAGACGAGGAGGCCGAGCGTGTGTTTCGACCTGAACGTGAGGTAGTTGCGACCCCAGATGTAGCCGAGCCCGAGCAACAAGACGACGTTGAGGGCAGTCGCAACCTTCGCGACGATAATCCAGGTACTCATCTATTCCTCCGTTCGAAATGGGGTGCGATATACTCTTTCCCAAATTCGTCCATAATTACTCCACCTTCTCGATTATCTGCTCGACGGTCTCCCAGTGGCGGCGCGTGCGATCCGTCGGGAGATAAATCGCGCCGTAATCGTCGCCGCTTTTCGTCACGATATCGTTCTCGAGGAGCACGTCAAGATGATGCCGAATCGTCTTGTAATCGAGCTCGAGGGCTTCCGCGAGCTGATTGGCGTTTCGCGGTTGCTCGTCGAGCGCGTCGAGGATGCGTACGCGGTTCGTGCCGCCGCGGGTTCCGGTCAGCACGTACCACAGGGCCGCCTCCATTGTCGGGACTGATTCACCCGACTGTCTTAAAATATCACGTATGGGGAAGCACAGCCGCTAGTCGACTGTCACGTGAAATGATACGTCGCACCAGCAAGGGACTGATTCGTCCGCTCTCCGAACGATATCTCTCCGTCTCCGATCTCTGCTCACGTTCGCCCGCTCAACGACGAGACGGGCGTCACGGGCGTCATCCAGCGACCCGCGGACCACAACGTCCAAGCTCGTGGAATCATTTCAGGCGGCGCTCGAGGACAGAATCGACCGCGAGACGGCAGTCACCGTCGGATTCGTCGACAGCGCGACGACGGCGGACGGCACCGAGGATATGTCACAGTAAGCGGGATCGATTGCTGAGAGCACAAGCGGTTTAGGCACTCTATCCGAAACGTGAGACATGAGCGACCAGCCACGCGTCGAGATATATACCAAAACGGACTGTCCGTACTGTGAGAAGGCCAAAGACCTCTTCGACAGCAAGGGCGTCGAGTACGAGACGTACAACGTTACCGGTGACGACGAACTGTTCGAAGAAATGGTCGAGCGCGCGGACGGCCGCAAGACCGCCCCCGAAGTGTTCATCGACGACGAACTGATCGGCGGTTGGGACGACACCAGCGCGCTCAACGAGACCGGCGAACTCGACGAAAAGCTCGGTATCGCCGACGAGAGCGACGGCGACATCGTCGAACACCGCACGATGATCATCGCCGGGACCGGCATCGCCGGGCTGACCGCCGCGATCTACGCCGGCCGCTCGAACAACGAGCCGCTGGTCATCGAGGGCGACGAACCCGGCGGCCAGCTCACGCTGACCACCGACGTCGCCAACTACCCCGGCTTCCCCGACGGCATCGGCGGCCCGGAACTGGTCAACAACATGAAAGAGCAGGCCACGCAGTTCGGTGCCGAGCTGAAAAACGGCATCATCGAAACGATCGACGACTCGAGTCGCCCCTTCCGGGTCGAACTCGCGGACGGCGACGTCTACACCGCCGACGCCGTCATCGCCGCTTCGGGTGCCAGCGCTCGAACCCTCGGCATCCCCGGCGAGGACGAGCTCATGGGCTACGGCCTCTCGACGTGTGCGACCTGTGACGGCGCGTTCTTCCGCGGGGAGGACATGCTCGTCGTCGGCGGCGGCGACGCCGCCATGGAGGAAGCTACCTTCCTCACGAAGTTCGCCGACACCGTCTACATCGCCCACCGCCGCGAGGAGTTCCGCGCGGAAGACTACTGGGTCGACCGCGTCACGGAGTTGGTCGAGGACGGCGAGATCGAGATCATGACAAACACCGAACTGACCGAGATCCACGGCTCGCAGGAAGCGGGCGTCGACCACGTCACGCTCGTCGAAAACGACAAGGGCCATCCCACCGACCGTCTCGAAGACCCCGAAACCGAGGAGTTCGAGTTCGACGTCGGCGCGGTTTTCTTCGCCATCGGCCACACCCCCAACACCGACTACCTCACCGAGACCGGCGTCGAGATGGACGACGAGGGCTATCTCAAAACCAAAGGCGGCGAGGGCGGCGGCCAGACCGCAACCCACGTCGAGGGCATCTTCGGCGCCGGCGACGTCGTCGACTACCACTACCAGCAGGCCGTGACTGCGGCGGGGATGGGATCGAAGGCCGCGCTCGACGCCGACGAGTACCTCGAGAACCGCGAGCGAGCCGACTCGAGCGTCGAGGAAGCGGAGCCGGCGGCGGCTGACGACTGAGCTTCTTCGAGCGGGAGAGCGAGTCCAAGTTCTGTCACACCTGATTTTGGAACTCGCTCGGCCGAACAGGAATTCGATTCGCTCCAGACGGACTGCGTCCTCGAGTCCTCATTCGTGATGAAATCGCCTGTCGAGATGTAAAAACGTACTACCGCCCGACGGCGACGGAGCCGTAGCAAGAGAAGAAGAGCGTTTTGGCCGATCGAAATAGTTCGTCTCCAGTGATAGTCGCTCGAGAAACGCATTATGCCGAGATGGTAACCCGATACTACCCCCGTCAATCGCGTCGCTCGACTGGGGCGCGGCCCGACCTCTCGTGTTAGGAATCGTGTTTTTCAGGTCCGCGGAACACGCGTGGTGATCACGAGTAGGGTATCGGAGACCCCGCCAGTATCACAGGAAAACTAGGAATTATACCGGAACCCCGCCTACGGCTACCCATGCATCGCGAATTCATCGAGTTGCTCGAGGCCAACGCCGAGCACGCCGAAACGCACAAGTCGAAGTTCGACGACGTGCAGGACTCTCAGGAACCGGACGTCGTCACCGTCTGCTGTTCCGACTCGAGGGTCCTCCAGGACCACATGTGGGGCAACGACGAACCGGGCCGGATCTTCACGTGTGGCAACATCGGCAATCGCGTCGTCCAGCGCACAGACGCGGGCGATGTCGTCTCCGGCGACGTCCTCTATCCGGTCGCCCACACCGGCACGGAGACCGTCGTCGTCGTCGGCCACACGGGCTGTGGTGCCGTGACGGCGACCTACGACGAGCTGACCGACGGCCTGTCCGAACCCGACGGGATCAGTCACTGCCTCGAGCTCCTGAAGCCCCACCTCGAGCCGGGCGTCGAACTCCTCCCCGACGACGTCGACCGAGCGGCGGCCATCAATCGACTCGTCGAGTACAACGTCGATCGACAGGTCGAGTTCCTCGCTGAAAGCGACGATATCCCGGCGACAGTCGACGTCATCGGTGTCGTCTACGACTTTCAGGACGTCTACTCGGGCAATCGCGGCGAGGTCCACGTCATCAACGTCGACGGCGAAACCGACGTTGACGCGCTCCGGGAGGAGCATCCGGACCTCGAGTCGCGGATCGAACGCCGCTGGGAGTACTGAGACGGACACCTGTCAGTACGGTCTCCGGCGTGCGTCGAACTCGCCGAAAACGGATTGCCTCAGCGGGACTTCCGCTGCGCAACCTCGTTCAGGGCTCTGACTCGCTTCACGCTGTTTCGTGTACTGTATCGGTTTCACACTCCCTTCGCTCGTCTTTTGACCGAGCGAACGCATTCAATGCGGACGAGTATCCGGTCTACCGGCTGCTCACTGACTCCGACTGAACGAGGAGAACTCCTCAGAAGCGAAAGTGAACCCCTACGTAGGGATAGAACGTCTAAAGCGTGTGTTTTGAACCTTACTTGCTCTCACGCTGCTCACTTTGTTCAAGTCTCAAACGGACGTTACAGATTTCGTCTACTTTGCCGCTTTCGGAGGAAGAGTCGGCGGAGTGAGTGACTATTCTCCAATCTCGAATTGCGGATTCCAGACTACTTCCCACAGGTGTTCATCCGGGTCTTGGAAGTGACCTGAATACCCGCCCCATTCGCGGTCACGAGGCGAGTCCGTAATCTTCGCACCGGCTTCTTCCGCCGTCTGCATTGCGTCATCGACTTCTTCTTTTGACGCGACGTTGTGGCCGATAGTGAACTCCGCAGGACTCGACGCAGTTTCATCGACGCTTGCGTCTTCCGCGATTTGATGTTTAGGGTAGAGTGCAAGTTGCAAGCCGTTACTCAGAGGGAAGAAGGCGACTGCTCCCCCCTCAAACTCTGTTCCGACGATTCCCTCCGTTGGCCAACCTAGGCCATCACGGTAAAAGGTGAGGGATTTTTCTAAGTCACTGACTCCCAACGTAACGACGGTAATGCGTGGTTCCATAGTTACTGGTCTAGCGTGGGCTGAGAACCACCCGCTGACCAGTATCTAGATGGGTGGGTGGTGAAATAGGCTTTCGTGCCTCTGTTGAAACCCTCTTCACGTCTTGCGATTTTATATAGTGGTCGTTCGCACTGATTCGGCCACGGACGTGCAGTAGAATGCCTCTCTGGGATGTCAGCGACGAAGGGTTTCAACAAGGCCACTTTCGTAAAAATTGGAGAGTTGTAACGTGGTTCATCGACCGGGAATCACGAAGACAGCTAACGGAAGAGAATATCAAATCTATGCGGCCCAGATACAGCCTAAAGCACCTGTTTTCGACTACCTACTCTCTCGCTGTTCGACCTTGTTCAGGTCTATAACTCACGTTACACGGTTACGTGTACTTTTCCGGTTTCCGAACGGGTGAACCGTAGAAACTCAGCTATCCACTGAATAGTTCATTCACTCTCAGACGAAACGGAGATATCTGCACAACAATGCTCTCTGTAGAGGTAGTACTGTTTATTTTACGATTCGGAATTCCTCACTACCACAGGAACAGGAGCTTCGCCCAATTGGGCGAATTCTCTCGTTCTTGAGAATCCGTGCAGCGTATGCTGATCCACACTCTTCACAGGTAACCAGCAATCGGTCGTTCTCAGTCAGAATCCACACCCAGCAATAAACACCAGAACATGCATATTCAAACCCTATATTGGCAATCACGAAACTCATTTAGCTATCGTAATGTGGCTGGAGTGCTCACTCGATACGGCTACCGAACATCGGAATCAGTCAAATCTGTGTTAAGTAAAAGACGGTAGCCACGACAATTGCCTCACCTGTACTGAACGGCAACTACGCGTGCAAACTGAATGTTGATTGATTCTCCCAGTTAATCAAAACACTGTGAGTTGGTGAAAATGTTAGGGACATAAGAGCCGTTGTCTCTTAAGCTTCAGTAGAGATGGCTGCTAATAATGAACTACAGAAGGCAGTAGCAGTGTGTAATAACTGTGGAACTGCCATTGCAGTATATATAACATTTTCCTGTAGGAGATAGAATTAGTGTACTATGACCCAAGAACCCAAAAACGACACCGCAAGCGGTCTTTCGAACAGCTCTAGGCTCAATCAAGTTGTGGTCGAGAACTCACAAGAAGCGAACGAGTGTATATTATTCCCAGAGGATGTACCGGACGACGAGCTACATACAAAGTGGATTCTTGCGAGGGAAGGTTCGTATCTCCATCTAAAAGACGTTCAGTAGCACACCTGTACTGAGCGGTATGTGCTGTGACTGTACTTACCGCTGATTCACGATCTTTTGTCCGACCCTGGCAAACTCTCGGACACAGTGTTTCCGGTAACTACGTCTGCGAACTGAGCGTTGACTTCTATCCGCGGATACCAAATTGCTTTGTGAAAAGACTACTTATGGCGGCTCCATTACGGTCTTTGGCCATGGCCTCGGAAGAACTTGACTCGGTTGACAAAGGTATCCTGTATCTCTTGCAGGAAGATGCCAGAAATAACACGACGAACGCCATCGGGGAACAGGTCGGCGTCTCGTCCAGCACGGTCGCCAATCGCATCACCAAGCTCGAAGAGAACGGCGTTATCACGGGATATCACCCAACAGTTGACTACGAGCAAACGGGGATGGGCCATCACTTACTCATCATGGCGACGATTCCAATTGATGACCAAGAGGAGATCGTTGACGATCTCGTTAGCGTCCCTGGTGTGGTGAGTGTCAGTGAGTTGCTAACGAATAACGCAAACCTCTCGGTTGAGTTGGTCGGGCAGAATAAGCAAGAAATTGAGAAGAGTGTCGGTGAGATGAGCGAGTTGGGCGTCGATATCGAGCGCATGGATTTGTTGAAGCGGATTCGAGCGTTCCCCTACAATCACTTCGGAAAGGAATTTACGAACGAGGACGACACTGGCTGATTTCCATAGCCTATTTAAGCCCTTCTGGAAACTATCAATTAAGCTATATGTTTAAGGAGGTGGATGGTCTACAGGGGTTGTGAACAAAATTCAGACCGAAATACCCGACGAGAAGTGTGTTAGTCATGCTGTGGTTGAAGCAGTTGCTGAAGCAGAAGGGGTTCGGCCTGTAGAACTCACGCCCCCATTGTACGATGCCATTGATCCCGAGGCCTTAGACCGCCTTTTTGACGATGTCCTGACCGTTGGAAAAGTTACATTCAACTACAACGGTTGCGAGGTCAGCGTGTTCTCTGACGGGTATGTGGCCGTCGAGAAGCAGTATCACGGTCATGGGCGTATCAAGAGTTGATTCTCGGCCATCACCCATGCACAACACTACTGTCCACCAGTCCTCTACTGAGGACGAGATCGACATTTTGCTTGTCGAAGATAATCCCGGGGACATTCGGCTCACTCGGGAGGCATTCAAGTCAGCCGAACAAGAGATAGCCCTACAGTCCGTCACGAATGGTGACGACGCTGTGAAGTTCTTACGTGAGTCCGCAGATAACGAGCTTCCCGATCTCATCCTGCTGGATTTGAACCTGCCCGGTCGAGATGGGTGCGAAGTCCTTGAGGTGATTCGGGATGATCCCCGGCTCAAACCACTGCCTGTGCTTATGCTCACGAGTTCAGAGGCTGAGGATGATATTGCGCGGTGCTATGATACCCGCGCTAACGCCTATCTGACAAAACCAACAGATCCTGCCGAGTTCAGTTCTCTTGTAGATACTTTTGAGCAGTTTTGGGTTGAGAAGGCACGGCTCCCACCAATTCCGCCGTAATGTTCACCTTTTGCGGATGTCTGATCTGTGCTGAGTAGTTACCCTGTACTGATCGAATGAAAGGTGACGGATTGCTCACTACATGTGCGAACTGATCGCGAGGAGATCGTTAGCTACCTCACTGGCGAGTAATCGTCAGCTCCTCACCGTCGATTCGCACCTGATAGTCGTCGACCAGGAACGACAGGTCAACACGTTCTTCGCCAGCGACAAGCGTGTCTATCGCTTCGGGATCGATGTGGTCGTACAGTGTGGTACCGAGAACATCGGGGAGTTCCACCGGATCGACCTTTTCGAGTGTTCCGAGGGCAGTGAGCGTGGCCATACTCGCTGCTGTATCTGACCAATCGTATGTTCGGCGGAATAATGGCTCGCGTGCATCGGTAGATTGATCGGTACCGTCTCGTTCTGCGACCATACTCTTCGCACGGGATCGAGAAACAAGAGTGTAGTGTGATTTTCTGAATGAACCATTGGGCAGCCTTACGACGGCTGGTTCCCGTCGAGTCGCCAGGTGAAAATCGCTCGAAGGACGACGACGAGACTGTTTCGGTCGCCGGCACCCCAGATCGCCGTCTCCTCGATTTCTTCGGCAGTGGAGATATCGTCCACGCGCGCGCTCACGAGCGCCGTCTCTTCGTCCGTGATCAGCAGGCTTCCAGCGGGCGTCTCCTCCCATTCCCAGAGGGTCTCGAACAGTTCGGCTTCCGGTACCGATTCCTGGATACGTTCCTGGACTTCGTCGGAAATCCCCGCCAAGTGAATCTCGGCGCCACGCTCCGCGGCAGCCTGAAGCCTGTCGAGGTGTTCGTCGGTGAGCAAGTCGTCGATAGTCATGTAGACGATCTGCTCGTCAGCGTCGACGATGAACTCCTCAATGCGGGATGCCACCGCCTCCCGTCCAGTGACCGTCCAGACGCCGAACTCTTCGCGTTGTGGCTGGGCGGGGCCGATCTCCTCGAGACACTCCGCGAGTTCGGTAATCGTGTTCTCGCGTTTGGTGGCGAGCAGTCGGATGATCGTTTCATTAGAGATCACGGTGAACTTTCGTGGCGTCGTGTGCTGGATGTCGATGAATCCCAATTCGTGGAGTCGCTCTGCCGATTCGTACACGCGAGTCCGAGGGACACCGCCGATTTGCGTGACGTCCTGTGCGGTTCCCGTCCCGAGCCGTATGAGGTTGATCAGTGTTTGAGCCTCGTACTGGGACAGCCCAAGGTCTTGCAACCGCACCAGCGCCTCGGCTTCGGCCTGCTCCTCCTCAAAACTCACCATGATAACTAGTGACCTCTCGAGGACAAAAAGTCCCTACCGTCTCAAGTCCCCTATTCCAGCTCTTCGGTGACGAATTGGAGCACCCTCCCGACGCGCTCGTTCGAGGTATACCGAATCGTTTTCGTACGCGGGTCGTACTCGATCAAATTTGCCTCCTCCAGTTTTAGGAGATGTGTATGGTGTACGTCGATAAGAAGGGGGTCGGCGTGAGTTGTAGTGGTCTCCGGAGGTGGATTCTCGAGATTGATACGATCAACGAGGGTATCCGTCGTAATCACGGTCTCCTCGCCGTCGATCAACTGGGAGAGGATTGATCGCCGACACGGATCTGCCACTACCCGTAATGCTGTTTCGGTCGAGACTGTTTGGGTTTCCTGGCTCATTGACGGATCTCATAGCAAAAACAAGGGGGCTCACAGATAACACTCTCATTCACTCGAAACATCACATTCGGACAGACGCAAGCTCGAATAGTAACACCGGAACAAGCTGGTAATACACGCATCCCTGTACTGACCACTGACCTCGAGGACGGGATTCGCGGACACGCTACTCGGTAAGTACGTGTGCGAACGGAACGAAAAGCGCATTCACTCACATAATCAAAACATCTTTTCGGGGTAGTTGGGGGCGAACTTTATACGCATCGATGTCTGTGTCTTGTCCATGGACTACGAGGGGAGTGACGAAACCAGAGAGAATGGGAAACCTCAGAGCGAGGGCAAAATGCTAGTAGAGGAGGTTTCGGTAGATGAAATCCTTGAATTGCTCTCCCACCAACGTCGTCGTGCAGTTCTTGATTTCCTTCTTACGCATGACCGACCACTAACTCTCACTGATCTACGTAACGAGGTTGTCGAAAAGGAACAGGGCACAGAAATAACTGAAATCCCCAGTAAACAGGTGCAGCAGGTTCATATATCATTGCACCACGTTCACATTCCAAAATTGGAGGAGAAAGAAGTCATCAATTATGACTCGAGCCGGAACCTCGTTGAACCGACGGAGGAGCTTAGCCAACTGGAACCATTCCTCGCTCAGCTATAAGCGAGGTGGTGTTCAACTACAACAGTTACGAGGTTAGTGTGGAGGCTGATGGCTATGTGGCCGTCAAGGACTACACTCGATAGCTACTGTCAGCAAGAAACCTACAGCGACCTTCGCGGGCCACTGGATAAGTAAGTTCCATGCACTGAGCGTTGTCACCAATTCGTTCTGAGACAATCATTCCTCGAAGGCCCTACTTTCGAATTGGCAACTTCCCTTTTTCCGGAAGTAAAGTTGAAAATGGGTCTGTATTAAGTACCTATTCAGTCCCGTATCGTAGTGATAACAAAGACGAATACCACTTCGTGATACAAACATGCACGATCTGACCGGATTCCAGCGAGACTTGCTCTACGTAATTGCAGGTGCAGAAGAACCGTCTGGACAAGACGTGAAAGATGAAGTAGAAATGTACTATAGTTCAGAAATTAACCACGGGCGACTGTATCCGAATCTGGATACACTAGTAAACAAGGAACTTGTCGAGAAAGGAGAACTTGATAGACGAACGAACTATTATACCGCCAGTGACGAAGGACTCAACATAATTGAACAACGCCGTAAATGGGAAGAACAATATCTGTGATTTTTGATATGAGCAACTGTTCACTATAGATACGAACTGACCGCGAGTGAGTTAGGAGGGGGGAGGATCACGTTCTATCTGTAGTCTCTCTAATTCCACACCGCCACACGGACACTGGTTTATCAGGCCCGTTCCGACGAGGTGAAGCGATCTGTCGTTCCTGATTTCAACGGTGTGGATTTCACCACAACTACTGCACCTCGCAACGGTCTTCTCACGCTCAGTCTGTGACATAGTATAGATGTCATCACGGTCAAAGGTGAGTCTGTTCCCAAAGGATTTTGGAATGAATTATTATATATAAGAGAATACAATCAAAATGAGTGTATGCCTTATCCACTTGGAATAGTGTATATCGAACGAATCGTAGGGATAGAGTGGATAATCATCCCGTTACGGATATAGGCTGCCGAAGCACAAGATGGTCGCCACCTTCACTGTACACCCTGAACAGAACGGTAACTATGTGTGCGAACGAAACAGTACACTGACTTCAAGAACAAAGTAGAGACCATTGGCCTGCTATTATAAAATGCCGGGAGCGATGGCCTCAGACACTCCCAGAAGCCCCAACCGTTTATGGAGACCGCCAGGTGTGTTGTACGATGTCGCACATCATAAACCATCTGTACTGGACGATATGTACACCACCTGTACTTACCGCTGATTCACGATCTTTTGTACGACTCTGGCGATCTTCTCGGACACAGTGCTTCCGATAACTACGTCTGCGAACTGATCGCCGATGATTCTATCAAGTCATAGTAGTATTCGAGACGGTATGCTGAATGCACGGTGCTCCTCAATCGAGATCCGTGTCAGTCGGTAACCGCATGATCGAGAGCCAGAATTGCTCTAACTCCTGTAGCATGTCGATAAACTCGGCGGGATCAACTGGCTTCGTCAGGAACCCGCTCGCACACAGTTCGTAGGACTTGACGACATCCGTTTCGCTTTCCGAACTCGTGAGGATGATTACCGGAATGCGCCTGCGGTTCGAATCCTCGTGAAATTCTGCAAGCACCTCGTCACCATTCTTGCGGGGGAGATTAAGGTCTAACAGCACAAGGTCGGGGCGCAGTGCGTCAGCGTAGTCATTTCGTTGAAAGAGGAAATTGAGAGGGTCAACACCGTTTTCGACAACGTGGGGTGTGTTCGCTATCTTCCCGTCCCTGAATGCCTCTCTCGTGAGACGTATGTCGCCAGGATTTCCTCAATGAGAGGATGTCAGCCGGTTCGGCACCCCCATGCTCACCCGTCATGCTCATCCTCCGCTGGAAGAGTAAATGAGAATGTCGCCCCCTCGCCTGGTTTGGAATCGACTCGGATTTCGCCGCCGTGACGTTCGACGATCCGCTCGCATAGTGCCAGGCCAATACCTGAGCCCCCGTGGTCGTTGCGGGATTGGAGCCGCTGGAATACCTCAAAGATACGATCTTGTTCGTCCGGCTCTATCCCAATCCCCTCGTCCCGAACCGACACTTCCCACATCGAACCGTTCCGGGTGGCAGAAATATGCACTCGTGGCGGCTCGTTCCCACTATACTCAATCGCGTTGCTCAATACGTTCTGAAATACCTGACGTAGCTGATGTTCATCTCCCGCCACACGAGGCAGCTCCTCGATGTCTACGTCGGCATCACTTTCAGTTATACGTACCTCGAGGTCATCGCGCACGTCTTCGACTACTTCGTTGAGGTCGACCGGTTCGAGCGCCTCCCCCTGGGTCTCTACGCGTGAGTACGCCAGTAACCCGTTGATCATGCCACGCATACGGTCAGCCCCATCCACGGCAAATTCGAGGAACTCTTCGGTCTCCTCGGTTAGTTCCTCGTCGGCTCGGTTCTCGATCAACCGCAGATAACTCGACACCATCCGAAGCGGTTCCTGGAGGTCGTGGGAGGCAGCGTAGGCGAATTGTTCGAGTCGCTCGTTCGAGGTCTCCAGTTGATCGATCGTTTCCTGAAGGTCAAGTTCCCGTGTTTTGGCCCGCGCGTCATACCTACCTGCGCCGAAGCCCGCGAGACTGCCCAGTGCCGTGAGCAAGAGTATATTTCCGACGACATTTGGATCGTCACTGACAAGAACGATAGGGAACGTGATGGCGAGACCGATCACAATGCCGCGAAGGCACCACTTGCCGATGGTAGGATAGAGTTCAGAACGGATGTCTGTTTGGGGCAACCGATAGCCACCGTATAACAGGACGAGACCGGGGATACCAACTAAAATGCCAAGCACAACCCAGAGTTTGGACGACGCATCGTCAACAGTGGGGAGGAACGGATAGCTGACTACGAGTACGACGAAAAGCCCTCCGAGGGCTACAATGAATTTTCTCCCAAAAACGTCGGAATCGCTCCGATTCCTAAAGCCCATTACCCGTAATCCGTAAGGAGGCTCCTATAACGTTGCTATGCGGAATTCAATGAGAGAGTCTGCGGCAACCTGATTTGTCTCCACCAACAGCACCTCAATTGACTCTCCTCTCGCAGATCTCCCCATCTATGGTGAATTCCAGCACGCTGCCCGAACGAATCCACTGGTCACATACTTTGGCATGTGGCGAAACGCACGCTCCACGGGTCAATTCTCCAGTGTCACTCTTACTCGTCATCCTCGTCAGTGTCATTGTCGTCGGTGATCGACGCTGCTAGGTTCGAGCCCGCGGCGACGACGTGGTGGCGCGCCCCATCAAGCGACATTTGTGCTGTTTTGCGACGGCGTAACCCGGAGCGATGGGGACGCAATAGCGTGGTACTCTTTGTAGCAATGTGGTCAAAATCACCGACTGTATCATCGTAGTATGAGCGTGTAGTTTGTCACTGTGAAGGTGCGAGAAGAGATGCTCCACTCTCAACGAAGGGTGTCAGAGAAAAAATCCAGCGCCAAGACCTCTGTCCGGTTCGATACTGACGAGGTAACAGTTACTCTGGGCGCTGCTGGCGTCGTGATTTGGGTTCGTTCTGTATATTCTCTAGCCTCTGTACCATGCCCGAGTTTAAGGGCCTTCGTAAGTAAATAGCGCCAATGGATCGAACGACAAAACAGACCCACGAGCCTGAAGTATCTGGCCTCGAATCTGCTCAAGAGGCCCTTCGTCACGATGATGATTTTCGCGGAGTAGTCGAACCTATCCACGACCATGAAGCCGCAAACGACCATTTTGCACTCATCTACGAGAACCGCGAAGACCAGTTTGCGACAGCCATCCCCTTTGTACGTCAGGGGTTAGAACGGGGCGAGCGAGTCCAATACATCGCTGACGAGAACTCACGAGAAGTTGTGTTAGAGGCGATGAACGCTCACGGTATTGATGTGGATACCGCCCTCAAATCAGGAGCACTGTCGATCCATACCAAACACGACACCTATCTCCGCGATGGGACGTTCGATCGCGAGGGGGTGCTTGAATTTCTACACGATACGATCGACGATGCGACCGAAGAGTACGAAGCGTTACGGGTCGTCGGCGAGATGACGTGGGCTCTCGGGGATGAAACCGATACCGGAGCCCTCATTCAGTATGAGAGCACGGTGAATGATGTCTTTGAGAGTAGAGACTTCATTGGTCTCTGTCAGTACAACCGCGATCAGTTCCCATCGGAGGTTATCCGGGAGGTTATCAGTACACATCCGCATCTGATCTCCGACAACGAGATATTTCAAAACAGCTACTATACACCACCGGAGGAACTCCTCGGCCCGGAGAACCCAGACCGAGAGATCGACCAGATCATAGGGTCACTACGGGAACAAACCGAGGTGAGGTCGGAATTACAGGAACACAAACGGTACCTCCGCGAATTCTACGAGCTAACCGAAAATCGTGATTTACCGTTCGAGGAGACAGTAGAGAAGTTGTTGGAACTCGGGTGTGACTATTTCGATCTCAAGGGCGGTCTCCTTTCGTATCTTCCGTCGTGGGATGACGATTTTCGGGCAGAGGTTATGGTGGCCCCCGAGATGCCCAATGAAACAGACGTTCTTGAGGTACAACCTGGTGAAGACTGTTTTTGCCGACAGGCTATCAGAAAAACTGAACTCACTGCTGTGCCCGATACTGTCGGGGAGGGATGGGACTCCGACCCGGTGTTTCAGGAACTCGGTGTCAGGACATACTTCGGTCTCAGGGTGACCACTGACGGTGATCCATACGGCACGCTCTGGTTCTACGATACGTCGCCGCGCAAGGAGTCGTTCACCGACGACGAGCGGACATTTCTGGAACTGATGGGGAAGTGGGTGAGCAACGAACTAGAACGTACCGAACGCGACCGCGCTCAGCGCGCCCTCTACGAAATAACCTCTGCCCGAGACCTTACTCTCGAAGACAAGATTGGGAAACTTCTTGACATAGGGTGTGACCGGTTCGGTTTGGACATGGGATTCCTCCTCAAGGAAGAAGGGGAGAAATTCCGAGTTATCCGCACCCACGGCACCGATCTAGAGGAGGGTAGTACAACGGTTTCTCCGAACCCTGACCAGTACTGTAATAAGACGATCTCGCTGGACGTTCCAGTCGGAGTCGAGGACGCTGAAGCAAATGGTTGGGACGGTGACCCACTCTACCAGGAGTATGGCCTCGGCTGCTATCTCGGGACAAGGGTGACCGACAGCAATGGCGTCTTCGGCTCAGTCTGTTTCGCCGATAGTTCCGCTCGCGAGCGGGAGTTCACCGACGACGAGTACACCTTCCTCGACCTGATGAGTCAGTGGTTGAGCTACGAACTCGAACGAGAACACCGTGAGGAACAGCTGACGGGCCTCAACGAGATAAGTCGCGACCTCATGAATACGGAAACGTGGGCTGACATCGCCCAGAAAGTCATAGACCGTTCGGAGTCAGCATTTGATCTCCCGGTAACTGCCATTATGCAATACGATGAATCTGGGAGCCTCTCACTAGCGACACAGACATCTGATGCAGAAACTGCCCTGCCATCGGAAATACTGGGAGAATCTCAAGAGGGAGCCGTCTGGGAGGCATTCGTTACGAACGAAATGCAGATCATCGAGGGAGGAACAGAGCACGATTCGTTGAACGAAATCGTTATCGTACCACTGGGGAATCAGGGCGTGTTACTTACTGCCACGACGGGATCGAGCGAGTTTGCTGAGTCTGAGGTCGAGTTCATCGAGACGATGACGGCAACTGTCGAGGCCGCGTTCACTCGTGCTGACCGTGAACGAGAATTAGATGAGCAGAATGCAGAGCTACACCGCCTTAGCCAGATCAATGCGATCATCCGTGGGATCGGTCAGACGTTAGTGCAAGCCGAGACGCGGGCTGAAATCGACCGGGCTGTCTGTGACCAGTTTGCGGACTCCGACCTGTTCGAGTTCGCATGGATCGGAGAACACGATGCTGGTACCGACACGATTACGCCCAGTGAATGGGCTGGGGTCGAACCGGACTACTTGGACAGTCTCACAATTACCAGTAACGATGCACCTACAGGACAGGGCCCCATCGGGACGGCAGTGAAAACTCGTGATGTCCAAGTCGTCGATGACATCATCTTGGACTCTCAGTTTGATCCATGGCGCGATCAGACACTCGAGCAAGGTGTTCGAGCGTGTAGTGCCATTCCGTTGACCTACGAGGACTCGTTATACGGCGTCTTAGCAGTCTACGCAGACCACCAACAGAGTCGCGAACGCGATATTGAATTACTGGAAGAACTCGGTGAGACGATCGCCTATTCGATCAATACCGTCGAGTCTACGGAGACCCGCCAGACGGACAGCGTGGTCGAACTGACGCTTCAGATTTCAGAGCCCGGCACGACGCTCGCAACGCTCGCACAAAACGTCGGCACTCAGATCAGTTTTGAGGGATTGGTTCCCGCAGAAGACGATTCAGCACATGTGTTTCTCACAGTTAACGGTGCTTCGGCTGAGGCGGTCGATACAGTTGCAAACGATCGTGCTGCCATCGAGGAGGTCGAACAGATCACTGAGAGTGACGATTCACTCTTGCTCAGGGCGACCGTGTCCGGTTCCACACTCGTGCCAACCCTCACTGGGCAGGGAGTCGCAATACACACGCTCACATTCGATGGAGACCGTGCAACAGCTGTCGTAGATCTTCCGTCGAGTACCGATGTCCGCCCATTCCTCGAGAGCCTTCGCGACACCTATCCGGCGGTCGAACTCACTTCTCGTCGCTCGTGTAATAGGCCGCTCAAATCAGTTCGGGATATCCAGACGGGAATAAAAGAACCGCTCACCGACCGCCAGACGGAAGTTCTCAAGATGGCCTATCTGAGCGGGTTTTTCGAGTCCCCCCGGTTGAGCACTGGGCAGGACATCGCTGATTCACTCGGTATTTCCCCGCCGACTTTCACGCAACATCTCCGTGCTGGCCAACGGAAGGTGTTCTCCTTGGCTTTCGACGAGGAGTAACTGTATTCCGGGGTTTGTTATTTAGGTATATCTCTCGCAGGGGTTTTCGTTATTGCGGTACAACGCATTAGCGGTTCAACCCCCTCTATAGGGTGATGAGTGAGAACGAGTGTAACGAGGACGCGTCAACCGACTTGAAGAGTTTTCTCCGGCAAGACCGAGCCGGGTACGATCCGAAAACTGAGTCTTACTACGCCCAATACGATGTGAAAAATTCCGAGACGCTAGTCACCACTGTCGTTCGATCAGTTGCAGCTATTACAGGTAAAACCCCGGTAGAGTTAGATCCGCTGTACACAACTATCGATCCTGATGCATTGAAACAAGTACTCGACAACTCAAGGAGCGACTCCACCAAGCAAGGGAGTGTGTCCATCACATTTGATTTTGCGTCCTGTGAGATAACGATCTCCTGTGACGGCACGATGCGTATCGAACCGCCAGATGACGCACCACTCCACAGAAAGTAGATTTCTGACTCCCTGTAGGAAATAACTAGCGGAATTTTCCGGAGGCACGAACAACGGACTGACAAGCTTGTTTTTGATTACCGACTCTCACGCTGCTTGGTGTTCAGTTTAATAACTCTCATTACACGGTTTCGTGTACTTTACCGGTATCCAAGTAATCCCTTTGTAGCAGTCGGGTCGAAATCACCCCTCTGGAATCACCGACCCCAGAGTGGTGTGTGAGCTGAGGCGATCCCGACGCGTCTCTCGGATGCGATTCCGCGTATTTACGCCAGCATTCTACTCCGTTGAGTAGCGACGCTAGCCGTCAAGCGAGCGCTGGAAGGCGCGGTATGCACTCCAGAGGCGTGCAGGTGTCTCGGTCGGTGTGATGGTTTTCCTATCTCGGTCGTAATCAACGATGGTTTCTTCGAGAGTCGTCATGTGCTGCTGACAAAGGGCGATATAGACGCGTTCTCTTTGTTTCGAACTGAGTTCCTGAACTGTGCACTCGTTTTCCTTGGCTGCGACGTGCTCGGCCAGGTCAGAGACGGTTACTGTGCTGTCCGGTGGGTGGTCGGACAGATACTCGATTGCCCACCTGCGCCGGTCAGACGACAAAATGGTCAGTATGTCACTGTGATCGATGTCCGTGACGTGTGACTGTGAGGTGTGGGTGTGACGTGCGCGTGTGATTCTGGTTTTGATGCGACGAAATAGATTGCGTAGAGATTGTATTTTCATAGTGTGTTCATCCCGGGAACAGTCGCCCCGACGCACCTGACCCCATATTGTCGGGGCGACCGCTCCCGTTCGGCTAGTACTCCTTAGAGAGCTAGGATAAAGGCAAAGACCAGTTCACCTGCTCTCCAGCATTATATGGGGTGTCATAGAATCATTCGCATACCCACGTCGTAGAGAATTAAACTGTTCAGTTCAGGGTGTTGAATTAGCAGACGGAGCACTCGAAGAGCGGGTCTCTGGGCGCCAGTCCAGGGGCTTCCAGCTATAGTTATATGTTACCACGGAACATATTTCTTCATCCAAGCTATCGGAAAAGCTCGCTAGCCGCACGGCCACGTAACTCATTCAATGACACATAGTATCTGCACATCGGAAGCGGGTGGGGAATTGCCCTATTTCCAGCGCCTGTGGCGAACGCTGTTGGCCCCCAATATCGAACCCAGAACCAAACTCGAACAACTGTTCGAACAGGAAACCGACAAATTCGAGCTGAATTGCGCGTTTCTGTCGCACATCGATCTAGAAAACGAGACAGAATCCTTCGAAATCGTACATGGTTCCCACGGGAATCTAAAACCGGATACCACCGTTCCACTCTCCAAAACCTACTGTCGGAAAACCATCGCAGACCCGGAAGGGACAATGGCCGTCAGTGATGCCCTCGCTGAAGGGTGGGAAGATGATCCAGCATATGCAACACTCGAGTTCGGGAGTTACCTCGGGACGACGGTCTTGGTTGACAACGACCTCTATGGAACGCTCTGTTTTGCGGACACTGCCGCCCGCGATGAACCATTCATCGACAAAGAGAAAATCCTTGTCGAGATGTACGGCCAGTGGGTAGAGTACATATTGTCCCTCCGGGATGAGCCGCTGATTCGGGAGACGCGTACCGATACTATCGAGGGACGCGCCGTTTCTTCGGAAGCCATCGACTTGATGATGGACGCACTCACAAGTCGCACAAGACGCGTTATTCTCATGACGTTGTTAGGAGACACCACCGAGACCAGTATCGTCACCATCGAACGACGGCTAAACCACGAGAACGACCGAATACGGCTGCACCATACGCATTTACCCAAATTAGCCAACGCCGGATACATCAGGTGGGACAATAAGACGGAGATCATCTCCAAGGGGCCGAAGTTCTCCGAGGTGGAACCACTTGTTCGACTGCTGAAAGAGTATAATACTTCATTCCCCGAGTAGACGTTATGCGTTGACCCTTCTATCAGTTCTGACGGAGCTTTTGTTGGTCAGTAAGTATACGTATTGACCTATCAGAAGATTCCACTATTGTTGTTTTAAAGAGCTATAGTCAATTGACTATATGTAATATTTTTCTATAGGGCGGGTGTCGGGTGGCGTAACATGCCTGAATCGGCCTCTTCAAGTGATATTTCGAGCCATCCTGAGCTCATTCAGGTTGTAATTGAAAACTCACCAGAAGCTGATGAATGTGTATTATTTCTAGAGAATGCAACAGACGACGAGCTACAGACGAAGTGGATTCTTGCTAGGGAAGGTTCGTATATCCATCCAAAAGATGCTCAGTAGTCCACCTGTATTTACCGCAGTTTCGAGCCGAGACCCGCCACGCGAACATCGACGTCTGTCTACCCGTTAACTTGGAGGGGCTGTTCGACGTGGATAGTGACGCCTACGCAGTGGCCAAGCTGTACACGTCACACGACACGCTCGAGGGCGTGCAGTTCCGGACTCAGACCGAAATCGAGAACCAAGAAGACATGGGCATCGCCGTGCGAGAACTCGCCGACAAGTTCTACAACAAATTCTCAGACGATCTCGACATTGAGTCTCGAGAAGAGTCCAGTCCCGGACTCTCAATCCCTGACGACTGGCCCGAGGAAGCGGAACACCGAACACTCGACGAATTCTGATCAGTTGTGACGTTCGCTGAAGAACTCTTTCTGGTGCTCAGCGCATAGCCATTCCTCGCCTGGCCCAGCTACTGCGTCGCGGTCACACCCCTCTCTTTCACACGTCTGCCCTTCCGGTGGCGATTTTGCACCTCTGTCACCCATTTCGGCTGACTCTTCGATGATTTTCCGAGCTTCCTCGTCAACATCAAAATCTCCATCGTCGGGATGGTTCTTCACCATCGCCGTGCCGACCGCATCAAGCACTTCGTCAGCGCTCATCTCAGCGAGCTCTTCTTTAGAGATTCCTTCTTCGTCTAGGGCATTCAGGACATCTTCGCGTTTTGCGACGATATAATCGTCGTCAAGAATCGGGTCGTCAGTCATGGTGTGTGTTTTGTGGGGTTGCTTCAAGATGGTATCGACCAGGAAGACGTGGTAGAAATTCGTATCTGTCTGAGCCGGTTCACGAAGTGTTCAGATAATAGTGTTTGAGAGTGGTTTCAGCGTTGAAGAGACCGGTTCCCGTTAGTTCATCTCGTCCACTGCCGGTTAATCTGTAGTTCGATACAGTGTCTCGGGCATTGGGTTTCTCCACGATGTTCGCGTCGATGAGCTGTTGCAGATGTTCCTGAATCTCTTCTCGTTCCAGACTGGGGTTCATCTCGTCGAGTTCGAGCAGGGATGGTGACTCGTTCGGGTGGGCGACAATTCCTTGGAGAATTGTGAACTGTGTTTTCGGGATCTGGGCCATGTGCTATTGTTGGTGTGTTCGGGGTTAGTTCTTCTCGTGGTTACTTGAGAACCGGGTAGTACTCTGGTATTCCAACTCTCCAGACTGGATTCATAAGTGGGTTAGGCTGTGTGTTGCTCGACGAGTTCTTCTGGGTTCAGCCGGTCTGTGCTCCAAGTTACTTCAGTTGAGTATTCGACGTTGAAGGGATGCTGGTAGCCGCGGACGTGGTCGCCGACAACAGGGTGCACTGCGGATGCTGCGTCACGGAAGAGGTCTTTCTCAACACGATCGAGTTCTGGCGCGCCGTGGTACTCGATCGTGGTGGTAGGTGCGGTGAAGTGCATCCGGTTTTCGCCTCCGATCACTGCCAGGTTGCCATTGATGATCCCGTCACGCCACCAATCGCTGATGGCCATCTGTCGGTTTTCGATTGCA
This sequence comes from Natrinema sp. DC36, assembly GCF_020405225.1. Taxonomy (NCBI): domain Archaea; kingdom Methanobacteriati; phylum Methanobacteriota; class Halobacteria; order Halobacteriales; family Natrialbaceae; genus Natrinema; species Natrinema sp. DC36. Next base: position 2,001,284 of record NZ_CP084472.1, read on the forward strand.
GTAATGGCTTGATCGGTGTTTGCTGTCCAGTGTTCGGCGTTTTCGAGGATTTCTCGGGCAGCATTGAGGTCAAGTTCTTCGTGTTCGACCGATGGGTTCCCGGCGGTGATGTAGTGGATTGTGCGTTCTGGGCCTTGCTGGTTCGTATGTGTCTCGATGAGTAGCCATACTTCGTGTTTGCGGTGCAGGTTGTAAGTGATAGGGAGACTGTTGCGTCCCCAATTGGCGACTCGAGTGTTACGATCGATGCCGATGGCATCGAGTGCATCTCCGCTGATTTTGACTTTGTCACCCGTTCGCTTGCAGTCATCCAGTGTTTCGATTGCTTCTTCTGCTATGGAGCGTGGATTTGTTTTGGACATATTATTTATGTATATATGATCACGTTGTGTTAAGTCTGTGGGGAAAAGAAAGATGATTTGCCTATATGTGTTCTTGCCAATGGTGGGGTCTGGGTGAAATGCCCACCAGTCACTGATAAACCTCTGGGAACACCTAACCCACTCACACTGAGGGGTGTCGGCGAAGGCAGGAAGACGTTGCAGATCCGATTCTAATGCGGTGAAAGGTGGGGTGATTGTACTCATAATCCAAGGCCGGTGTCTCTATGTGTCGATATCTCCCTATTTACAGAAAAGACGACAGTTCTGGAGAGGTCGTGCTCGCATCGGCTAGCGCAGGCGTCCTCTTCGAACCAACTTGTGTGTAGGACTTATCGTGTCTTGAGCACAGATACGGACTCCTCACTGGGCACTTTTTCGATGGAGTTAACGAGGACATCTACGGCCCCAGAGTCATCCATACTCCCGGGGAGAACAGATGTCGCTCCCTGATTCTGGTACGGCTTCTGTGGACTTCCAGAACCAGCGTCTGACGCAGCTTTAAACCTATAGCACTCACTATATGAATTACTACAGTGAATCCTATAGGTGGCCTTGAATGACTACACGAATCGCCAGCTTCCTCGATAAAGGAGGGACAGGCAAAACCACCAGTATCGCACACCTCGGCGTCGCACTCACCCAACAGGGCCATGATGTCCTGCTAATCGATCTCGCTGGCAAGCAGGGCGACCTCGCCAAAGCGTTCGACGTCTGGAGCGACGTCCAGGACGCCATTGAGGCCGACGAAGCGTGGCCCAACATTAGCACTGTCTTCGACGACGCTTGGCCGACCATCGCGGGGAAGCTTGGCGACGACGCCGTCCACGACCTCGTCTACGAGACCGACGAAGACGTCGATCTCATCCCCGCCCACCCGGGCCTCGATACGCTGGACTCCGAGCTGGGAAATATCGATGATGCTGGCGAACGCTACGCGCGCCTGGAGGCGTTCCTCGATGACTATGTGGAGGGTCTCCCCTACGACATTGTTCTCATCGATCTTCCCGGGATGTCGAACAACGTCACCTACAATGGTCTCTGGGCAGCCCGGCGTGTCCTCGCTCCGGTTGAGATGGGGCCGTTTGAAGCCGAGCAGGCTGGCGCACTCCGCGAAGACCTTGAGAAGATTCGGTCGAGCTTCGGGATCGACGTCGAACTCGTGATGGTACTTCCAAACAAGGTTGACGACCGCACCAACCTCGCCACCGAGTACTTGGAGGCGTTCCACGAGGAATACCCCGACACAATTGCACCTGAGTACGTCCCGTACTCACAGGACATCCGTAACGCCACCCAGCAGGGTATGACTGCCTTCGAGCTGGAGAATCCGAGCACGACTGCACAGCGCGCGCGTGAGGCGTTCCTCGCTGACGCAGAGGCACTCATCGAACGCGTGGAGGACTAACCATGGACGAAGACCTCGAACAACTACGCGAACAGACCAGTTCTGGCGACCGCCTCGACGAGGCGAGTAGTAAACAGGAACAGCACGAACTCCAGGAAGCAATCCTCGATGAACTGGAGGCGATTGACGCTGGTGGGAAACAGAAGACAGTGAGTGTGTGGGACGGGCCGATGGCTGCGCTACTCGGTGCGCTTGAAGCCCACGAGGATGATTTGGTTGAGACGGGTGAACAGTTGCGTGACGCACTGGGAATCGAGGACGAGAGTGAGCCCGACCGGAGCGAGGTGCTCCGGCTGGCCCTTCGCCTCGGCTTCGAGACCGCGGCACCTGACAAACTCGATGCCACCCGCGGTGCGGTCGAAGAACACGCCAGTCAGCGACTATAGCAATTCCTATAGGGTTTCACATAGGGAATTTGCTCTGGTTCATGCAGGGTGAATCTACCTATTCCCAGTTTGGGTGTCTCGGCAGGTTTTCTGTGGCTGTGGTCGGTGCCTGTGGCCCGCGACCTCTAACTGTGTTATGGGGCTGTTTACTGTTCATGAGGTCAGCAGTCCCTGTTTAGATGTTGTTCTCGCTGAGTGCCGAAATCACTGTTTCAAGATTCCCGCTTTCTGGACTTTGATATCCGATTGGAAGCTATGCTCCCGGGCGCGATCCAAAACAAGATCGACAACGTCTACAGACTCCCAAGAACTCTCGTCGAAACCTTGGACGGAAATCAAGGGTCTTTCTGGATGAGCACTTGCAGCAATGCCTGCGTAGCCGTGAACTGTGTACTCTTCACTCCGCAATTGGGTGGCGAGTTTGTGCCCCGCCTTGTGTCCACAAGCCTCACAACCTGACTTTGCGAGATTCGTGACAACACCTTTCTTGCGAAGGTCTGCGAATATGTCGTGCACCTGAATGGGATAATCAGTCGCTGGACGTATATCGCGCCCGTCGCAGTCCATGTCCTCAACAGCATTGATTGCGAACTCGGGACGACGATGACTCAGGTCAATCCCTTCGTTCAATCCGTCCAGAGCTGGTTCAGGAAATCCTGGCACCGGTTCTAGGCTCCGTGAAGTGCCACTTTCCTGAATCAAACGGTCATAGTATGTCCGAACGAGATCATCAAGCAGTTGATCGTGGTGTTCTTCTTTGACAACTTGGCAGACGATGGGGTGCAGCGCGAGCGTATCGTCTTCGCGTACACGCAGATAGTCTGCCACGAGTACTGGATCAACATCAAAACGATTTTGCAGTTCCAAGCTATTCATATTCGCTCGATCGAAGAGTCTGCCAGCTTCCGCAGAATGAACCCCTGAGAGAGAATCAATATTCGTCTCGATGTGGTGGTTGATTGCTGTACGGTTTTGAGACGGCAGTAGTGGCTCGGCGTTCGGTGGAAGAGTCAGTTGGCCTTTCAACATATGGAAATAAGGTCATTTATCACTTATAAGGCTCTGGGTTGGATCGAGAATACAGCAGGCAGTAGTTTGCTTCAACCGGGATGTTTCTGTGTTCACGGGGTGGGGGTGGCCGTCCTTGCTATTTGCTTATGAAGATTCACGGTCACAAACGTACGTGAAACAATACTCCGGTAGGATTGAACTTCCTCAGCCCAAGGAACTCATGACTCGACAATTACTAAAATACTCCGTGCAGTTGGTGTAGGAAGTTGGGCTTACCTTCAGACAAGTCGACGTAACTGCTTCAAACACCTATTGATGACCGCATCCATCACCATCTGTCCGTCGTCGACGAGGCCCACTGCAATCAAAAAGGGCTGAATCCGCCCGGGACTATACCCAAAAAGGCACGAATCCTCTTTTTCGAGGGTGTTATTGCCGGGATATGCTGGTGGTGAATTCGGTCTCGAAGTCTCTGTGACGCGCGCGATCGAGTCCCATCTCTGGCAAGTGACGTGTGCGTGTGACGCGTCACTGTGACGTGTGACTTGTGCAATAAGTCTATATAGCGGCGGTACGGGCGTTGTATCGATGTCTGATCAAGATGAAGTGTCCGAGTTTGGTGCGCATGCCGTTGATCCGGGGATCGGTAGCGACGACGATCAAGAGCACAGTACCAGGCCCAACAACGATGAGGACGGAGACGAATTTGAGCCGGAATTTCGTCGGATGACGCGTGAGGAAGTGATGGCGGTCGGCAACAGAGACGAGGACGGCGAGGAGTAAGGCCCGACCCACCCCACTCACAACGAGGGGTGTGTCGATTCCTTCTGAACTGCCTGTCGGGCTAGCCGAACCGGCTATCACACGACCGCTACGGGTCAGTATCGGCGCAATCGAATATGTTTAAAGTGGATCAATAAGTACAGAGTGCAGACCTATCGTTGCGTGTCCTCGTACGTTGACCCCACGCAGACAGTGAGCGACTGTGGATCTGTAAACAACACGAGTTCGTCATGGGTGTTTAGCTCACCGTCGAGACTGAACGTGATCGGATCACTACCGAGTCCTCGAATCTCTAGTTGGCTCGTCCGGACGTGGTGTACGTGTTCAGTATCGCGGCCAAATACTCGCTGCGCAGTCGCTTCAGCCAGAGTGTCACTCGGAGGCATCTCCTCGATTAGGACGACGTCGAACAGTCCGTCCTCGACGTTGGCCTGCCCGCCACGATTGATGAATCGCCGGACATTCCCAACGAGCATACACAGCGCTTCCCCCGACCAGGTCGTTTCCTCGCCGTCCGAGATAGCAGTGAGATCGATGTGAAGTCCCTGAAATTCTGCGAATTTCTGTAGACTGGCAACGACGAACGCCAGCGAGCCGAACCGTTCTTTCAGGTCGTCTGATGTCCCCACGCTTACCTCGGCAGGTAATCCAGCAATACACGACACGACGAATGGTTCCTCTCCAGCGAACCCGACGTCGATTCGTCGTCGCTCACCGTGGTCAAGAAGGTCGAATCCCTCTTCGATGCTTGCTACCCCGATGTTCGTTGCAAAGATGTTCTCCGTTCCCGTCGGAATCACACCGAGGGTTACCTTCCCGAGAGCAGATGCCTCTACGAGGCCACGGACGACCTCGTGGAGCGTCCCGTCGCCACCCGCGACAGCCAGTCGATCAACGTCGTTCACGGTAGCATCCTGCGCGAGCTGCACCGCGTGTTCTTCGTGTGTCGTTTCCTGGATCGTATAGTTCCGCTCAGCTGCGAACTGGCGAACGTCGTCAACGTGGTCTGCCGTTCCGCTCGTCGGGTTAATGATAATCCACTGGTCGCTCCCGTCTGAGGGGGTTGAGGAGCGGCTGTTCTGGTCGTCAGATGCTGGGTTTCTATTGTCAGCCATCGTCGTTCTCACTCTCGTTCCCCGCCTCTGGATCGCCGTCACGACCACCTTCCATCCTGCGGGAGAACGGCGTGGCCGAGAGGCCGTGTGCAACGAGGGAAGCGCACAACAAGAGCGATGCGACCGGCCAGATACTGTCCAGCCCGGTCTGTCGTTCAGCGAGCATCGCGTAGAAGAGCGTCGAAATCCCGATTGGGCCGAACCAGGCAGTGAACACCTGCTCCTTTCGCGTTTGGAGCGGTCGGAACCACCGAGACAAGCCCATGATGACAGGTGGTCGCCGGAGGAGTAAAATCAGCACCGCGAGGACGAGTCCACGCCACCCAAGTTCCAACCATGCCTCCCACGGTATCGCCAGGCCCACGAAGACAAACGCGGGAAGGACGAAAAACTTCGTCATCGCCTGCTGCATCTGTGCCTCTTCAGTCGGCTCCTTAGTGCCGGGCCCTATCCGGTAGGCAATGCCAGCGACGAACACCGCCAATACGCCGTCAACCCCGAGGAGACGAGCCGCACCCAGAACGACGAAGGTGAGTGCCAATGTGTACGCGAGGAAGGTTCCCTTCTCGACGATCCCGACAGATTCAGTCCACGTCAGGAGCCTCGACGACCCGTACCCGAGAATCGCGCCAAGGAGGACAGCGCCACCAATTTGCCAGCCGATCACGTTAACGAGCCACCGCGAAATGACCTCTCCCCGTGGTTGTGTCAGGACGAGTATCGGGAGCAGAACCAGGGGGTACACGGCTCCGTCGTTGGCACCCGACTCGGCGGAGATGAAGTGACGAACCCGCGCAGGCACGTACTTCTCCGCAATGTCGCCGGTGACGATGGTCGTCGCGACGATCGGATCGGTTGAGGCGACTGTGGCCCCGATGAGTATCGCCACCCAGAACGAGACGCCGAGGAGCCCCCAGACGAGGAGGCCGCTCACCGCCATCATCAGAACCATGCCGAGACCCAGGACAACCGCGAGCGACCGCCAGTTCTTCAGCGGATACCCGCTTGGAAGACGCAACGCGACGCCCATGTCCGCGACGGCGAGGGTCACCCGCGAGACCTCTTGGAGAAGACGGGTCTGGTCGCCGGCGACAGAGAGACTCAGCAGACCCAATCCTGCTGGGCCGATGAGTGCACCGAGGACGACGCCAGTCAGTGGTTCGGTCAGATACCACCGTTGCTGGAACCACTTCGTGAACAACCCCAAGAGCAAGACGACCAGGCCGAAGAGAAGGAGCCAGCTGTAGAGTCCGTTCATGGCTCACTGGGAGGCTGCATCGGTTGTTCGTCGGGGATGACCGGCCCGAGGGCCGAGCCGTCTTTGACTGACGTAATAACCGATACCTTGCCGTCTGGCTCAAGGACGAGCGCTTCGACTTCATCCATCGAACCTACGTTCTCCTTCCGAACGGCCCCCCGTAGCTCGCTCTCGGTCACGCGCTGATCACCCATTGCATCCCGCAGGAACTCCCCGCGGAAGTAGAGTAGCGCCGGGTCGTTCTTCAGCGCCCGCTCGAAGCGAGGCCACCGGGTCTGGAGCCACGCCGCAATGTATTGTAGCACAATGAGGAGTGCGAAGGCGGTGAGAGCTTCTGCGAGTGCAACAGAGTTGGCCGTGAGGGCCCGACCGAACACCGCCCCAAGCGCGACGGTCACGATGAAGTCGAAGGCGTTCATGCTCGCAATCGTTCGACTCCCCGAGAGGCGTAAGAACACGACGAGAGACGCATACATCGCAATGCCAACGACGATGACATGGAGGATCGCCTCCCAGCCGGCAAAGAAGACGTTTGCACTACTCATTGTTTTCGGATGGCCAGTTCCATGCATCGGCGGTGACGCCCCCGAGCAGTTTCCGCCGACGCTCGCTCAGGTCATCAAGGGCCCGAGCGAACTCTTCTTCCGAGACCGTGGGAACGTCTGCCTCACGGAGACGGTCTAACTCAGGTGGTGGCGGGGTATCCTCCGCGGGTTGAATACCGATGGAATTGAGCGTCTGAAGGTAGTCCTGCGCGCTCGACCGTGCCGTATTGAGGAGAGGAGTATTCGGTCGATGGGTCTCGGGAACGCCGAACCGGAGCGTCGTGAGTGCGTCATCGAAAATAGCGACGGCCCGCGCCGCGGCGTCATCTGCCTCATCGCTGTGGTAGTAGTGGAGTATCGGGTACGCCTTGTGTTGCTTGGCGAGACGACCCAGATCGGATGCCAACGTGTCGAGTGGGAGGTCAAGTTCGTTGAAGTCCTCGCCATTCCAGCCGTCTCGGACGAACGCTTCGCTTTGTGTTTCGATTCCGGTCACCGTCGAAGCGAACGAGCGCTTTTCGACGACCGCCCCAAGCACCGATATGACGTATGAGATGCCCAATGACACGAAGAGCATCCCGCTGGCCGTGGTGAGTGACGTTGCAATCTGCCAGATACCGTCTGTTGGCGTGAAGTCGCCGTTTCCCATCGTGAACATCGAGTACGCGACGAAGTACGTACGCTCTGCCCAGCTAATGGGGCCGACGTCACGCGTGTCCGCGAGTGCGTTCTCGCCGCCTGCAAAGACGAACGTCCACCCGCCCCAGATGAGTGCGACCCACATCGTGAGCGTCAACGTGAGAATGATTGGCCCGGCAAGATTGAGTAGTCGTGACTGTCGGTCGCCAAGCATCCGGAGTCCATGCCAGGCCCCTGATATCAACCGGGTGGAAAGGGGGCCTGCACCGGCGTTTGCCCAGAGCGTCGTCCAGAGAATGTCGATAAATGCCGAGATCAGCAGGAGACTCCCGAGAGCGAGAAAGAAGAGATTTTCAGCAGTCACCATTCTGAGCGAGTGTCTGCGGAAGAGAACCACTCGCCGGTACCGTCGTGGCGAGATGAACGGTCTCCGCTTGTACTGTTGACGGATGCAGTCTCCAGTGGCGACGGATAGGAACACCTACTGAGGCCCATGGTTGTCTGGATTTACGGTTCGCAGGCATTTTGAGGTTGTGGGAACCCCAACACCAATAGCAGGTCAACTGCCGCAGAAACTGTCGTGTAGCTACGAATCTAAGATACTGTGCAGACACTACTACTGATGGTTACCCCGTTCAGTTCCACCTGTAGATAACGCCGGATTCCGTATACACGGCGTCCAAGATCCCCGCGCTGTATCTTGCACGGCTCTGGAAATGTTGTATACGTGTGCGAACTGAATACAGCAGTTGTACCAAAGCGAAAAGATCGGATCGCTACTGCAACAACGAAGGAGCGTTGCCCCAACTAACTCCCTTGGCCCCAACCACGTTATGGGGCGGCCACCGTGCTATACTATCTCAGGGCATAAAACCGCGCGTTCGTAAAAGATGTGGACGAGTTTGGATCAGATATACTGCGGTAGATATGGTAACTCTACTGCCTGTATGTATCAGTCGAGCCGTGTCGTAGAAGGCAGGAAGCTGTTGCAAAGTCGAGTCTGGAAGTCCCGAAGGTGGGGTAATTATGGTCAGTGACCGGGATAGACACGTCTCTGTGTCGGAAAACTCGCTATGAGGAAGAATAGCCGACAGTCTACACCCATTGAGCTCGGGTGATCGTAGTGAAGACGGCCTACTCACTCAAGCTGTTCAGTTTCTGCATTATCTCTCTCGCCCTCTCGTTCTGTTCTTCGTATAATGTCCCCTCACGGAATCTCTCGTACTTTTCCTCAGCCTCGTTCAGTTCTTCACCCTCTAACTCATGCAGAAACTCGATATCTGGCTCTTTCTCGTACTCGATGAGGTACATCGCAATTAGGCAGAAATCAATAATTGTGTCGTGGCGACTGTCCAAGAATGGCTTGTGTGGATTCGGGGTGTCAACTTCATTCGCGTACCTGATACACGACAATTGGATGTTCTGAAGCGCGTTGAACAACGGTAAGTCTACCTCGTCTGTGGGGGCATCTGCGAGGTTATTCTCGATCTGCTCAGAGAACGCCTGGTACAGCTGCGCGTGTTCTTTTAGTTTCGCCTCATCGAGTCCACGGTGGTCAACATCTCTACTGCCGTAGGCCCGAACACACGTGTTGTGAACTGCTCTGTACCAGTTCTTTTTCTTCTCTTTGGCCTGCCTGTTGAATTCCCACCTAGACACACCAACGGCAACAAGAAGCGCAATTACGCCACCGAGAATGTTACTGGAAAGAATATTCAGGTCAACCATACTCGGGGTTGATAGCACGCAGTCTTAATGCTTCGTCCAGATCTGACTGTCCACGGCCATCAATGAATGGCTCTCTGTCCGGTGGAATTCAACGATAGAAGGCGGATTTTGGTACGTTTAGGGTTGCTTTTATATACCGTGTCACCCAACAAGTAGGAAAATGGGCGCCGGTGAGAGTAGCGAAAGCATACCAACGTCTCTGGAGACCGTACAGAAGCGAACACAGTGGATTCGAGACCGAGAAATAGCAAACACGGCGCTCAAAGATTTCCTCAGAAACCACGACAAAGACCTCCCCACAAGTGACATCGACTTAGAGGAACACGTCGCCAAAGTCCTTGACGAGGACGAATTCGATGACTTCCGGAAGCAATTCCGGTTTGGAGGAAAGCAAAGTCTGAACTTCTTCGTGTTGACAGGGATCTCGGATGAGTTCGACAACATACCCTCACAGGTTGTTAGCGAGTTCCCCCGAGCCGAAGAAGTCCAAGATCAGAAAGGTGAGCCGTTCCTCGTAGACACCGAAGAGTTCGATGACCGGCTGTACGTCATCCTTGGGCGGTATGTGTCGATGAAGACAGTCGATCCGTCCACGGGCAAGCCACAGCGCGAACTGAAGCCGGACGAGTGTGTGGCCGTGATCAACAAGAACACCGACCTGGTTCACGTGCGAACTGCCGAGGTTCCGCTAGCACGGCGCATCTGCAAGAAAATCGCATCGTCCGTCGGCATGGATTACCAGAACGAGGACGTGTTCTACAAGCCGAGCTTCGACCAGGCGTTCGTTGACGAGTTCAGCGACCGAATCGAGAAGTACGTGAACCTGAACGTCGTCGTGAGCGAAGGCAACGGTCGGACGGCTAGTTCGGTCAGGTACACCTCGAAGAAAGACGAAACCGGGGAGTACATGAACTTGCTCGAGGACGACCAAGTACAGCAAGAGCTGAATGAGGAGGACGGCGAGATCTCGAAAGGGTACGTCAAACTCAACGACGGCGACTTCGCGCTGTACCTGAATCGGCCCCAAAGTAAAATTTGGTTCAGAAGCTACGAACGGGAAGGACGACTCAACGAAATCGAGGGACTCATCGACGATGTTCTCAGAAAAAGTGGAGGATATCCCCAGCAAAAACTTCAGGGATTTGAAAACGTCCCTGAGTGAGATTCAAGCTGAACGAGGTCGGTTCACTCGTTCGGCGTTAGCGAAGCGTTCGGGGGTCGATGAGTCACAAGTACTGGTGTTCCTCAGTGAGCTGTGCGATGAGGGTGCAGTTGAGGCGAAGGTAAGGGTTCGATGCCCGTCTTGCCATCAAGAGCATGGGATGTACGCGTCTCGAAGTAGTGTTCCGAGCGAACCGAAGTACTGCTTCTGCGGCAAGGAGTTCAATCCGGGTGAGAAGACGAACTGGTCGGTTGTGTATGAGTTCGTGGAGGACGTCGATTTTTTTCTGACCTCAAGGTGGAGTTCGAAACCTTCGTAGACTCTGCAAGGGACTTGCGCCCGGATTACTTCCAGGAGAAGTTCTCCGAGCTGGAGTCAATAGATGACAGTGCGACTCGAGGACGGTATTTCGATTACTTCGTTGGACTGCTGTTCAATCAGTTACCGGACGTAGACGTGGTGATTGGCCGGGAAGTCGCAACGGGCGAGATCGACGTCTTCGTTGCATGCTTAGATGCCCCTGACTGGGTTCATCGCCTGGTAGGCGAAGCGACGTTGCTTGAGAATAAGTGGCGAGAGAGTCCAACGGGGACTGACGATATCAGCGTGTTCCACGATAAGGTGTCGATGGCGACGGCGTCGTGCAAGGTGTGTTACTTCGTTAGTATGGGCGGGTTCACGTCTGAACGGAATATGGGTGCGGAGCAGTTGATTCAGTCGAAGACTGACCCGAAGATGGTCGGGTGGGATCGTGAGGATGTGGAGGAGATGGTTCGTGAGGGGTCGCCGGAGGGGCTGTTGCGGTCGCATGTGATGTAGCTGTTCAGTTTGGGTTTCTCCTAACAGAATCCAAAACTGAACGCCGAATTCGGGCCTATATCCAGTCAAACCAGGGGGTCAAACACCCCATTTCACGGATTCCAAAGCTGACCCCACTAGTTAAGTTGTTCTAGAGACAACATATCGTATGAGCAAGCAAGAAACAGTACACCGGTACATTGACCTCACACAAGTAGACCCACTCCGCGACGCAGCACACGACCGCCCCCTCCGCTACGACAACCTCGGTCGCCGCCTGCGCGACGAACTACTCATCGTCCTCGGAATCGACCTCGGCGCGCGCGCCAACGAACTGCGTGGACTCAAGAAGTCAATGTTCCGACTCTCTGAAGGAGAGGTGACCATTCCCGGACACGTGCAGAAAGATTACCCCCACGAAGACCTCTCACCGGGGAGCGTCACGATGCGACTCGATCCGTTCGGCCACTTCGGAACCGTCCGTCTTCTCCGGTCGTACTTCAACAGTGAATGGTACCAGGAGCGAGACAGCGACTACATCTTCCCATCACGGCAGTCAGACCAAATGACGACGGAGTCAATGCGCAACGTCGTCGAAGGTCTCGCAATTCACGCAGACATCACGGTTCACCGAAGCGACGGAGAGCCAGCTGACCCGTCAGAATTCCACCCACATGCACTCAGACACTCGCTGTCGAACTATATGTTGGGTGACCCAGAAACTCGGCTTGTGGATGTGAGGAACAGACTCCGCCACCGCAGCGTATCGACGACAGAACGCGTTTACGACCACTTTCAGCGGCGCTGAATTCTACCAGAGGAACCTAACTTCAAGAAGACAGCCATAGATTCTTACCAAAAGACGACATATCAGAATGTATGGCGTCACGAACCACACCAACGCCACATCCCAGCACCGCAGGAGACCTCGGTGGCCGCGCACTTCAGGGAGCAATTTTCACCGGTCTGATGCTCCCACTGCTTCAGCACATCCTCTGGTTGATACTCATCGACGCTCCATCTACGTCGGAAGTTCTCTCACAACCACCGAATGCCTGGATGTTCATCGCCGATCTTGGAATCCTCCCGCCACTTCTGTTCATCGCTGGGATAGCACAAGCAGCAGTGGAGGCTGGTGCTGTTGGTGGTGTCGCATACGTTCTAATGGTGATTGCGGGTCAGTCACTATTCGGCCAACCACTCCTCGCAGTCTTAACGATCGTCGGCCTGGTGCTGGGTCTGTTCGTATTCCTAGCGTTGAAAGTAGCAATAAGCAGTGGGGGCCGCCGACGTAGGGGACGTGGCGGAATGTATCGCTAATAGTTGACCGACACTGCCCGTTACCTCTTCAACGGACTCTACCAGGGTAATTCGTCTTCAAGAAGGTGAGTGACCACCATTCTGGCAGTGCACGTTGGAACACTCCGCACCGGACACCAAACCGTTATGATCCGAGCATCAAACAAGCATACGTGACTGATCCTACTCCTGATAAAATCGCAGGATACGTTATTGACGCTATTCGGCACAGAGACGATATTACACATGTCTCTCGGTATGATTACGAAAATAGGCGAATTGATGTCATTGTCGAGCCAGATGACCTTAAGGACGAAGGAGTAATTATCCCGTCAGAGGTGCTCCACCAGTTATCTGACGCTGGATTTGAACCGGTTAGTGCACACTTCAGCAAACAGAGTAAACGTCCCCCCGAAACCCGCGTGATGAGCTTCGACCGCCCTGAAGATTAAACGAACCACCGAGTTAGCCGTGCCACACCGCGAAGAATTCACCTTGAAGTTCCTCGCATAACCATTCGTCGCTCGGCCCCCTAACTGCGTCCTCGTCGCAACCATCGCGCTCGCACGTCTGTCCTTACAGTGGAAGGGCTATTCCTCGAGTCGTTGCTGTTGGTGTTCTTCCCATTTCTCATCTATATTTCTCGGGCCATTGAGGTGCATTTCAGACATATGACTCACTTCATACGATCCCTTGTTATCTTCAATAATCATCGTATGTTGAACAGTCGCAACATCATGCTCAACGAGCGATCCAACATTCTCCTCGGGCCTGATTTTCAATTGAGGTTTGTACACAATATTCTGACTCGGTTCGATTTCTTCCGGAAGTCTGCGTCTCTCTCTTGTGATTTCAGCTGGAGGATCACTTGTCTCCTCCCCGTTTTCTTTTCGCAACGAAAGCAATTGGTGATCAATCGAGTGAATGTACGCGCCTTTCTCGCCCGTGTTAGAAAGTCGGAGATAATCTCGTCCTTTCCAATATGCTTTATCGTCCAGTGCTACTCTCCCACCTCCAAACCCACCCTTCTTCGATGGGGCCTCGGCTGATTGCAGTTTGACACTGGATCGGTGTTCCCGTAGATGACCCCACCAAAGAGTGAATGCGCTAACGATGAGAATGAGAAGACTAATAAAAAGGTTGAGACCGGACGTACCGAACCCTTCGACAGGCATTATTGCCACTACAGATTCGTTGAGTCCTAAACTGTTCGGTTCTCAAACACTCATTCTAGTCCTACCGTATTAGCACTCGCTGTAACAGTTAGAAAGAAATACTTCTCGTCTAATGTTGGTCGCAACCCATCATGTGGCAGCCTTCGCACCCAATCTCAGTACGAATCATTGCCTTCACACGTTTCGCGGGCTCACTCATCGCACAGTTCATCCGTGACGCTCTTGAATATCTTGCACCAAAACTCACTCGTTTGCTACCGACACGAAAGACCATCCGGAGCATCCTTGTTCTCTGGTGGCGTCGATACTCAGGGTTCTCCGCGAGCGTTTTCCTCGCAGTTCTTCCTGCCCTCACGTATATCCTCATCGAGGAATACACCGCTTTCTCTAGAATTCGAACCGAACGATCGTGGTGGGGTAACTTCTTCGTTGACCTTGCCGAGATCGCTACCGTCATTCTTATTGTAGCGTTTTTCGCAGTGTACTTCCTTCGAACATTGTACTGGTTCCAAGAGACACTCCCGAAATACTGGAACCGATATACGCCGCCGCATGTTCATGAGGGAATGACCGAAAAGGCAGAAGATACTGATCGGTCAGTTGTGGACATTTTTGATGATTCAGAGTGGAGTGCATTGAAATGGTTCAGTTATGGAATCGGGTTCTTTGGTAGTTTCATTCTCTTTCTTCTCGGGCTCGAGAAGGGATTAGACACGACTGGTCTCCTTCCAGAATTTGAAGAGCATATCGTTCAGGGATTATCCGAAGATGGACTCGTGAGCTCCTTCGCACAAATGCTGAGAATGTTACCGTTGGTTGGAGAGGTCTACAGTTTCACCGGAGAACTCCCTGGGGAAACCTTCCTTGGAAAAGTTCTGTTGAACGGCACAGCAGTGTTCTTTGCCGTTGCCGTGCGAAATTGGGCGTACATGTTTGAGCACATCGACCATGTTTATCGAGACTTCAATGATGCCAGTCTGTGGCGATCATCCCGATATATTTTATACCTCCTCTTCAACGTGGTCGCGAGTTTATTCACGAGTGGAATTATTATTTTAGTTGTCGGTACTGAACTTGCGTTCGTGTAGTCCACCACAAATGGATTGCGGATCACATGTACAACCCCTGTGACCATCGGACAACCACGGTTCATGATGCAAAATTCGGATTGTCAGCCCCGCCCGGGACTATAACCAAAAAGGTACGAATCCACTTTTTGAGGATTATTTTACCGTATTTCGTTGGCCGGCGAGTACTGCGGTTCTGAGGCGATCGTCAAGCGTGCCCGAGGGACAGTGAACAGTACGTGTGTATATGAGCCGCTGGTTCAGTCGGTATTGTAGAATTTTCTGTAATGCATCTCATCTGGATGGATAATCGTACCTAGCTGTAAGTCGTCATCACAGTACTGCCCAATACGGGCATCTGAGCCCATGTGGTCTTCTATAACCTGGGTGAACCACTGCTTTCCGCGTGGATTCGGAGAGAATACAACATGGACGCCATACCCTGCACGGTGGGCGTTCATGACTTTCCGATGGAATCGTGTGGTAAACCCGCCGCACTGATGCTGTACTTCAACAACAATACCTTCTAAATCATTCCATGGAGTTTTCGCAGCAACATCGTAATCGCAACTTTTGATCGATGTGTATTCGATTTCTGCATTTTTTGTCTCGAAATTATTGGCGAGCTTAGCAAATACTGTTTGTGCGATTTCAGGATGGTGGCGGTCGTTATGACGTCCATCTCGCCAGCATGTATGCTCTGCACCTGTCAAGTGACGGTATCTGAGTGAGGTTGTGTCAAGTTTGACAGGCACGTGATTTCCCTCGTCTTGAAGGCATTTGGGACAATACAGTTTTTTGTTTGAATTGTCACTATTTGCGTGTTCGCGGGCAGTAACCACTAGACCGTCCTCTTCCACAGCGATATAGAGATCTGATTGGTCATTTGGTGTGTCGGTGTCTGATATGGCCATAGTTGGTGTTCATTAAGTGAGTACAAAAATTGTGGTGTGGATTCGACGTGTTACTGTAACTGTGACTGTGATTTGTGATGTGAGCGGTGCGTGTGAGGTCGCTGTGATCGGTGATTGTGACATGTGAATGTGATTTATAAATGTCTCTTGTGGATGTGGTCGCTAACTGTGAGCCGAGGATATCACACGGGACTATAGCGTGTATTTGTGATGGTCAGATCTTGACCACTCACAACGAGGGGTGTGCTGAGGATGATTCAACCACTCACACTGAGGGGAACTTTCACTTTTAGTGTACACTCCAAAAGGTCTTTATCCTGGGTATCCAACATCCGTCTATGACAGATACTGGGCCACGGGTTGAACTCGATCCCGAGGATCAGGAAGAACTCAAGGAGATTATTATCGAGTTCCTTTCCCAGTATGAGGCACTCTACAACTACCGCATCCAAAAGTTGATCTTTTATGGTGAGATCTACACTGCGCAGCATTTTGGAGAACGTCTGACTGATGCAAGTTTCATGCCTTATCATCATGGGCCTTATTCATTCACTGTCGAGAAAGCGCTTGACCAGCTCTTGGAAGAAGGACGTATTTGCTTGAACACACATCGGGAGGGAGAGCAGTATATGACCTCAGAAGAACATGGAAGGTTGTCCTCCAAAAAACGAACGTGGATTAAAAACATTCACAAAGATACACGACATATGTCTACTCAAGATCTGGTGGACTTTGCGAAAAGCACATGGCTTTGGAGAAATTTTGAGCGAGAGGAGCGAATTGACTTTGCGAGTTACATTGATGAGGTTGTTCCGGCAAGAAATCTTCACTGGAGTCTTGCAAAAGAAGAGGAACCAGCATCAGAGGAAGACGTGGAACGTCTTCTGTTGTAACTACTTGTTTTTCGTTTGTTAGTGGTGTGAGAAGGAACGTTTTATTACCCCATAGGATAACGATTTCTCTAGCTCTATATGACTGACAGGCATTGGACAATTAATGCCGATAAGAAGTTTCTCGACAAATATGAGAGTTTGAAACAATCGAGTGGTGGTCTATTCGATAATTTGAAGAAGACTGTCGAACGAATTAAGGATAATCCTCTTATTGGTGATCCAAAAACAGGGCAGATGAAGGGAACCCGTACGACTCATGTTGAGCATCTTATTGTTCAGTGGAAACTTGATCCAGAAATTTTACGGAAAAAGCATAAGAGTGATCTTGAAGAAGTGTACTTTCTGTCAATTACCCACCACGATAAAATGAGAAAGGGGGTAAGACAAAGCCAAAGCGTTGAAATCGAACTTCAGTGCGTTATCACTTTCTTTGAATATGATATCGGGGAGGAACTTAATTTGCTCTATAATATCGATTGTGTAGCCCTTAATGAACCACATTGGAAAAACGATGGGAAAGTTACTATCAAAGGGAAAGTCACACCAATGGATCGTGACATTCTAATGAGTCAGTTACCGGACAAAGCAGAGATTGAGTTCAGCGATTCAGGATTGATTTAGCTGATATTGGGATAGCGGTCAGATTCCGCTGTGTTGTTTGGATGGTTCTTTATCTTCAAGGGTTCGAGAATGTCCTCAAATATCAGATTGGTAGATACCCCTGTGTGTCGATAACCCTATTATTTGCAGAGGTAACCACATAAACACAATCTCTGTGCATTATGAGCACTGTTACAGGCGTTATACATCAACTCTTTCTCCTACCCTGGTAGCGAACGCCCGACGGTTTATAGAGGTAATGTGAGAGAGTAATTCTCGACTTCCGGGGCAATCGAGATGATCTGCTCACGACGTCGAAGTTCTTTACGCCGCATTTCTATTCGATCTTCGAGTTGTTCGAGACGCTCCTGTTGGCCACGGATCGCGATGTCCATATCGGAGCCAGCATCGGCTTTTCGTTCGTATTCCTCAATGAAGGACTCAATTCGCTCGCGCTCTGCCTGTGCATATTCGTCTAGGTTCTCGAGTTCGCGGGCGGTCTCCTTGTGCCGCTTGTTCCGAAGAGTATCCTTGATCTCGCCAACCCGCACACTCACGTAGCGGTCAGCAGCAGTTCGGAGTTCGTTTTGAGCGTCAAGAATCGTTCGAAGATCGTCTACGTCGGGCTTTGCTGTAACAGTGTCCCCTTCGACGATACGCTCTCCGAGGGCCTGTTGAGCGTCCTTTTGCTCGGCATCTACGAAGACTGGGATCGTTCCCTCTCGAATCACCTCGCCGGTGCCGTCCTCAAATGCCACCCGGTAGTTGTAGGTGATGCCCGGTGTGTCTACGAACGGAAGCAGTTTGAGGCCGACCTCACCGCGCTCATCCTCCAACACGCGTGCCATGAGTCGCTGGAGAACGTCAGTATCTGGAGCGAGGTACGTGATGTCCTCGTGTTCCATCGCAAAATCCCGATCGAACGTGAACGGGCCAAACGTCGCATCTTGGCCGGGTGAGCTGATCCCCTCTGGTAATTCGGCCTGATAGAGATTGGTGCCACGCTTCTGGAATTCGCCGCCGAAGGCCCCAACTGCCCGTTCAAAGAATTCGCGGATATCTCCTTCACTCCCGTAGACGTCTTCTGATTCATCGACCACTTCCTGAATCTGTCGGCGGCTCTCCGCGTCGAACGTGCTCGTGTCGACAAGACTGCGCTCGTACCACTCCTCAAGCGTCCGCTGACGCTCCTCGATCAGTTCTTCGAGTTCCACTTTGGTCGCACTCGGTGGTTCGTCATTCTCGATTGACTCCATAATGATCGAGTCTACGTCGATGTCGTCGAGTATGCCGAGCACGTCCGCCGTGTTTCCGAGCTGAGAGCGAATCTCTTCGACCTTGGTTTGGAGCATCTCGAAGATCTCGCTTTCGCGAGTGTCGTCGAATAGGAAGTTCCAGACTTTGACTTCCTTGTCCTGTCCGTAGCGGTGGATTCGTCCGATTCGCTGTTCGAGACGGTTCGGATTCCACGGCAACTCGTAGTTCGCCATGATGTGGCAGCTGTGCTGGAGGTCGATCCCTTCACTCGCGGCGTCGGTCGCGAACAGAAGGCGCGACTGGCCGTGATTGAACTCGTCTTCGATCCGTGCGCGCTCTTCCTTGTCGACATCCCCGTGAATTACGAGAATCTCGTCGGCCCACGGCTCATCCTGTACGAACTCGAGTAGGTAGTCGAGCGTATCCCGGTACTCCGTGAACAATAGTAGCTTCTCGTCCGGCTGTTCCTCGAGGAGTTGGGAGATGAATCTCCTCACCTTCTGCGCCTTGGAGTCGACCGGTAAATCCTCTGCCAGTGAGACGAGATTACGAAGTGTATCTATCTCCTCTTGGAGCTGTTCGTCGTTGCTGATGACGGTTAGACCGGCAATTTCGTCTTCCGCATGTTGCTTGTCATCCTCATCTAAATCCTCTCCCTCGAGGTAGGCCCGTGCCTCCTCTGAAAGTCCATCTGTTGCCGCCTCTTCGTCAAGGAGGTCGTCCAGTCGTCGACGAAGTGTCGCGTGAATCGCACCGACGCTGCTCACCAGCCGTTTCTGCATGAGCGCCATCGCGAACCCGACTGCGGGTTCGTTCAACTTTTCCGAGCGGTTATAGATGTTCTTAACGTAGTCGGTAACTGCACGATAGAATTGGCGCTCGTCGTGGGTCATTGACACCGAAACTGAGTCGACCTCTCGGTCGGGAAAGACGCGTTCACCGTCGTCGTCGTAGATGTCGGTCTTCCCGCGACGGATCATCACACGGTCGACTGTTTCCTGGGGGAGTTCGCGATTCTCAGCGACGAGGAAGGGATCGATGTACTCAACAAGTGAGCGGAACGCCTCACCCTTCCCGTCGTGCGGCGTCGCGCTGAGGAGCAGCAACGAATCTGAGTTCCCTGTGACTGTATCAACCATCTTTGCCGTCTTGCTCGGTGAGTTACCCCGCTTTGCGGTCTTGTGTGCCTCATCAACCACGACGACATCCCAGAATGCGTCGCGGAGGGCTGGACGGAACTCGTCCTGTCGCAGGAAGGCCATACTGGTGACGAGCTGTTGCTGGTCTTGGTTCCAGATATTGGCCTCCTCACCGAGTCGTCGCCGTTCCCCTTCGACCCACGCTCGGTCTGCGACGGTGAGATCGAGGTCGAAGAACCGATCCATATCCCGAATCCATTTCTTCTGGAGATGAGCAGGGACGACGAACAGAACACGGTCGGCGCGGTTGCGAGCGGAGAGTTCCTTCAGGATGAGCCCTGCTTCGATCGTTTTCCCGAGCCCCACGTCGTCACCGATGAGCGCTCGCTGACGGAGCTTCTGCATTACCCAGTTCACGGCGTCAAGTTGATAGGGCTCAAGTCGAACGAGCGAG
Organism: Natrinema sp. DC36; assembly: GCF_020405225.1. Classification (NCBI taxonomy): domain Archaea; kingdom Methanobacteriati; phylum Methanobacteriota; class Halobacteria; order Halobacteriales; family Natrialbaceae; genus Natrinema; species Natrinema sp. DC36. The sequence continues at coordinate 2,021,295 of NZ_CP084472.1, forward strand.
TTCGAGATGCTCAGGAGCTGTCCCTGCTCGTGAGCAAGTTTGAGTTTCGTCGCTTGCGTGTGGAGATCGAACCACTGCGCCGAGACCGCATCGTGGTTGGGATGAAGGGTGTCGAGTTGGTGATCGACAAGCACGTCCAATCCACTCTGATACGGCTGTACCTCGATGTCGTCGAGACAAACCGTTTTGACGCCCTCTCCGTCGATATACGCTCGCAGGTATTCGATGTCCCCGACAGTCCGAGTCCGAATGACCTCTGCGGGTGTATCATTGAGAATCACTCGCTGTCCCGGAGAAAATTGTGCAGAGCCCATCATTAACAGATAGTGATTGTAACGGTTGACACCGTCTTGAATGTTGTCGAGCAGTACACAGTCGTTCTCCTATGGGTTAGCGAACGAGCGGAGGGTTCGCTCGATCTCGGATTCCACGTAGTCAATTTCCGTCGTGTACGCGTCCACGATGGCCGTATAATGCTGTGGCATCTGTCCGGCCAACTCCCGGCTCTCAAACTCTTCGGTGTAGGTCTGTAGTAACGAGCCATCAGCCGCCTCGTTGACCAGCGTCCGTTCCTCGCTTTCGACGAACTGGACAAGAATCGGCTTCATCGCTTCGTCCGGAACATCGTATGTCCGTTCCTCAGGAAGGATCGGTTCGAATAATCCGCTGGTGAGATGCGGTACCTCAACGAAGGAGTCAGGCAAATTCTCCTCGCGCTGGTTCGGCGGTGTGGCCAGTGCGTCGTAGAACAGTGGCTGTAGGTACTGCGAGTAGAAGCTTCCCCGGAACTTGTTGAGTCCACGGTTGTGCTCGCTCCATTGCTCGTGGAGTGCGACATCATTGAGGACGCCACGATCGATCAGTAGCTTGAGAAACCCAAGCCGATCGGCGAGCAGAGCCGCGAACGCGAGTTTATCGCTCTTTTCAGCTCCCGTCGGCGTATCAACTGCCGTCTGGAGGTTCGATTCGAGGCTCTGATACTCTCCATCCCCTGAGATAACCTCGAGATAGAGATCGTAGAACTCTGTGAGGCCGCCGATAGTTCGTCGAATCCCGTAGTGGTTGAACGTCTGGTAGAACCTTCCCAGAACGCCCTCAACCGTCATTTCCGAATGGAGATCTTCGGTATAGTTCACCAGCCCTCGGTCGCGAGCGATCCGCTGGACAGCAGGCGTGAGATTCTGTTCCTCTACCACGGTGGCAAGTTCCGCTCGTCCGCTGCTATCTGTCTCAATAGCATACACTCCCCAGCAGAGTCCGTCCGTTGCGATTCCGTATTCGTAGCGGCGCGAGTCAAGATACGACTCGATGTCGTTTTTCGCAGCTTCGTAGCGATTGGCGGATTTATTTTCGCCGATTACGGTCTCAGAGAGGTTGTCAATGCGGAAGTCAGGCTGTTCGTCGCTGTCGCCGACCGGGTAATACGGACGAGGCGTGTATTCGAACCCGAGCGTTTCCAAGATGGGCCAAATGAGGGCGTCCTCGACGCAGCGTTCAGGAAGTTGGCCGATGTTGGCACTCTCGAGTGTATCGCCGTGTTCGATTATCTCGTCCAGTCGATCGTCGTCCATCCGTTCGTCGAGCACCTCGAGAAAGTCGACGATATGGTCGCGAATCTCGGATATACTTTCTTCGATTTCTCGTGAGGACATATGTTGATGAGTTGCTTCTGTCTATCCCTGCGTGATGCTGATGAAGTCTAGCACGAACTCCTGCGGGAGTAGTCCACCGTGATAGAACCGCGCGTCGCCGAGACCCTGCTTCCTGAACCGTTTGAGCGGACTCGCGAGGACACTGACGTTGGCGTCTAGATATCCTAGTCGAGTGCTAGCATCAAGCAGTACGCCGGGGGAGTTTTCGTCTACGTCCTTACCGGCAATCCAGCGTCGACCGGAGTCCGACGCTTCGCTCGGTCGCGAGATCTTTTCTGGGGATGCGTTGTCTGGGAGGAGGACGAAGCCGTGGTCGGTCAGCACGTAGGCCCGATCCCACTCACCCTGTTCGAGTTTCGTGCCGATGAACTCCGCGAGCGAGTCGACTCGTTGGGCCAGCAGTCCCTCAAGGTCGCTGAGTTCCTTTTCGCCGATGTTGTCGAGATCGTTTTTGAAGTAGGCGACACGCGTCGACTGCCAACCGTCGTCCTGCTCGCGAGTGACCGTCCAGCCATCACCGTTCAATAGTGACTCGCGCCGGTTGTTCGTCACGCGGCGATTGTTACGTAACGGTTGTAACTCACCATCAACGAGAGAGACGTCGAACATTTGGATCTCTCCTGGCGTGAGTGCGGCTTTTCCGAACTCGGTCTCAGAGGGAAGCGTCCCGAGCCAGATGTCCTCATCGATCGCGAACTCTGGAGCATCGGACGGAAGTGTGGCCACGTAGTTGCGCAACTCGTCCGCGAGCCGGCGGGCGAGGTCGAGCCGAAGGGCGTCGATGACGAACAACGCCACCGTTTGGCCGCTTTCGAGGCCGTCGGATTCCTTCGTGAAGAACTGATAGGCGTGATCTTCTTCGACGAAGGGAGCGCCCGCCTCGACAGTCTCCGTGACGAGGTCGCCGAGGTCTTCCAGGTACTCAACGTACTCCGACTGGAGCTGCGTACGAAACTCGTCGAGCGTATCCGCCGCGGGGTGGTCGTTGGGAAGGTCGGTCTCGGGCTCGCCGGAAACGACCAGGTTGAGCATCGCGTTGTCGATCTGCCACGTGCCGTCGTCCGCGTCGGCGTACAGGGAGACGACGTCGTTGGTCGCGCTTTCGTCCCACGTCTCGAGCTGGTGTGCCAGGCGGGCGATCTCCGCGGCTTGTTTCCACGTCTGCGTCCACGGGCTGTCCGGGCCGTAGGCGCCTCGGTAGTTGCCGCGGAAGTCCTCGCTCCCGAGGAGAGCGTCGTACCGCTCCTCGGCGCGCTCGAGGCACACCTCGTAGTCACCGGCTTCGAAGGACGCGTGCCACTCCTCCCAGAGGCGACGTTCGAGCGCGTCGTCGACGATACAGTCCGCGAGTTCCCACGGGTCGTCGACCTGCGCGATCACCTCGGGCCACATCGCCTCGCCGAGGTAGCGGTCGGCGATGAGGCCGGACGAGGTGGTGTTGTTCAGCACCGACTTGAGTTCGGGAAGGCCGTGAGCGCCGGTTGTCTCGGCACGGAACTCGCTCGGGAAGCGTTCGGCGTCGACACCGGCGTGAATCAGCCACTCCGCGACGGCCCAGCGCCGCGTCGCCGCGACGATGCCCACTGGTTCGTCTTCCTTGGCGACGGCGTCGACGCCCTCACTGGTGAGCAAGTCCGTCATCTGCTCGATGGTGTCTGAGCTGTTGTCGATGTCTCCCCAGCCGTTCTCCAGCACGAACGCGACCGGGTCGGTGTAGCCGCCGGTAACGATCCGCGTGCGGAGCTGTTCGAGCGTCGGGAGTTGGCCGCCGGTGAGTTGGTCGTGGAGAATCCGCGCGATCTCGCGGCGCTTCGCGGGGTCGTCCGACTGCGTCGTGGTTTTCAGTTCCCACGTATCGAGTTGTCCGCGCTCGAACGCGTGAACCGTGAGGTCTTCGATGCTCATCTCCACCTCGGCGCCCGTGTGCTCGACGTCGCGGAACCAGTCGTACTCGCCCTCGGCATCTTCGGGGTCTTTGACGTGTGGGACGTACCAGACCTGTTCGCCGTCGACAGGATTAGCACGGAGTTCCAGCGGCGTCTTCTCGGCGACCTTCAGCTCGACGCCGAGGTCGGCACAGGCCTGTTCGATGATGTCTTCGAGGTAGTTTCCGTCGTCCCACCAGAGAACGACCGGGTCTGATGACTCGGCCCGGTCGAACTTGCTTCGAATGGTGTCTTTCGCGGCGTCCGGAAGGGATTTGCTCGCTTGCATAATTCAGAGCACCTTGTCCTCGACAATTTCGGGGACGACGTTCTTCTCTGCGAGTGGTGTGATGTTGATCGCGACGCCATGCTTGTGGTTCGGCTGGTAGCCGGCAGTCGTCACCTCTGAGAGCGCACGATCCTCCCAGTCGGCGGGGATGTCCGTGGCGACCTCGTCGCAGTCTTCAGAGATCCCCTCGGCCAATTCCTTGTACTCGTCAACGTCGGCGGCGAGTTCCGAAAGCAGCCGCTGGCGTTCAGAGACGCCTGCATCCCCGATCTGGGCTTGGCCGGCGTCTTCAAACTGGTTGAAGTAGTACGTCATGAACAGAACCCCGTTGCTCGCGTAGTGCGACGAGCCCGTGAGATCGTCGTAGTGCTCGAAGAGGTCGTAGAGATGGGCCTCGACGGGTTCGGTGCCGTCATCGGCGTAGGCCTCGAACGCAGCCTGTAGATCGTCGAGTGCATCAAGCCACTCGTCTTGGTTCTTCTGAACAGTCTCGTAGAACGAGGGACTGAACAGGTCTTCCATATCCACGTCCTCCAGATCGGCGAGGGATTCGAGGGTATCCAGCCGAGAGGCCGTCCGATCTCGGAACTCCGCGACGCGCTGGGCTGCCTCTGCGGCGCGTTCTTGCTTCGCCTCGGGCCAGTCGCGCGGGTTGGCCTGCGCGAGTTCGCCGAGCTGTTCCTCGAAGACGCTGAGCTGTTCGAGGCCGCTCTCGCAGCGTTCGTACTCTTCAGCGGCGTCGGCTCGCTCCGAGGTAGAGAGCGACTCGTCATTACGGCGGCTGTTCGCGGCTGCGCGCCGCTCGCGGAGGTACGTCCGCCTGGGCTCGAGGTACTGGTTCTGTAGGCGGTCGAAGATGCTCGCGTCTAACTGGTGGTAGTCCACGAGGCAGCCGAACCCTTCCCCTTCGGGATCGGAGACGAGCCGCTTTGTCGAAATCCGCCAAAGGATCGGCGTCCGGTCGAACTTCGAGATATGGTACTCGAAAAGGTCGTTTTCGAGCCATGCCCGGAGATTCGGGTAAGCTTCGTCGCCTGCGCTCCGGTTACCAAGTACCTTGTCGACTTCTGCGAGCCGATCGGTTGCGTGGTCGCCCCAGACACGTTCGAACTGTGCTTCGATGCGAGTGAGGAGATCGTCCTCACCGTCAATTTTAGAGAGCGGAACAATCCCATCGTTAGCGTTGTGGACAGAACGAAGCGTGAAATGCAATAGGAGGTCTTTGACTTGTTCGGGGAAGTCGTCGGAAACTCCCGTAACAGCTTCAGGATCGTACTGTACCCGCTTGCGTGGGTTTTCATTCGTCCGGAGAGAAATCTCTTGGAGGACAGTTTCACGCTGCTTGTCGGTGATGTTGAAGCAGTCAAAGACAGCCTCATCAATATCATCAGTACGCGACTGGAAGTTTTCACCAATTGTTTCGAGCCGGCGTGCAGCTGCCTCCCCTAATTTTTCTAGTGATGACGATTCATCGACTATGCGATCAGGATCATCAAGATTGAGCTTCTCGCGAAGTTCTCGATGTGGATGCTGATATTGTGGGAGCTGATCCCTACTACCTAGAACTTGCAGAAGAATAGGGCCAGAATAGTATGGGGAGTTGAACTCGTACTGGCGTCTCTGGATGATGTATCCAACGGCATCTTTCGGGAGTTGAGCAATTCGTTCGATTCCCTCTAGTTCGCTAGGCCACGGGAGCCTTGAGACATGGCTAACCTCCCAGTGACGATCTGGTGTCTGTCCAAGCATAAGATAGGTTATTAAGTGGGAATTCGCGTACCCGAGCATTGACCAGCTGTCAACATCGGGAGCGAAAATCTTTCCTGCGTGATCAAATAGAGATCCCGGGTTGAGGTAACCAAACCGTCGGCCTCCCTCTTTCAGATATGTATATGTGAGTACTTCTTTGAAATAATAGTCTTCATTTCGTGGGTAAGATCCGGGGTGACGCTTTACTTCAGATCCGTCCTGCCCCCAGTATATAGTCCGATCTATGCGCGGTAGTAACCATGCATCCTTACCGCCTTTTGCGTAGGGGACAAACCCGTCTCCACTACTCTCCCAGAATCTACGTACGAACCTGCCATTATTCCCGGTTGTAAGTCCCGCTTTAACAGAGCCAGCGCTTTCCACCTCCATTCCACCGTTATCCGCATCAAAGACGATGTCTGAGTCAAATAGCGCCCTAATCTCTCTGGGCATCCAGTATGAAAGTGGAGACCCCGGAATCAGCGAAAACTCCTCCAAATCTCGCACGAAATTTCTCTCAATCTCGCCGTCATACCTGTGGAAGGAGGTTTTCAGAAAGAGACTCTCTTTCTTCTCCTTCGGAATGTCGTGTAGCCGTATGAACCTCGCAGAAGGCCGCTTACTCGTAGTATTCCCTGCACGAACCACGGTTCCGGCGGTTCTGACGGTAGCGTTGTCAAGTACGTCATTACCATACTCGGTCAAGAAATCAAATGTTCCAAGGCGACCGATGAAGTCCTCCCGGAAATCCTCCAAACTCTGTTTAAACATAAATGTCCGAGGAACAATCATTCCAATACGACCATTTTCTTGCGTCATCGACATACACCGCTCGAAGAAATTGATGTAGTATTCTGCGGTGTATTGATATTCTTCTTCCAAATACTTCCGAACATTCGGTGGAATCCGCCCCTGCGATCCGTATGGCGGATTCATTAGCGCTACGTCGTACTCCTGCGTTAGTACCACCAATAGATTCAGGAAGCTCTTGAGGTTCTGTTCTCCGAACGAATCGCTCGTCCGTTCTTCGACGGCACGCCGAAGTGCCTTCAAGAAGGAGTGTAACGACTGATGAGCCCCCTCGTTGTAGTCGGAGAGTTCGGACTGCGTCTTGCTGGAGTCGAACACGTCCTCAAGCGTCCCGCTTACGTCGAGTAGACTGCCGAGCGCCTCCGTGTGCTGGAACGTGTCGATGACCTCGCCGAGCGCCTCGCGCAGGTCAGTCCCCTCGCCGGTGATTTCGTCTAGCACCTCGGCGCCCTCTTCGACCTCCGCGACGCGAGCGTCCGCACAGACGATGTCGACGTTGGGCATCTCGAACTGGCCATCTTCCTCCTCGGTACGCGTTCGAGCCTTCAGGTACAGATTGAACGCCGAAAGCTGACACGAGCGCAGGTCGATATCGACGCCGTAGAGGTTGTGTTCGAGTACCTTCGCCGGAATCTCGGCACGGTCGAGGTCGGTCTCGGCCCACCAGATGCGCTCCAGCACGTCGAACGCGTACAATAGGAAGTGTCCGCTCCCACATGCGGGGTCAATGACTCGCAGTTCAGACGGGTGATCGAACTCGGGGGCGTCGCCGACCTCCTCGTCCGGGATGAGGTACGTACAGAGTTCGGGAACGGACGGACTGTTTTCCGGCGTGACCAAGCGCTCCTTGCGTTCCTCAGGACTGAGTGCTTCCGGCTCCGGCACCGTCGACTCCTGTCCGGTTGCTTCGAGATAGAGTTTCCCGAGCGAGTTGTCGGTGAGCATCCGAACGACCCAGTGTGGCGTGTAGAACTGGTTCGCCGGGCCCACGTCCACCGGTTCGAGCGTGTTCTTCGCGTCGAGAGCTTCGACGACAGGACGATTGTAGTACTCGTACACCCACCCCAACACGTCGTCGCCTCGCCACACTTCGTCGGGTACCTGATCGAGCATTCCGCAGAGATCTTCGAACGTGTCGTCGTCGGGGTCGATCAGGCTGTAGGTAGTCGAGCGGTCGAAGAGGATCTCGATCTCCTCAGCTAGGTCGTCGCACGCGTTCCGGTAGGCTTCGAGGACGGCCTCCTCCTCGAGCATAAACTCCTCGGTGACTAGCCGGTCTGCCGCCGGCGTGAGTCCGTCCTCGCGGAAGGCCGTGACTTCGTTGTCGACGAAGTCCCGAACCTCCATACAGCGGAGCGCGGCCAGTCGGTTGACAATGGTGTAACCCACGCCCGTAATGTACTCCTCGTAGCTGCTCTCCCAGTTGTCGCCATCGACGGCTTCGAGTTCGATGGCCTCAACGAGGTCGTCCTGCTCCTCGCTCAGGGACACGTCTTCGTCCGGCTTCTCGTCGAGGTCGTACTCGTCCTCGAGCTGGTAGCGAACGTTCGCCTCGACACGGTCGCGCATCTCGGTGACGACGTCCTCGAGATGCTCGCGCTCTTCCTTGTCGAGCTGGGCCTTGCGGGGTTGGGTAGATTGTCCGTCCATGCGAAACTCAGTGATGTTTCAAGCAGAGCCATTGAGATGTCTTGAACATTGTCCATCAGTTGCCAGTGCTGATACTCGAATTCTCGTGGTCAATCGCGAGAAAATAGTCTAACAGAGTGATACAAAAGTGACTTTGAGCAGGGGATAGAATCTTGCAAACCTAATGGGGCGCATTCCGAGTTGGGCCAAGGTAGTCCTCTTCTTGAGCTCCTATAGCCCGCTCTACATCATCATCGCACTTCGCGCCCACAACGCCGAGCTTTCTATTCTGGGACTCCAATTGGAACCAGTTGGTTTCGGGCCGGTCGAATTGTCCTACCTCTCCCTTGGCTCGCTACTCGTCACAGTCGTTAGCGTGGCGTTCTTGGCCGTAATGATCCGGATGAACCGGACACGACAGGGTCAGATGAGCGAAATCGAACACTATCGGAATCGATCGGATATGTTCACGGAGTACCTGCTGGTCTACATCTTTCCCTTCATCGTGTTCGAGTTCTCGAATATGTTCGACGTGGCGGCGTTTCTAGTCCTATTCATAACCGTCGCAGCAATCGTAATCCGTTCTAATCGTCTCTTCGTCAATCCCGTACTGATCGCCTTTCGGTATCGGGTGTATGAGGTCGAAACAGAGCACGATAGACGAATTCTCCTCACCAAAGAGCGGCTTGATGGTAATGACATAACAATCAACACCGCAAGAATAAGTAGCGATGTCTATATTACTACAAGATAATGAGTACAGCGAGCGAAGACGAAGCTCGAGACCAGTTTGACGACCTGGTCGATTTTCTCCAACGGATCGAAGCGGTCGACACGAGCGAACTCGGGATCGATCTGCTGTTGGCTCGGCTTGACAAAGGAAGTGATGAGGAGTACGCCTACAACTTCGAGCGCATCTCGTTAGATCAAGAGATTCCCGAGGAACTGGAAGGGCTGGTACGCGAGAAGGTCGAGAACAAGCAGTCCGCCCTCGAAAGCGATAAGATCCGCTTTTCTGACTACAGCATAGAAAACCGCGATCGCGATCAGACGTTCGTCCAGTACGAACCCGCCGAAAACATCCCGCAGTTCGATAATTTTGAGCGCCTCCTCGAAGGGCAACGATTCAGCCACACCACATATACTGAGCCACCGAAGCCGGAGTTTCAAGCGATCCGTATTCAAGACGGCGAGACGGGGGAGATGGCGATCGCCTTCTTGAATTATTCGCGAAGTCAAATCATGGGGCGGACGTCGTGGGCTCGGATGAAGGTAGGGAGTGAAAAACATCGGAAGGTGGATGATTCTCTGATCTCCATCCCCGACCGCGTCGACGCCGTGTATTACGACGAGATGATGTACATCTTCGTCCAATCGAAGTTCGAAAAGGTGTTTGATTATCTAGCCGAGTACGAACGATGCGCTGACAACGTCATCGAGACTATCGAAGAGACGGATATTCCGTTCCATGACTTCGAGATGTTTAGCGAGGCCGTCTACGGCAACAACCGCGTCCTGCGGCTGATGTACAAAGTCCACGAGCGCGGAGTGTACGAGGACATGGATTCGGCAGATGCGGCGTATATTCGTGAGAACTTCGATAGCGACGTGAAGTTCGAGGAGAACGGGGACGGAGAGATGGCTATCAAGATGGACGACAAACGAGACGTCTGGGCAGTCCTTCGGTTCTTCAATGATGACCACCTCGACTCGCCTCTCACAGATGAACAGTACATTTCGCTATCCAAGCAGGATGCCGGGTGATTCAGTCAGAGTGGGGTGAGAACGCGTTGTCAGAACCGTTAGTGAACTCCAACGGTTCGAGATTCTACGCAGTTTCCTTCTGAAGTATTCTCCGGGCTTCTGACTCCAGCGCACCGAAATTCAGATCTTGATCTGATCGACAGGTAATTCGCACGCCGCTTCGACCACTACTCCGCATATCATCTTTAACTGCGACTGAATCGACATCAATTCCGAGAGCTTCGGCGATCTCTCCAGCGTTCAGTGCCTCGGTATCGACATCGTACAGGTCGATATGGAACAAGGTGCGTTTTGTTCGAATTGCGATACGGCGCTTTCGGCCCTTATTGAAGGCGACGTAGTGTTTCTGACCCCATTCTGGCCCGTTGAGGAATTCGAGTTCCTGTAGTGCAGTCGTGACGTCTTCCAACAGGTCGGCAGTTTGCTCGTTCGAACGCTCGTTGAGGTGCCAACTCTGTCCGTCCTCCTTCCACGGCTCGTCGGAGGTGTCGGGACTCACATCGGTCACGGTGTGTTCTGGCGTCGGAATTGTCTGTTCTGCATCGAGATACAACCGGTCGTCGTCCTTGAGGAGTTGGAACTCGATAACGGAGATGTCGATCGACCTGTCGCTGAGCCACCGAAGCACGATATCCAGCCGCTCGCGGACGGACTCACCGACGAAGACGATCCGCTGATCCTGGTTGAGCGTGTAGTCCTCGTTGCAGAACTCGTCAAGTACCTCGGTAAACGTGGTTTCTTCCTCGTAGAGCGTCTGCCCCCACGTTGTAGATTTGAACTTTTTAAATTGGTCGCGAAGTTTGGAGTAATCCCAGTGTGAGGTGTACGCGGCATACTTGAGGCCCTGAAAATCGACTTTCGGTTTCAACGCGCCTCGTTTGAGTTCGATAGCAACCACATTGGCATCTCGGTCGATAGCGAGGAGATCGATCCCATCGCGGATCTGCTTCACGGAGACTTCTCGACCGATGAGCCGAAAGTCCTCGCCGAGAATACTTTCAGGACTATTTATAATCCACTCCCGGAGATCATCCTCACGAAATCCCTCATCTTTCAGGGAAACTGTTTCTAATGTGGAAACGTCTTCCTCATCCCCGACTCTGAGCATGGTGGCGAGATAGAATCACGGGCGCACGATAATGTTTTATAATGTCAGTCGAGCGGCTCGATCATCATAACAGAGCCATCGGGTAGCTCGTCCATAGTTTCTCGAATCCGCTGCAACTGCTCGTCGACACCGCCAAGTAACTGTTCGGCTTCTTCGATCAGTTCACCTACGTGTTCCTCACTCGGCGGGCTGGTTCCCTCTACTGCATCAACTACCTTTTCGGTAAGATCGTGACCAGGATACTCGGATTGTAGTTCGCCGGCAAGCTCCTCAAGCCGCTCGTCGACTTCGAAGGGATTCTCTGCCTCATCGAGGAGATGCTCTACCTCGTTGACGCTCGGGGGCTGTGACCGACTGAGCATCTCGTTCACATCGGTTGTGATCGGATGGTTCGGGTGTTCCTCCTCAAGTCGTCTTGACGCATCACGAAGTCGCGACCAGAGCGATGCCTCGCTGCCGGATGCGTCGAGGAGCTGCCGTGAACGTTCGTATCGTTTGGCCTGCTGGACGACCGTCGGGTCGACGAGGTCTTCCTCCGAGAACGAGTCACCGTTCCACGCCGTCTCGAAGAGGTTGTAGAGATCGTCGATGGTCACGCTGTCGAATTCGACGCCAACGCGGTCGGCGATTTCCTTGCTGCTCCCATCGTGTGCATAGAGCCACGTAACGAGGCTGGAAACCACACTCTCTGGTTCCTCTTCGGGCGGCGTTTCTCCCGTGGTGCGTCTGTACTGTTCACGGACGACAGTTCGTCTGTGAGCGTCGGCGTCGTCGATCATCGCCCGGAGACGGTCAGTACCAGGTACCTCGTCTCCGCCAACGATCGTCTGCATCTCGCCCGTGATGTCCGCTCCGGGGTACAGCCGTTGCATCTCTGTCGTCCGCTGGCTGAACCGCTCCCAGAGGGTGTCACCGTCTTCACCCGGGCTAAATAGCCCTCTTGCCCGAGCAAAGCGCTCGGTTTGCTGTTCGATCTCGTCGGATGCGAAATCGTCTGTATCGAGGGATTCGCCACCGAGTGCGGGTTCGAAAGCTGCTTCGAGTTCGTCCAGCGAAGCGCCTTCGCCGAACTCTCTGCTGACTCCACGCAGGACGCGTTTCACTAGCACGCTGTTCTCGTCCACCCACTCGGCCAACTCCGAGAGCCATGCGTCGGGATCGGTTCCGTCCGGTTCCTCGCCGATCAGTGTCTCGACAGTCTCACGAATTTGGTCGGGATCAATACCGTCCAACGACTCGAATCGAATCTGGACTTCGGTGAGGTTCGTCTTGTTTCTGACTGCTCGCCCGATCTCGTCCGGTTCGGTGATGTACTCGTCGTCTCGGCGAAGCGCGATCTCGTTAGCTGTTGCGAGTGTGATCAGTAGTGCCGAAATCGACTCCTGTGGCGTCCCGCGATATGTACCTCCGCGCTGGACAGTCTGATCAAGCAGATCTTCAGCACGAAGCGATTGGCTGGCTTCGTACTCATCAAGGAACTCCAGACACCAACCGTCAGCGAGTTCTGCCCTATCGGTGTCCACGCCGAGCGTGACGGCGTCCTCAGCCGAAAGGGGCCAGTCGCCGACGCCGCGGAAGAACCGTGCCATCTGCTTGGCGTCGTCGACTTCCGTTATCCCGTTGGTCAGGACGAACCGCGTCCCACTGAACACGGACTGTACCTGCTCAGCCACCACTCGTTCGAACGCGTCACCGTATCGCCCTCTCGTCCCGCCAGTTCGGACGTAGACATCGGCTTCGTCGAGCTGGTCGCGAACCGTCGACTCGAGTGCACGCTGTTCATCGCGATGGTCGGACTCTAAGTCCGGGTACGTCTCCGTTTCCTCCGAGAGGACTTCCTGCATTCCCATCACGTCACGCAGGCGATCAACCGTCGATTCCGGAACGTCAACGGCGATGAGAACGTGTTCGCCACCGTCCCGTCCCTCGTTGGTCGACTGCCACGCCTCTACCTGATCGCTCACCGTGTCTGGTCGATCTGCGACCAGTCGAACACGAACGGAGTCGAACTCGGGCGTCGGGGCTCGTTCGATGGGATCGAGGACGGAGTAGCCGAATCGGAGCGGCACTCTACGCTCTCCCTCGAGGTCGACCTCGTGTCGACTCCCTTCCGAAAGCAGATGATCACTCCCCTCCTGAAGGGAACTCTCCAACTTGGCTGAGAGCCGATGCGACGAGATCTGCTGTGCACGAGTTTTCGCCCGGGTCAGGATATCCTCCTGCTTTTCCGAGACCAGCAGATACTCCTCGTCACCACGGTCGTTCGTCTCTGTCAGCACCTTCCGATCCTCAAGGAGATCAGACAGCGCCGACTCCACGTCGTCCCGAACGGACTCGAACGACTCGTCAGTCGACTTGACCATCAACCGAGCGAGGTTCGCCGGTGTCGACGGCACTTCAGAACGAACTTGATTGAGGAGGTACAGCGCCTTCGCGACACGGACAGAGAACGCATCCTCGTTGCCGCTAGCCGAGGGGATGAGTTTGTTCTCGACCATTTCCTGCACCCACAACGGGATATAGGTCGTCTCCTCAACGAGCAGATCGTACAGCTCATCCCACGTGACGAGGGCACCGACTGGCTTCTCTCCCCACCCGAATCGGGTGAATAGTGACCGGACGAGGATGAGCAACGCCCGGCCCTGTACGTACTCCTCCTCAGTCACACGTCCTCGCGGCATCAACTGCTGAATCACCGTTCGTAAGAGCCCGAGATCGTATTCGCGGAAGGGGTACGACTCGACAGCGTCGGGATCGTCACCGGCAATGTCGGAGTATGCGTCGAGCGTCAAGCCGGGCATTACCCGGAGAGCAGACTCGACATCCTGTTCGCCATCGGTGTCCTTTTGCAGCCATCGTTTACGGACGATGATCTCGGTGTCCGCCCCCTCTAGCGGCTCTTGTGCTCCGTACCACGGCTGTTCTGTGACTTCCGTATCTTCGAACTCACCGTGGATACGTTCGATCGGGTACTGCCCAGTGCCAATTACGGGGGGATTTGGCCCAATTCCCAACTCCGTCAACGCCTCCATCGTCTCTTGGAACTCTCTGTAGCGATGTCGCCCATCGCCGATGAACAGTGCTACCTCGTCGAGCCCTATCAGCAATTCCGTCTCGGTGTCAGGGGTGCTCAATGCCTCTTGAGCCGTCTTGATCCGATCGACTAGTTCGTCGGGGTTGAACTCGTCTGGTTCGACATCATCGATGGCGTCGTCGATCGACTGTTTGACTTCCTCGCGGGATGCAAATGGGGAGTTATCGAGTGTCGGAACAACATCGTAGAGCCAACTTCGTAGCAAGGCCCGCTCGTCATATACCTCCTGAAACGTCTGTCCGTGGTGCTCGACGTCCTGTAATTGCTCCCAACAGCCGTCGTGATTCATATCGAGCTGCCACGCCCACTCCAGCAGCCAGTTCGGGTCAGTCGGATAGCCCAGTTCGCGACCGATGGCCTCGTAGATGAGGTACGGAAGCGGGGGCTCCTGCGACGCGTCCCGGTTGAGGAGGTTCAGGAAAACGGGCTTCAACCGGTCGACGTGTGAGTTCGCGACGCTCTGGCGGAACGATTGGAAGCCCGGCCATCGACTCGCCAGTTCCTCGCCGAGATCGTCGAACTCTGACCCGGTATCAGCGGCAAACCCGATGAGTTTCAGGAGGTGCGTCTTTCCTGACCCGAACGTCGCGGAAATGTAGAGGAAGCGCGGTTCCTCGTGTGGGTACTTGTCGACGAGACTCCCAAGTGTGGTGAGCACGTCGCGAGCGCTATCTGTTTCGTAGAACTCGCGGACGTCGTTCTCCGCCTGCGCTCTGGAATTAACTTTCTGGACTTCCTCAAGTTCGCGGGTCGGTGACTGCTGGAAGATGTCGTGAATGTACGTATCGCTCATTGGAGATGCACCCCTTCGATCCGCCCCTCGATTTGGTGGGCGGGGTAGTAGTTGCGCGATTCCTCACCGAAGAAGCTCAATTTCCCACCGACGATGTCTCCGGGGAACGGGATACCGATGGTCGACTGTATGTTACGGCGATCGAGTTCATCGAGCAGTTCCGAGGCACGCGTGAACGGATAGAGACTCCCGAGATGCGTGAGAAGGACGACGTGCCTCTGCTGAGCTGGTGACTCGATCTCTTCGACCATGACTGCGACGAGTTCCTCTGCTAATCGGTCTTGCATGGTTTCGGTGATCGTCTCTGGTTCGCTGTTCTTTCCGAGATCGACTGCGAGTTCGAAGACATCGGTTTCGACGAACAGTTCGTCAAGTCGAAGCACTTGGACGGTTCCATTCTCCGGGAACCCCTCTGTTTGGTTTGGATTTGTGGCCCACTCGGAGAGCCGATCGGCGACACGTTGCTCGTACTTTGGCTGTACGGGGACGATCACGAACGGGTTTCGGATACCGCGTCGACCGTCAGCGAACTGTGCGAGTCGCTCCGTGAAATCGTGGAAGGGACGCTTGCTCGTCATCGGACGATCACCCCCGTCTCAGTATGCTCGATACTGAGGTCGTATCGCTCGACGAGTCGCTCCAGTTCTGCGTCCAGCGATTCTCTATCTGCCGGGAGAAGTCCGATCGCCGTGACGTCCGTGGGTGACTGTTCACCGACGAGCTCCTGTAACTCCTCAAACGTCTCGCGTATTGCATTGACGTCGCTGCCGGCAACTACGGAGAGTGGCTCCCTGTCGAGAAGCGTGTTCGTGGCCCGGATGAAGTCGTCGGCGTCGGCGTTCGTCGTCCCACCCGTTACCGTGGAAACCGCTCCCGAGACATCATCGTACCACGACACAGCTCGACGGAGCGGCATGATGTATTCGCTCTCGAAGGCCGGTCGGACATTCGATTCGAACTCACTCGCGGGCTGAATCCACGGATGCTCCTGTAACTCGTGAACGAACGAACCCACTTCGGTCGAGTCCTGGAACGAGTTCCATGCGTCCTCGATCGCGTCGTCGAGCGCCGGTGAGGTGTTTCGGACGTCGTTGAATCTGTCCCAGCCGTCGTGTGTCCACCACTCGTCGTCGTATCCATCGATACTTTCACCGAGTGTTCTGCTTGCCGTCTCGCACTCGTCGGTTAGCCAGTTGTATGACTGCTGGACGAGAGTCTGTTGGGCGTCGAGTTGCGTGAGAGCGGGGAGTCGAAGGTTCCACACCTCTTTGGCGTCTTCGAACCACTCCTGAGCGTCATTGGTCTTTTCGACGACTTCCTCCCAGTCAGTGTCTCGAGATTTAACTGCCTCTCTTCTGTCAATAGCGTTCTGCTGTTCGGCTTCTAGAGCCTCTACGAACGATTCAAGCAGATCACGAACGACTTGCGTTTGGACGTCACTCTCCGAAACCAGTCTAACGTCTTCAACAAGGCTACCGAGTCGACCGGCGAGCGTGTCGTTCGCAGACTGAAGCCTGACAATTCCATCAGGAATGGTTTCCGTCGAGTCGATGAATCCGCCCTTCCGAAGAATCCCTCGTACACCCCCGCTCCCTGCGATCTTGAGACGCGTCGTCGTCAGTTTATTCAGATCGATGACGGCGTCGAGTTCGAGAGAGTCTCCAGTTTCGTCGACAGGTAGAAAGTCTCCCTTCCGGCAGAGACCCCAGATGATCGTACACAGCGCGGGGCGGGCATTCTCGTAGATCGACTTCTTTTCGATGATCCCATCGAGGATAGTGGCCATCGCGAGGTTCCCGCCGCGATGCTTCAGTTGCTGACCGGTGAACGCACGGACGTTGTTTTGAATTGAGCCGCCATGCGTCTCTGGATCTTCCGTGGCGACATCGATTTGCTGAGCCCACGCAGGGAGTGGGTCTTGTGCGGTGAGTCCCCGGAGTTCCTGTAAGTGGTCTTCCCCTACCTGTAGCATTACAGGGTGGAAGTCGTCGGGGTAGTTGACGTCGAGATACTCCTCGACTGCTGAAACTAACCCTCCAATCTGATCGCCGCGATCCTTGACATCGAATGTTCCGCTCTTGAGTGCCTCGACGAGTTTACTTCTGACTCGAACTGCTCGGTCGGCAAGATCACGTTCTACAGACTGGGGGAGTGTATGGTCTCCAACAGCAGCTCTGAGCGACCACCATTCGATGAGGGTGTCGCGGAGGTCGTCAAGCCCGTCCTGTCCGATCGTCCATTCGAGCGGGTCTCCATCATAATCAATATCTTTCGCTGCGGGTGAAATTCCCTCAACGGCGACCTCAACATCGAGTGCATCCTCTGCATCGACCGTTGTATCGAGGCTGATCCCGTCGATGCTGAATTCGTAACGGACTGGGTATTGCTCGCCGGTATCGCCGTACTCCGCGGACGTCGGAAGTGAGAGATCACGAACGACATCGTCCCACAGATACCCGTCAACAGCCTTGATGACGCCTTCCCAGTCCGGATCGTTCACGTTCTGCTCGGACGCTTCGATTATCTCGCGCTCTTCGGGATGGGTGAACGCGTACTTCGGGCCAGTTTCGTCGTGCGTCGGGCGGATAAACTTCCGCAGCCGTTGGAGCGAGTCCTCCACGCGATTTTCCATTTGGAACTGGGTGGGGCCGTCAAGATCGCTCAAAACGGCGACAGCGAGGTTCCGCTCAGACATCGGAATGGTGTCGGGAATGTGTTGAAGGAGCAGTACGGCCTTCGCGACGTCCACGTCTATTTCCTCCAGTTTGCCGGCGTCGTGCTGCCCCTCTATCTCGTTGATAACCCCCACGTCTTGCGGGGTGATGTCGTGGAGTTCCGGTTCGATGAGATCATAAAAGTCGACAAGCGAAATGACGTCGGCCTCATCGGCGGCTGCCATCCACTCCTCCAAGAGTCCGTGAACGAGAGCCAGAATCGCTCGTGCAGTTCCCGAGAAGATCGACTTAGCCGGGTCGTGAGCTTCTTGCCGGAGATTCGAGAGGATCTCGAGAAATAGCGGTGGCTGATACGGGAGGAACGGGTAGAAGTCGATGAGCTGTTCCCGATCGATGCCGTCGAGCGGTGGCTCGGTGTTCTGTTCGATGCCTGAATAGACGAGGAGCGTCTCGGGCTCGTTGCTGGTTCGCTCGAGGACGCGTTTCGTATTCGTCCGCCCGGTGTCCGTCTTTTTGAGCAATCGCTGTGTGGATATTTCGCCGACGTGCCGGCTCGGGAGGCCGAACCGATGTGGGAATCGATCCTTGACGATGCTAAAGTCGGCACCGCGAGCTGCAAACTGCGGTTGGACGTCTTCGATCTTGGCTTGTGCTGTCGCCACCAATTGGATGTCGCCGTCGCCGATCTCGTCGACGCTCTCGGCGAGCGTCTGTAGCTCGGTGAGTCGGTCGAAGTCCGTGCCGATGAAGAGGCTGACCTCGTCAAGCAACAACACAAGTTTGACTGGCTGACCGAGTTCCTTCTCGCGGTCGCTCCGTATCTGTTCGAGCCGCTTGACCATCGCTTCGGGATCGAGATCGGACGGCGTCAGGTCGTCGATTCCGTCCGCTGTGCCGGTCTCCTGTTCGAAGAGCGCTGGAAGTACGACATCGGCGAGAGCCTTGTACTGCTGAACGTTCTGCCAGTCGTACTTTTCGGGACTGCCAACCGTATTCTGTAGTGCTGATTGGGTGTTCGTTGTCCGGTCGCTCCACGCGTCAGTCGTCCGGTACCAATCCTCGAAATACGCGACATTGAGTTGCGATGAGAGCCCCCCTTCGACGCCGGTAAGCCGTGCAGACGTATGAGCGCTCTGTAGGACGATCTCACTGAAGCTGAGTTCCTTTTGGCCCTGATGCTTCAGGAGATTCACCGAGATCGGGATGACCTCGTACTCCTCGTGGATCGACGACCACGTCGATTCGAGCGCCTCGAGCTCACGACCATCGGCGAGTTGTGCCCAGACAGCGTCTCGCTCTCGAAGCCACTCGCTGTCCATCAGGCCGCGAAGCACGCTGAGGAGGTGGCTCTTTCCGCTGCCGTAGTAGCCGTAGAGCCAGTAGTTCGCGCCCGACCGCATATCCTCGGAGCGCCCCAGTAGCCGCGAGAAGAAGTCGGACATGAAGTCCTCGGACTCCTCGGTTACGTGGTAGGTGTCGATCGATTCGAGCCGGTGATCCCGCCCATCGTCTTCTCGATCGATCCGCACCGACTCCTCGAAGTCGCTCCCGACGTCGGCAGCGAACCAGCTCTCGTCGGTCATAGTTCTCCCTCCCACGGTTCAGCCCAGTCGTACGTGTCGTCGACCGGATGGAGTCTCACTTCACCGTGAATTCCGCTCGCTTCCCAATTCGGATGGTCGCTTACACGTTCGGCCAAGGAGTCCCAGTACTGCTCCGGCTGGAAGAGGTAGAGCCAGCCGGTCGGCTGGGAAAGCCAGTCATCCCCATGGGCCTCCCACGAGTATCCTGACGCGACCAG
Organism: Natrinema sp. DC36; assembly: GCF_020405225.1. Classification (NCBI taxonomy): domain Archaea; kingdom Methanobacteriati; phylum Methanobacteriota; class Halobacteria; order Halobacteriales; family Natrialbaceae; genus Natrinema; species Natrinema sp. DC36. The sequence continues at coordinate 2,040,584 of NZ_CP084472.1, forward strand.
CAGCGGTGTCGTTCCGATATTGGGAATCTGGCCCTGTAACGCCTGCTGTGTGTCGAGAACGCCGATCTCTCGCATCACGGATCGGAGTCCTTCGCCCCACCGACGCGTCGTCGATTCTGCGTAGTCGAACTCGCTCCCATCATCGTAATGGAATTCGTTCAGAAGGCGTTCAACTGTGTCCTGCTCGAAGTCCAGCCCGTCGACGCCGGATTCCTGAAGCCGATTGGCGTATCGGTGGACGATGTACTTCACGAGAGGGTCGTCCTCCACTAAGTAGAAGTATAGTACCTGCGCCTTGTCGCGTTTCGTCTCGCATCGATCGAATACGGTAGGAAGTTGGACGATCGACGGGAGTTCGCTTCCAGCAGTCTTGAATCGCGAGCTGAGAGCGCGATAGATGCCCTTCGAACTACCGCGTGTACTACGCTCGTCGAACCGTTCTTCGAGCCACTGCTCTTCGACGACTGTCCAGTCTCTATGTCGGGCGTACAGCCGAGCGAGCATCTCTGCCCGTTCCACGAGAAGTCCGCATCTAGTGAGCGCCATCGACACCTCTTCGTGAGCGAATGTAGAGTCGAGCGACGGTAGAGAAATCCCCCTCCCGTCGGTGCGAATAGTCATACTAAATCCCGAACCATCCACACCACTTAGTTGATATGGATGGGATTGGGGAATTGAGGTGGCCGTAGAATGCTTGAGATGGAGCGACAATCAGGGCCTCGAATATCTCGATGAGAACGCCTCTCGTAAATCCCGTGCGATAGCAATGAAGTACGGATGGCGTATCGAGATCTCCTATGTATAGATGAGGCTCATCAAGCTCGCAAAAACTACTCAGGATTCAAAGCACGGAGATCTTCAACAAGCTCCTCATGTGCGATCTGCACCGACGGTGCATTCGGATAATGCTTAATCAGCTTGTACCCAACGATATCACCACCCGCATCAACAATCACCGACCCAAGATGCGATCCGATTTTCGTCGTCCGAAGATCCGTATGCTCCAAAATCGCCGACAACACCGCATCCGGGTCGGCGTTGAGATGATTCACAAGCTCGTTCGTCCGATCAATTTCTTCGTTCGGCGAATTCAAGTTCCACTCAGTCACTCGCGTTTGCGCCTCTCTGTCAAGCGCAATCTTCACCTTATAAGTGTACGCATCACCGTCAAGTGATTTGAAATATCTGCTGATACTATCAAGTGGGGTAACAGAACGGAATTGCTCACTGCTGAAAGTTTCTTGTTGTGACATGATGTATTAGTTGTCGAACGACCCGAAATCGCCCGACTCCTCGTACATAATCATACGACATACACCTTCTTAAACCGTTGGGCGAGCACACGAAAAACCAACCACTACACAAAACATCCACTCACCACGACGGGTGTGTCACGAGTAACAGATCCCCCAGTTATTCAATCATCGAGCCACTCCGAAACGCGCCATTCATCCGAATCCTCAATCGGCCCATTCCTCTCCTCCATCTTCACCACCTTCCGCACACGAGCAATACCGTACGGAGACTGATGCTCAGCAGCGATATGCGCACGTTCTCTCAAAGACCGACCATCCCGATCGCCATCCTGAAGAAAGAGCTTCTCCGACGTGATCCCACCACTCTCCGCGTCGAAAATCACTCGAAACAGACACACTGGCGGATCAAGTCGTGACAGACTCGACGAACACGATGGGGTCGGGTTGTGACTCAAAATTTCTCCATCAAGCGTTTGTTGTTTCAACGGCATACAGTTGCAGTCCCCATCAGCCACTTAAAAAACTCCGGGAACACCCCACCACTCACAACGAAGGGTGTGACGACCACGTCCGGTACCGGTATGGGCGGCGCTCGGGAAGTGAAAAGCAGTTGGCGGGGCACTACTCCCACCGACGAGAGTACCTCTTGGTTGAAGACGAGGGGATAGACTCCACCTCTGACTTAAAATACAATCTAGTCATTTATAAGTGTTTGTGCTATGAAGCAATGAGACGCTCGAAAAACAGTACAAATCGTTGCCTACCAAGAATGGGCAGGGCACTACTCCCGCCCTCGTATGGCCCGCCTCATGGTTGAAGACCTTCTTTTCCGTTGTGGCGAGCTGGAACGACGATCGGTCGTTCCACCAGAACATACTCGGGCAACGAGTTAAGTATCCTTCCCTGAGAGATTTACGAGTTTTACGGCAAATTTCTACAGGTGTAAAACGGGAAATCGCAAGACTGGAAGATGGCTTTTACGGATTTTACGCATTTTACACCTATTTCTACCCTACCACGAATGTGAGAGCCGAAGAGGTAGAACTGTACTGATTCTCACTACTTCTACACACATACGTACTGTATCTCATTTTGCCGTAAAATGCGTAAAATCCGTAAAGACCATGCTACTGTATGTCGATTTCAGAGAACTCGATGAACGTAAAACGGTATGTCCCAGCGTAAAATTCGCGCTGGTAGAACTACTGTGGTTTGCCGAGGCCAACTAATGTCCCTATAGTTGGTTGGAGTCACCAAACACTTTTAACATACTGGGGAATACGTAATGGTAAGTGAGGCGCGGCGCGCACTCGCCGCCCAACTGCCTCGTGGTTGAAGACAATGTCCGCACAACAAACCTCCCTGGGGGACTTCTCTGTCTCTCAGAACACGACAGACGAATCGCGCAACCCTACTAACAACAGCAGCACCGACGCTTCGACCGAACACCGCCTCGTGACTGACGGCGGTGAGGTCGATCTCGAATTCAACACTGGCGACTTCCGGTACATCCGTATCGCCTCCGACACCAAGCACCCGATTGACAAATGGGGTGGCTACAGTCAAGATTTCGACGAGGCCGAGCACGTGTACACGCACGAAGAAGTACAGGAGTCATCCCATGACCGCTGGGGTATCGCCGGTATGGACTCGACTGAAAACGTCAATGGCGACTTCCATCTGCTGATTTTCGACCTTGACCTGTACAAGACCGACGAATTTGACGCTGACGACGTGCAAGTCACGAACGCGGAAGGCGTCCCGATGGTCAAGTCGCAAAACGGCGGCGCACACCTGTACTTTGCGCTGCACGACCCAGTTTTGGAATCTGATATTAACCTGAATCATGACTGGATTGATCTGCGCGGCTCCGCAGTCAAATCCCACGTCGTCGCCCCTGCCGACATTCCAGGGTGCGAAGACAGCACGTACGAGGTGACGAACGACACCACAGTACCCGTGTTCCTCTCCGTTGGGGAAGTCCTGGATCGTGTCGAGATTGACGGCGAACCGATTGCCGAGCACGACCCGACCAACCCAGTCGATGTTGATTTCGACCGTGGGGAAGCCCCGGATGAAATGCCGGACTGCTACCACGCAGCGCTGTCGTTCCGTTCCTCTGAAGCGAGGGAGGAGCATCCGAACGCGTTCAAAATCGACACGTACGCTGGCCTACTCGGGCTTGCGGCTGGGTACGACGTTGACACGGTTACTGAGGACTTCGGAGAGTACGCGCCGTTCGGTGACTCGACCGAGTATGATGAACATAAGACACGTAAGCACCTGACGCGGCTGGTCGAGAAGATGGAGAATGAGGGCATGTGCCCGCCAGCGCTGTCTACGCTGCGAGAGCACGGCATCCTCGATGTCGACGAAGCGTGTTCGTGCTCAATCGATTACCACGGTAGCACTCCGGGGGATTCGTTTTCCAGCGATGATTCGGGGTTCCACGTCGAGACCGACCTGGAACTCCACTTCGGGAGTTACGGTGAATGGATTGAAACAACAGACCCGGACACTGGTGCGACTGACGTCTGGTTCAAGAAAATCACGAACTTCACGATTGACCCGAAATCGTTCCTGTATCAAGACGGGGAGCGCCATATTGAACTGGAAGTCAACCCGTCAACGGGCGAGAAATCGTACGAAGAAATCGTTCCTGCGACAGTATTTAACGACTCTCGCAAATTCCAAAATCACGTTGTGACCGGGATTAGTACCGACTACACCGGTGGCAACAAATACATCGGTGAGCTTCGGAAACTGATCGCGTCGCAAGATGTTCCTATCCGTACCGGTGTGGACACGATGGGCCGTCACGGTGACGAATTCGTCGTACCGGACGGGTGCCTGACTGCTGATGGCTGGACAGACGACCCAGATAACGTCTATCTTGAACAGGGCAACAGTATCGAACGTGCATGGGAACCCTCCCCTGGAGACGATTACGACGCGCAAGAAATCGTGGATATCCTGGAACTGGTGACGTCAATGCGGGTCTCTGAACGCTTCCTGCCTGTTCTCTCCTGGTTCTATACGGCACCGCTGAAGCCGCTCGTAATGGACTGGGAAGGAGAGTTCAACGGTGTATCGATCACTGGTGAAACTGGGTCTGGGAAGACGCACGCGTTGAAAGACGTGCTGTGGCCGATGGCCGGTCTGCCTGAAAGTCCAAAGAAGTGTGACTCGACGCAGTTCACGCTGCTTAGTGCGCTGGCAACGACGAACGCAATGCCGGTATGGTTCGACGAGTACAAGCCTACAGACATGGAGGACTGGCAGCTGAACAACCTGCATAATTTCTACCGGCTGTCTTCCTCCGGCGGGGCGGACGAGAAAGGTAATTCGGACATGGCCACCGACGACTACGAATTGCAGGCTCCAGTTGTGTTCACGGGTGAGCAAGTGATTCAGGGGCCAGCAGAGCAGCGGCGGACTATCATGACGCGGTTCCTCAAAGAGCCGGTGCAGGATGGGTCTCCGATGAAGCAGGCGTACTGTGAACTTGCTGGAATTGATTACCAGGACACGAATGATGAATGGGTGTACCCTGATGGGTACGACCTCGTACAACACTCCGTTGCGTACAACCAGTTCGTTCTCGGCTGTGACGACGACGAATTGCGGTCGTTGTGGCGGGAATCCCAAGAGTACGTCGGTGAGATATTCAACAAGTACGGTATTGACGGCGTCGCGAATCTGTCTCGTCAGGGTGTTCAGACGGTGCATTTCGGACAGATGCTGTTCCGTCGGTTTGCCGAGCAGATGGCCGAAGAAGCTGGGGTTGATAGTGTTGACGTGCCGTCTGAAGACGACATTGAAGAAGCAGTCGTGTATATCGCGGAGCAGTTCGGTGCCGAGCAGGAACGTAAGTCGCACCTTGACCAGTTCCACGAATTGATGTCACGGGTTGCGATGGTCGGTGAACTCGAGCGTGACACGCACTTCACAGTGATTAACGAAGGGAAGACGAACGAAGCGCTTGCATACCACGTTGGGCAGACGCTCGACGAAATTTCAGAGTATGTGCACCGGCACGGTGCTGGTGGTGCTGACCTGTTCGACAATCCGTCTGATTACAAAGACCGCCTTGCTGAAGCAGCAGATGACGATGACTCGTACGTGATTACTGACTCGCAGAATTCAACGCCATTGAATCGGTGTGCGCGCATCGATCCTGATGCTACTGCGGAGCAACTGGATTTTAATCTGCGTGCGTTCGGTCTCGGTGACGAGGAAGACTCTCCAGCCGAGAATCCTGAGTCGCTCGAGGCGGTCGCGACGGCTGTTCATGACCTTTCGAATGAAGGGAATCCGTACGTGACGGTGACGGTGAGGGTGAATAACTGGGATACCGATTCGGAGCACGGCCCAGAGGCACAGGGCGTGATTTCAGACTCGACCGGCACTATCGATATCGTCGATTGGGTTGGGTGCGACCTTGACGGGAAGGCCCCGCTCGAGGAAGATGAGCGGTACGTACTGGAAGACGTGCGCGTCAGCCCGTACAATGGGTCGCTCCAGCTGGAAATCGTGAAGGGCACGACGAAGGTCGAGAAGATTCAGGAAGGCGTCGGTTACACCGGTCATGCTGATGCTGGTAACAATGTAATCTTGACCGCTGTTGCTGATGGTGGCGACACACCTAATTCTGAAGACACAGACACCACTGATGAGGATTCCACCGAATCGCAGGGTGATGATGACGAGAGTGTTGAGGAACTCGCTGAGCGTGCACACAGACAGATCTCTGCCCGCTTCGATGAGGGCGATGACGTGTCCGTTCCGTCGTTCGCCCCGAAGATCGACGCGCACCCGAAGACGATGCTGTTGGCGATGAACGAACTCGAGAGTGATGGTGTTGTTGAGAATGTCGGTGGGAACGTGTTCCGCTACCTCGGAGGCGATGAGTGATGGCGCCAGCTTCCAAAATCAATCCCGCTGAGTTGAGCGAGATCGCACACAGCGAGGGAATCCTCCCGATGGAGCTGATGGAACAGGCTGTGAACGACGGGATCATCACTGATGCGAGCGACTTTAATCGGCTTGGACAGCAGGCCCCAGAGTGCTTGCATTTGGCTGGGACTCGAGAGAAGTTCGAGATCTACGTGCGACGTCTCGTTGTTAGTTCGCGATAGCTATGTGCGGTTGTTTCTTTTTATAGTGGTGGTGCGTATTTCTAATTATCCTGTTAGGTAGTGTTACCTGCTGGGCCGGATCGCTTTGGCTGGCACCACCCTTGTTTCAAGCGTGTCGGCATTTGAGTCAGATATCTTGACATCTTTGGTTTTTGTATGGCCGGTTTTTGTTATTCTCTTACTCTATTTGCAGAAGCTGTAACAAGTGAAGGTTCTGCGTTCATCCCATTGAAAGTATAGCTGTAACGTAATACATAGCTGTAACAAATCGGGGGTTGTGGCGCTCACCATAACCTGTCTGCTGGATAGTACGAACGATCGATCGTATAGCTGTAACAACACTTAATTGTAACTAATTCCTGTTGTAAGTATGGCTAGCCAGCCTACAAATAATCCCGGGCAGCAGCACAGCGACGGGTCAACCAAACACAAGAAACTCTATGAGCATTGCGCAGAAGTGAAGCGTGGTGTCGAGCGTCGATCACGACGCATTGGGGAGGAAGCCAAGGTAAACTACCTGTGGAAGAAGTACCGCGAGGAATACCCGATCACCGAGGCCGACCTGAAGTTCGTCGCAGGCCTCGGATGGCTCGAGATCGACGGCGAAATCTACTTCAAAGACCACGAAACCGGCGAACGAGTCACGCGTACGCACTACATCAGCGAGGGGCATCGATGGTTGGTGGACTGGTTCGATCCGAACCTCGAACTCCTCGAACGTCTCGACCTGGTTGGCCCTCCATACATCGACTCTGAACCGCGAGAACGCATCATCAACCGCCGATTCTACAATTTGACACCGAGCGGGCGCGACCTCGTCGACCGAACATTCAGCGGCGAAAACGTCGGGGATACCGGAGAGAACGTCGTGCACAGACTCGGAATGCATCTCACCAATTGGTGGAGCGAAGAGAAGTGGGACTGGAACGACCAGATGCTTCCCGAGATGTACCCGACGATCGAGGGTGCCGAGCTGGACTTCTGCATGTGGCAGAAGGGCGGACTACAATTCGTGAACGGCGAGGATGTCGACAAGCACACGCGCCATGTCTTTGAAGTGGAAACCGGAACGAGTGACGTCGACGGGATTGTCACGGACGCAACGAAGCTTGCCTACCTGCGTGGGGATTCCTGGTGGGTGTTTCCGACGCGTGATGTGTTGGTTGGGGTGTTGGAGGAACTGACGATGCGCGGATACACTGGATTGAGTCGTCCGATTCCGGAGACGCTTGCGATGCGGAATCATCGAGACACGTATAATCAGCGTCTTGAGGATGTAGAGCCGGAGATTTCGGAGTTGAATCATCCGCCGGTCGAGCACGTGATGACGTTCAAAATGATGGTCGACGACCTGAAGGAGTGGCGTCCTGAGTTATTTTACGGGTCTCAAGATCAGAAGTAGTCTCTCTTTTGTTGGTTGCATTTAATAGTATTGCACAACACTTTATACAATATATGTCATAAGTGTAATTGCCGATGGACGATACAATAACAAATCTCGACAAGACGGACGTACTAATCCCCTCCCTCACAGGCGCGGAACTCAACGGAAAACTGGTTACAGCCGGTCACTCCCCACTCTACGGGCACGATCAAATTGAGGCTGTACACGCTCTTGACACAGCTGAATCTGTCGAAGATCTCAAAACCCAGCTGAGTCACACCAACGTGGATACCCGAACAACCGAGTACATCATTGAGGCTGCCCAACTATGACTGAAAGCAACAGTAACCAACAGAAGCTCGACGCAATCGAAACGATCCACAACCAAGTACGGGAAGCCGATTCACTCGCAGACACACCGTTCAGCGAACTCTTCCATGAAGCGCGCACCTCGGACAAACGGTATACCGGGGCTACCGCCGATTATACCCTGGAAATTGAAGACGGAGAACCAACGCTGACACAACAAGTCTGCGTGAAGACCCGTCAAGGAGAGCACTGGATGCCGGACAACGATCCCGACCTTTCGATCGGTATGCACGCAAAGCCATTCTTGGGAACTGAGGAGGCAAAGCAGAGGATTACCGATCAACTCCAGAAAGAAATTGACACCCTGAAACGCTTGGTTATCGACTTCCGCTGAACGACCCGGTGCGCGTTTACGACGCCGTCGGTTCACGACCGATTCTGGGCTTCGCCACCGCTGAAAAACAACTTGGTGGCACTGCGACCCCGCTGGAGAATACAACTATGGAACAAACAAATACACAAACGGATGTCGAGACGAAATTCATCGAAGCGTACCAGGAGACAATTGTAGATGCTATCAAAGGAGCCCTAAAGGAATCTGAAGGCCATAGCCATATCCTCCGAATTCTGACGCACGAAGAAACAGCAGTACGGAATATCCGATGGGAATGCCTATCGTTCAATACCTACCGTGAATTGCAACACGGTGTCGACTATCTCAAGGTTGAAGATTTGGCGGATTTCGACTGTGACGACGACGTGTATACGGACACGTGGGAATCTCGAATCGACTTCCATACCGAAATCGAGGCTAATGGCGAGAAGTTCCGACTGGAACTTCAATACTGACTGGCAGCGCGTTCACGGCGCCATCGAGGTCATGCTCGACTGTAGGACTCGCCACCGATGAAGAAAGCAATTGGTGGCACTGCGACCCCGCTGGAAAATCCAACAATGGAACAACAAAAACCCTCCAATCGACCGACTGTAGAACTGAATCACGAACACATCACAACACTGCGATCCGTTAACGAAGTCGTCGCTATCGACCGCGAACTCGCCACAATCCACGATCAATACCTCGCTGGCGAGTACCAGACTACGGAGTTCGGGCACGCATTCGTAGACGATCTCGATCTGAATCCTTCCCAGATCGCGCACTTGGATCGACAACTTCGCAAGAATATGGCCGACCTGCCGATCGATGTCGTTGAACACCTGGCCGGTGAGTTCGACCACTACGATCAAATCAAGTTCTGTCAGCCGGTTAGTTCGAGCGCCTCTGACGATTACGATGACGATAGCGGTGGTGACATCATGGTTGCCGACGGTGGTGTCGAAATAACGCCATCGTCTGTGGAACCGCCGTCGAGGGTGGCCGACATTATCCAACTTTGTGAAGGCGATAGAGTCGTGTTTCAAGTTGACTCCCAGACGTTCACCGGAACGATTGATTTGACGCGCTGGGAGACGACCGACGGAGTACCAGATGACCCTGGATTTGAGGTCACGTCTGCGTACGTTGAACTCGACTCCGACGCTACTCAATTTGACGGTCAGACCACTATCCTGCACGCCGCACGCCCACTGAACGGCGAATGGCGCGACGATGAACCCGTCGTGATAGACACCGATGACATGACCGAAGACGTTGGCCCGATTGAGGAACTGCATTCCATTAGTCAGGCTGAAACACCATCATGGTCGGTGTCTCCAGACTCTGTTGCGGATCTCTACCATTACGAGCCTGAGATTCTCAACGATTTCGCTAGCCAGGCAGCCCAGCGCGTTGCCGAGCAGTGGAGCGAGCATCGTCGAGAAGCCGTAATTGAACTGATTAGTGCTGGGTTCCATCCGAAGAATATCGACGTTACGTCGGAGCGCGTCGAAGGGATCTGGAAGCTTACTATCAGGCACGACGGAGCTCTGGATGACCACACTACGGATGGGCACGACCCTGAGGCTGCGAAGCGAGATTTCTGTGAGGACGTTATCGCGGAGATTTGTGAGCTGGTGCGCCGCCAAGTCAAGGATGCACGTGCTGGCTCATTACGGGTGGGCGTCGATGACGAATAAATATCATGGTGAGCGGAAGGCAATCCAGCATGGTGGCAGTACCCGCCTCACGATCCCACCCAAGGCAGTTGAGCAACTCGGGATTGGGGCAGGGGACTTCATCGCTGTGTACGGTTCTAATGGCGTTCTGATGCTCGTTCCCAGCAACGACGATCACGGAGGTGGCTCAGATGAGGAACACCTACCCTGAATCTGATAGCCGCCTCGAGACTGACTCCACTAAGGAAGAAGTGTGCATGTCGTGTGGTCTCGTCGTTAACAACACGTGTATGGATTATGGCCCCGAGTGGCATGCCTACGACGCTTCTGAGCAATCTGATCGTGACCGTGCTTGCTCCCCCGAAACGGAATTTCTGCACGACAAAGGCCTGTCAACGGTGATTAGTTGGCAGAATAAGGATGCGTCCGGGAACAGCCTTTCTGCGACCAAGAAGAAGCAGATGAAGCGTCTACGAAAGTGGGACGAACGCTATCGAACAAAGGATAGTCAGGCGCGGAATCTCCAGCAGGCGCTCGCAGAAATTCAGCGTATGAGTTCGACGCTGGACGTGTCGACGGAGAGTGAAACGACTGCAATTCGTCAGCTGAAAACGATGGAAGACGCTGATGGGCACGCTGGGTTGCGTCCGATTGGTCTGGCTGCTGCCGCTATCTACGCCGCGAACGTCATTCAGGGGAAACCGACGCACATCACACAAGCCGATGTTACTGATGCGGCTGACGCGTCGGTAGTCACCATCCGGAAACGATCTCAGCAAATTCTGACGTTGAACGACTACGATTCGGACTTGGATGACCCGGCCAAGCACCCAGACCAGCATACCGTATTGGAGGGTGACGCATGACTGGTACGTGCCAGCTGCGTCGTCGGCTCGAGGGTGTTGATAGCGAAAAGCCGCAGCTGGTGAAGACGGCACGTCTGCTCGAGCGTATTGATCGTGTCGCGCTCTCCGACGACGAGTATCGGGAGTTCCAAGGTGTGGATGGTCGACGCGTCACTGCCGTTCTGGAATCGAGCGACTACCGCGCTGTCTGGAACGAAATCATGGATGTGATGTCCGTGATTGCCCCAGTCAAAGAAACGAATTCAAGCAGTGATGATGCCGTGATGATCGAGGCGGTCGCTGCCGGGAGTCGTCGAGAACTTCAAGTGAAGTACTGTGCAGACGGGTCGTTGCGGGTGAAGGCGCTGTGGTCGGCTAGCGCGACAGTGTCGCATGCGATGGTGCTGGTGGACGAAACCTATTCGTTGTGAGAGTTTCAAACGCAGATGCTGCTTACCATTATAGGGTAGAACTGTTGCCCTACTTTGCTTCGAGGTTCACGGCGAACGCAATCATGCCACAGTTACCATCTTCACCCATGCAAGTGTGACAAATGCCATATTCATCCTGAGGTGCAGTCAGCGTTACATCATGGCTGTCCAACAGTTGGTCAACCGCGCTTTTCACGGTTTGATATTCCTCATCTGGTAGTTTTGAAACGTGGCTTGGATCACCTGCTGTGCCATCATATCGTGCACAATGCGTGGTATCGGCTGGAATGATCTCTGGGAAATCATCGTGGTGCTCGAGATAGATATTGACACAGAGTGCACCTGGACGAGAATCTTCGTCTACCAGTGTGATTGTCATCTGCGAGTCTTCATAGAGTGTATATTCTTTTTCAGAAAGCGTCTCTGGGATATTGATACTCATAGACAGTTTTTCTGGTTACCAGACTATATATGTTCTTCTCCGATGTATCCCAGAAACCATGGGAGTGAACGAGGTATTCCGGTGAATGAATCAGTTGTCTGTTGGTTTTACTTCCACTTTGTGGCAATTCTGTTTATACGCTGGTCAGGCATAGATGGACACAGACAAGCTGATGAATTCGGATTCACGCCAAAAACAGATCGGCTATACAATCCTCGAGACTGTCGATAGGCACGGCACGATCTCCAATACGGTACTGTTCAGTCGTGTCGAGCGTGAATTCCCGGATGTTGATGGGCGAGAGTACGCTGACGCTCTAACACAGCTGCGAGAGTTGAATTTGCTGCATTCGTTCGATGGCGGGTACGATCGAATCCATGAAGTCAGCCGACAGGGGTCTTGTATGCTTGCTCGAGATAGTTGAGCCAGGGCAACTGAAGACAACTATTATATGGGTTGCACTTGACGTTGTGCATAAGCAACCCTGGAGCAGTAAAGACAGACGTCATACCCCGGGTGTTGCCCTGCATACATGCCTGACAACTCCCTATCTGCCGCCCCAGAAAACTCCGATATTCAGGAGTGGCAATGCCCGTACTGCGAGCAGACCCGTCAATCACTCCGCGAGCTTCGGGAACACATCACAGAGTCTGCGGAAGGTGACCATCGAGGGGTTGACGGTCTCAAGCCAACCCGAGACATCGTTGCCTATGGTTCCGGTGGTGATGTGGTTGAGCGTATCGAAGGTGTGTCGACGGAACCTGCCGACCCGATCGAGGAGTACGACAAGCGCGAGGTAATCATCAATGCATGGCTGGCTGGCGAGCGCGATCCAGACCGGAGAGCTGTCGAGGCCATCAGTGGTGCCACCCAGCAGTACATTAGCAAGTTGTTGAACGATATTGAGTCTGGAGAAATCCCCAGGGAGACGTGGGTAGAGGCCATCGACTATGGCCTCAAGGACGAACTTGAGGAGCGGCTCGACGAATACGAACCTGAAGAAGACACGGAGGGCACCATGAGTGCACAAACTACCGCCACACCCGAAGAGATCATTGAGGACTCGACGAAGAAAGACCGAATTCTGGCTGCGTATCGCGCTAATCCAAATGCCGATAAGAACGCGGTAGCGGACGCGCTTGGCGTGAGCTACGAATATGTGAGGCAGATCTACAAGGACATTGATGACCGGGATTTCACCGAGATGCAGAAACTCCAGGAGGGTGAAGTTAACAAGGAACTCGATGAAGAGTTGGAGGCTGCTGTTGAACAGCGCTTACGAGATGCAGGCGCGTTAGCCGGTACGAGCGAGGAACAGATAGAGGACGTACCCCGCGAGTCAATGTCTTCGGCGCAGGTCGAAGGGATGGTTCCTGCGTCCGAGATCGCGGACGTGCGCGACAAGATCGAACTGCTTCTCGAACAGGCTGAATACACCGGCGATGAGGACGCGGAATTCGTGGCCAGGAAAGGTGCCCAGTGGCTGAACGACCTTCTCGAGCAAGCCGAGTGACGCGTTAGTTGTTGTCGATTGTATTAATCCAGCTCTTGCCGATCTCATCGACTTTCTGTTGAACGTCGTCTTTAGGAACGGTCATGTCAACCGGTCGTCGGTCTGGTTCCCCTTTGTCGTCTGCCTTGTCGTATTCGTCAACGGTGATTTCGACAGTGTCGGTTTGCGGGCCGTCCCAATAAACGGTCATTTCAGCACGAGAACCACCGTGTATGCACTCATACCCTGCTACCCATCCGTCGTTGGTTGGGCCATGTGGTTCATCGAATAACATTGTCCAGTTGTCTGTCGGGATTGGTGTTTCGAACATCTGATTTTCTGTGTAGAGATGTCTATGAACCTGCTGTATAGTCCTACGGGTTGTGTCCGTTTGTGCGTTCGCTCAGTCGGGCAACTCTAGTCCATAGTTTTAATATAGGTGGTTGTTTTGGTGGTAGTAGAGCAACCAACTAGGTTGCGAGAACTGCCCGGAAGCGACCGTAACGCCCGCTGTAACGGTTGCACCGGGATACGCGACACAGCGAGTAACAACCATATATGAACGAGACGATCTCCCGCTCTCCCCGCGCCCGCGATGGAGGTATCGACCAATGAGTACCGACACACCGACTACTACGTC